>NZ_FUIE01000089.1 GCF_900163625.1 Brevundimonas diminuta 3F5N
CCGCTCATCCCCGCGGAGGCGGGGACCCAGTGCTTTGGCACTAAAGCGCTTGCATTGAATGATCATGATCACAGGCAAAGATGCGGCTCGAACTGGGTCCCCGCCTCCGCGGGGATGAGCGGGTGTGGGGATGACGGATCAATCTTCCGCCGAGCGCAAGCGGGTCTGGAAGACGCCGCCGAACGTGGCCCTGTGCCTGGAGGCGGACATCGCTGATCCCGGCTCGCGCGGTTTCGTGTTGCAGATCGGCGAAGCCTTCTTCCACGGCTTCGTGGTCAGGAAGGACGGCCAGGTCGCGGGCTGGGTGGATCGCTGCCCCCACGCGGGCTTTCCCATCGCAGTGGAGCTGGATCGCTATCTGACGCCGGACGGGTCGCTGATCCTGTGCGGCTGGCACGGGGCGGCGTTCGAGCCCCTGTCGGGCGCCTGCGTCGCCGGGCCCTGCGCGGGCGGCAAGCTGACGCCCTGGCCGGTCGAGGCCAGGGACGGAATCATCCGCACGGCGTGAGGGCGGAAGGGGCGTTAGAGCCCTATTCCTTCGGCACCAGCTTGGGATCCTTGGTGAAGGCTTCGTCGACCTCTTCTTCGGTGATCCGCTTGGACGGGTCGCCCGGCTGGTTGAGGTTCTGCTCTTCGGTGCCGTCGCCCATCATGCCGGGGTAGGGCTCTTTCGGGTCTTTCTCGGCCATCGCCGTCTCCTTCGCATTGATGCAAAGGCAATCCGGTGAAGGCCTCGGGCGTTCCATCACGCCCGCGCGAGACTAGCGTTTCAGGCGTCGCGCATTGGCCGTGGCCGTGGCGTGGACGGGGGCCAGGGTGCGCCCCTGCGCCTTCAGCGCCGCGCCGTAGAAGGACCAGCCGTCGTTCATCGCCCGGCTCCAAGCGCCCATGGCCCAGTCGGTCTGGGCGGCGGCGAAGGCGAAGGGCGTATCGGCGCGGGCCAGTCGGGCCAGGCAGTCGGCGGCCTCGGCCCCCTCGCGCGCGGCCAGGCGTCCGGCGCGTTCGGCCAGGTCCAGCGCGCCGGCGCAGGCGGCCCCGGCCGAGGCCGTCATGGCCTCGACCTTCTCTGCGCCCATGCGGCTGAGTTCGGCGTGGTCGGCGCGCAGGGGGTCGGCCAGAGCCTCGCCCATGATCTCGAACCGCCGCGTGATGACGGCGGCCGAGGCCTGGGCCAGTTCCTGACCGGCTTGTGCGTTGCGCAGGGCGTTGCGGGCCGTCTTCTGCATGGGGCTCATGCGACGACCCTGGGCTGGTTTCAGGCGACCGGCAAGACTTCTTGCGCGAAGTCGGTCAGGTCGCGGATCAGGGCCGGGACGGCGGCGTCGATGATGCGCTGGCCCTTTTCCGGGGTCGCCTGGGCCGGGTCCGAGCCGATGCGGCCGTCGGGGAAGCGGGCGCGATAGTCGTTGGCGTCGCGGATCGGACCGAAGGGGGCGATCTTCGGCTCATAGGCGGCGGTCTTGATCCGGTCGGGATAGCCGGCCTGGGTCACGGCGATCTCGGACGGCGTGGCGTGGCTGCCGTGGCCAGTCGGGAAGATGTCCTCGCACAGCTTCTGCACGCCCGGCAGATCCCACCAGTTGCGCAGCTTCAGCACGAAGGGCGGGCGCTCGGCCCAGGGCTCGGGCGTGAAGGACCAGTCGGCGTAGATCTCGGCGAAGGCGGCCTCGATGGTGGCGACGTTGCCGCCGTGGCCGTTCAGGAAATAGATGCGCTCGAAGCCGTGGCGCGTCAGCGACGACACCCAGTCGGCGATCGCCGCCATGAAGGTCGACGGGCGCAGGGTGATGGTGCCGGGGAAGGCCAGGTGGTGCTGGGCCATGCCGATGTTGAAGGTCGGCGTGACGACCAGGCTGTCGTCGCCCTTTTCGGCGGCGTGGGCGATGATCTCGGGGCACAGCCAGTCGGTGCCCAGAAGGCCCGTCGGCCCGTGCTGTTCGTTCGAGCCGATCGGCACGATCACCGTCTTGGACAGAAGGGCCCCGGACTTCAGGCGCTCGTCGATCTCGGGCCAGGACGACAGGTGGATCAGCATGGGAAGAACTCCGGCGGGCGGGAGGTGAGGGGACTGAGGGCGGCTTTACGCTGATCCGCCTTCAGGGCCAACTTGGGCGCGGGCGTCTATTCCGGCGCGAAGGCGCGGACGAAGCGATAGGCGGCTTCGCGGGCGCGGGCGGGGATGTCGTCGATCTCGGGGTGGGGCAGGCCCAGCACCGAGCGCAGATGGCCGTGGCCCAACACCATGCCGGTGAACATTTCAGCGGCGGCGACGGGATCGGGCGCGGACAAGCGGCCCAGACGGTCCTGCTCCTCCAGCCAGACGGCCAGACGGCGCAGGTTCTGGCCGGGGCCGGCGTCATAGACGACACGCGCCAGTTCGGGCGCCTCTGGCGAGGCCAGGGCCATGCCGCGCAGGGCGACGCCGCGCCCCTCGATGCAGACGCGGCGGATCAGGGTCTCGGCCAGGGTCGCCAGGGCGGTCTCGATATCCATGTCCGAGGCGAGGGGGGCGAGGGTCTCTTCGGAGCGCTGGGCCGCCAGGTCGCGGGCGATGTCGGTCTTGGTCGGATAGCGGTTGTAGAGGGTCTGTTTGGACACGCCCGCGCGTCGGGCGACCTCGGCCATGGAGACCTTGGCGCCCTTTTCCATGAACAGTTCGGCGGCGGCGCGCAGGATGGCGCGGCTCTTGTGTTCGTCGATCTGACCGAGGGCGCGGGGCATCAGTGGGCGTCCGAACGAGCGGCGGAAGGATTGGGCTTGGCCGGTTTGGACAGCAGGGTCAGGAAACCGGCGCAGGCGCAGCCGATGGCTAATAGGGCGAAGGCGTCGCCGAAGGCCAGGGTCGTCGCCTGTTTCTGCAACATCCCGTAGACGGCTTTCATCGCCGAGGCCTGGGGGTCGATGGATCCGGCGAAGCGCACGGCCATGCCCGCCATCATGTCGCGCACCCCCTGATGGGTCTGGTCGATGGCGCTGGTCAGCTCGACCATGTGCAGGGCGGTGTTCTGGGTCAGGGAGGTGTTGAGGATGGCCAGGCCGAAGGCGCCGCCGACGTTTCGGCTGAGGTTCACCAGGCCCGAGGCGTTCTTGACCATGTGCGGCGGCAAGGTGGCCATCGTCACCTGCTGCGAGGCGATCATGGCGATCATGACCCCGGCCCCGCGCATGGCCTGGACCCCGGCGAACTCCCAGAAGCCCCACTGATCCGTCACGATGCGGGCGTCCCACATCCCCCAGGCGGCCATCATGAAGCCGAGGAACATCAGGATGCGGGCGTCGACCTTGCGCACCAGCCGCCCGGCGATGGGGCCGGTGGCGAACATCGCGAGACCTGAGACGATCATGGTCGTGCCGACCTCGGCCGCCGAATAGTCGCGCACCCGGCCAAGGAACAGCGGCAATAGGAAGGTGCCGCCGAACAGGGCCGCGCCGACGATGAAGGTCATCATCACCCCCACCACGAAGTTGCGGTTGCCGAAGGCGCGCAGCTCGACGATCGGATTGCGGTAGCTGAGCGAGCGCCAGACGAAGGCCGGGCCGCAGACGGCGGCGACGACGCTGAGCAGCAGGATCCGGTCATCGGCGAACCAGTCCTCCTTGGCCCCTTCTTCCAGCACGAACTGCAGGCTCATCAGGAAGGCGGCCATCAGCATCAGGCCCAGCCAGTCGAACCCCTTGGACAGGCTGGGGTCGCCCTTGTCGAAATGGGCGTAGCGCCCGACCAGGAACAGGACGATCGCGCCGGGAAAGACGTTGATGAAGAACAGCCAGCGCCAGCTGAGCCATTCGGTCAGGTGCCCGCCCAGGGTCGGGCCGACCGTGGGGGCCAGCGTCACGATCAGGCCCATGATGACGCTGGCCGTGACCCGCTTCTCGGGCGGGAAGGCGGTGAAGGCCACGGCGAAGACGGTCGGGATCATGGCCCCGCCGACGAAGCCCTGAAGCGCGCGGAAGACGATCATCATCTCGATCGACGACGACAGGCCCACGGCTACGCTCATCACCAGGAAGCCGACGCAGGAGGCCAGGAACACCTTCTGCGTGCCCCACAGGCGCGACAGGTATCCCGACAGGGGGATCATCACGACCTCGGGGATCAGATAGGCGGTCTGGATCCAGCTGATCTCATCGGCCGAGGCGCCGACCCCGGCCTGAATCTGCGGCAGGGAGGCGGCGACGATCTGGATGTCGAGGATGGCCATGAACTGGCCGATGACCATGCCGGCGAAGCCGAGCAGCAGGACGGTCCAGTTGATCTCGGGCTGGACGGCGGGCGCCGCCGGAGCCGAAGACGCGGCGGCGTCCGTCACCGGGCGGAGCTCGGATTGGCGGCCTGGGCCAGCGCCGTCTCGCCCATGTGGGCCTCGGCGAAGGCGGAGCCGCCCTGGCTCTTCAGGTCGACCTTGACCTCGACCGACAGGCCGGGCCGCAGGACGATCGGCTGGCCCGAGGCGTCGCGCTGGACAACGATGCGGACGGGTACGCGCTGGGTGATCTTGGTGAAGTTGCCGGTGGCGTTCTCGACCGGGATCAGGGCGAACTCCGAGCCGGTGGCCGGGGCGAAGCTGTCGATACGGCCTTGAAGCGACCGGCCGGGGAAGGCGTCGGCCTTGATCTCGACCGCCTGGCCCAGACGCATCCGGCCGACCTGGGTCTCCTTGAAGTTGGCGACGACATAGGCATCCGTCAGCGGCACTACGGACATCAGCTGGCCGCCCGCCTGCACCACCTGACCGACGCGCACGCCGCGCGCGCCGACGACGCCGGCCACAGGGGCGCGAATGACGGTGCGGTCCAGCGTCAACTGCGCCTGATCGACAAGGGCTTGCGCCTGTTCGGCGGCGGCCACGCTCTGCTGGCGCGACGAACCGAGGACGGCGGCGGTGCGCTGTTCGGCGGTCAGGGCGGCCTGGGCCTGAGCGACCGAGGCGCGGGCCGTCTCGGCGGTGGCGCGCTGGGTCTCGATGCGCTGTTGCGACACCCAGCCCTGATCGGCCAGCTTGCCGTAGCGGTCGACCTCGGCGCGGGCCAGATTGGCCTGGGCCTGCGCCTGGGTCACGGCGGCGGCGCGGGCGGCGATGGTCGCCTGCTCCTGCTCGGTTCGGGCGTCGACGTTGGCGACGGCGGCGGTTAGGGCCGCCAGATTGGCCTGGGCCTGGGCCAGGGCGGCGCGGGCGTCCGCGTCGTCCAGCCGGACCAGCACCTGACCGGCCTCGACGCGCTGGTTGTCCTTGACCAGAACCTCGACCACCTCGCCGCCGATGCGCGGGCTGACGGCCACGGTGTCGGCCTGGACGAAGGCGTTGTCGGTGCCTTCCCAGCGCTGCTTGCCCTGCCACCAGACTACGCCGCCGACGACGAGGCCCAGGCCGACGACGCCGGCGACGATCAGGGGCAGACGCTTCTTGAGCGGGGCGGGGAGGGCCATGGGGGAGACAGCTCGCTTCGATTTCGCGCGTAAAATGGACGGCGCGGTCCAGAATACAAGGCACGACTGCGATTTTTTGTCGCAGCGCGGCGAGCGCGCGACATTGACGCCGGGCGCGGGGAAGGCGAAGCGGGGGCATGGCTCCGATGAAATCCGCCTCCCGTCAGAAGAAGGCCGTCCAGAAGGCCGGGCTGACCCCGCCGCCAGGCAAGCGCCCGCGTCAGCCGAAGACGGCCCCTGTCGGCGCCATTATCAGCTGGCCGCCGGATGAGGACCGGGTGGAGGAGATCTTCGTCCGCCTGTCAGGCGTCATGCCCGATCCGAAGACCGAGCTGGATTTCGTCAATCCCTATACGCTGGTGGTGGCGGTCGCCCTGTCGGCCCAGGCGACGGACGTGGGGGTCAACAAGGCGACCAAGGCCTTGTTCGCCGTCGCCGACACGCCGCAGAAGATGCTGGCCCTGGGCGAAGAGGGGCTGATCCCCCTGATCGCCTCCATCGGCCTTTATCGCACCAAGGCGAAGAACGTCATCGCCGCCGCGCAGATGCTGGTCGACAAGCACGGCGGCGAGGTTCCGCTGAACCGCGCCGACCTGCAGGCCCTGCCGGGCGTGGGACGCAAGACGGCCAGCGTGGTGCTGAACGAACTGGGGATCGAGCCGGCCATCGCGGTGGACACCCACGTCTTCCGCGTCTCGCACCGGCTGGGGCTGGCCAATGCGGCGACGCCCGACAAGGTGGAGGTCCAACTGCACAAGATCGTGCCCGAAGCCTGGCTGCCCAAGGCGCACCACTGGCTGATCCTGCACGGCCGCTACACCTGCCTGGCGCAGCGGCCGAAATGTCCGGGGTGCGTGATCTCGGACCTGTGCCCCTCACGCGCCAGCTTCATGGGGATATGAGCGCCTAGCGTTCCAGGCGCGCCCGCACCGCCTGACCGAAATGGGCGCCGGCTTCAGGCGCGGCGGCCAGGTAGAAGTCCGGCTCGATCAGTTCGGCCTCCATCAGCACCCATTCGCCGTCGTCGTCCTTGGTCATGTCGATGCGGGCGTAGAGCAGGTCTTCGTCGATGGCGGCCAGGGTGCGTTCGGCCAGATCGAGCGCGCCTTGGGGCGCGGCCTTCAGCGCCTGGTACCGCCCGCCGTACTGGGTCTGGATGCGGAACTCGCCCGCCGCGCCGGGGCGCTTGTTGACGACGTGGCTCAGTTCGCCGCCGAAATAGAGCAGGGAGGTTTCGCCCTCGGTCTCGATGGCCTTGAGGTAGGGCTGGATCATCGTCCCGCCGACAGGCGCATCCGCCAGGGCCGTGTCCAGCAGGTCGCCCGCCGCCACGCGCAGGGTGCGCCAGGCGCCGCCCGAGACGGTCGGCTTGACGATCAGGGTCTCGGCGCCTGTGGCGGCGAAGGCGGCCTCGAGCACGGCGGCGTCGACGTGATCGGCGAAGATCGTTTCGGGCACGGCGACGCCCTTCTCCGCCAGGCGGGCCAGATAGCGTTTGTCGGCGTTCCAGCGCAGGGTCGCGGCCGGATTGGCCAGGCGCGCGCCGGCCTCGGCCCAGGTCGTGCAGGCCTGCACCCAGCGGTCGTGATCCTGGTGATAGCCCCAGACCAGCAGCGGCAGGACCAGCGGATAGTCCATCAGGGCGCGGGCGTTCTCGACATGGTCGGTCCAGGGCGTGGGCCGGGCCGTGATCCCCGCCGTCGCCAGCGCCTCGCCCAACCGGTCCAGCACGCCCGGCCACAGGGTCGAATAGGTGGGATCGGCCGGATCGGGGGTCAGGACGGCGACGTCGGTCATGGGCGCGGCTCCGCAAGGCCCGGCGGGGCCGTCTGCAAGGGGAGATCTGGACTTAGGCCGCCGATGGAGCGGCGTGAAGGGCCGCTTTTCGCACGGCGGCGGGGCCGGCGCACTGGCGCGCGGCCGCCTCGCCCGTTATGGGGCGGACATGACCCAATCCCTGCCCGCCTTCGCCCAAAACGCCCGTTTCGACGTCTGCGCCCTGGGCAACGCCATCGTCGATGTTCTGGCTCCGTGCGAACCGGCCTTCCTGGAAGCCAAGGGCCTGGTCCCCGGCTCGATGCAGCTGGTCGACGAGACGCAGAGCGCGACCCTGTATGACGCCATGGCGGCCGGGGTCGAGGCCTCGGGCGGTTCGGCGGGCAATACGGTGGCGGGCGTCGGCTCGTTCGGCGGGCGCGCCGCCTATATCGGCAAGGTGGCCAAGGACACCCTGGGCGAGGTCTTCAGCCACGACATCCGCGCCGTCGGCGTCCATTTCGACACCCCCGTGCTGGAAGACGGCGCGGGGAACGGCTTCGGCACCGGCCGCTGCCTGATCAACGTCACGCCGGACGGCCAGCGCACCATGTGCACCTTCCTGGGCGCCGCCAACCAGCTGACGACGGCCGACGTCGACGCGGGCGTGATCGGCGACAGCGCCATCGTCTATCTGGAAGGCTATCTGTTCGATCCGGCCCCGGCCCGCGCGGCTTTCGAGGCCGCCGCCGCCGCCGCCCATGCGGCGGGCCGCAAGGTCGCCATCACCCTGTCGGACAGCTTCGTGGTCCACCGCTGGCGCGCCGAACTGCTGGCCTTCATCGAGAGCTCGGCCGACATCGTTCTGGCCAATGAGGGCGAGCTGCACGCCCTGTTCGAGACCGAGGACTTCGACCACGCCGCCGCCCACCTGGGCCGCATTGTCGAGGTGGCCGCCGTGACGCGCGGCGCCGCCGGTTCGGTGCTGTTCCGCGGCGGCGAACGGGTCGAGGTCGCCGCCTATCCGGTCGAGAAGGTCGTCGACACCACGGGCGCCGGCGATCAGTACGCGGCGGGCGTGCTGCTGGGCCTGTCGCGCGGCCTGTCATTGGCGCAGGCCGGGGCGCTGGGTTCGCTGGCCGCGTCGGAAGTCATCGCCCACTGGGGCCCGCGCCCGATGGTCGGACTGAAGAGCCTGGCCGTCCAGCACGGCCTGAGCCTCTAAGAGCCGCGACAAAGGGTCGGACGCCGCGCCCGCTTGCCGTAGGGCGCTGGGCCGCGTAATCGGCGGCCCATGTTCGGCCTCGCCAATCCCGACCGCTTCATGCGCTTCACCGGCCCCCTGGTTCCGGTGTTGTGGATCTGCGCGCTCGGTCTGCTGCTGCTCGGGACGTGGTTCAGCTTCACCGCGCCGGGCGACTATCAGCAGGGCGACACCGTCCGCATCATGTTCATCCACGTTCCGGCCGCCAGCCTGGGCCTGATGGCCTATGGGGCGCTGGGCGTGTCCAGCTTCTTCGCCCTGGTGTTCCGCCATCCGCTGGCCGATGCGGCGGCGCGGGCGGCGGCGGTGCCGGGCGCGGCCTTCACGGCGCTGGCGCTCGTCACCGGTTCCCTGTGGGGCCAGCCCATGTGGGGGACGTGGTGGGTGTGGGATGCACGCCTGACCAGCGTGCTGGTGCTGTTTCTCTTCTACCTCGGCTACATGGCCCTGCGCGCCTCGATCGACGATGAGGCCAAGGCCGCGCGGGCGGCGGCGGTGCTGGGCCTGGTCGGTCTGATCAACCTGCCGATCGTCAAGTTTTCGGTCGACTGGTGGAACACCCTGCACCAGCCCGCGTCGCTGCTGCGCTCTGGCGGGACCAGCGTGGACCCGGTCTTCCTGCCCGCCCTGCTGACCATGATGGCGGCCTACGCCGTGCTGTTCGGGGCGATCTGGCTGACGTCGATCCGCACCGAGGTGCGGCGTCGTCGCGTTCTGACCCTTCGCGCCCGCGCGGCGCTGGAAGCCTGAGGAGTTCGCCATGCTTGATCTGGACATGAGCCCCTATGGCGCCTTCGTCTGGCCCGCCTGGGGGATCAGCGCCGTGGTGCTGGCCGCCCTGTCGGCCCGCGCCCTGATCGCCGCTCGCCGCTGGAAGCGCGAGCTGGCCCGGCTGGAGGCCGCACGCAAATGAAACGCTGGCTGGCCCTTGCGCCTATCGTCGTCCTGGCGGCGCTGGGCGTCTTCCTGATGACGCAGATGGACCGGATGGCGGGCGATCCCGCCGCCGGCCCGACCTATAAGCCGGACGCCCTGGTCGGCCAGCCGATCCCGGAAACGACGGTCTTGCCTGTCCTGGCGGACGGCAAGGCCAGCGACGACCTGTTGGACCTGAAGACGGCGGGTGTCGGCAAGCCGATGATCGTCAACCTGTTCGCCAGTTGGTGCGCGCCGTGCCGTCTGGAGCATCCGCACCTGATGACGTTGAAGGAACAGGGGATCGCCGTGGTCGGCGTGGCCTATAAGGACGACCCCGTCGCCACCGACGCCTTCCTGGAAGAGCTGGGCGATCCCTATCGCCTGGTGCTGGTCGACCGCGAGGGCCGGGCGGGGCTGGACCTGGGCGTCTCGGGCGTGCCCGAGAGCTTCGCCGTCGACGCCTATGGGACCATTGTCGCCAAGTCCTCAGGGCCGATCCTGACGGACGCCGACCTGAAGAAGCTGACGGACGCCCTGAACGCCCCCGCGCGCTGAGGCGAGCACCCTAAACAGGGTGAATCGGACGTTAACCATATCTAGACGAAGGGCGGGCATTTTTGGCCCATGTCCGCGATTTCGTCCGAGCGGCCGGCCTTTCCGCCCCAGGCGGGCGGTGCGGCCCATGCCCTGAGAACGGCCCAGTCGGCCTTCTTCCGCCAGGCCATGGGGCTGGCGGCGCCGGCGGCGGTCGAAGAGACGGCGCGTCCGGTTGCGGCGGTTTCGGCTCAGGTTGAACAGGCGGCGCCGGCGTCGCGCCTGCAACGCCCCGGCTCCCTGCTCGACATCCGCGTTTAGGCGGCAGCCTCAATATCCGCTCATCCCGGCGGAGACCGGGACCCAGGGCTTTGGCTGCAACCGCCGCCCTAGCGGAAGGGGAGGACTTAGCCTTCCGCGGCGCCCTTGAGCGGGACCACGACGGTTTCGGCCGCGGCGTCGGTCTGCGGTTGGTCTGCAGCGGCTTCAGGCGCGCCCTTTTTCTTCTTCTTGCCGCGTCCGTCGGCCTTGCCGTCGCCCTTTCGCGCGGCCTTTTCCGCCTTCTTGGCGTCCTTGGCGGCTTTCTTCGCCGCCTTGATGTCGGCGCGGGCCTGTTCGGGCGCGGCGTCGGCGGCGTCGGACAGGCTGCACAACAGGTCCAGGAAGCTGTCGCGTTTGGACTTGGGCAGCAGGCCCATGATGCGCTTGTCGGCGGCCTCGACGCGCGGGCGGGCGGCCAGCAGGGCGGCCTCGCCCTCGGGCGACAGGCGCACGGCCTTGGCGCGGGCGTCCAGCGTCGAGCGTTCGCGCTCCAGCAGGCCCTTGGTCGTCATGCGCGCCACCAGGTCGGCCAGGGTCGAGCGGTCGATGCCGGTGGCCTTGACCAGATCGGTCTGCGTCAGGCCCGAGCGGGCGGCCACGGCCTCCAGCACGGCGAACTGGCGCTGGGTCAGACCGTCCGGCCCGGCTTCCTCGGCGTAGATGTCCAGCGCCAACTGCAGCGCCCGGTGCATCAGGTGGCTGGGCGATTCCGCCAGCCCGCCCTTGATCTTCGCCTGCTTGCCCGACTTGATCATCGTCTTCGTTCCCGAACAGCCCGATACCGGCCGTGGCCGGATGATGCTGCAACAGCTAACAGTCTGGCTTAACGCTTTGACGACGTTAAGGCTGACGGTTTGAAGACATTTAAGTGGGCCTACCGCGCGTTCGCGCTGCTTGAGGCCTTTGTTGGCGGGCCTAACGGGCTTCGCCCTACTTGAGGCCCGATTGGAGCGCGTAGGGGAGGTGGGCCGGTTTATGGCCCACGCTTTCGGATCAGAGGCCGGTGTCGGGAGAGACGGGGCCGGGCTCTTCGTCCTTGGTCATGTTCTTCAGGATCAGCGGCACCTGCGACAGGCCGAAGATGGAGGCCGCGATCCACAGCACGCCGCGGAAGGCCGTCCAGACGCCGTTCGGATCGGGCGTCCCCAGGTTCAAGGCCGACCAGATGGCGGTGACGGCGGTCGGGCTGCGGAACACCTCATTGGCGATGGCGACGGCCAGGAAGTAGAGGCCGTAGCGGAAGGTCAGCTTGCGCCAGGCCTCGTCCGTCACCTTGATGGCCGAGCCCAGCAGGGCCTTGAACGGGTATTTCTTCAGCGGCAGCGAGCCCAGCAGGACGGCGGCCAGCAGGCCGTTCTGCACCGTCAGCTTCAGCTTCACGAACAGGTCGTCGTCGGTGACGATGGTCAGGACGCCGAACACCAGGGCGAAGCCGCCGGTGATCAGGGGCATGGGCGCCAGGCGCCGCTCCAGGATGAAACCGACCGCCAGGGCGATCATGGAGGCGATGACCAGAACCCAAGTGGCCTTGATCATGTCACGGGTGATGAAATAGGCGGCCATGAAGGCGACCAGGGCGCCGAAGTCGACGGCCTGACGAATCCATTGCGGGCGCTTGGTTTCGGTCGCTTCACTCATACGCTTCAGTCCTCAAGCCCGACCAGGGATCGGGAAAACGCGCGGGCGTCGAAAGGTTGCAGGTCCTCGACCCCTTCGCCGACGCCGATCAGCTTGATCGGGGCGTCCGAGGCCTGGGCCACGGGCACCAGGACGCCGCCGCGCGCGGTGCCGTCCAGCTTGGTCATCACCACGCCTGAGACATAGGCGGTGCGGCCGAAAATCTTTTCCTGCTCCAGCGCATTGCGGCCGACGGTGGCGTCCAGCACCAGCAGGGTCTCGTGCGGGGCGTCAGGGTCGACCTTCTTCAGCACGCGCACGATCTTCAGCAGTTCGTCCATCAAGGTGGACTTGTTCTGCAGCCGCCCGGCCGTGTCGATCAGCACGACATCGAAGCCTTCTTCCTTCGCCTTGGCGAAGGCGTCGAAGGCCAGGCCGGCGGCGTCGGCGCCGTCGCGGCGGCTTTCGAAATGGGCGCCGGCGCGGTCGGCCCAGACCTTGAGCTGTTCGCGGGCGGCGGCGCGGAAGGTGTCGCCGGCGACGATCATCACCTTGGCGCCCTTGGCCGTCAGGTCCGAGGCGATCTTGCCCAGGGTCGTGGTCTTGCCCGAGCCGTTCACGCCGACGAACAGGACGACGTAGGGCTTCGGCCCCGACAGCGGGTCGAAGGTCGCCTGACGCGGCGTCAGTTCGGCGGCCACGGCTTCGGCCAGGGCCTCCTTGATCTCGCGCTCGTCGGAGGTCTTGCCGAAGCGCAGCTCGCGGAAGCGCTCGACGATGCGGGCCGAGGCGGCGGGCCCGAGGTCGCTCTCGATCAGATGCTCCTCCAGCCGCTCCAGCGCCTCTTCCGAGAGGGGCTCCTTCACGAAGGTCGAGACGACCTGATCGGTCATCTGTTTCGAAGACCGGGACAGGCCTTCGCTCAGCCGCTGGAACCAGCCTTTTTTGGGCGTATCGCTCATGGTGTGAGCCTTAGCCGACGGCGGTTCGCAGGTCACGTGCGATCATTTCACCCGCTCATCCCGGCGGACG
>NZ_FUIE01000076.1 GCF_900163625.1 Brevundimonas diminuta 3F5N
TACGCTTACGCTTACACTTACTGTGCGACCTCAAGGGCCGCCCGTCGATTACTCGACGATCTTGGCCACGACGCCGGCGCCGACGGTGCGGCCGCCTTCACGGATGGCGAAGCGCAGCTTCTCTTCCATCGCGATCGGCGTGATCAGCTCGACGTCCAGCTCGGCGTTGTCGCCCGGCATGATCATCTCGACGCCTTCCTTCAGGCGCACGATGCCGGTCACGTCCGTCGTGCGGAAGTAGAACTGCGGGCGGTAGTTCGTGAAGAACGGCGTGTGACGGCCGCCTTCTTCCTTGTTCAGGATGTAGGCTTCAGCCACGAACTTCGTGTGCGGGGTGATCGAACCCGGCTTGCACAGCACCTGGCCGCGCTCGACGTCTTCACGCTTGGTGCCGCGCAGCAGCACGCCCACGTTGTCGCCGGCTTGACCCTGGTCCAGCAGCTTGCGGAACATTTCAACGCCCGTGCAGGTCGTCTTCTGAACCGGACGGATGCCGACGATTTCGACTTCTTCACCGACCTTGACGATGCCGCGCTCGACGCGACCCGTCACCACGGTGCCGCGGCCCGAGATCGAGAACACGTCTTCCACCGGCATCAGGAACGGCATGTCGATCGGACGTTCCGGCTGCGGAATGTAGGCGTCGACCGCCGCCATCAGCTCCAGAACGCGCTCGGCGCCGATGTGCGGGTCACGGTCTTCAACCGCGGCCAGGGCCGAGCCCTTGACGACCGGCAGGTCGTCGCCCGGGAACTGGTACGAGCTGAGCAGCTCGCGCACTTCCATTTCCACCAGCTCCAGCAGTTCCTCGTCGTCGACCATGTCGACCTTGTTCAGGAACACCACCAGGGCCGGAACGCCGACCTGACGCGACAGCAGGATGTGCTCGCGCGTCTGCGGCATCGGGCCGTCAGCAGCCGAGCAAACCAGGATCGCGCCGTCCATCTGAGCCGCGCCCGTGATCATGTTCTTCACGTAGTCGGCGTGGCCCGGGCAGTCCACGTGCGCGTAGTGACGGTTGGCCGTCTCATACTCGACGTGCGACGTGTTGATCGTGATGCCGCGCGCTTTTTCTTCCGGCGCGTTGTCGATGTCGGCGTAGTTCATCGCCTTGCCGCCGCCGGCCTTCGCCAGCGTCATCGAGATCGCCGCCGTCAGCGTCGTCTTGCCGTGGTCAACGTGACCGATCGTGCCGATGTTCACGTGCGGCTTCGTGCGTTCGAACTTTTCCTTGGCCAT
>NZ_FUIE01000048.1 GCF_900163625.1 Brevundimonas diminuta 3F5N
CGCGCTCTAGGGCGAAGCCAGCCCAACCAGAGTCGGGAGCCTCGGGACGAGGTCTATCGAAACGTGGAGATCGCAGGATCGGGCTCTCCGAAACGAAACTCGATCCAGTCGTCCTCCTCGTTCTCGCCTGCCTTTATGACCTGGATGATGTCCGGCAATCGACCTTCCCGCAGGTTTCGATCGAAGGCCGCCTGGGCGTGATTGGGCTGGCTTCGCCCTAGAGCGCGAGCCTTCTCAACATGTTTGGCGCCGTTGTCCGCCAGGGTTCTCTTACCCGCCAGGATTTCGACCAACTCTCGGGAACTGATCCTGATCGTCCGTGCGTTCATGCTGTAGCCTCCATGAAATCCAAGATCGTATCCAGGCTCGCGAGCCCTGAGCGCGGCGTTGATGGGCATCCTAATGGGCGTCGGCATCCGCGCGATCGCCTCTAGCGCAAGCTCTTGCAGGCTAGGCGCTCTGGCGTCGTCGTCCCGTACGACCAAAAGCGGATCGATCCACCGCGTCGGACGGTCGGTCCCGAAACCCTGCTGCTCCTCCGATATCGTCAAAAGCAGAACAAAATCGACCGATGAATGCTGGCGCAGAAACTCCCGGGCGATTTCGCCGGAGGTGATGGTGCGCCGGTCAAAAGCGTTCGGTCGGAGCGAAGCGGAATGTGCGTCGCCGACAATAATCCCCGTGTAGCCCGGGGCGCCTCGAAGCTGTCCCGCCTTGGCTTTGAGCGCCCCATACAACGGATTGCGGTCCTTGATCGTAGGAGAGGCGTAAGCGGCATATCCGCCTGTGCTATACGGGGATCGACGAGGATCAATGGTGATGTCCACCCCGACGTCTTCGTCATCGAACGCGATCCGCAGGACTTCGGCGCCTTCGGCGATTTGAGTCTGAAGCAAAGGCTTTATGGTCGCTTGAACAAACTCCTGAATTCTAGGCCGCGGAGGGAGCCGAAGAAGGCGCCGAGATCCTCTTGCGGTCACCTCCTCCAGCGAGTGAACCTGAAGATCGAGACCTCCAATCGGAAGGCCAAGGCGCGTTTTTACTTGCTCCAAAGCCTGGCTAAGTTCGAAGTAGGGATTGGTTTCGTCCAATCCCTCGTCTGACACAGTCGTCACGTCAGCGACGAAGGACACCACAGGTCCCTCAAAATCAATATCCGGGCGCCTTCCTGAAGTGAGTTCCCGCTCATGTCGGAGTTCGCCCAAGCCTGCAAAGGCCTGAAGGACGACCACCTCCCACATGGCCGCCAGTCGATCCTTGCCCGGCCTGTTCAGCCGAGCCGCCAGGCCATCGGCGACGTCGTCGGCGAACTGCATGCGCAGATCATCGAGACGACTCTGCAAGGCGCGTCTGGAGAAAATCATACGGAACTTTCGCCCGCTCTCACGCCGGCGCCAAGTCGGTCTGACGCAAATCCTACGGCCATGATAGTATTCTCAATCTTCTAGACTTCGGGGGAAGGCATGTTTGGATTGATCTACGCCATCGCCTTGGCGGCCCAAGTCACAACCTGGCCCTCACAAGGCGACTGGGATGTAGCTCGAGGACCAGATCGTTGCCTGGCCTATCTGGAGTATGAAGGCGAGGGCGCTACGGAATTGGTCGTCACTGTTGAATTGGACGGCTCCAGCATGGTTCTCGCAACCAACAGCAATTGGACGACCGAACCGGACCGTCAGTATCCCGACATGGCGCTTGAAGTGGGACGAACCCGCTACGCCGGCGCCGGGGCGAAAGGCAGCACCTCAGATAGCTATAAGCGCGGGTTCACGATGCCCATGCCCGCCGAATTCCTCGATGATTTCGCCCAGGGCGACAACCTGAAATTTTTCAACGGCGAAACACTGGTCGACAGCCTTAACCTCAAAGGCAGCGCCATCGCCGTCAGGAGCCTGCGCGAATGCATCACCGCCGTTCGCCGACAGCGTGATGCTGAGGAGCGAGAACGACAGCGCCTGGCGCACATACCGACCAACCCCTTCGCCTTGGCCGGCGCGCCGTCTGCGAACCCCTCCGCCCTCGAATGGTCGCGACCGCCACGTCCGACTGAAGCCGATTTTCCGCAAAGAGCGCTAGATCGCAATGTCGATGGATCGGCCACGGTCGAATGTACGGCAGCCTCAAACGGCAGGCCATCGGACTGTCGCATCCTCGCCGAAGACCCTCCAGGCCTGGGTTTTGGCAGCGCGGCCCTGCGTATCATCCAGCGCGGGCAGCTTTCCCCCCGGACCGTCGACCGCATGTTGGGAGAGAAGATCGAGGTTCGCATCCCATTTAATCGGAACAACTAACCGAGAAGGATCGCTCGCCACCCCCAGGTCTGGCGCTTCTTGTTGAAGCTCAGGACAGCGCTCCCTGACACGAGATCATCGTCATTCAGATCATGAGCCGCCACGACATCGGGCGGAATGAAGATCCCGCCTTCGGTGAACCCCATGCCCTTGTCCACGCGGACCGTTTCCTTAAAGGTGCGATAAATCTTGGCCCCTGGCGTTTCCGTCGAAGGCGCAGCCGTCAGGGCTCGGACAAAGACGCCGCGCTTGGCGGAGCGGCACCGGGCGAGCCTCAAAGCTACGCCGCCGCCGAGAACCACAGCCCCGGCGTACTCTGCCAAGGGATAGACCCCGTGGGCGTCCACACCGGCCATGAAGTGCAGAACCCCCCTGTCGGCGTTGACCTGGTCGATCACGCCGATCGTTTCCGCAAAGACGTCGAAATCAGACCCCTCCTCCCGAAGCGCGGCCGCATGCAAAAGAACGCGCCCGCTATCGGCCTCATGGTCTGCCTTCACCTTGACGGCCTGGCCGACCGACATGGCCTTGAGCCGCAACCTGCTTTCAGGAACGCTGACTTCAAGGGGGAATGGCGACGACCGCAGATAGAGCTTGCGGCGCGGCTTGGTCTCCTGCCCTTCGATCGTAAATCGCTCGCCCACGCAGGCGTCGATCCACGGCAGGGCGCTGAAGAGCATTTCATCGGCCTGGGGCGCAAAGCGCGCGTAGAAGGCCGCCGACGGCTCCGCTGAGGACGCCTCGGCGTACCAGGACGCCTGCGACAGTTCTCTCGCCTCGGTAGGAAGCCTGTGACCCGCACGCGTCTTGTAGTCGATGACGCGCATCACCTCGCCCTTAGCCTCGGCCAAATGGTCGAGATCGGCCAGAACGCGCGCCAACTTCAAGCGCACGCCGCCGACGAAAGCATCGTCCTGGGAACAGACGAGAGCCTTGCAATAGCAACTGATGCGCTGCTCGGCCTCCGTCACCAGGTCGCCCAACAGTTCCCATGCCCAGTACTCGCCGGACTTGGTCCGCGCGAAGTCGATCGCCAGAGCCCGTGCATCCTCCTGCCGCCCGAGCGCACGCAGGATTTTCACCTTGTTGAGCTTCAGCCAGACATTGTCGGGGAAGCGCGCCATCGCCTGATCGACGAAGGGATGGATGTAGTCGAGATCGCCAGCCTGCCCAGATGCCGCAGCCTCCTTGGCCGCCTGCTGCACGACCGTCTCCGCCAAGGACTGACGAGACTTCCCGTCCTCCGCGACATAACGCTCGAAATCCTCTTCGCGCAGATGCTCCAGACCCCACATCCGGGCGAACACCATGACCTTGAGGTGACCGCCCGAGGCGAGGCGGAGCGCCTGCTGCAAGACGCAACTGTGCAGCATGGAGGGCCGCTCGACATCGAGCTTCATATAGGCGCCGAGATATCGCTTGGCCTCTCCAACAACGGCCGCAGGCCACTGATCCTGCGCCCCCTGCTGGGTGAGTTGACGCGTGGCCTTAAACAGATCCCACCCGTAGTTCGCATGGTTCGAGGGATCGAGCGCGCCGCGTTCAAAGGCCTCGGCATAGATCCTCACGGCCTGCCGATGCTCGCCGTCGCGGCTCAAGGCCCTCGCCTTCTGGAGGTCCTTCGCCCCCTCTTGAAGCAGGCTCAAGGCGTAACCGCGCTGCTTCGTCAGCAGGTCGTCGTCCGGCGGCACCGCCAGTTGGCGAAGTTCGTCCGCATAACGGTTCAGTTCCGGCCCAGGATCCGCCGCAAGCTTCTTGACGAGGTCCACCAACACCCAGCCAAAGGCGCGAACATCCCAGGCGTCCCGGTCCGGAGCGCCCATGCGCTCCAGACCCATGGCGTAGGCCGCCTCAAGGTCTCCGGACCTTCGTGTTTCGAAAATGGCCTTGGACGAGATCACGCCTTCATCCCACCCGTCAGCAGGTCCACCACCTCAGGGAGCAAGGGGCCGACGGTGCAGGCGTTGTCGACGGGTTGGCACTTCGTGAGCCTGCTTTTGTTGTTGTACCAGATGTCGATCGTCGCCACCTCGCCGTCACGCTCGAAGGCGTAACGCACGCACCAGGGACGCTCAGTCAGGCTCGCGACCCTGATCCGGCGCTCCCGCAGCATGGGCTCGAGCTGGTCATGGTATTCCTGAAGGAAGGGACGACTGAGGCCGCCGGCCTCCACGGCGCCGGTTCCCGTCGGCAGCGGCCGATTGGTCAAGCCGCCGAGCCGTCGCGCCAGTTCCTCGCTCAACGGCCCCTTCTGAACCGCCGCCACGCTCTTGACCCTGCCCCTGGCGTTATAGGCGATGTTCAGCCGTGCAGCCTCTTCGCCGCGACGGAAGAAATAGGCTTCCTGGTACTGATTGTGGATGATCGACTCGATCTCGATTCCCGTCCCATCCAGCAGGACCTGCACCTGACAGACGATGGCGAACAGGGCGCCGTCTTCCTCCGACAATCCGAACGTCCCAGCCGAATCAGCGCTCCCGGGCGGCCGCGTCCCCTGACCGCCGCTCACCACGCCGATATCGCCGCCGAGGGTCCTGTGCGGCGGATTGATCAAATAGACGCGGTCGCTGGTGCGCGTCATAGCGGTGTAGAGCCAACGGAAGGCGTCCGCCGACAACGGATTTTGCGTCGTGGGACAACTGACGAAGACATGCTCCCACTCGCTGCCCTGAGCCTTGTGGCAGGTCAGGGCGTAGCCGAACTTGACCCTCAGCGCGTTGAAGTAGGGATCGCTCTGAAGCTCAAGCTTGAAGGCGGCGTCGCCCGGCTTCAGGTGACGTTTCCTCGTACGGAAATCGACATAGAGCGCCTTCTGCTCGTCGGACCCGAGCCCCGGGCTGTTGTCGTACAAAAGGTTCTCGAGGATCTTGGTCCGGAAGAAGAAGGGACGACCTGACAAATCCCTCAATCCGGCGAGAACCTCGCGAAAGGCGAGCGCGACCGTGATGGTCTCGATCTCCTGCGTGTCCGGGTGTTTGCGCTTGAGAGCGACCTCTCTGGTCTCGACCGTCGCGCCGGCCTCTTTCACCCAGATGAAATCGCCGTTCGAAATGAACTGACCGTCGATCCTTGTGTTCTTGACGACCATCAGCTTGTCGCCGGCGGCGACCGTCTCCATGCTCGGAAAGAAGATCTGGCGCGCAGCACGATTGAACTCCGCGGCCTCGGCGTTCGATCGCGAGATGATCACCGACTTTGCATTGACCGCATGATCACAAGACTCGAAGTAGACCGACATGAGGTCTTCAGCCGCGAGCCTGGACACCTCCGCCCCGTCGAAATCGAAGCCGATCTTGTTGAAGATCCCGACCTCTAGCGCGTCGCGCAAGGGTTGGACATTGCGCATGACGGCGCTGTCGGCCTTCTGGCGCACCACGTCCTTGAGCTCATAGCCCTGGACGGCGACGCCATAGGTCTTTCTCAGATAGACCTCATCGAGCGCCGGCGAAAAGGCCATATCGACCGGCGGCAACTGGGCGGCGTCGCCGATGAAGATGACCTTCTTGTCGTGGTCATTGTGATCCAGACCGACGTGGGTCAGAAAATCTTTCAGCAGATAGCCCGACCCGCTGCGAAAGAACTCTCCCTCCTGATAGACGTCGGACACCAGCGACGCCTCGTCCACGATGAAGACGGTGTTGGCGGGAAGATCGTTCTTCGCGATCTCCAGATAGGCTTTGAAGGTCTCGGACCCGACCACGCCGTCGTCCGTGTATTCAGAAAATTTCGTGTAGTCGTAGACCTTCTTATGGAGGGTCTCCGCGTCAAATCCGCTCTTGGCGGCGATCACCTTGGCGGCCCGGCCTGTCGGCGCCATAAGGCAAAACGTGCGGCCCTGAGCCTCTAGATATCGCCCCAACCCCCTGGTGATGAAGGTCTTGCCGGTGCCCGCGTAGCCCTTCAGCAGGAAGACGTCGGCTGCGTCGTCAGACAGAAAGCGCTCAAGCTCTGCAATGAGTTCTTCCTGGCCGGGCGTCAGGGTCTCGCCCGCGAATGCATCGCGCAGCGTAAACTCCTCCCCTTCAAGGCGGGGCTCGATTGCGATGACGGCAGGCACGCTGTTCACACTCATCGTCAGGCCCGCGCCAACTCAGGCCGCTGTTTTAGAAAATCAAACTCGCCGGTCATGCCCGCCGCCCATCGCTTCATCAGTCACGGCCTGCCTAGCCGATTCCCTCACCTGGTGAAGATCTAGCCTGCCGTTTGAGCAAACAATGTTGGACAATCCGTCATCAACACCGCTCGGAAAACCGATCATAGGCGCTCACCCGGCGAACCAGGGGTTCACGGTCGCCCAGGCCGATGTCGCGAGCGAGGAAGTCGAGTTCTTCCGCCTTGTCGGCCTCCGAGACATCCGTGAACCAGGCCTTGGGCCCGCCAAGCCCTTCTGCGTTCCAACGATAGCCCCGCGCCTTCAGAACATCCTTCAGATCAAAGGGCGCGCCTTCGGCCCAGATGCGCCAGGTCGGCGCCCTCGCCCGCTCCAGCAGCCGCGCCAAGGCCCGTTCGCCGCTGCGCGGCAGCTTCGACGCCAGAAGAGCGATCCCGGCGGCGCAATCATGCACGGCGCGGTGTCCGTCGTAGAAGAACCCCACCCCCATGGCGAGATAGGCCAGCTTGACGCCCTCATGGCCCTCGTCGCCCCAGTCGATCTGGGTCATGGAGCAGGCCCAGGGCTTGGTCACGAAGACCGGGCAAAAGCGCTCCAGGAAACGACGATCAAAGGCGGCGTTGTGGGCTATGATCAGATCCGCCTGCCCCGCGAAGCGCGCGACCTCTTCGGAATCAATGCTCCGACCCGCGACCATGGTGTCGTCGATCCCCGTGATGGCCGTGATGTGGGCCGGGATCGGCTCAGCCGGTTGGCGTAGCCCCTCGAAGGCCTCGCCGACTTCGGTGATCCGCCCGTCGCTTCCATAGGTGAACGGGACCATGGCGAGTTCGATGATCTCATCCTTCTCAGGATCCAACCCCGTGGTTTCGACGTCCACATAGAGACCGCGGCGGACCGGTCCCCCGTCCGACGCCTCGACCACCAGCCCCGGCGAGAGCTTGCGCAACACCCGGTACTCGCCGCTCTGTTCGAGCTGCTCCGCCATGGCCTCAAGACTCAATGTGTTCACGCCGACGCCCCATTCCTTGCGCACGCACCGCGTGCTCAAGCTTGATAAGATCGTCGCTCGACCCGAACCGCAAGCCGGACCCGAAGCTTCTCTCTGATGGATCTACGCCTCCTGCGAACCCGCCCACCCAGGCTTCAGATTGATTTGTACGTCCAATCGGCGTACATGATCCCTCTGTAGGAAGAGAGGAGGCCCCCATGCTCGCTTTCCGAGACGAAGTCGGCGAGATCGATGAACGCAGCAGCGAGCGGATGAATTTCCGCACCAAGCCGCGGATCAAGGAGACGATTCAGCGCGCCGCCGCGCTAAGCGGCGTGGACGAAACCGCCTTCGCCATGAACGCCGCCTATCAATCCGCCCTCCTCACCATCGCCGCGCACGAACACACGCGCCTGGCGAGCGTGGATCACCACGCCTTCTTCTCGGCCCTGGAAACCCCGCCCGAGCCGACGGACAAGCTGCGCGCGGCCTTCGCCCGCCACGACAAGACGATCACCGGCCGGTGAGTCAGGACGAGGTCGCGCCCCGCAACATCATTGAGCCGTTCGATCCCGACAAACACGATCGAACGGTTTTTTCCTGCGGCGTCGAACAGGTCGACAACTTCTTCAAGAAGACCGCCAACAAGCTGGCCAAGGCCGACAATCTCCGGGTCTGGGTCCTGACGGATCCCGAGGGTCGATTGATCGGCTTCTACGCCCTCAACGCCCACGCCGTCGACTATGCGGAGCTTCCGGACAGGTTCGCCAGGACCCGACCAGGTCATGGCTCCATTCCCGCCGCCTACATCTCCATGATCGGCGTCGACGTTCGCTTCCAGGGCCAGGGATATGGGGGCGACCTTCTGATCGATGCGCTCAAACGCATCCACAAGGTCAGCGAGTCCCTGGGCGTGGCCGTCGTCCTGCTCGACGTGCTCGACTGCGGCGATGCCGACAAGGTCGGCAAACGCGCCGAGCTCTACAAGGGCTACGGTTTCGCGCCCCTGCCCTCGCAACCGCTCCGTCTCTTCCTGCCGATTGCAACCCTGAGCGGATTAATCGGGGCCTAACCGCCGCGCCCTGAAACCGCCTCCTTACAAGAAACTGGCGACGCGCCAAACGCCGCCATAAAGACGGTCGATGTCCAAATATGATCCTCTGGCCCGACACCTCCGACGCCAAACGTCGAATACGGTGGAGATGACCTTCCGGGACCTGGAACTGGTGCTGAGAGCCATGCTTCCGCGCAGCGCCGAGCGTCCGCAATGGTGGGCCAATGAAAACAACGAAACCACCCGCCATGTCCAAAGCCGGGCCTGGTTGAGCGCGGGGTATGACGCCGTCCTCGTCAAGGGACAGGAACGCGTCAGGTTCGTCCGCCGGTCACGAGATCTGGAAAAAACCTAGAAGTCGAAACCCAACTGGTCCGCCGACGCGGTCCGCGCAGCGCGCTTGCGTCCGCGCAATCTTGGAGCCGCCTCGACGAGCGCTTCCCTAGAGGTCGAAACCGTCGGCGGGTTCTCTCGCAGATCCAAGGCTTTCGGCGCCTCGGCGGCGCCCCTCTTCGGCGATAGACGCGGCATGCCGGGCAGGCGCGGCCTCGACGGCGGCTTCAGCGGCCGGCCCGCGCCCCGGACGGCCTTCCAGGCCGTGAGTTCGCTTTCCCACCAGCAGACCCGCCCCGGCGATACCGGCACCGGCGCCGGAAAGTCGCCGGTCTGCTGCATCCGCCAGGCCGTGGTGCGACTGATGCCCGCGATGTCCCGGACACGCCCCCAGGGCAACAGCCGATCCTCCCGTCCGCCGGTCTCAATCGCCTCGCCGTTTGATGGTAAGGTCATGAGGTCGCCCCGCGTCGCTTGGCCGCCGGCGGCGCCCCGGTCCTGAGATCCGAGATCTGGGAACGCGCCCATTCACGCAGAAGCCCGCGCGGATAATAGGGTTTGGAGCGAATGTGGCGACAGGGCGGACCGTTTGCCGCCGTCGACCAAATCCGCGCCAGGGTGGCCGGTTTCAGGCGTATCCCTATGAGCGCCAGAAAGGCCGAGGCTTCGGCGCGCGTCAGCAGGTCCTCGTCGCCGGACGGAGCGTCGACCTCGTCGCCGACAACAGAAGGCGTCATGGCGCCGCCCCTTCCGACCGGCACTGACGGCCGTTGGTGACGCTCCGCCCAGCAGTCAGGGCGAGATAGCAGTCGATGACCGTCACGACATAGGCGCGCGTCTCGGCGATATCCGGAACCCGGCCGAGACGGGCCACGCGGCCCGGTCCCGAATTATAGGCTGCAAGGGCGAGTCTCAGATCGCCAAACCGGATGATCTGGCGCGCCAGATAGTCCGCCCCTCCTCTCAGATTTTCAACAGGATCGAAGCGGTTCCTGACACCCAGGTCGAGGGCTGTGCCCGGCATCAGTTGCGTCAGGCCGGCGGCGCCGGCGGGCGAGACCGCGTCCGGTCGAGGCCGTGTAAAAACGTGCTGAGCGACGGTGGGGCGGAGGTTGAGACGAAGCGC
>NZ_FUIE01000047.1 GCF_900163625.1 Brevundimonas diminuta 3F5N
CGCCAGCCCCGCCGCCGCCACCTCCACAGGCGGCCAGGGGAAAGGCCAGCAGGCTCAAGGCTCCGATCGACACCGCCGCCCGGCGCCAGCGCAACCGTTTCATCTTCCGCCTCCTCCCGATCCCTGGGGCGTATTAGGCCCTTGAGCGATCCGGAAGGCGAGCGAAAAAACGTCGTGCCGTCAGTCGCGCAGCAGTTCGTTCACGCCGGTCTTGGCGCGGGTCTGGGCGTCGACGCGCTTGACGATGACGGCGCAATACAGCGACGGGCCGCCGTTCGGGTCGGGCAGGGCGCCCGGCACCACGACCGAATAGGCCGGAACCTCGCCGCGGAAGATCTCGCCGGTCGCCCGGTCGACGATCTTGGTCGAGGCCGACAGATAGACGCCCATGGCCAGGACTGCGCCCTCGCGCACGATGACGCCCTCGGCCACCTCGGCGCGGGCGCCGATGAAGCAGCCGTCCTCGATGATGGTCGGATTGGCCTGCAGCGGCTCCAGCACGCCGCCGATGCCTGCGCCGCCTGACAGGTGGACGTTCTTGCCGATCTGGGCGCACGAGCCGACCGTGGCCCAGGCGTCGACCATCGAGCCTTCATCGACATAGGCGCCGATGTTCACGAAGGACGGCATCAGCACCACGTTCTTGCCGACATAGGCGCCGCGGCGGACGATCGCGCCCGGCACCGAGCGGAAGCCGGCGGCCTGATAGTCGGCGGCGCTCCAGTCGCCGAACTTGTTGGGCACCTTGTCCCAGAAGGGGCCGACGGCGACCGGATGATCGGCCGACAGCGGCAGGGTCGGGGCGTGGCCCGCGCGCATGATGACGTTGTCGTTCAGACGGAAGGACAGCAGCACCGCCTTCTTCAGCCACTGGTGCGTGCTCCACACGCCGTCCTGGCCGCGCGAAGCGACGCGCGCCTGGCCGGAGTCCAGCAGGGCCAGGGCGGTGTCCACGGCGTCGCGCACCTCGCCGCGCGTGGCGGCGGAGACTTCGGCGCGGGCTTCCCAGGCGGCCTCGATGACGGATTCCAGGTGGGTCAGGTCGGTCATTGCGGATCTCCGTCCAGCATGGCGGTGGTCAGGAAGGGGCCGAGGGAGGCGGCCCGGTGTTGGATATGGTCGCCTTCGGCGGTGAAGGCCTTGGTTCCGACCAGGACGGTGGTCATGCCCAGGTCGCGCGCCGGCTCCAGGTTCTTGGGCGTGTCCTCGAAGAAGCAGGCCGTGGCCGGATCGACGCCGAAGCGCGCCAGCATCTTGTGGAAGGTGCGCGGGTCCGGCTTGGGGATCAGGTCGGCGTCTTCCAAGGCGAACACCCCGTCGAAGAAGGGCGTCAGCTCCAGCTTCTCCATCACCCGTTCGGCGTGACCGGCAGAGCCGTTGGTGAAGATGAGGCGCGGGCCGTTCAGCCGCTCCAGCGCCGCATGGAGACCGGGGTCGGGCGTCAGCACGTCCAGCGGCACGTCATGCACCTCGGCCAGGAAGTGATGCGGGTCGATCTCATAGTGCATCATCAGGCCAGCCAGGGAGGTGCCGTAGTCGTGCAGATAACCGCGCTGCACCGACAGGGCCTCGGCCGATTCCAGACCCGAGGTGCGCACGACATACTGGTTGATGCGCTGCTCCACCTGACGCAGGAACTGCGTCTCCGGCGGATACAGGGTGTTGTCCAGGTCGAAGACCCAGGACCGCACATGGCGCAGGTCCGCGCCGATTTCAGTAGGCGCGGTTTCAGGCGCCGTCTTCGACGCCGAACCCGTCACTTCCGTCTGACCAGGGTGCCGGCGCCGTGCTCGGTGAACAGCTCGACCAGCATGGCGTGGGGGCGACGTCCGTCCAGGATGACCACGGCCTCGACGCCCGCGCGGATGGCGGCCATGGCCGTCTCCAGCTTGGGGATCATGCCGCCGGTAGCGACGCCGTCGTCGATCAGGCCTTGGGCCTCGTCCAGCGTCATCTGGCGGATGATCTCGCCGTCGGCGCCCTTGACCCCCGGCACGTCGGTCAGCAGCAGCATCCGCTTGGCGTGCAGGGCGCCCGCGACGGCCCCGCCCACGGTGTCGGCGTTGACGTTATAGGTCTGGCCGTCCTCAGCCACGCCGATGGGGGCGATGACCGGCACCCAGTCCTCGGTCTCCGAGGCGATCAGGCCCTTGATCAGCTTGGGGTCGACCTTGGTCGGCTCGCCGACGAAGCCCAGGTCGACCTCGTGCTCGATCATGCTGTCGGGGTCGCGCTTGGTGCGCTTGGTCTTCTCGACCGTCAGCAGGCCGGCGTCCTTGCCCGACAGGCCGACGCCGCGCACGTCGGCTTCCTTACCGGCGACGGTGATCCAGTGGGCGATCTCTTTGTTCACGGCGCCGGACAGGACCATCTCGGCCACCGACATGGTGTCCTTGTCCGTCACGCGCAGGCCGTCGACAAAGGCCGACTTCACGCCCGCCTTGTCCAGCATGGCGCTGATCTGCGGGCCGCCGCCGTGGACCACCACGGGGTTCACGCCCATCAGCTTCAACAACACCACGTCGGCGGCGAACTGCTTGGCCACGGCGCTCTCGCCCATGGCGTGGCCGCCGTATTTGATGACCACGGTCTCGCGGTCATAAACTTGGATATAGGGCAGGGCCTCGGCGAGCGTCTTCGCCGTTTCCCAGCCGCGTTCCTCGGATTGCCGATCAGTCTCTATCATCGTGCGCGCTCGATAGCCCCAAGGACGGCGGGAGTCACGGGCCAAGGTGCTGTTGAAGTTAGCGAGGGTCGTCATTCTTTCGTAATTCTATGATCGGGTACTTCCTTTCTGCGCGATTCAGATTAGGCATCCTCGCATGAGATTATATCCTGTCATTATGTGCGGCGGTGCGGGAACCAGGCTTTGGCCGGCTTCTCGTCCTTCAAGGCCTAAGCAGTTCATCCCGCTTTCAGGTAACCGCTCTCTCTTTCAGGAAGCCGTGTTAAGGACTAATTCGCTGGTTTCCGACGGCGGGCGCATTATTGTTATTGGCGGCCAGGCGCATCGCAGCGCTATTTTAGATCAGCTTCATGAAATCGGCGTTGTTGCTCAAATCTTGCTTGAGCCTGAGGCGCGGGATTCGGCAGCCGCTATGGCGGCGGCCGCAGCATGGACGGAACAACACGACGCGGACGGCGTGAACGTTTTTGTCGCGTCAGATCACCATATTCCGGATCATGGCGCCTTCTGCGAAGCAGTACGAAAGGCAGGCGAAGCTGCGTTAAAGGGACATATTGTCACCTTGGGCATCAAGCCGACCGAGCCTTCGACTTCCTATGGATATATTCAACCAGCTGCTAATGGTCTCTCAGCCGTAAAGCATTTTGTTGAAAAGCCGGATAAAGATGTAGCTAAAGATTACATGAATAAGGGTTTTCTTTGGAATAGTGGAAATTTTATTATTTCTGCTAAAACTCTTATTGATGAGCTTGCGCATTGCGCGCCAGATGTTCTTCATTCGGCGCGAGCTTCTATTGAAGGTGGTGTTGGGGGTATATTCGAACTCGGACCGGCTTTCCGTTCTGCGCCTAAAATCTCGATCGATTACGCTCTAATGGAGCGTACGCATCGGGCTTGGGTTTTGCCGGTCGATTTCCAGTGGTCGGATCTCGGGACCTGGGACGCGGTTGCGGCGACTGGCGAAGGGGAGTTCGGCGGGCATATTTTTGAGGACGCTGAGGGGTGCATGGCGCGAGCGCCGGAAGGCGTGGTCGTTGCGGCGCTGGGGGTCCGCAATCTGGCTATCGTGGTTGAAGACGACGCTGTCTTAGTGTGCGATCTGTCTCGAGCTCAAGATGTGAAAAAGGTGGTGGAGCGTCTACGAAAATCTTCTCCTCAGCATATCGATTTCGTCCAACCCGAAGTAGAGGCGTTGGAAAGTGGTGCGCATCGCTTCAGGGAGTGGTTGCGTTTGCGCGCATTACCGCTCTGGTCGTCTATAGGGCAGGCCGAGGATGGAGCGTTCGCAGAATTGCTCAATATTGATGGGCGAAGCGTAGCGGCGCAGCGACGCGCACACGTTCAGGCGCGGCAGATATATGCTTTTGCGCAAGCCGGCTTGCTTGGATGGCAGGGACCTTGGCGGAAGAGCGTCACGGAGGGATTTGAGTATCTGGAACGAACTTTCCTCCGCCCGGACGGTTTGATGCGGGCATTGGTGGCGCATGACGGCGCCCCTATGGATGAAGATTTCCGTGTCTATGACCAAGCTTTTCTATTGCTTGCGTTGGCGACAGCTCAGAGGGCCGGCATCGACTGGGATGGGCGCGCTGCGGCGGTCGCTCACGAGGTAAGAAAGCGCTTGCTTGAAAGGATGGATGGCAATGGAGCGGTCATCGAAACCGGAGAGCGGCCGTACCAGTCAAATGCCCATATGCACCTGCTGGAGGCGGCCCTGGCTTGGTTCGAAGTTAGTGGCGATCCGGTATGGAGTGCGTTTGCCGAGCAGATTGCGAGCCTTGCCACAACCGTTTTCATGGATTCAAAGACCGGCCGGTTGAGGGAATTTTTTGAGCCTGACTGGACGCCTGCTCTCGGTGAGAAAGGGCGTCTTATTGAGCCTGGCCATCAATTCGAGTGGGCCTGGTTGTTGGCGCGCTTGCATCGTCCCGGTGGAGATCAGAGGTGGTTGACGGCCGCTAGGACTCTATTCGACCGAGGGATGGAAGGGGTGGGGGCGCGCGGCCAAGTTGCCGTGGATGCTTTAGATGAGGAGGGGGGGATCCGCATACGGCGTGCCCGTCTATGGCCTCAGACGGAGTGGCTGAAAGCTTCCCTGCTTCTTGCTGATCTGTGCCCGTCAGAAGAGAATCGTTTTCTTTTGGAGGCGGCTCGCGCTCAGCGCGCCGTTTGGACATATCTGACTGATGATGGGCTTTGGCGAGATAAGAGGCTTGAAAACGGCCGCTTCATTGATGAAGCTGCTCCCGCCAGTTCATTGTATCATATTGTTTCTGCCTTTACGCAGGTCGTTGAAGCGGGAACCTTGGGAGACGGCACTCCCTCACTTGCGCTGAGC
Organism: Brevundimonas diminuta 3F5N; assembly: GCF_900163625.1. Classification (GTDB taxonomy): domain Bacteria; phylum Pseudomonadota; class Alphaproteobacteria; order Caulobacterales; family Caulobacteraceae; genus Brevundimonas; species Brevundimonas diminuta_A. Next base: position 5,025 of record NZ_FUIE01000047.1, read on the forward strand.
TAAAGAGGCGCTTGGCTTTTGTAGCTTTTGGAACACGCTTGTGTTGCTTGAAGTTGCTAGTGAGCGTTTCGTGCTCGACCGGCTATGGTGACGCTGGTAAGGGTCGCCTCAGGCGGTGACTTAATCGCCCACCTATCAATAACCTCGGAGGGCCGCATCCTATGCGTGTCAAGAGTTTGATCCTGGCGTCGAGCGCAGCGGCCGCCCTGGCCCTGTCGGCCGGCGCTGCTTCGGCTGAGCCCGATGGCTGGTACGGCGCGATCGACGCCGGCTACCACATCATCGACGACATCAACACGGAAGCGTCCGCGACCGGCCACAGCTGGAACTGGGAAGTCAACGACGGCTGGGCGGCTTTCGCTCGCCTGGGCTACCGTTTCAACCCGAACTGGCGCGTTGAACTCGAGGGTGGCTACCGCTCGGGCGACATCGGCACGGTGCGCGCCGTTTCGGGTTCGCAAGGCCTGTGCAATCTGACGCCGGCCACCGGCCCGTGCCACTCGCCGGAAGGCGACATCGAGTCGACGACTCTGATGGCCAACGTCCTGTACGACTTCGGCTCGCCGGACTGGACCATCCGTCCGTTCGTCGGCCTGGGCGTCGGTATGAACCGCGTCAACGTCGACACGGTCGGCCGTCTGCGCCAGACTCCGGCGGTGACGCTGACCGCTGACGACAGCTCGACCAAGTTCGCCGCTCAGGCGATCGCCGGTCTGGCCTGGGCCGTGGGCGACCGCACCAACATCGACCTGACCTATCGCTATCTGACCGGCGACGCTGAGTTCGACACGACGACGTCGGGCGCCGGCGCCATTCCGTTCGGCACCCTGGAAGGCGATTACGACCAGTCGCACACCGTGACGCTGGGCCTGCGCTATGCGTTCAGCGGCTCACGCACGCCGTCGCCGGTGGCCTTGGCCGGCTGGGTCTCGCCC
>NZ_FUIE01000022.1 GCF_900163625.1 Brevundimonas diminuta 3F5N
CGTAACTAACCCAAGGACTCTGGTCGCCGCTGGATGAAAACTCAGGGGCACGTCACCACCGCAACAAGGTCATTTCTCATGCCGCCAGCCACTCCTCTCGGGCTGGGCTGAAGCCGCTTGCGCTGTCACTGGCCTCTATCGATTTGGCACACCGGTCACTGCTGGAGGCAACCGAGGCTTTGTCGGTGATTTTGTTGGGCGAGATAATGATTGGTGGCCCCGTGCCTCAGCCACAGTATGATTTTCTCGACCGGCTTGATCTCCCATTCGCTTTCGGCGACGACCTTGCCGGCCTCGAACAGCACTTCTTTCAACACATGAAAGATCGTGAGCGATGGAGCAGCAGCGCGGTTGAAGCCGTGTTGGGCCGTTGACCCCTTAGCGGGTAGCTGCGGGTCTATCTATTGAACGAGCCGCCCCAGAGCCGGGTCATACCTAAACCGAACGATGCTACCGTCGCGGATGCGCTGCACTGCTTCGTCAATCACGCTCAGAGGCACCAGGAACCACTCGCGCGGCTTCACGTCACTGCCGAAGCGATCAGGGATGGTGAGATCGATCAGCGCGGGCGCGAACACCCTGTGGATGAGGGCTTCCAGCTTCCGGCACTGGACGCCGTAGACCCTGTAGGTGGCGACAACTTCCACATCGGAGAGCAGATAGGTCGCGCTCTTGTTCGCTCCGGCTATGCGCGCGGTTACGTCCCCGCCTGTCACGCCGATCTTGTGAAAGACCTCGCGGTGTTCCGCGACGAACGGCTGGTCCGAGAGGCTACGCAGAACGTAGATTGTTCCGTCCTCGATCTCGCCCTCATCGGCTTCACTACCGAAGACTGGGCTGGGCGCCGCATCCTCAGCCACACCTCCAAAGAGCGGACCCGCGTCAGGTTCAGTGATGCGGCGTCCCGCATCGTCCTTATAGAGTGCGCGCTGCAACGAACGGAGCAGGAGGTCGCTCTCGGTGCCATTCGCATAGATGACGCGCAAACGCGCGTCCGTCTCACCGTTCGGCGCCTTGATAGGTTCTCCTACAGACGCGACGTAAGCGATCTGACCGCCGACGATGAAGAAGTCGCCCACGCGGATGTCGGCCTTCTGGAAGCCGGCGTCACGAACAAAGCGGCGGGTGACGCGAACGCCCGCGTCGAGGTCTCGCTGAACCTCGGCGAACAGCGGCTCGAAGACCTCAAAGTCCTCGCAACGCTCGCGCCCGGCGATCTCTTCGGCGGCCTGACGCTCTTCCCGCGACGAGACGTGCCGCAGCTTGGTGATGTCCTGATCGTCGGCGCCGGCGAGTTCAGCGCGCAGGGCGTCGAGGTTCATCTCCTCGGGTTCTACAGGCACCGCCTCGGCTTTCAAGAGACCGTTCTTGTCGAACGCCGCAAGCAGGGTCCGGCATTCCTCAAGACCGCGCATACGATCCAGGCGCACTGCATAGAGCCGCTCGAAGATGTCCCGATCCTCGCCGTGCAGAGGCGCGCGACCGTGCTCCTCGAAGAAGCGCACGATGTCCTCGAAGCCCGCGATGATACGCTCCTCGCGTGGCGTGTAGGTGGCCGTCTTGGTCTCGGCCGGAGCGAAGTCGGCGAGTTCGGCGCGGAGATCGTCGAGGCTCAGGTCAGCCATACTTGCCTTCCCGGTCGTAGCGCATGAAGGCGGCGGCGCCTTCGGCCAGCTTGCGTTCCCATTCATCAGCGGCGTCGATGGATGGCGAGCGACCACGTTCGCGGCGGAATCGCACAGCGCGCCCAGCGAAGTCCTTGGCTTCTTCGGGCGAGAGCGTTGTCCGCTTCGCCGAGATCACCGACTGGACCTGCTTCAGCGTCGCCTCGTTCATGGACTTGGCCAGGACCGCATAGGCGGTTTCGAAGGGGTTGATGCGGTCGATCAGGTCGATGTCGAGTTCCTTGACCTCAATGGCCAGCCGGCGGACGCCATCCAACAAGGCAGTGTTGGCCTTCGGCTCGCCGGGCGTGTCAGGCGCAGCAGCGAGTTCCTTGGCCTTCTGCGTAAGGTTCAGTGCTGCGATAGCGTGCTGGCGGATCGCCTCCTGATCCTCGGCACTCATGTCGGGATACTTGTCGCGGACGATCTTGCCCATGCGGACCTGTGTCAGTTCCTCGGGCACCGTCTCCTCGTCGAACAGGCCGCGTTCGAGCGCGGTCTTATCCTGCACGAAGGCTGTGATGACCTCGTTCAAATCCTCTTGGCAGACGCGCGTCGCCTCGGGACTCTTTGGTTGGACCAGGCCGCCGATTTCGAAGTGGAACTGGCCCGTCTGATCGTTGAAACCGACGTTGGTCTTGCCTTGCTGATAACCGCCGTCGCCATAGTCGAAGCCTTCGATCTCGCCGTGATCTTTCGGCGTGAAGTTGAAGCGTGGCGCAAGCACCTGCTCCATCAGAAGGCTGGCGGCGATGGCCTTGAGCGTGTCGTTGATGGCATCGACGACAGCCCCTTCCGAAGCGTCTGGCTCCGCGATCAGATTGGTGAAGGACGCGCTTTCCTTGCCCGGCGCGTCGCGCGTCGCACGACCGATGATTTGGATGATCTCGGTCAGGCTGGAGCGGTAGCCGACCGTTAGGGCGTGCTCGCACCAAATCCAGTCGAAGCCTTCCTTGGCCATGCCGAGAGCCAGGATGATGTCCACATGGTCGCGGTCGTTCTTGTGCGCCGGGTCTTTCAACGCGGTCAGCACCTTGGCGCGTTTCGCTTGATCACCATCATCGACCAGATCGGCGATCTTGATGATCCGGCCGTCCTCCAGCTTCACACGATGGAACCCGGTCACAGGGTCGGCACCCAGCCACTCGCCGAGGCAGTGCATGATATGCTCCACCTCTTTGATCTTGTCCGCCGTGCTCTCACGCGAGTTCACGGACGGAATGTGGACGATGGTTTTCTTCGACGGGTCGAGCACCGCCTCGATGGCGGTGAGGTATCGGCCGCTGTAGAAGAAGTAGCCGATGTTCAGCGACTTGAGGTGCTCGTAGCCATTCAGTTGCTCGTAGTAGGTGTAGGTGACGGTCTCGAACTTGTTCTCGTCCTCGGGCATCAGCACGGGGTTGGCGTCACCACGGAAGTAGCTGCCGGTCATCGCCACGATGTGCGCCTTGTCGCGCCTGATGAACTCGGCGAGTTGGGCGCCGAGCCGATTGTCGGGGTTGGCTGAGACGTGGTGGAATTCGTCCACCGCGATCAGCCGGCCATCGAACGCCTCCACGCCACGCTGATCCACGGCAAAGCGGAATGTCGCATGGGTGCAGACCAGCACCTTGTCGTCGCTGGCCAGGAACTGACCGACAGCCTTCACCTTCGATGGATCGACGCGCTGCTCATCTGGGCCCGGCGCGTTGCAGAGGTTCCACTGGGGCTTCACCGTCCAGTCGGCCCAGAAGCCGAACTGCGACAGCGGCTCATCGGCGAAGCTGCCGCCGATGGATTTCTCGGGCACGACGATGATCGCCTGTTTGAGGCCCTGGTTGTGCAGCTTGTCCAGCGCGATGAACATAAGCGCGCGCGACTTACCCGACGCCGGTGGGGACTTGATCAGCAGGTATTGTTCGCCGCGCTTGGCGAAAGCGCGCTCCTGCATAGGACGCATGCCGAGTTCATTTGCCTTGGCGGACGCGCCGGTGCGCGCCGTGGTGAAGCTGACGGCCGGGATCGGTTTAGCCGTGGTCAAGTCGTTGCATCCTCTGCCGTGCGTCGCAGTTCAAAGTTGATATGTAGCGAGAAACGCCAAAGCCCAAACGGGCGGTTGCGGCCAGTGGCGTTGGCCGTGGTCGCGCCACCGTTCGCTCTGTTCGTTCAATGCCCCGTTTGCCAGAACAACAGCAAGCAACTCGTCGTGCGGGTAGACGAAGCAGTCGTCGCCTCGGGTGAAGGCTACATAGATGTTCTTCCCGACATATTTCTTGTCGAGATAGAGCCGGCCTTTCAACTGAACCTTCAGGAAGGTTTGACCGTCGATATGGCAAGCGATGAAATCCGCGCCTTGCCAGTCGTCGGTCAGGCGCAAACAATTGAAGCCGTAGTCGGCCATGCGCGCGGCGACCTTCTGGAAGTTGTAGTTCTCCTGCTGACGCGAGTTGAGTTGGCTGTAGGCTACCCGAGCGAACGTCATGCGTGTCCCTCCTTTCGAAGGGCCTTTTCCAGCCATTTGGGTGCCTCGCCCACTTCTGAGAAGAAGATGTTTTCGGGGACGGCGGTCCAGAAGCCGGTGATGGCATCGGCGAAGCGAGCAAGGTCGTCGTCGCCGACTTCCAAGGCTGAATAGTCGAGGGCCGAGACAAAGAAGGCGGTTCGCTCGCGTCCGCCCACAAGCTCCGGTGCCAGTTGCTTCAGAGCGTCAAATGACGGCCCGTTCCCGTGTTTGTAGACGTTCGCCACAAGTTGGCAGCGGAGTAGCTGAGCATAAAATTTCTGGTCGCGAACAGGCCAACCACATCGTTCAAAAAGGTCCACCAGATCATCGACCTTCGCCGCCCAAACGGCAGCGTGCACATGCTCTTTGAGGCCGAGGTGACCAAGCTCCGTGCCGAGCCAGTCACGAACCTGCTTCCCCCACTCATGAAACATGCCGGCGATGATGCTGAGACGGGTGCTGTCACGAAGTCCGGCGAGGCTCAGGTAGAAGCTGATGTGTTCGTCGTAGGCAGCCTCATAGTTTGCACCTGGATCGTCTCGTTCGGGATCGAAATGCTGAGCGCGCTGTGCCAACCACTGATCCGAATGCCGCTGCGCGTCTGCCTTCATCGCTTCGTCGTCAAACTGGTCGAGGAGCCGGCTGCGAGCTTGTGCAACATAGAATTGGTGGTTGGCGATCAGGTGCTCGCGCGTCGGACCCCACATTTGCAGGAAGACGCGATCCGGCTCCGTCACGCCGCGGCCTTCTTGGTCGTCATCTTGGTGTAGAGTTCGAACAGCTTCTCCAGCCGCTCGGTATCATTGCGGAAGCGACGTCCGATGTAGATGCGTTCGAGCACTTCGTCATTGGCCTCGTGAGCGCGACGCAGGTCATCCGGCATGTTCTCGGGATCGTAGAGGTCCGCGATAGTCGCCGGGAAATGAACCTCGCGGGCCAGAAGGATGTTCGCGGCACATCGGGTGAGGTCCGCCTTGTTCTGTTCAGTTAGTCTGGGGAGCGGAAACGTATTCCAAGCCAAATTTGATGAATAGCTGATCCCATTTCCTAACCGACCAGAAAGCGTTCTCGCCCAAACGAAGTGCATTCGGGAATTGAATACGCATACATCTATCATCGTTGCGGAGAATATGGCGTGCGCCTTGTGTGTGACTACAAGGTCACGCCCAAATATCCCTGAAGGAATATATTCTCGACGCTCCGAAGAAACTTGTGGAGCTATCATCCCCATGCCTTTTGCCATGTTCCTGTATCGGAACTGGTGAGATTTCTCGGCAAGCGTCCTGGCCACCTCTCCTGCCCCCTGACGGAAGTCGCGGCACTGCCGTATGCGTTCGCGAATTGGACCGATCTCATTAGCTAGACCGAGATCATCATCATCGATCCATAGGGCCCAACGCAGTCGTCCGTCGAAGAATTCAGACGTGCCGCTTACGCGGCGAATGAGTGTGTCTACATTGGCGTTACCAGCCCGCAATGCTTCGCGCTCTTGGACGTCGAGCGTCAAAAACCCCCCATCTGCTGACTGATTTCCAGTGTTCATCTTGGATAGAGGTGAAATAGGGGTAGAAAAACCAGACACAACAATGTCGTCACCGGCGATCAGATAAGGGTTTATGTTTTCGACTTCGCGCTTCCCTCCATCGAAGAAAACTATCTTCTTGCGCGAAACGTCATTCGATAACCCCAAAATAGTGCAATAGACGCCAGCATTGTTCGCTGCGTTATTTCCCCATTTGAACGGTTCGTAGCAAAAGAAAACGAATGCCTTGGACGAAAGTATGTATGGCCAATAAGTTGGGACGTGTATCCCTTGGGAGATCGAACTTGTCGTTACGAAGGCGATGCCGTCAACACGATTTAAGAGGTCTATAGCTTTAGTGAAAAAGGCACAGATATAGTCTAGGTTTGCCGGATTATAGCGGCCCCCAGCTACCCGAAGCATGTCCTGCTTCTGATCCGCGTCTTGCTTCTTGCCTCCCAGATACGGCGGATTGCCGCAGATATAAGTCTCACCACCTTCGTTCTCAAAGTCGATTTCGGCCTGATCGAGAGGGGTGTGAAACAGATCATCCGAGGTGACCTTCACCTCCACCCCAGACGGCGGGCAAATTTTCAGCCAGTCGAGCCGCAACGAATTGCCGCAGGTAATCCAGTTCTCCGCGCCGAGCGGAAGGAACTCTGCAATCGCCTCCTTCTGACCCCGATAAAGCACGTCGCATTGATACTCGGCGATGATGAGAGCGAGTCGCGCGATCTCGGCTGGGAAATCGCGTAGTTCGATGCCTCGGAAGTTCGTCAGTGGGATGTCCGATCGGCGGTCAGGCTCGCCGCGCCGCTTGTTGATGTCCGACTCGATCTCGCGCATCGCCTTGTAGGCGATCACCAGGAAGTTGCCCGAACCGCACGCCGGATCAAATACCCTGATGCGAGCCATCCGGTTGCGGAGGTTCAGCAGCTTCCGGCTGTTGGTCCCAGCTTCCTCAAGCTGCTCACGCAGGTTGTCAAGGAACAGCGGATTCAGCACCTTCAGGATATTGGGCACGCTCGTGTAGTGCATGCCGAGCGAACCGCGCTCTGCATCGTCGGTCACCGCCTGGATCATCGACCCGAAGATGTCCGGGTTGATTTTTTGCCAAGGCAGACTTCCTACGTGCAACAAATAGCTGCGCGCCACCTTGCTGAAAGTCGGCACATCCGTGTTCCCGGAGAACAACTGTCCGTTCACATACGGAAACTTCGCCGCATAGGGCGGTAGGCCCGCGTCACCTCGCTTTAAAGGGGGGGTGTCCATCGCGCGGAATATTTCGCCGATCACCAAATGGGTGTTCGCGGCGTCGCCTGACGACATTTGCTCGACGGTTTTGGTGAAAAGCCCCTCGGTAAGGAGGAGGTCCGTGTCCTCAGCGAAGAAGCAGAAGATCAGCCGCGCCATGAAGTGGTTCATGTCGCATTGGCGTTCGGCGGTGCCCCAGTCCGGGTTCTCCTTCAACAGTTGGACGTAAAGCTTGTTCAGGCGTCCGGTCGCCTTCACATCGAACGAACTTTCACGGATTTCCTTGACTGTGGTGATCCCAGCCAGTGGCAGGAAGAAGCCGAAGTGGTCGGGGAACTCGGCATAGCTGCACGCGACAGTGCCGCCGCCGTTCAGGTCTTCGGCCTGGAACGTCTCACCGTCCGTTGCGAGAATGATCTTGGCCTTGGCCGAAGTCGTCTTCGGGCTATCGCGTAGGGCCTTCAGGGTCGCGTCAACCTCACCCGGCGCGCATGTGGCGATGTGGATGTTATTCCGCTGAAGCACGCCGCCCGGCACGTCCGACTGGTTGGTCGCGCCAGATCGCAGCCGCTTGATCGTAGGCGGCGGATTGTCGAAAGCGATCAGAAACTGGAAGGGGAACTCGGCCGGATCAAACGGCTCAAGTGCAAGTTTGGATACAGCTTCTTCGATCTCGACGGGATTCATGGCCGCTACTTACGGGCATGGCGCCTCCGGCGGCAAGCCGCAGGGATGTAGGGTCAGGGGAATGGCGAACTGGAGGGGTGCGGTTCGTTGCCAGTATGGGCAGAACCGCAAGGGCTAATTCTGGTTGACGGCTTGGACTTGCATGCGACCGTGAAGCTTCAAAGCATCACGGAGTTCGCTTGGGTCACGAGCCTTTGCGCTGCCTTGCCGTTCGCGTCCTTAAGGATTCTGACGGCCAGATCGACAGCATCGAGTTTGAATCTTACCTCAATGACGTCGCTGGGCGCCATCGGTGGCTCAGCACAACGGAATGGCTCTTCGTCGATCCGCCAGTGGAAGCTGATGGGTTTGAGACCCAACCTGTTCTTATGCCCGAGCTTATTGCGGTCAAAGCCATCGTCGCGGACCTGGCGAACCCCGAGCCTCGCATCTTGATGGACCACAAGCTCAGCCACCGCGAGGAGCGGAAATGGCGTTGGGCGGCTTCCCATATCGTCGGGCAAGAGCACTTCCCGTGGGAAGACGCCTATGCGTGAGGGGCTTCTGGGCTGGGCCACCGATACGCTCGTGAAATTGGACGATGACGTTCCCGGCGTGATTGCGCGCGTGCTGACGGCTGCGCCGGCGCGGCGTCAGGCCATCTTCGCAGCCCTGGCGGTGCACGAGGTAAACGGGGGCGGTTATCCCGAGGGCGATCTTATTCCAGAAACGCTGGCCGAGGTAATCCGACATGGCCGTGTCAGCGATATTTTGCGCCATGCCTTTCGGGAAGACACCGAGGGAATGCCCGGTTTGCTTGAACGCATTGGAGATAGGCCCTTGGATCGTGCTCAGGACTACCTCTCGATCCACGGGCTGCTCACCGACAGGAAGAATGCTCGCGCAGTGGATGCGCTTCGTGCCAGTGGACGCGTAAGTCGAAACAAGCTGGAAATTCTCGCAGCCCTTGATGCGCGCTGGCATCACGCGAACACGCTGACTAGGCTCGACACGCCGGTCGATGCGATGCGTTTCAATTCAGCGGTGAGTTTCGCGCAAAGCGTTTGTTCGCGAGCCACAGACGAGGCGGTAGCTGGGGCTATCGCTAATATGGGGCCGACTTCGACGCTCTCTCGGCTGGTGCACCGATTTGTGCGCAGGGCTGACCGTCTACCGCCGCATCCGCTCGGCGATGGCGACGACGAACTTCGTGCGTTCACCACGATGAACGACCACCTGGGTGCGGCCAGGCGTTATCGCAACTGCCTACGCAGCAAGTTGGGCGATGTTGCTGCGGGCCGGTTGGCCTTCGGAGAATTTTGCGGAGTCGCGTTGCTGGAGTTTCGCCGCACAACCGGCCCAAAGGGATGGATGCTTTGGGCGACGCATGGGCATCGCAACGTTCTTGTTCCCACCCACATCTCGGAGGCGGCCGAAACGAAGTGCGACCGATTTGGAATTCCGCGCATCCATGACACCGCCGGCGGCCCTCATTGGCGAAGCTATCATCGCCTGACCAGAGAGTTAGGGTGGGATTGGACCGGGTGAGCATTGGCTGACCCGGTCCAAATGTCGTTCAAAAAACGGACGAATATGCGGCATCTACCTGCCGGACAGTGTCGAGCAATGCTTTCTCGCTCCCCCGGCAAGCAATTATTCCGCCCCTTACATCCAGGTCGATGATCATGAGAAGCTCAAACTCCTCGCTGACCATGTGGAAGATATGCTTTGACTCGGACCGATAAGATTGAACCCCCCGATACTCGACTGTCAACCGGACTTCGGCTCCAAACGGTCTAAAATCGAGAGCACCAGCACGACCTCGCAACTCCTTTCTCGTGGCCACAGCTACGATCATAATGCTGTCGTAGTTCGAAGGCGGCACGGCCTTCCAAGGGCCGCCAGGAATGTCCGAGAAGTCGCCTCCAGAGATATCAACGTCGCGGTCGCGCACACAGGCCCGTTGGCGAGACAGAGACCTACTCATGGCTTCCTCCATCCTCGATTGTGCCAAGAACGCCTTCCCCATCTCGTTCACAGTCCATGTCGAGTTCGATCACAACCGCCAGATCGCCTTCATCGTCCGCCCATGGATTCATAGTGACGATGTAGCCGGTAGCGTTGATCTTCCAACGACCAGGAACATACTCGATGGCGTCATCAGCCTCGACCTGCGTCCAGATTCTGTTGTTTCCAACAGCCTCGAGAAATGCGCGCTCGTCGGCATTGTAGGCATCGAACAGGAGGCAATCTTCATCCTGTCTGATGAGAGGAACAAATCGTTCTTCCCATTCCGCTTCGGTGAGGACCGTCATGCGCTCGTCCTCCCTGCGGCGGCCGCCAGCACCCGCTTCTCGGCGAAGCGGTTCTCCAGCCGAATGCGCTGGTGAGTGAACCCCGCCGCGCGACCGACTCGCTCGGCATAGGGGGCGTCGATAATCGTCTGACAATTGACAGCCGAAAGCGCGACGCCGTTCCGGCCAGTCCAGACCAAAGTCGGTCGCTGCTGACCCGACCAGTGGCCATCAATGCCGAAGAACACAGCGGGGCTGTTCCGACTCGCGTAGACGACGACTTTGACGTCGCCCGCTCGGTCGGCGTTTATCTCCCAGTGCAAATTGGCCATGAGGGTGCGGACCTTCTCGCGGCGATCCAGGTCACCAACACCGGTCTCGATCTGACGGAGCATTGAGTGAAACAGCACGCTGGACATACCGGTGAGCGCACCGTGCAGGTGATCCGCTTTAGTTCGCGGGATGATCGCTCCGCCATATTCGATCCGATGGATGACGGTGGGGCTTTGGCACTTGCCGAAAAGGCCGTTAACGAACTTTTCGGCTTGTTCGATTGCGCCGGCATCTGGGGCGGGATGGGAAAGCTCGGTCATCTGGATCATTGGCCCGTGCCGTCGGGACCGGACACACTTTCTCCCTTTTCTTCGTCTTCGCCTTCAGCATCCGTCAATCCGACGAAATCGATGACGATGTCACCGTCATGCGGAAGGTCATAGGCGTTTCGGAAAAGGTCCATCGCCCGTTCGGAAGCGTCGCCCGCATCATCAGCTTCGACTTCGTAATGGCCGTTGAGTGCTAGGCCAAGCAAGACATTAAAGGTAGGCATAGATGTTCTCCAGAGCGACATTGCTCTTGGAGCACTTCTTTCATTTTAAGCGGTGATTTTCATCAATGAGCAGCGACAGGGTGCGACAACCTAATTGTCCAACGTTGTCTTCTCACTTGCCTTGCGCGCTCTATCATATGTCCTGTTATCTGGTTGAGTGAGGCCCAGGCGCTTTAGCTCGCCTCCTAGAGCATCGCAGAAATCCTTGTTTGAGAGCAGACTCCGGTCGGGGATGCCGGTAGGGAACAACTTGCCAATTATCACCGGCAACAGCTTGGTCCAAACCTTACCAGCGGCATGGACCTTCGCGAGATATGCCGCCGACGGGTCCAATTCCGGCACGACGGCGAGATCGAACAGCCGAGTGCCGGCGGCGCTTCCAGTGCCAAGCAACCAGTCGTCGATCTGAACGTGCGCCAGGGCCGATTCGGGTATCCGCCCGCACTCTTCGAATGGCGAGCCAAGCCTACCCATTAGCGCAACACTACCGCCTCGAATTTCACTTTCGAAGTCCCTGGTGGCCTTCGTCCAGATGGTTACTGCCATCTGATGCGCAACCGCAGCGGCAACGGGATCGGCTCCTTCCGGGCATGGTAGATCGATCAGGTCAGCCCACGTTGCTGTTGTGCGCTTTGTTCCAGTGCCGATGCGCCAGATCAGTGCCAGCCCGGCCCCATCGCTCCGCTCCCTTATCCGAACACGTGGGCGTGGACGAACGCCGTTGGATTTTAGTGCCGAAGGGCGCGAGACAAGCGCGTCAGCGAACTCCCTGCCGGGTGACGAACGACGAAAGTCGGGAATTATCTCACTGAAGAATATGGCACGTGTTGTTTTCGCAAGCGCATGTGCGAAGGCAGCGTCAACGAGGCTTTGAGGGCGGGTTGGATGGGTCATTGTGCACGCCAGAAAACACCGAGAGAAAAGGCTCTGTGCGGCCTACTCTATTTCTGATGGGATAACGGGCTGAGTTTATCTTTCCACTGCCAGTTTTACAGGTTTTCTGGCTGTTTCTTGCATCTGGGCAACCGCTTCTGTCCGCCGCAGAAACTTCGGCTGTCACCTTCGGCGACCTGGATAAATAGGTCTACCGGCCGCCAGATCAGGTGGTCGGAAGATCGACCACGGAGCCAAATGATCGACCTCTACGAGTTTATGCTAAAAAGGCGTCTGACGACGAGCCGGCGCCACTGCTCCGCCTACTGGTGCCAAATGGCGCCGAATTACCTTGTGGTTGGTGGCCCCTCCGATGCGGCCATGATCAACGTCTTTCGGCGGCTGATCTCCGAAGGGCGTTGGTTTACGGCGGTTCGAGTGGCTCACATGACCTTGTTTCGACAGGTGGCGCGATAAACAAGCCTGTTCCGCCCTTCGTTACGCCTTACACCATCGAGCTTCAGATCAACCTCGACGATATGATGGATGATCGTCGCCGGGTCGCTGGCGAGTGGTGGTGCTGCGATCAGGCGCATGGACGCTGGTTCAGGTCGGTGAACAAGCTGACTGGAGTAGTCCGCTTTTCGTTCGAGCACGAAAGAGACGCCATCCATTTTTGGCTAGCGAACTAACGCAGTTCCGCTGCGTGAGTCAGAAGCAGCTTTACCGGAGCGTGATCACCTACCAGTCAATTAGGAGCCGTTGCATACCGTCGCTGAGCAATCTACGGTCATCGAAAATCTTTAAGGTGGTCGCTGTGATTGCTGCTCGATTTGTTGCTGTTTTAATCCTCACTATCGGGTCGCCAATAAGTCACGACGCGTTCGCCCAAACCCCATCAAGCTCAAACTATCGCAGCCTCGCCGTTTGCGAGGAAGTTCTGGTCCAGGGGCGTTGGTTCCACAGTTTCGGAGAAGGACGGTGCCCCCCTGGAAGCAGGCGCGCGCCCCGTGCCGCAAACCGGGGCGTTGAGGATGTGAATGCCAGAAGCTTAATGAGAATGGACGCGCAGGTTCAAGCTTTGGCAAGCGCGCAACAAAGCCTGATTAGTGCTGGGCGAGCTATCAGCGAAAGATATCAGAATGAATCTGACGCTCGGCTTGCGACATACGCTTACCATTTCGCGGAGCAGGCCAGTGTTGCAAATCTGTATTCCGCTCAGGAGTTTCTTTTTCCCTTAAAGGGTAACACCGTTTACGCGCAACTGGGTGACCCGATCCTGACGGCAAGCAATGGGTTTTACTCTTCTTGCTTCGTCCCGCTTGAGGACGGCGTCGCTACCCAGATTGGCGGACACCGCCACAACGTGCGTCGCGGGGAGCTAACCTGCAAACTTAAAGAGCGGGATCGAGCATTTACGCCCCTCTACAGCAATTACTCGTTTTCTGGCGGCGATATGAGCATGGGTCAAACCCTAGACCGAAAAGATGGACTTTATACCATCTGCTATCGGTCTATGGGGGTGAATGCCATGTGCGTAAGAGGCATCCCGGCCGATAAGGTGATCGAGACGACCGGCATCGTAGAGCTAATACAAACCTCCCGCATTGCAGCGACTTTCAGAGGGGTAAGAGACGGCCAGCTTGAGGTGCATTTGGAACAATCCGAAGCCGTGCCGTCACAGATTATCATTTTTGATCTTTCCTCGTCGCGTGAGATCGAGATACTCGGAGTTACGTTCGATGTTCTCGAATTCAGCGACAATGAGATTGTATTAGCCCGGAAGTAAATTTCCCTTCAGCGATAATACGCCGTCGACGGGAAGCTTACTTACCTTGCACCGCAGAATCGTGGCTTGGATATAAGCTTGTTGATCTGAACGGGTGCGAGCGATCTGTAACGCGCAGTGAGGAAGCGGGTCGTTACACGACGGTCGGCACTCCCCCCTGGTATCGGACGCAAAGGGAGCTTGGTTAGAAGATACACTTCGAACCGTCAAAGCTCGTGCGACCGCCCAACTGGCTGCATGCGTCGGGCTCTGATCCGCCTCCGGCGCCACCTATTGCGCAAGTGCTCACGCCTAATGCTAAGGCGAGGACCGCAAGTATCGTTCCAGCGTCTCGCAGGCCCTTCGAATCTTTCTTTAGGCCGTAGAAAATCAAAAATCCGCTGGCGATTAAGCCGCCAAAAATCAGAGTCCCGATGAGGGGACCCAAAGCGTTGAAAATTCCGACGCCCACTAATACTGCGATTGCAATGCCAGTTAGTAGGCCGAGAACAGCTTGAAAGGCTTCCATAATCCCATTTTCTAAAGCCATATTAAAGACTGTCAATCCCAAGTAACGACGGTTGGCCTAACCTCCACCTCCGCCCCCTCCCAATAGCGCACGCCCTTGTGAGATGATCCGAGAGCCGGGGCGGACTGTCTCACAAGCATTCTGGTCGCCTTCTGAGAGACCTGTGTCACAATGTCTGAGGGTTATGTGAGGAGGATCGATGTCGGGTGCTGTGGTTGGATATGCGAGGACTTCGACGGCTGATCAGCAAGCTGGTCTCGATGCCCAGATCGCAGAACTCCGTGGTGCCGGCTGCACGCGCATCTTCTCCGAACAGGTCAGTGGTGCCGACACTGCTCGGCCCGAGCTTCAGGCCGCACTCGACTGGGTGAGAGCCGGCGACGTCTTCGTGGTCACCAAGCCAGAGAGGCTGGCCAGGAATGTCATCGACCTGCTCGGAATCGTCGAACGTCTGCGAGCCAAGGGTGTGACGGTCCGCATTCTCGCCATGCACCTCGACACCGGCAACCCAACCTCGAACCTCATCCTGACGATCCTCGCCGGCGTAGGCTCATGGGAGCGCGAGATCATGCTGGAGCGACAGCGTGCCGGGATCGCCAAGGCTAAGGCGGAAGGACGCTATAAAGGACGCGCCCCGACTGCCCGCGCCAAGACACCCGAGGTCTTGAGATTGAAGGCTGAAGGCCAGACCGTCGCCCAGATCGCAGAGAGCGTCGGGATCAGCCGGGCCAGCGTTTACAGGGCGTTGGCAGAAGCCGCCTAACCATCGTCCAGCAACGGCTAGAGGCGGTCCTGGAGCCGTTTGCAGAGCCGTCTGACCACGATCTTGCTGTTGGGGAGAACGCCGTCAGGAGGCGGTCCAGAGGCCGTTGGAGAGACGGTCCAGGGGATGTCAGCCATCAACCTTCTGCGGGTTAATGACTTCTCAGGAGGAGTGCAGATCAAGTCGAGCTTGGATCGGCTGACATCATCTTTCTGTCTCTTCTCGCGGTCGAGGCTTACGCCTCACCCGGATCGCTCACAGTCGCTCAGGACAAGCCTTCGCTCTCTGCGTCGCGATCATTCTTTTCAAAGAGCCGAGGAAAAGGATGAGAGATTTCAGACTCACATGCCGAAGGTAGATAGCTTTATTCCCCCTGTCCCTCCCACACACTGGAATCGATCAAGGACCGGGCAGAGGCAGGAGAGACAGGGGGATAGAGCGTCATGCCGTATGGAGCCGACAGCTTTTGAACGCAGCGTTGCGGTCTCCCGCGCGAGTGGTTTTCCGACACCTCACAATACTGCCTAATCCCTCCCCGGAGGCACCTGGACGCCGGTGTGGCGGTGACTTTGAAAGACAGGGGCTGCGTGACCCACGTCGTCGCTTGGACGATCCGCTGGCAACTAAATGCCGAGGCCGCTTGCTTGTCCCATGCGATCACTGGTCTCGTTAATGGGAAAAACGGTTAGGCCGGTCCCTGCTAAGGGCCGACCCGCACGACGACGCTGTTCAAACCGCGCCGGCGCCATTGGGGCTTCAACTCGGTCACGACGGACCCCAACTCTTGTTTGCCTGTTCCCACGCGACGTGGACGGAGGGCCGGGACCGATCCCGCTCCGATGCCCGATCTTGGCATCAACGCGATCCGGGCTTCAAACTCACGGATGGTGCGCTTCAGGCTGAGGAAGCCTTGTCGTTGTCGGCTACGCCGCCTCTGATCGAAGCCCCGTTTAAGGTGAGGACGGCACCAATAGAAAAAGCCTCGGAGGGGCTTGGGGCACCTTCCGAGGCTTACAAACCGGAACCCGCGAACGGGGCACTTGGCGGTCTGAAACTTGGCGGCCCAGCCCCAAGCCGGTCCATGCATCTATTTATCCACAATACCTTACGCCCAGTTGGCCGGTCCATATTAATCGCCACCACGCCTCTCGTCAGGAGGTCATTCGACCAAGGGCCTGGCCGACCGTTTGGATCACGCTATCGCGCATCCAGGGCGGTCCACACCAACCGGCCATCACGATCAATCGACTACGACTTGCTCGAACCGGAGCCGATTGTCATGGTCCCGGCATGGTCTCCCAGACGATCCAGCCAACGATGCCAGCGACCATCTATGTGCGTTGGTCCAGCGAAGCCCAAACAGGGCGTGACAGCCTCCGGCGCCAGCTTGAAGCGGCCCAACGGTATGCGGATGAACATCGTCTCCTGATCGTCGAAACCATCATCGACGAGGCGGTCTCGGCATTCTCCGGCCACCATCTGACGAAGGGTCGGCTGGGAGAGTTCATCCGTCGTGTTGAAGATCGTGCCGTCGCTATGCCGCACGTCCTGATCTGTGAAAGCCTCGACCGTCTAAATCGTCAGGCTCCCCTCGATGCTCTCGCTCCGTTCATCGGCCTGATCAACGCAGGTATCACGTTGATCACCCTGACTGATCGACAGCGATTCACCCGACAAAGCATGGCCGATGACGGTGGGCTACGGTTGTTGGGTAGCCTGATCGTGATGCTACGCGCGCACGAGGAATCAGCGACCAAGAGCAAGCGCGTGCGCGCCGCTTGGGAACGGAAGCGTCGTGAAGCCGACGTGCGGAAGCTGACCAAGACCTGCCCGGCATGGCTTCGGCTGTCCCCAGATCGATCAAGATTCGAGATCATCGTAGAGCGCGCTGATGTAATTCGGATGATCTTCTCGGAAACGACCGCTGGCGTCGGTAAAGGCTCCATCGCCGCCAGATTGAACGCCGCTGGCGTGCCAGCATTTCGAGGCAAGCACGGCTGGCACGCGAGCTACATCCAAAAGCTCTTGTCCAGCGATGCGGCTGGGGGGACGTATCAGCCTCACACGATGGAGGACGGTCGTCGCGTGCCGATTGGACCGCCCGTGCTAAACTACTTCCCACCCATAGTGGATCACGCGCTCATGATGAAGGCGCGGGCTGCAATCATTGCCCGAAGGACGGGGGCGGCAGGTCGAAAGGGTGCGGACTTCAGGAACATCTTTACCGGCATCGCCCGGTGTGCGGCCTGTGGCGGAACCATGACCTATGTCGGCAAAGGTGACGCTGAACGCTATCTAGCGTGCTCGTCCGCACGGCGACGACGTGCATGTGGTTGCCGGGCATTGTTCAACTTCAACGAAGCCGAGCGTCTCTTTTTCGAAGCCGCGCTCACGTTCGACCCCGCCATACGAAACGCGCCGGGCGCATCCCGCACTAGAGAAGACCTCCTTCGCGCAAGCCGTGATGCGGCACGTCTATCCGGTCGCTTGACGAAGCTGCTCGACTCGTTCGGTAGCGATGCCACTGACGAGATTGTGGTCACCGTAGCGACGGCCCGCGACCAACTGCGCCTCGCTCGAACCGAGGAGAAGAGGCTGCGAGACCAAATCCTCGTCGAGGAATACGGCGCCAATCTCCCAGACCTGCGAGCCGCGATTTTGGAACTACGGGCGGCGGACGAATCTGCTTCCGCTTCGTCGATGTTCACCCTGCGCGCAAGAATTGCCCATGCAGCCAAAGCCGCCGGTTTCACAGCCACCTTCCATGAGGACCAGAGGCAGGTGCAGTTAGCGTGTGAAGGTTATGAGCGGGAGGTCTGGTTCACCTGTCAGCCCAAGCGGCTTCCCGCCTCGCGCAACGCCATGGGGCAGTTCTGTCCGTTCGACAGAGCCTGAACCTGTAGACACGAACCACGGTTCATACCGGCATTTCGTCACACGCATAGTCGATCCGGGGGGACGTTTTCTTCGCGCCGATTTCTTCAAGCTCGGTGCCAGTCCAACGATAGCGTTGCACGACGCAGGTCTGCGATTCGATCTCACCCCAACTAGCTGTCAGCAGATTGTTGGCGTTGCTGTATTTTAGCTGAAGTTGATCATATCCCTCACCGCCCAAACCGAGCGAGTAGATGTCACCCGTGCGATGATCGCCGACGATATTTCCTGTGCAACCCGTGCCACAGCCGAACCGGATGATGACATACCGGTTCGCAAAGGTTGGCTCCGTCCCCCACTCCTCTTTGATGCGGGTTCGCATATTTCTCCAATCTCCCTGAATCTTTGGCGGGACTGTGCGAGGGGGCAGGTCGGACAATGGGACGACGGGTTGGGCGGTCTCTGCGACAGGGGCTACATCTTCTGATGCAACGGGCATTGGCGACGACGATTCAATAGGGGGTGCCAGAGCAACCTGAGACTGGATGTCCCCGCTCGATCCTTTCACTGCGGGCTGTCTCTGTAAGAACGCCACAGCTAGTATCAGGCAGATCACGATGCCGATAACCGCAGCCACGGACTGGTAGATCAGTCGCCACTTGCGCGCGCTTTCGACAGATTCATCTGCTGGGGCACCTGCAAGAACGGTGGCTTTCTCGGATTCGAACTCGGCTGCGGTGATGTCGCCTGACGCTTTAAGTCGGGCGAGCCGTTCCAGCTTGTCGATGCGTTCGTCGCTCATCAGTCCCTCCGATAATGAGAACGCCTACGGTGACGGCTCCAAGCCAGTCAATGACGAAGACAACTAGAAGGCATAGCGACGGCACGATCTTCAACACGACGGATGAACTCTCCCAGCCGACCCTTCGTCAGATGGTGGCCGGAGAATGCCGAGACCGCCTCGTCGATGATGGTTTCGACGATCAGGAGACGATGTTCATCCGCATACCGTTGGGCCGCTTCAAGCTGGCGCCGGAGGCTGTCACGCCCTGTTTGGGCTTCGCTGGACCAACGCACATAGATGGTCGCTGGCATCGTTGGCTGGATCGTCTGGGAGACCATGCCGGGACCATGACAATCGGCTCCGGTTCGA
>NZ_FUIE01000021.1 GCF_900163625.1 Brevundimonas diminuta 3F5N
TCCTCAGGAGCCTGAATCAGATCGCACGCCGCAATTCAATGGGTCCTGAGCCTAGATGGCGGCGACCACAGCCGTCAGTTCGGCGCGGTCGTTCAGCAGGGCGACTTTGCTGTCACGGAAGGCCGCGCCCGGCGCATCAACCGTTTCGCCAAAGATTTCAGCCGCCAGAGCAACGCCGTCGGCGAAGGCCAGAACCGGCAGGCCCTGCGCCTTGGCCAGGTTCAGCAGCGCCTTGACTTGCACCAGACCGGCTTCATCCGACACGCCGCCCGGAACCACCACGCCCTGAACCCGGCCGCCGCTGATGTCGTCAGCCGTCGCCGTCGCCAGAACCGTCAGACCGCCGGACACCAGGCTGCCCTCGCCCGTCGAGATCGGAGCCAGGGAAACGCCTTCAAAGCGAAGCGCGGTTTCCATGTCGCCCAGTTCGCCGAAGTCCATGCTCTTGCGCATGATCAAACCGAAGCGCAGGCGGGTTGGCGTGGGGCGGTTGCCGTATTGGCGAGAACGGGGGGCGGTGGCAGACTTGCTTTGAGCGTACAAAACGTCTCCTTCAAAGGTTATCGATCAATATTCGCTGACGACTTAAAGTTATCGCCGCGCCCTGCACGCCGAAATCCGACCAGACACGGCAAACGTCGCAATCCGAATCGATCGGAAGCGAATGCGTCAAAATCATCAGGGTGACTGCTGATATAGGCTTATGATGCTCAAGGTCAACTTGGCGACGAAAACGTGACCTGAACCGCTCTCGCGGAAAATCTGGTGCGAGGCGCGACGGCGGCGGTCTTGCCTGAAGGCTCGCGCCCGCCCTACACAGCCGGTCGCATCGCAGAGAGTCAGTCCGGCCATGGCCTTCACCCGCACCTATGACGGCGACGAACCCGTCCGCATCAACAAATGGCTGGGTCAGACCGGCGTCTGTTCACGCCGCGAAGCCGAGGGCCTGATCGCCGAGGGGCTGGTCAGCATCGACGGCGAAGTGGTGCGCGACGCAGGCCGCAAGATCGAGCCGGGCCAGACCCTGACCCTGAACGACACGGGCGAGGCCGCCCTGGCGGCGGGCGTCGCCATCCTGCTGCACAAGCCGGTCGGCTATGTCTCTGGCCAGCCCGAGCCGGGCAAGGTTCCTGCCGTGCGCCTGTTGACCACGGCCAACAAGGTCGGCGAAGGCGAAACGCCAAAACGCGACGCCTCCCTGCCCCCGGTCGGGCGGCTGGACGAGGATTCGCGCGGGCTTCTGATGTTGTCGTCAGACGGCGTAGTGGCCAAGGCGGTGATCGGGCCGCAGTCGGATCTGGACAAGGAATATCTGGTCCGCGTCGCCGGGCAGGTGACGGAAGCCAAGCTGTCCCAACTGCGCCACGGCCTGGAACTGGACGGACGTCAGCTGAAGCCCGCCCGCGTCACCCAGATGGAGCCGCAACGCCTGCGCTTCATCCTGCGCGAAGGCCGCAACCGCCAGATCCGCCGGATGTGCGAACTGGTCGGGCTGGACGTCGTCGACCTCTACCGCATCCGCATCGGCCCGGTGAAGCTGGGCGACCTGCCCGAAGGCCGCTGGCGGATGCTGACGGCGGACGAGCGCGCGGCGCTGATCAAGGGCTGAGCCTTGATATCCCCGCTCATCCCCGCGGAGGCGGGGACCCAGTGCTTTGGCTGCAAGCGCGGCGGCTGACTTTGTGAGCACTCTTGCAACTGATCT
The DNA here is from genome assembly GCF_900163625.1 of Brevundimonas diminuta 3F5N. Taxonomy (GTDB): domain Bacteria; phylum Pseudomonadota; class Alphaproteobacteria; order Caulobacterales; family Caulobacteraceae; genus Brevundimonas; species Brevundimonas diminuta_A. The sequence continues at coordinate 1,706 of NZ_FUIE01000021.1, forward strand.
TTAGAGCACGAGGCTCTTACTGGGTCCCCGCCTCCGCGGGGATGAGCGGTAGAAGACTTATCTCAGCGCTTCAAACCATCGCTGCAGCAGGGTCGCTTCGGCGCGGTGTGCGGCGGTGCGGGCAGCCGCTTCCTCGTCCACCCCCCAGCGTTCCTCGGTGAAGGCTTCGTCCAGACGCGACAGGTCCAGCGCTGCATCACCCGCCAGCGCGCCACGCTGAACCGCCAGCCCCAGCACCGCCGAGCCGAACAGCGGAACCGCCGTCGCCAACCCGGTCAGGGCGAAATCGTCCATCTCCAGCGCCAGCGCCTCAACGCGCGCTAGAGCCTCCGGCGCCTGCGGCCGATGGATGATCCCCTCGACCGTATGCAATTCGACGCCCAGTTCGCGCGCAGCCCAGTCGCGCCACGGCCCCCATTCCGCCTGCTGGCGCTCGATCAGACCCGACGGCGTCTCGGCCAGATAGCAGAGCACGTCAGACCCGGCGTAGCGGGCGATCTCTTCGGCCACAGGTCCGCGCGTCTGGCTGACCCGGTCGATGGCGGTCGAGGCCAGACGGGTGGCGGGCATGGTCCCCGGCATCAGATGCTCGCCCTGCGCATTCCACTCGTCGGCCACGAGGCGAGCCGCCGCCTCGGTCGGCAGGACGATGGCGTTTCCGGCCGGCGTCTTGGGCGCCCGGCCATCTAGCAGAACGATCCAGCCGCCGTCGCGCGCCTCGACCTCGGCGGCCTTCCAGAAGCGTTTGATGCGCTCTTCGGATTCGCGAAAGCCCTTCTGGGCGGCGACGTTGGGATCAAGCGAAGGAATATGGGACATGGCGGACTTCTAGGCGAAAAGCTTGGTCGAGGCGAAACGATCGAGCGCCGCCTCAAGGTCGGGAAAATCGTCGGCGATGTGCAGCGCGCCCGCAGCCGCCTGTTCCTCCACCGTGTGGAAGCCCCAGCCGACACCCAGCGGATGCACCCCCGCCGCCACGGCCATGGCGCTGTCGTGGCTGGTGTCGCCGATCATGACGGTCGAGGCGATGTCGGCCCCGCAGGCGGTCATGGCGGCGCGCAGCATGGCCGGATCCGGTTTGCCCGGCCCGTCCTCGGCGCAGTGGCTGGACAGGAACAGATGGCTCCACTCGGGCCGCGCCAGATTGCGGGCCACGCCGCGCCGGTTCTGGCCGGTCGCCAGCGACAGACGCCAGCCGTCGCGCTTCAACCGTCGCAGGGTCTGCATCACGCCGGGATAGAGCGGCTCCTCATGGCCCGCCTCATACATCCGGCGGAAGCTGGCCTGGAAGGCGGCGACGAAATCGGCCAATTCGGCGTCCGTCAGCGACGGCTCCAGCACGTGCAGGGCGTGATGCAGGCTCAGGCCGACGATCTGACGCACCCGGTCATATTCGGGCTCAGGCAAGCCCAGCGCCTGAGCCGCCTCGCAGGCTGCGCGATGGATGGAGGCCCGGCTATCGACCAGGGTGCCGTCGATGTCGAAGACGGCAAGCGGAGCATTGGAAGCTGTCATATCAGGCAGGCACGATATCAAAGGCGACGGACAGGCGCGGCTGGTCGCCGCTAAAGGGCACGGTGCCGTGCCACAGGCAGGACGGGAACAGCACCAGCTTGCCCGGCTCCGGCTTCTCATACCGCAGCGGCTCCAGCGGCGGCGAGGTGGGGAACGGCGGCTGGCCCAGCGCCAGCCAGCCTTCGCGCCCGCCGGCTTCGACCACCGGCGGCACATCGATGTAGCAGGCCGATGAATACCAGCCCTTGGGGTGGATATGGTGTTCGTGGAAACCACCTGGCGCCAGCCGAACGGACCAGCAGCCCTTTAATCGATAGCTTCCAGAGTTTCGGACGCGAACAGGGTCCTCGCCCTGCCCCAGCCGCGCCAGATGACGGCGGATCGGCCCGTCGACGGCGGTGAAGAAGGCGCGGATGACCGGGTCGTCGACCAGCGTCAGGTCCACCGGCGTCTGCGTCCCGTGCCGCAGGCTCTGGCCCAGCGGATGGTTCTGATAGGCGTGTTGCGCCAGCAACGCCGCCTTGAGGTCGGCCAGATAGGCGGCGAGATCGCCCCAGCCGGGCGGCGTGTCGATGGTCTGGGCGCTGACCAGCCCATCCAGATCATCCAGCCCAAGGGCGTCCGTCCGGCCCTTCACCCGGCTGGCCGTGGCGTGCAGGGCCAGAACCTTCTGATGAACCACCGGCGCGCCCGATAGCTGATCCAGTATCTCAAAGGCGCCGTCCGCGTCGCCCAAGGCGACAAGGGCTTCGGCCAGACTGATCCACGGCTCGATCGTCTGCGGCGCCAGTTCGGTCGCCCTGCGCGCATGGCCGACCGCCAGCGCCGGATCAAAGGTCAGGGCCAGTTGTCCAGCCGCCAGTTCGACCGTGGCCGAACGCGCATCCCCGGCCTGCGCCCGCTGCGTCAACTCGCTCCACGCTTCACGCGCGGCGCCTCCGCCATACATCAGCACCAGCGCCAGACAGGTCAGCAGATCGCCGTCGCCCGGCGCCGTCGCCAGCGCCTTCAGCACCGGTGCCTTGGCGGCCTCTACATCGCCGCCGCGCATCCAGATCAGCTGCGCCAGTTCGCGCACCGCCTCGCCATAGTTGGGACGGCGCTCTACGGCGTGGCGATAGGCGGCCTCCGCCTCATCCAACCGGGCGCAGCCGGACAGGGCGCGCGCCAGAACCAGCCAGGTTTCCGGCGCATCCCCGCCGTTGGCGAAAGCCTGATGCGCCGCCTCGACAGCCTCAGTATTGCGGCCCATGTCGCCCAGCAGGGCGGCCAGATTGTGCCGTGCGGCCACGCTCTTCGGCGCCGCCTCGACCTGTGCGCGCCGGATCGCCAGCGCCTCATCAAACCGTTCCAGCGCTTTCAGAAGTTCGACCTGAAGCGATTGGACGCCCACGCGTTCACCCGGCGGCGCCTGTTCCAGAACCGCCAGCGCCCCGGCCAGATCCCCCTGACCCGCCAGAGCCTGAGCGCGCTGCAGCCTCATCTGAACCCCCGGCCCGGTATTCATCGCATCCGCCGCACGCCCTCGAAGGGATCTTCGTCAGCCTCATCTTCAGAGAAGCCGAAGTGGTTGAAACCGGCCTTCATCTCGGGGCTGAGCGGGGCTTCGACGATCAGCTTGCCGCCGCCGGGGTGATCCAGTTCGATGCGGCGGGCGTGAAGCTGCAGCTTCAGCGGGCCGGACAGTTCGCGCGACTTGTCGTCGCCGTATTTGGGATCGCCCAGGATGGGGTGGCCGATGGCGGCCATGTGGGCGCGCAACTGGTGCGTCCGGCCCGTGAAGGGGCGCAGCGCCATCCAGGCCGCACGGTGGGCGGCGCGGCTGACAGTGGCGAAGGCGGTCTCGGCCGGTTCGCCCTTGGGGTCTTTAGGCTCGGCCGGGCGCATCATCTCGAAGTCGTTGATGCCGGTCTTCTTCAGCGCCATGTCGATCTGCCCGGCCGAAGGCTTGGGGTTACCGATGACGATGGCCCAATAGGTCTTCTTGGCCTGACGGCGGGCGAAGGCCCCGGCCAGACGCTTGGCCGCCTCCGGCCCCTTGCCCAGCAGCAGCACGCCCGAAGTGTCGCGGTCCAGACGGTGAACCAGACGCGGCCGGTCCATCCCCTCGCCCCAGGCCGACAACAGGCGGTCGACGTGCTTGGTCGTCTTGGTCCCGCCCTGCACGGCCAGGCCGTGCGGTTTGTTCAGGGCGATGACCATGTGATCTTCATAAAGCACCAGCGACTTGGCGTAAGCCACATCGCGCTCGGTCAGTTCATGCAGGTCGCCGGGCTTGCGCGGATTGGCGTCAGGCAGCGGCGGCACGCGCACGGCGGCGCCCGCGGTCAGACGATCCTGCGGCTTGACCCGCGAGCCGTCGACGCGGATCTGGCCGCTGCGGGCCATCTTCTCGACCTGAATATGGGTCAGGTGCGGCCAGCGACGCTTGAACCAGCGATCCAGGCGGATGTCGTCTTCATCCTCGGCGACATAGAGGGTCTGGACTTCACGGCTCATGCGCCCACTCCGGTAAACAGTTTGCGCGCGATCATCAGGCCGACGAACAGAGCGGCGATGGCGAGAACCACCGAACCCGCCGCATAAACGAAAGCCGAGACCATTTCACGGCGTTCGATCATCAGGGCCGCTTCCAGTGAAAAAGCGGAAAAGGTCGTGAAGCCGCCCAAGACGCCGACAGCGGCGAACAGGCGGATGTTCTCCTGCCCCGCGCCCGCCTTCAGCGCCAGCCAACCGGCCAGCAGCCCCATCAGCAAACCACCCGCGACATTGGCGCTCAGGGTCGCCCACGGCCAGGCCGCGCCCGGCGCCAGACGGCCCACGGCCAGCCCCAGCCCATAGCGCGCCATCGCCCCCAGGCCGCCGCCGATCGCAACCAGCAAGAAGTGTGTCATGCTGGCGGCTTATACTGTTCCGACCTCATTTGCGAAGGCCGCCATGCACGACCTTGTCCTCGCCATCCTGCATCACCTGCTGTTCCTGGGCCTGATCGTCATGCTGGCGTCGGAACTGGCCCTGCTGCGCACGCCGAAACCGCCCCTGAAACGGCTGGCCGGACTGGACGCGGGCTATGGCGTCACGGCCCTGCTGATCGTGCTGGTCGGGGTCGGACGGGTGATGGGCGGCAAGGGCTGGGCCTTCTATGAGGTCAACCCCTTCTTCTGGGCCAAGATCGCGACCTTCGCCCTGATAGGCCTGATCTCGATACGGCCGACGCTAGCGATCCTGAAATGGCGCAAGGCCGCGCGGGCCACGCCCGGCTATATCCCGCCCCAGGCCGAGCTGACCGCCGCGCGTCGCGCGATCGGTCTGGAGATTCTGCTGCTGATTCCGCTGCTGGCTTTCGCCGCAGCAATGGCGCGCTGGCCGCTCTAGGCCTTACAGGCGCGGGCGGATGGCGTCCTGAACCCCGCGCGCGTCATAGGCTTCCGGACGATCCGGGCGTTGGCCGCGCCCCATGACGATCTCCAGCGTGGTCGAGGTCGGCTGCGGCCCGCTGAGATCGAAGCCCAGGCCGACGCCGACGCCCGAGGTGGACCAGCCGCCGTAACGCCCCGTGCCGGCGCCGATGGAGACGCTGGGCCGCACGCCGCCCGCGCTGTCGGGACGTCCGTCGATCCAGCGCTGCGTCACCTCGAACCAGTCGTAGCCCAGCTCGGTCGTCAATTGAGCGGCGCGGAACAGGGCCATGTCCGCCACCGGACCGGGCGCGCCGACACCGTTGTAGCTGACGCGGAAACGGTCACGCTCGATCTGCTGCTCGGAATAGCCCTGACCGTTCGGGCCCATCTGACGGCCGTAGGGCGCCAGGCTGGCGCAGGCCGTAAGGGCCAGGGCCGAGACGGCGATCGTGACGATGGCGAGGCGTTTCATGCGCGTGTCTCCCACGCCCGAACAGCGCACGGGCGAGTTGGATTGTTCCGCGGTGAAGCTGAACAGGGGATGAAGCCCCTACAGCCCCGCCGCCGCACGCAGGGCCGCGAAATCCTCCGGTTCAGGCGCCTCGACCGTCACACGGCCGCCGTCGGGATGGGGAAAGCTCAGCTTGGCCGCGTGCAGCATCAGGCGCGGCGCCGCGCGCCCGGCGAAGGCCAGGGCGCCGCCATAGCGGACATCGCCGACCAGAGGACGACCGATGGAGGCCATGTGGACCCGGAGCTGGTGCATCCGTCCCGTCTCCGGCGACAATTCGACCACCGCCCCGTCCTGACTGGAGGCCAGGGTGCGATAGCCGCTGGCCGCGCCTTGCGCGCCCGGCGCGTCGAACGCCACGACCCGCATATAGCTTTCACGACCGATCTCTTCACGGCGCAGGGCGGACGTGATCCGGCCGGACTTGGGCTCCGGCGCTGCCGCGACCAGCGCCAGATAGGTCTTCTGGAACTTGCGCATCTGCATCGCCTTGCCGAAGAAGCCGGCGGCGGGCTTGGTCTTGGCGGCCAGAATGACGCCTGAGGTGTCGCGGTCCAGACGGTGCACCAACTCCGGCCGCTTGCCGTTCGATCGGGCGAAGGCCCACAGCAGATCGTCCAGAGTGTTCGCCTGGATGCGGCCGCCCTGGCTGGACAGGCCCGACGGCTTGTTGAAGGCGATCAGATGCGCGTCTTCATGCACCACCCACGAACGGACGGCGGCGATTTCATCTTCGGTCAGGGAAACAGGCTGGCGGGTCTTCACCCGCCGAGCCTTTAGCCGAGCCCGCCCCGCTTCGCCATGCCCATCAGGCTCGCGGTTAGCGGATCAGGCCCTTGCGGCGCGCCCAATGGGCGTAGGCGATCTGGATGACGAAGATCAGGGTGACGACCAGGGTGAAAACCACCCCGCCCGTACCGATGACTTCGCGGCCATTGCTCAGCGCCAGCACATAGACAGCGTGCGCCAGCATGGCGATCAGGCCCGCGACGAAGGCGTTGAACGCCAACTTCCGCCGAAGCAGCAGCATCAGCGCGCCCAGCAGGCCGCACCACACCGCCACGCCGAAGGCCACATCGGTCCACATCGGCGCCGAGCGCAGATAGGCCACCTGTTCCATCGTCAGCGCGCTCCAATAGGCAGCGGCCCCCGTCACCTTCTGGTACCACTGCCAGACGCCGACGCCGTTCCAGACCACCGAGGCCACGGCGATGGCCCACAGGTGCCACGGCGCCGCAGCGCGCTTCGAAATATCGACCATCATTCTTCCCCCCAGGGCCTTGAGAGCCGAAAACTACGCTGAAATAGATCGCTGCAACAAGGGCTTCGGTCTGCCCTTCAGACGATCACGCCGCGTCGGCTCATCCAGGCGCAATAAGCGGTCTGAACGACCAGAACAGCGATGATGACCAGGCCGAACGCGACGCCCGCGGGCCCCATGATCTCGCGCCCATTGCTCATGAAATGGATGTAGGCTGTGTCCGCCAGCATGGCGATCAGGGCGACGGCGAACACTATCGTCGCCTGGCGCCGCCGAAACAGCAGCAGCACCGCCGCCAGCAGCCCGCCCCAGAAGGCGATGCCGACCGCGACATCGGTCCACAACGGCACGGCGCGCAGATAGGCCGCCTCGGCGGGGCTCAGACTGCTCCAATAGGCCGGATCGCCTGTCACCTGCAGCGTCCACTGCCAGACGAAGAGGGCGTTCCACAGGAAGGACAACACGCCGACCAGCCACAGGTGCCAGGGCGCCGATATACGCCGCAGAACATCGACCATTGCCGCCTCCGCAGTTTGCAGGCTCAGCCTACGCCCGACGGGCCGCTACGACAATGAACGCCGTTCAGTCAAAATAAAGAGCGCCCGTCGCTACTACTTGGCGTCCTGCGCCCGTTCCCGCATCGCGGCCCAGCGCTCCAGGCGCGCCTTGACCTTCTCCTCGTGCCCCTCGCCCTTGGGCTTGTAGAAGGTGCGCCGCTCCATCTCGTCGGGGAAGAAGTTCGCGCCGGAGAAGCCCTCGGGCGTGTCGGGGTCGTATTGATAGCCCTTACCGTAACCGAGCTGCTTCATCAGCTTGGTCGGGGCGTTGCGGATATGGGCGGGCGGCATCAGAGAGCCGGTCTCGTGCGCCGCACGCTTGGCGGCCTTGAAGGCTTCGTAGACCCCGACCGACTTGGGCGCCGTAGCCAGATGGACCACGGCTTGCGCCAGCGCCAACTCCCCCTCGGGAGAACCGAGGAAATCGTAGGTGTCCTTGGCCGCATTGGCGACCAGGATGGACAGGGGATCGGCCTGACCGATGTCCTCGACCGCCATGCGCACGATGCGGCGCGCCAGATAGAGCGGGTCTTCGCCCCCGTTCAGCATCCGCGCCAGCCAGTAGAGCGCCGCGTCCGGGTCCGATCCGCGCACCGACTTATGCAGGGCCGAGATGAGATTGTAGTGCTCTTCCCGCGACTTGTCGTAGGCGGGCGCGCGTTTCTGCAGCACGCCCGCCAGAGCCTGCACGTCCAGCGGCTCCACGTCCGTCAGGTCGAACAGAACCTCGGACATGGTCAGTAGATAGCGGCCGTCGCCGTCCGCCAGCGCCAGCATGGCCTGGCGCGCCTCAGGCGTCAGCGGCAGGGGCTTGTCCATCAGCGCCTCGGCCCGACCCAGCAGCAGGTCCAGCGAAGCGTCGTCCAACCGCTTCAGCACATAGACTTGGCTACGCGACAGCAAGGCGCCGTTCAGCTCGAAGCTGGGGTTTTCCGTCGTGGCGCCGACCAGGGTGACGATCCCCTCTTCGACGAAGGGCAGGAAGCCGTCCTGCTGAGCGCGGTTGAAGCGGTGGATCTCGTCGACGAACAGCAGGGTCTGTTGGCCCGCCGCCCGGCGCATCCGCGCGGCCTCGAACGCCTTCTTCAGGTCGGCGACGCCCGAGAAAACGGCGCTGATCGACTGGTATTCATAGCCCGCCGCCTTGGCCAACAGGCGGGCGATCGTCGTCTTGCCCGTGCCCGGCGGCCCCCACAGGATCATGGAGCCCAGACGGCCCGCCTCGATCATGCGGCAGATAGGGCCGCCCTCTCCCAGCAGATGATCCTGGCCCACCACCTGATCCAGCGCCTGCGGGCGCAGACGGTCGGCCAGAGGGGCGTCGGGGGGATGGATGCCGGAGGCTTCGAACAAATCAGTCATGGAACGCTCTAGATAGGCGTTCGTTCGGGCGACTGCACCCGCTACAACGCCTCGTTGAGGAGGAATCGCATGACTGAAGCCAAGCCTGACCAGGGACCGCGCGGCGGGGTGACGCCCCACCTGACCATTCCCTCGCGCGGGGCCGCCGCAGCGATCGAATTCTACGCCCGCGCCTTTGGGGCCGAGGAGGTCATGCGGATGCCGGCCGAGGACGGCGAGCGGCTGCTGCACGCCCATCTGCGCATCAACGGCGGCAGTATCATGCTGGCCGACGAATTCCCGGAGTGGACGGGTGAGGCCGACATCAAGCCCGTGGGCGTCAGCCTTCATCTTCAGGTCGACGACGCCGACGAGTGGTGGGGCCGCGCCCTGGTGAACGGCGCGATCCCGGTCATGCCGCTGGAGGACCAGTTCTGGGGCGACCGTTATGGCCAGGTGCGCGATCCGTTCGGCCACACCTGGTCCATCGGCGGACCGCTTAAGGGGTAACCACCCCTCTGCGGCGAACGCCGCGCCTTACGGCAAGCGGCCCGTCAGGCGGCGACCATTGCGAACGATGGTCAGTTCCGAACCCCGCTGCGCGCGGCCCAGGGCGGCGACCGTGGTGACGGCCCGGCCGTCGATCTGCACCACCAGATCGTTGGGGCGCAGGCCGATGCGAGCCGGGATGCTGTTGCGCTGCAAGCCCGTGACCACAACGCCGCTGGTGAAGGGATCCCCGCCCAGACGATCAGCCAGCGCCGGGTTCAGCGCCACGCCCTGAAGCCCGGCCAGGGCTCCCTGCCCCACAACCGCGCCCTGCCCCGGATCAGCGTCGCCCGGCAGCGTCGAGACGCGCGCGTTCAGCGTCTGCGTCCGGCCGTCGCGCAGGACGGTCACGGCCACGGTGTCGTTCGGCGAGCGCGTACCGACGCGGAAGTTCAGACCGCCCTGATCATTGACCTCTGCTCCGTCGATGGCGGTGATGACGTCGCCTTGCTCAATGCCTGCGCGGGCGCCGGGGCCTCCGGCGTAGACGTCCGTGACCATCAGGCCCTGCGGCCGATCCAGCCCCAGGCTGCGCGCCATGTCAGAGCTGACCGAGTCGCCCTTGACGCCCAGCCAGGCGCGCTCGACCGACTTGGCGCCGCCGACAGCGGAATCCACCACGCGCTTGACCATGGCGGCCGGGACGGCGAAGCCCACGCCGCTGGACGAGCCGGTGCGCGAGAAGATGGCCGTGTTGATGCCGATCAGATCGCCGTCCATATCGACCAGGGCGCCGCCCGAGTTGCCGGGATTGATCGGCGCGTCGGTCTGGATGAAGGAGCCGGAATCGCTGATGCCCGTCTCGGTCCGGTTCAGCGCCGAAATGATGCCGTTGGTCACGGTCTGACCGACGCCGAACGGGTTGCCGATGGCCAGAACCAGATCGCCGACCTGCTGTTGCTCCTGATCGTCGATACGCAGGACCGGCAGGTCGCCGTCCAGGTTCTCAAGCTGCAGCACGGCGATGTCGGACCGCTCGTCCGCCAACAGCACCTTGGCCGGATATTCGCGCCGGTCGTTCAGGGTGACGCGGATTTCCTGCATGTTCTGGATGACGTGGTTGTTGGTCACCACGATCCCATCGGGGCGCACGATGACGCCCGAACCGATGGAGCCGGTCACACGCGACTGCGGTCCGCCGCCGAACAGTTCGAAGAAGGGATCGCGCACGCGCTGGACGCCGCGCGCGGAAATATTCACCACGGCGGGCGCGGCCTCGCGCACCACGGGGGCGAAGCTGGTCTTCAGCGAGCCGGCGTCGCGCGGGGCGACGCGGGGCTGCTCGGCGAAGACGCCTTCCTGCGCCTTTGAGGGCTGCGGCTGACCACAGGCGGACAGGATCAAGGCGGCGGCGATGGCCAGTCTGGAAGTCTTCATCTCGTCCCGGTTCTACAAGCTTGGGCGTTGCACCCATTCCGCCTCGGCTTTTCGACAGGATCAAGGCCGTCGTTCAGTCCGGCGCGCGGCGGCGATCAAACGGGCGTGACCTCGTCCCGTTCCGCCCGTCGCGCGGTCAAGAAGCCGATCAGGGCGCCCAGAGCCAGCACGACAGAGGCCAGATAGAAGGCCAACCCCGGCTCGGACAGCAGGGCGTCGGCCGCAGCGGACACTGCGGGCAGCCCCCAATCCGACAACCAGGCCGCCGCCCGCCCGCCGCCCTCGCCCACGGACACCGAATAGATCCAGCCGAAGAACAGGGGCGAGGCCACCCCGGCGATGGAGGCGACGCTCATGTTCGCACCCTGAAGTTGCCCCTGCTCGCTCTCGCCGACGCGGCGGGTCATCAGGGACTGAAGCGTCGGCATGGCCAGACCCCACAGGGCGTTGGGGAACATGGCGACGATGAAGGCGACGCCCGTCGGCGCCCAACCCATCAGGGCGATGCCCACCGCCCCGCCGCACAGGCCGAAGATCATGGTCGCCCGGTCCCCGAACCGCTTGGACGCCGGGCCGACCAGCAGGCCTTGGACGATCATGTCCAGCGCCCCGACCATGGCCAGCAAGGCCCCGACCTGCCACGGCCCCCAGCCGTAGCGCAGCCCGGCATAGAGGACGAAGACCGCCGAAAACACATGGTGGGCGAAGTAGAGCAGGAAGTTCACGACCGCGAGGCCCGCCAGCTCAGCATGGCGCTTCAGCAGGATCATGGCCCCGACCGGATTGGCGCGGCGCCAGCTGAAGGGCATCCGCTTCTCCAGAGGCAGGCTCTCGGGCAGGATGAAAAGGCCGTACAGGAAGGCCACGCCCGACAGGGCGCCGGCCACCCAGAAGGGCACGCGCGGCCCGAACTCGCCCAGGAAACCGCCCAGCACCGGCCCCAGCACGAAACCGCCAGAGAAGGCCGCACCGATCAGACCATAGGCGCGGGCGCGTTTCTCGGGCTCGGTGATGTCGGCCATATAGGCGTAGATGGTGGTGAAGCTGGACGAGGTGACGCCCGCGATCAGACGCCCGACCGCCAGCCACCACAGGTTCGGCGCCAGCGCCATCAGCACATAGTCCGCCGCCAGTCCGGCGCAGCTGATCAGGATGACCGGACGCCGACCATACTGGTCTGACAGCGAGCCGATGACCGGCGAAGCCAGGAACTGCATCCCCGCCCACAGGGCCACAAACACCCCGTTCAGCAGGCCCGCGCGCGCGTTCGACCCGACAAATTCCTCGATCAAATGCGGCAGGACCGGGATGACGATCCCCATGGCCACGATGTCCAGCACCGCAGTCACGAGAATGAAGGCGATCGCCGCGCGGCGGACCTTGGGCTGATGCAGGGACATGAAGGCTCGCGGAGGTGGAGCGACGTTCTAGACGGCGCTGAGCGGCCGCGCGATCATTTTCATTAACTCGTCACCCTCGGGCTTGTCCCGAGGGCCCATCTTTCCGCAAGCTCTGCCTTAATGACGAACGAGCGACCCTTCATCGCCGCCTACATGATGGCCAACCGGCCGCAGGGGACATTGTATGTCGGCGTAACCAGCAATCTGGTTCAACGTGTGCAGCAACATCGAGACGGGAGCTTCCCTGGCTTCACCAGAGAACACGAACTGAAGCGACTCGTCTGGTATGAATCCTTCGAAGCGATCACAGATGCGATCCGCCGGGAGAAGGCGTTGAAACGCTATTTGCGCGACTGGAAGATCAATCTGATCGAGCGGGAGAACCCGCACTGGGAAGACCTGGCGAAGCCGTGGTTCGCGCCGTCAACCTGGCGGCATGACCCTTAAGCGGCGCGTACGAAGCCCCGATGGGCCCTCGGGACAAGCCCGAGGGTGACGAAATTAGGGTTGCTCAGCGCTGCGTCACCGGCAAAGTGTCGTTCGGGTCGCCGTCGCTGCGCGGGGCGGAGACGCCCAGAAGGCGAGCCAGGAAGGGCTGGACGTCGACGCTGTCCAGGTTCTGCAGCCGCCGTCCGGCGATGACGCCGGGACCGTGGGCGATGAAGATGGCCTGCATCTCGGGCGCGGCGTTGTCATAGCCGTGGGCGCCGCCGGGCTTGGTCACAGGACGCGCACGGGTCGCCAGCAGCCAGCCCGGCTCGGAGGCGCAGACGATGCCCGAGACGCGCGGGTTGGAGCCTAGGACAAGGCGCGCCGGAATCTCGCTCTTGCGCCAGCAGTCCAGGTGCGGGCGCGAGCCCAGCAGAGCCTGCTCCACCTCGGCCTCGCGCCCGGCGACAGGGTTCAGGAAGGTGACGGGGCCGCCGTAGACGATCTGCACCGCCTCCGGATCGATGATGTCGTCCAGCACCGTCACGCGGTCGGGCGAGGTGGCCGCCATGCCGTGATCCGACACCACCACCAGGACGGTGTTCTCATACAGGCCCCGCGCCTTTAGCCCCTCGATCAGGCGGCCGATGGAGGCGTCGACGGAGCGCATGGCCTCCAGCGTCTGCGGCGCATCCGGTCCGTGGTGGTGGCCCATGGTGTCCACGACATCAAAATAGAGGGTGGTCAGCGCTGGGCGCTGGGCGGCGGGCAGGTCCAGCCAGGCCAGCACCTGATCCACGCGCGCGTCCCCGGGCATCGACTGGTCGAAGGGCGTCCAGTAGCTGGGCCGCACGCCACGGATATCGGCCTCCGACCCTGGCCAGAACATGGTGGCCGTCTTCACGCCCTGCCGTTCGGCCGAGACCCAGATCGGCTCGCCCTGGTCCCACCAGCGACGATCGGTGACCGCCTGTTTGTTGCCAAGCGAGAAGCGGCCCAGTTCGGCGTCGACCATGTTGTTGCCGACGATGCCGTGGTGATCGGGATGCAGGCCCGTGACCAGAGTGTAGTGGTTGGGGAAGGTCACGCTGGGGAAGGACGGCTTCATCGGCCCCGACGCCCCCTCGGCCGCCAGTTGCGCCAGCACCGGCGTCGCTCCGCGCTGCAGATAATCCGCGCGGAAACCGTCGATGGAGATCAGGATGACGTTCGGCGCCTGGGCCGTCTCGACAGGCGGCGCGGGCGGCGTGGTGGCGCAGGCGGCGACGGCCAGCGTCAGAACGGCGACGCGCGCCAGCCCGAACAGACGATCAAACATGAGGGACTCCCGAAAGCGGCTTTTCGGGAATGTTGCCTAAGCTTAATCCGCGACAGACAGAAGACGGCTTGCCGGTTTTCCACCGCCGGGCCACGCTGTGATTCATGACCAGCGTTATCGAAACGAGCGGCCTGACCAAGACCTATGGCGCGGTGCGCGCCCTGGACGGCCTCAGTCTCAGCATACCGCGCGGGGGGGTCTATGGCGTGCTGGGGCCGAACGGCGCGGGCAAGTCGACCCTGTTCCGCATCCTGCTGGGCCTGATCCGGCCCACGGCGGGCGAGGTGCGGGTGATGGGCCAGCACACCGGCGATCCCGCCGTGACCCGGCGCATGGGCTCGATGATCGAGACGCCGCGCTATCCGCCCTATCTGACCGCGCGCCAGGCCTTGCGTTGGCTGGCGCTGGCGCATGGAATGGGCGCTGACGCAGAGACCGATCGCTGGCTGGATCGCGTCGGTCTGACCGAGGCGGCGGATCGCAAGGTGCGCGGCTTCTCGGTCGGCATGATGCAGCGGCTGGGCGTCGCCGCCGCCCTGATGACCCGGCCCGATCTGGTCATCCTCGATGAACCGACCAGCGGCATGGACCCGCCCGGCATCCAGGAAATGCGCGCCCTGATCCGCAGTCTGGCGGACGACGACGGCGTGACCATCATCCTGGCCAGCCACCAGTTGCTGGAGGTCCAGCGCGTCTGCGACCGCGTGGCCATTCTGAACCGGGGCAAGCTGGCGGCCGAGGGCAAGGTCAGCGACCTGACCGCCTCGGGCGAGCGCCTGCGCCTGTCGGCCACGCCCCTGGCCAAGGTCATGGCCGTGCTGGGCGAGCGTGGCAGCGTTCAGGACGACGCCGTCATGGCCGCCGTGCCCCGCGCCGAGGCCCCCGCCCTGCTGCGCGCCCTGATCGAACAGGGCGTCGACATCGACGAGGCCCGCTGGGTCGGCGCCGATCTGGAAAGCGTCTTTATGACCGAAACCTCTTCGCCTGCAGGAGGCCGCGCATGATGCTGGCCGACGCCATTCGCTCCGAAACCTGGCGCCTGCTGCAGAACCGCACGGCCGTGTTCTGGAGCGTCATCTTCGTGCCGCTGATTTCGCTGGTTCTGGCGATCGGCGGGTATCTGTTCCTGCAATCCAAGATGAGCGGCGCGGCCGACAGCCTGCCGCCGGAATTAAAGCTGACGCCCGGCGCGCTGGATCTCGGTCCGGCGTTGGTCGATGCGGCGGGCGGCCTGGCCAATCCCGGCGTGCTGGCCTTCCTGCTGATCGGCGCCGCCACGGTCTTCGCCGGCGACTACCGCTGGGAGACCTGGCGCCTGATCACCGCTCGCAACAGCCGCCCCAATCTGATTATGGGCAAGGCCGGGGCGGTCAAGCTGCTGACCCTCGCGGGGTTGCTCCTTCTGTTGATCGCCAGCATGGGCGCCGATGTCGCCAAGGGACTGATCTTCGGGCGCAGCTTCACCTTCGGCTTTGGCGGGGACGAAGCGCAGGCCTTCGGTCTGCTGGCCCTGCTGTCCTACGTACGAGTGGTGCAGTTCCTGCTGCTCAGCCTGCTGGCCGCCACGGTGACGCGCTCCCTGTTGGCGGCGCTGTTCGTGCCCCTCGTCATCGGCGTCGGTCAGTTCTTCCTGGCCAAGATGAGCCCTCTGTTCGGCTGGCAGATGGGCGACTGGGCGACCATGCTGCTGTTCCCCGGCGAATCCTATGAGGTGCTGAAAGTCCTGATTAAGGGCGGAATGGAAACCGCACTCCTGCCCGCAGGCGTCGGCTGGCGCGCCGTGACGGGACTGGCGCTGTGGAGCTTCGCGCCCTTCTTCCTGGCGCTGTGGTGGTTCCAGCGGCAGGATCTGTCGAAGGAATAGGGCCGGATCAGCCCAGCGCCTTCTCCATGAAGACGTCAGCGCGGACATAGGG
Source organism: Brevundimonas diminuta 3F5N (assembly GCF_900163625.1). GTDB lineage: Bacteria > Pseudomonadota > Alphaproteobacteria > Caulobacterales > Caulobacteraceae > Brevundimonas > Brevundimonas diminuta_A. The sequence continues at coordinate 17,281 of NZ_FUIE01000021.1, forward strand.
CGTCTCGCGTGGCGGCAGACGGATGAAGCCGAAGCTGTCATAGAGCGCCAGCGCCGGGCCGAGCGTCGAGCTGGTCTCAAGATAGAGACGCGGTGCGCCCGCTTCGCGCGCGGCCGCTTCACAGACCTCCAGTAGGCGCCGCGACAGGCCGTAGCCCCGCGCGGCGGGCGCAATCGTCATCTTGGCGACCTCGAACCCGGCGTCATCCATAGCCATCAGGGCGCAGCAGCCTACAACTTCACCCTCCCGCTCGATGAAGAAGATGCGGCCGCCCGAGGCCAGGATCTGCCCCTGCGGATCGTCCAGCACCTTCCGGTCCTTGGCTTCGATGTCGAAACCGCCCTCCGCCAGCCAGGCCTCATTCAACGTGCGCCAGGTCGAACGGTCCGCCGCCGACGCCGGATCGAATTCTCGCACCATACTGGTCGTCATGCCCCGTTCCGTCCCGTTTCAAGCTTCGTCTTCAGGGCGTTCAGATCGGGCAGAAACCACACGGATCGGCCTCGATTGCATTCCCTCACATAGTCGGCCAACGCCACGGACCCGGCCGCCTCGGTGCTGATATCGCCAATGATCGCCAGGCCGACGCGATAATTGACGAACTTCTGCGTGGTCTCCCCCGCCAACCGACTGCGAAGACGCAAAAAGTCCTCGCCCAGACGCGATACCGGCACGGCCAGCCAATCAGCGTTCGCTTCAAAAGCCAGCGACAGGAAGTCATTGATGTCGGCCGTCTGCGCCAGTTGAGCGCCGTCCGGCCCGCACACAACCACGACGAGGTCGTTCCAAGTCTCCACGCGGATCATCGAACGGTCCCTTCAGCAGTTTGCGAAAAAAAGGGCGGCTGGATTGCTCCAACCGCCCTTCAATCTTGGTCAGACCGAGAGGTCCGATCAGGCCTCGTCGTCGCCCTCGATGGCGAAGACCGGACCGGAGTCCAGGCCCTTGGCGGCCACGTCGCGATCGACAAACTCGATCACGGCCATCGCGGCGTTGTCGCCGTGACGGAAGCCCGCCTTCATGATGCGGATATAGCCGCCGTTACGCTCGGCGTAACGAGGAGCCAGCGTGTCGAACAGCTTGCCGACTTGCGGCACGTCGCGAACGGCGCTGATGGCCTGACGACGAGCGTGCAGGTCGCCCTTCTTGGCGAGGGTGACCAGCTTCTCGACGAAGGGACGCAGTTCCTTCGCCTTCGGCAGGGTGGTCGTGATCTGCTCGTGCTTGATCAGCGAGGCGGCCATGTTGGCGAACATGGCCTGGCGGTGGCTGACCGTACGGCCGAGCTTACGATAGGCGGCGCCGTGGCGCATCGGGGTCTCTCCTACTCAACCCTGGTTTCCCGTCCCTACTTGGCGGACGAGACCTGGGGCCTCTCATTCTAACCGCCCCAACCGATCCAACGGACCTGGGCGGAGGGTTGATGATCAGATCTGGTCGTCGAACTTCTTGGCCAGATCTTCGATGTTTTCCGGCGGCCAGTTCGGCACATCCATGCCGAGGCTCAGTCCCATGGACGCCAGAACTTCCTTGATTTCGTTCAGCGACTTGCGGCCGAAGTTCGGGGTGCGAAGCATTTCGCCCTCGGTCTTCTGGATCAGGTCGCCGATGTAGACGATGTTGTCGTTCTTCAGGCAGTTCGCCGAACGGACCGACAGCTCCAGCTCGTCCACCTTCTTCAGCAGCGACGGGTTGAAGGGCAGTTCGGGCTTGCCGTCCGACTGCTCGACAGCCTTGGTCGGCTCATCGAAGGTGATGAAGATCTGCAGCTGGTCTTGCAGGATGCGGGCGGCGTAAGCCACCGCGTCAACCGGCGAGACGGCGCCGTTGGTTTCGACTTCCAGGATCAGCTTGTCGTAGTCCAGCGACTGCCCCTGACGGGTCGGCTCGACGCGATAGGCGACGCGCTTAACCGGCGAATACAGGGCGTCGACAGCGATCAGGCCGATCGGAGCGTCTTCCGGGCGGTTCAGTTCGGCGGCGACGTAGCCCTTGCCGTTCTGGACCGTCAGTTCCATGCGGACCGACGCGCCGTCATCCAGGGTGCAGATCACGTGATCCGGGTTCAGCACCTCGATGTCGGCCGGCAGGTCGATCTGAGCCGCAGTCACCGGGCCGGGGCCCGTGGCGCGCAGCGTCATCCGCTTCGGACCTTCTGCGTGCATACGCAGGGCCAGTTGCTTGATGTTCAGAACGATGTCGACGACGTCCTCGCGAACGCCTTCCAGCGACGAGAACTCGTGCACCACGCCGTCGATCTGAATGGCCGTGACCGCCGCGCCTTGAAGCGAAGACAGCAGAACGCGACGAAGCGCGTTGCCGAGCGTCACACCGAAACCGCGCTCGAGAGGCTCGGCGATCAGACGCGCCTTATGCTGCGGGTCAGACCCGCCCTCGACTTGCGGTTTCTCGGGACGGATCAGCTCTTGCCAGTTTCTTTCGATCATAAAGTCCCTCGAACGGGTTTCGACGGCTCCGTGTTCTCACGTTCAGAACAACAGGAGCCGCCGGGAGAAGGGGTAGGCGGCGTGAACCTTAGACGCGACGGCGCTTCGGCGGACGGCAGCCGTTGTGCGGCATCGGCGTCACGTCACGGATGGTCGTGATCGTCATGCCGACGGCCTGCAGGGCGCGCAGGGCCGACTCACGGCCCGAACCCGGACCCGAGACGTTCACTTCCAGCGTCTTGACGCCGTGCTCGGCGGCCTTCTTGCCTGCGTCTTCCGCAGCCATCTGAGCGGCGTACGGCGTCGACTTGCGCGAGCCCTTGAAGCCCATGTGGCCGGCCGACGACCAGGAAATCGCGTTCCCTTGAGCGTCGGTGATGGTCACCATGGTGTTGTTGAACGAAGCGTTCACGTGGGCGACGCCCGAGGTGATGTTCTTGCGTTCGCGGCGCTTAACGCGACCCGGTTCCTTAGCCATCGGTCAGGCCTCTCTCTTACTTCTTCTTGCCGGCGATCGGCTTGGCCGGACCCTTGCGGGTGCGAGCGTTGGTGTGAGTGCGCTGGCCGCGGACCGGCAGGCCCTTACGGTGACGCAGGCCGCGGTAGCAGGCCAGGTCCATCAGGCGCTTGATGTTCATCGACGTCTCGCGGCGCAGGTCGCCTTCGACGGTGAAGTCGCGGTCGATGGTCTCGCGGATCTGCAGGATCTCCGCGTCGGTCAGCTGGTTCACGCGGCGAGCCGGCTCGATGCCGATCTTGGCCGTGATCTCCTTGGCGTTGTGCGCGCCAATGCCGTGAATGTACTGAAGCGCGATTTCAACGCGCTTGTTCGTCGGAATGTTGACGCCTGCGATACGGGCCACGAAATTCTCCAAGTACGCGTTAATTCAGACGCAGAAACCGCTCCGGTCAACAGACCTGGAACGTGTACGCCCTTCGCGGAAGGCCGCCCTTATACAGGGGATTCCCGATGCGTCAACGGGCAAGCGCCGTGAGCAGGCTGGCTCAGGGCCATTCGACCCCCACCCGGACCTCTCGACCATCAATCGGCGCTCCGTTCTGCGTCGGAGGACGAAAGCGGAAATAACGCGAAGCTGCAAGAGCCGCCTGGCCGAATCCCATTCCCGGCGGCGATTCGTCCACCAGACGGCAATCGCTCAAGGTGGTGTCGAGGCGAACGCGGCAGGCCAGGGTCGCCTGGCCGCCTCGCCGCTGACGGAAGGCCTCGCGGGGATGCAGCGCCCGCAGTTCGCCCACCGTGGGCCCGCGAATGATGCGCGGCGGCCCATCACCCACGCCGGGACCAACACCCGAGCCGCTGCCGCCCCCGCTGCTGGTCCCCTGCCCGCCCTGCCCCTGACCAGGCGTCGGGCCAGGTTCTGGCGCAACGCCGATCACCAGCGGTTGCTCGGGGGCCGGGCGCGGCGGCGGCGTGACTTCCGGCTTGGGCGGCTCAGGACGTGGGCGCGCGGGACGCACGACCGACGGCGCGGCCGGCTCCCCGCCCCCCTGTGACGATGCAGGCTCTGGCGGCGGCGGAGGCGGCGGTGCGATCGGCTCAGGACGGACCAGATCGACAATGATGAGCGGCGGCGGCGCAATGAAGGGCGCCTCGGGCCGCCCTACGCCCAAAAGCACAAAGGCGCCGAGGTGCAGAAGGGCCACAAGCCCCGCCGCGCCCCAGCGCCATTGCTTCATTCGTTTCGGCCGCAACCGTCTCTCCCGAACAGGCTTCCGAGCGCTAACGCTTCAGAAGCGGAGGAGATCAGACCGCGTGTCGGCTCAGGCGTCCAGCGCCGCGTCGATGGCGGCGGCCACGGCGGCGATATCGCCCATGCCGTCGACCTCAGTCAGCTTGCCCTGATCTGCATAGTAGGGAAGCAGTGGCGCAGTCTGGCGGTTGTACACGGCCAGACGGTCCTTGAAGGTCTCAGGGTTGTCGTCCGCCCGGCCCTGCTCGGCGAAGCGCTTGCCGATGCGGTCGGTCAGGGCGGCGTCGTCCACCTTCAGACGGATGACGCTGTCGATCTTGGCGCCGCACTTGGCCAGCATGAGGTCCAGGGCTTCAGCCTGGGCCACCGTGCGGGGGAAACCGTCGAAGATGGCGCCGCCGGCGGCCTCGGCCTCCGGCAGGCGAGCTTCGATCAGAGCGATGACGATCTCGTCGGTGACGAGGTCGCCGCGCGCCAGCACGTCCTTGACCTTCAGCCCCAGCTCCGAGCCGGAAGCGATAGCCGCGCGCAGCATGTCACCAGTCGAGAGCTGGACCATGCCCCGCTCTTCGACCAGCCGCTTGGCCTGGGTGCCCTTGCCGGCCGCAGGCGGCCCGAACAGGATCAGGTTCATTTTATATTCCGGGCTCCCCTACCCGATCAGCGACGGACAGGAGCGGAACCGCCCCGGCCACGGCCGCGCAACTTGGCCTTCTTGATCAGCCCTTCATACTGGTGCGCCAGCAGGTGCGACTGGATCTGGGCGACAGTGTCCATCGTCACCGAGACCACGATCAAGATAGACGTTCCGCCAAAGTACAGGCTGTTGCCCAGGCTGCTGACCAGGAACTCCGGCAGCAGACAGACGGCGGTGATGTAGGCGGCGCCGATCACCGTCAGACGCGTCAGGACATAGTCCAGATACTCGGCCGTGCGCTTGCCCGGACGGATGCCCGGCAGGAAGCCGCCGTACTTGCGCAGGTTCTCGGCCGTGTCCTCCGGGTTGAAGGTGATCGAGGTGTAGAAGAAGCAGAAGAAGACGATCAGGACGGCGTACAGGATCATGAACACCGGCTGGCCATGGGTCAGCTGTGCCGTCACCAGGGGCAGCCAGCTCATCCAGTCCGGCAGGTTCGCATTGGCGGTGAACTGGGCCACCGTCGTCGGCAGCATCAGCAGCGACGAGGCGAAGATGGCCGGGATCACGCCCGCGGTGTTGACCTTCAGCGGCAGGAAGCTGCGCTCGCCGCCGGTCATGCGGTTGCCTTCCTGGCGCTTCGGATACTGGATCAGAAGGCGGCGCTGGGCGCGTTCCATAAAGACGATGAAGACGATGACCGCCACCGCCATGATAGCGATGAACAGCAGGGTGAAGGCCGACATCTGACCCTGCTGGGCCAGGCCCAGCATGCGCGCCACCGTCGACGGCAGAACCGCCACGATGCCAGCGAAGATGATCAGGGAGATGCCGTTGCCGACGCCGCGCGCCGTCACCTGCTCACCCAGCCACATCAGGAACATGGTGCCGCCGGTCAGGACGGTGACCGTCGAAATGATGAAGAACAGACCCGGCTGATCGATCAGGCCCGGCTGGGCGTTCAGGCCCACAGCGATGCCGAAGGACTGGGCCAGGGCCAAGAACACCGTCAGATAGCGGGTGTACTGGTTCAGCTGCTTGCGGCCCGACTCGCCGCCTTCCTTCTTCAGCTTCTCCCACGGCGGATACACCGCGCCCATCAGCTGGACGATGATCGACGCCGAGATGTAGGGCATGACGTTCAGCGCGAACACGGCCATGCGCTCGACCGCGCCGCCCGAGAACATGTTGAACATGTCCAGGATGCCGCGTTGGCCATCCGGGTTCTGGAAGAAGGCCAGGAAGGCCTCGCCGTTGATCCCAGGGATCGGAACATAGGTGCCGATCCGGTAGACCAGCAGCGCGCCCAGCGTGAACAGCAGGCGCTTGTGCAGCTCGGTCGCTTTCGCGAACGAGCCCATGTTCATATTGGCAGCAAGTTGTTCAGCGGCCGAAGCCATCAGGCGGTCCCCACGACTATGCCCGTCGTCAGATAGGCGGAAAGCGGCGCTCTTGCGAGGGCCGCTTTCGGAAAATCGTCATCCCGGTCCGGACGATCCCGGCGGAGACGCGAAAGCCGCGCCCCGACGGGATGACGATATCGGATTTTAGGCCTTGGCGGCGGTGCGCTTGGCGCGAGCCGAGATCTTGTTGGCGTCGCCCTTCGGAGCCTTGGGTTCCGGCGCCTTGCCGCGAGCGGCGTTGCGCTTCTCGAGGCGAGCCGCAGCCTTGGCTTCGGCTTCGATGCGCTGCTGGGTGACCGAGCCGCCGGCGGCTTCGATCGCCTTGATGGCGCCCGACGAGGCCGACCACACGACCAGGTTCAGCTTGGCCTTCAGTTCGCCTTCGCCAAGGACGCGCACGCCGTCCTTGACGCGACGGATCACGCCGGCGGCGACCAGTGCCGCGCCGTTGATCTCGGCCTTGGCGTCCAGCTTGCCGGCCTCGATGGCCTCTTGCAGGCGCCACAGGTTGACTTCAGCCAGCTTCGGCGCGTTCGGCACGTTGAAGCCGCGCTTCGGCATACGCATGTACAGCGGCATCTGGCCGCCTTCGAAGCCGCCGATGGCGACGCCCGAACGCGACTTCTGACCCTTGACGCCGCGACCGGCGGTCTTGCCCTTGCCCGAGCCCGGGCCGCGGCCGACGCGCATACGCTTCTTGGCGGCGCCCTCGTTGTCACGAATTTCATTCAGCTTCATTGCCTGATCCTTTCGGGTTCTAGCGCCAGGTCCGCCAGGCGGTCCTGACTCGGCGTTGGATAAATTGAAGGGCCGCTGATTAAGCGACCCGCGTCAGCATCGCAAGATGCTTCCTTCATAAAGCGAAACGCCCTCCCCCGCGAACGGGAGAGGGCGAACCGTCTTACTTCTCGACCACTTCCACCATGTGGGCGACCTTTGCGATCATCCCACGGACGGAGGGGGTGTCTTCCAGGGTCGACTCACGGCCGATCTGGTTGAGACCCAGGCCCACCAGGGTGGCGCGCTGATCCGACTTGCGGCGGATCGGGCTCGCCGTCTGACGGACGGTCACAGTCTTGTTTTCGGTCTTGGCCATCTATCAGCCCTCCACGGCTTCCGGCGCCGAGGCGCCGTCATTGCGGCGGCCCATCAGGTCGGACACCTTCTTGCCCCGCTTGGAGGCGATCTGGCGCGGCGACGACTGAACCTTCAGAGCTTCGAAGGTGGCGCGGATCATGTTGTAGGGGTTCGAAGAGCCGGTCGACTTGCCCACGACGTCCTGGACGCCGAGGGTTTCGAGGACCGCACGCATCGGACCACCCGCGATGACGCCCGTGCCCGGAGGGGCAGCGCGCATCATGATCTTGCCGGCGCCCCAACGGCCCGAGCCGTCGTGGTGCAGGGTGCGGTTCTCGCGCAGCGGAACCTTGATCATGGTCTTCTTGGCTTCTTCGGTCGCCTTACGGATGGCTTCCGGCACTTCGCGCGCCTTGCCGTGACCGAAGCCGACGCGGCCTTTGCCGTCGCCGACGACCATCAGGGCCGCGAACGAGAACCGGCGGCCGCCTTTGACGGTGGCGGCGACGCGGTTGATGTGCACCAGCTTCTCGATGATGTCCGAATCCGGACCTTCAACGGGAGCGTTGCGGTTGTCGCGACGGTTGCGATCGCCGCCGCCGCGTTGGGGTTCACGAGCCATGCTTGCCGTTCCCTTAGAAGTTCAGACCGGCTTCGCGCGCGGCTTCCGCCAGCGCCTTGACCCGGCCGTGATAGATGTAGCCGCCACGGTCGAAGACGACGTCCGTGACGCCCTTCTCGATGGCGCGCTCGGCGATCAGCTTGCCAATCTTGGCGGCGGCTGCGACGTCCGAACCCTTGGAACCCTTGCCGCCTTCCAGCGACGAGGCGGAAGCCACCGTGATGCCCTGGGCATCGTCGATGATCTGAGCCGAGATGTTCTTGTCCGAACGGAAGACCGACAGACGCAGACGACCATTGGCCACCGCCTTGAGGCGACGACGGGTGCGCTCGGCGCGACGCTTGGCTTGTTGTTGAAGAGAGAGAGCCATGACTTACTTCTTCTTGCCTTCCTTGCGCCGGACGAACTCGCCCTGGTAGCGCACGCCCTTGCCCTTATAGGGTTCCGGCGGACGCATCTTGCGGATGACGGCGGCGATTTCGCCCACAGCCTGCTTGTCGTTGCCCGAGATCTTGATCTCGGTCTGCTTCGGCACGGCGAAGGTGATGCCTTCCGGCGGAACGATGTCCACGTCGTGCGAGAAGCCGAGCTGCAGCGAGAGATCCTTGCCCTTCAGGGCGGCGCGGTAACCGACGCCGACCAGCTCCAGGGTCTTCTCGAAGCCGTCGGTCACACCGGTCACCATGTTGGCGACCAGCGTGCGCGACAGACCCCACATGGCGCGAGCGCGCTGGGTGTCCGAACGCGGGGTCAGCGACAGTTCGTCGCCTTCCTGCGTGACTTCGATCTCTTCGGCGACGGTCCAAGAGCGTTCGCCCTTGGGACCCTTCACAGTGACGGCCTGGCCGTTGAGCGTGACAGTCACGCCCTTCGGCACAGCGATGGTTTTCTTGCCGATACGAGACATATCAGTAGACCCTGCAGAGGACTTCGCCGCCGACGTTAGCGTCGCGGGCGGCGGCGTCGGACATGACGCCCTTCGAAGTCGAAAGGATCGAGATGCCGAGGCCGTTCTTGATCGGCTTCAGATCGCTGATGGCCGAGTAGACGCGGCGGCCGGGCTTCGACACGCGGGCGATCTCGGCGATCACCGGCTGGCCGTCGAAGTACTTCAGCTCGATCTCGAACTGCGGAAACTCACCGGGGTTTTGAACCAGCGAGTAGCCGCGGATGTAGCCTTCGTCCTGCAGCACGTCGAGGACGCGCTGACGCAGACGGGAAGCCGGGGTGAGCACCGACGAACGCTTGCGGGTAGCCGCGTTCTTGATGCGAGCGATCATGTCGCTCAGGGGATCGTTGATCATCATATCTGTTCGCTCCCCTTACCAGCTCGACTTCGTCAGGCCGGGGATCTGACCCATGTTGCCCAGCTCACGCAGGGCGACACGGCTCATCTTGAGCTTGCGGTAGTAAGCCCGCGGACGGCCGGTCACTTCGCAACGGTTGCGAATGCGGGTCGGTGCGGAGTTACGCGGCAGGGCAGCCAGCTTCAGGCGCGCGTCGAAGCGCTCCTCCAGCGGCAGGCTCTCGTCGTTGGCGGTCGCCTTCAGGGCTTCCCGCTTCGCGGCATACTTCGCAACCAGGGCCTTGACGGCTTCGTTGCGGTTTACGGCGCTTTTCTTAGCCATTGATCTCTTCCCTTCCCGATCAGTTCACGAACGGGAACTTGAACTCGGTGAGGAGAGCCTTGGCTTCCTCATCGGTCTTGGCCGTGGTGCAGACAACGATGTCCATGCCCCACATCTGGTCGATCTGGTCGTAGTTGATCTCCGGGAACACGATGTGCTCCTTCAGACCCGTGGCGTAGTTGCCGCGACCGTCGAACGAAGTGCCCTTCAGGCCCCGGAAGTCCTTCACGCGCGGCAGAGCGATCGTGATGAAACGGTCCAGGAACTCGTACATCTGGGCGCCGCGCAGCGTGACCTTGCCGCCGATGACCATGCCTTCGCGCAGCTTGAAGCCAGCGATGGAGTTACGAGCCTTGGTCGGCACAGCCTTCTGGCCGGCGATGGCCGTCAGATCCTTGAGGGCCGCGTTGGCCTTCTTGGAGTCGGCGACAGCTTCACCGATACCCATGTTCAGGACGATCTTGTCCAGCTTGGGGATCTGCATCTCGTTCGAGTAGCCGAACTTTTCCTTCAGGACGCCGCGGATGCGGTCCTGATATTCGGCCTTGAGGCGCGGCGTGTACTTGGTGTCGGCCATCAGATGACGTCTCCCGTCGACTTGGCGAAGCGGACCTTCTTGTCCCCCTCGACCTTGAAGCCCACGCGGGTCGCCTTGCCGTTGGCGTCGGCGATCGCGACGTTCGACAGGTGAAGCGAGGCTTCCTTGTGCTTGATGCCGCCTTGCGGGTCAGCCTGGGTCGGGCGCGTGTGGCGCTGAACCATGTTGACGCCTTGCACGACGACGCGGTTTTCGGTCGGCAGGACCTGGATCACCTTGCCGGTGCGGCCCTTGTCCTTGCCGGTCAGGACGACGACGTTGTCGCCCTTCTTGATCTTGGCGGCCATGGTTACAGAACCTCCGGAGCCAGCGAGATGATCTTCATGTGGTTCTTGGCGCGCAGCTCGCGCGGAACCGGGCCGAAGATACGGGTGCCGACAGGCTCGTTCTGCTTGTTGACGATGACGGCGGCCGACTTGTCAAAACGAATGACCGAGCCGTCCTTGCGCTGGATGTCCTTAGCGGTGCGCACGACGATGGCGCGAACGACGTCGCCCTTCTTCACACGGCCGCGCGGAATCGCTTCCTTCACCGAGGCGACAATGGTGTCGCCCACCGAGGCGTAGCGGCGCTTGGAGCCGCCCAACACCTTGATGCACATGACCCGGCGAGCGCCCGAATTATCGGCGACCTCCAGGTTAGTTTGCATCTGGATCATGGGATCCGATCCTTCTTCTTACGAAGCCGAGGCCGGGGAAATGATTTCCCAGCGCTTCAGCTTGGACTTGGGGGCGCATTCGATGATGCGCGCGATATCGCCGACTTTGAGAGCGTTAGCTTCATCGTGGGCGTGGTAGTTCTTGGACTTGCGGACCGTCTTGCGGAGCAGCGGGTGCAGCAGGGTGCGCTCGACCTTCACGACGACGGTCTTGTCGCCTTTGTCGGAGACGACCACGCCTTCAAGAATGCGTTTGGGCATCGGTGTTTCCTTACGAGGCCGCACGCTTCTCGCGCAGAAGCGTCGAGATGCGAGCGATGTCCTTGCGCACTTCCGAGACCCGGTGGGTCTTTTCCATCTGGCCGGTGGCGGCCTGGAAGCGCAGGTTGAACTGTTCCTTCTTGAGCTTCAGCAGCTCGTCGGACAGCTGGTCGACGGTTTGCGACCGGAGATCGGCGATCTTGGTCATTAGGCGGCTTGCTCCGTAACGATGCCGGCGTCCAGGCGAGTGACCACCTTGGTGCGGATCGGCAGCTTGGCGGCGCCGAGGCGCAGCGCTTCACGAGCCACGTCGTCCGGCACGCCGTCGATTTCGAACATGATGCGGCCCGGGGCCACGCGAGCGGCCCAGTGGTCCACCGCACCCTTGCCCTTACCCATCCGCACTTCGGCCGGCTTGCCGGAGACCGGCACGTCGGGGAAGATACGGATCCAGACGCGGCCCTGACGCTTCATCTGACGGGTGATCGCGCGGCGAGCCGCTTCGATCTGACGCGCCGTGATGCGCTCCGGCTCGACGGCCTTCAGACCGTAGGAGCCGAAGTTCAGCGAGAAACCACCCTTGGACGAGCCGTGGATGCGGCCCTTGAAGGCCTTGCGGTACTTGGTCTTTTTCGGTTGCAACATGGCCTATCAGCCCTCACGACCACGGCGCGGACCGCGATCACCGCGGGGGCCGCGCTCACGGCCTTCGTTGGACGACGGACCCGAGGCTTCCTGGGCCCAGCGCTTGTCCTGGGCCATCGGGTCGTGCTCGAGCACTTCACCCTTAAACACCCAGACCTTCACGCCAATGATGCCGTAGGTCGTCTTGGCTTCATAGAAGCCGTAGTCGATGTCGGCGCGCAGCGTGTGAAGCGGCACGCGACCTTCGCGGTACCATTCCATACGAGCGATTTCGGCGCCGCCCAGACGGCCCGAGACGTTGATGCGGACGCCCTTGGCGCCCAGGCGCATGGCCGACTGCATCGAACGCTTCATGGCGCGGCGGAACGCGATACGGCGTTCCAGCTGCTGAGCGATGTTCTCGGCGATCAGCTGAGCGTCGGTCTCCGGCTTGCGGACCTCGACGATGTTCAGGTGAACTTCGCCTTCGGTGCGGGCCGAGATGTCCTTGCGGAGCTTCTCGATGTCAGCGCCCTTCTTGCCGATCACGACACCCGGACGGGCGGCGTAGATCGTCACGCGGCACTTCTTGTGGGGGCGCTCGATGATGATGCGCGACACGCCGGCGGCCGACAGGCGTTCCTTCAGCCACGTGCGCAGCTTCAGATCCTGATGGAGCAGTTTGGCGTAGTCAGCGCCGCCGGCGAACCAGCGGCTGTCCCACGTGCGGTTCACGCCGAGGCGCAGACCGATCGGATTGATTTTCTGTCCCATCAGGCAGCCTCGCCGGCTTCACGGACCACGATCGTGATCTCGCTAAAGGGTTTCAGGATGCGCGAGGAGCGACCGCGAGCGCGGCTCGCGAAACGCTTCATCACCAGGTTCTTGCCCACGAAGGCCTCGGCGACAACCAGGTTGTCGATGTCGAGGTTGTGGTTGTTCTCGGCGTTCGAGATCGCCGAGTACAGAACCTTGCGGACATCGCCAGCGATGCGCTTGTGGCTGAATTCCAGCTCGTTCAGCGCCTTCTGGACCGGCAGACCGCGGATCGACGCGGCCACCAGGTTCAGCTTCTGCGGGCTGATGCGGACGTTGACCAGCTTGGCGCGGGCCTCGGTCGCTTCAACGCGACGGGGGTTCTTGGTCTGGGCCATGGATTACTTCCTCTTGGCCTTCTTGTCCGCCGCGTGGCCCGGGAAGTTCCGGGTCGGGGCGAACTCGCCGAACTTCATGCCGACCATTTCTTCGGAGACCGACACCGGCACATGCTTCTGGCCGTTGTGGACGCCGAACGTCAGACCGACGAACTGCGGCAGGATGGTGGAGCGGCGCGACCACGTCTTGATCACGTCCTTGCGGCCCGACGATTGAGCGGCGTCGGCCTTCTTGAGCAGATACCCGTCGACAAACGGGCCTTTCCAGGAGGAGCGGGCCATTCTTAGCGAGCCTTCTTCACGTGACGGCTACGGATGATGAACTTATCCGTGGCCTTGTTCTTGCGGGTACGGGTGCCCTTGGTGTCCTTGCCCCACGGCGTAACCGGGGTACGACCACCAGAGGTCCGGCCTTCACCACCACCATGCGGGTGGTCGATCGGGTTCATGGCGACGCCGCGGACGTGCGGACGCCAGCCCATGTGACGCTTGCGGCCCGCCTTGCCCAGGTTCTGGTTCATGTGCTCGGGGTTCGACACGGCGCCGACCACGGCCATGCAGCCGTCCAGGACCATGCGAAGCTCGCCCGAGCCCAGACGGATCTGAGCGTAGCCCTGGTCGCGACCGACCAGTTGAGCGTAGGCGCCGGCCGAACGGGCCAGCTGAGCGCCCTTGCCCGGCTTCATCTCCACGTTGTGGATGATGGTGCCGACGGGGATCGAGCGCAGCGGCATGGCGTTGCCCGGCTTCACGTCGACCTTCTCACCCGCGACGATGGTGTCGCCGGCGTGAAGGCGCTGAGGCGCGATGATGTAGGTCTTCTCGCCGTCCGGGTAGACAACCAGGGCGATGAAGGCGGTGCGGTTGGGGTCGTATTCCAGACGCTCGACCGTGCCGACCACGTCGAACTTGCGACGCTTGAAGTCGATCTTGCGGTACAGCTTCTTGGCGCCGCCGCCGCGGAAGCGGACAGCGATGCGACCGCCCTGACCACGACCGCCCGACTTGGTCAGGCCTTCGGTCAGCGACTTCTCCGGGCGGCCTTTGTGCAGCTCGGAACGGTCGACCAGCACCAGGGCGCGGCGGCCCGGCGACGTCGGATTGTAATGCTTCAGAGCCATCTTCTTAGAGCCCCGTCGTGACGTCGATCGACTGACCATCGGCCAGCGTCACGATCGCTTTCTTGATGTCCACGCGACGGCCCAGGATGCCCCGGAAGCGCTTGGTCTTGCCCTTTTGAACCAGGGTGTTGACCTTGAGGACGTTGACTTTGAACAGGCTTTCGACCGCGGCAGCGATCTCGTCCTTGGTCGCCGTGCCGGCGACGCGGAAGACGACCTTGTTCTGCTCCGACAGGATCGTGGCCTTCTCGGTGATCACCGGAGCCAGGATGGTGTCGTAGTGCTTGGCGGTGGGTTGAGCGGCGGCCATTATGCGGCTTCCTTCTCAGCGAAGCGCGCCTCGATGGCTTCAACAGCCGCCTTGGTCAGCACCAGTTTGTCGGCCCGCAGGATGTCATAGACGTTCAGGCCGGCGTTCGGCAGCACGTCGATGTGCGGGATGTTGCGCGCGGCCAGGCCGAAGTTGGTTTCAACTTCCGGACCCGCGATGATCAGAGCCTTGGTCCAGCCCAGCTTGCCGAAGGTCTCGCGCAGCGAGGCCGTCTTGGCTTCCTTGACCGAGACGCTGTCGACGACGACCAGGTCGCCGGCCTTGGCCTTGGACGACAGGGCGTGACGCAGAGCCAGGGCGCGGACCTTCTTCGGCAGCGAGTAGCCGTGGTCACGGACAACCGGACCAAAGGCGCGCGAACCGCCGACGAACTGCGGCGCACGGCGCGAACCGTGACGAGCGCCGCCGGTGCCCTTCTGCTTGTACATCTTCTTGCCCGTACGAGAGTTCTCGTTGCGGGTTTGAACCTTGTGCGTACCAGCGCGGCGCTTGGCCAACTGCCAGTTGACGTAACGGGCCAGCAGGTCGCCGCGGATGTCGGAGATGCCGAAAACGGCGTCCGACAGCTCAACGTCGCCAGCAGCCTTGCCGTCGAGTTTGATGACCGAGAGTTTCATTACGCTTCACCGCCTTCGGTCGCTTCAACGGCCGGAGCTTCAGCCGGCGTCGACGCGGGTTGAGCAGCAGCCGACTTCACGGCGCCCGGGAACGGGGCGTCGGAAGGGCGAGCCTTCTTGATGGCGTCGCTGACCTTGACGTAGGCGCCGTCGTGACCCGGGACAGCGCCCTTGATCAGGATCAGGCCACGCTCAGCATCGACGCGGACGACGGTCAGGTTCTGGGTCGTGACGACTTCCTGGCCGAGATGGCCAGCCATCTTCTTGCCCTTGAAGACCTTGCCCGGATCTTGACGCTGGCCGGTCGAGCCATGCGAACGGTGCGAAATCGACACGCCGTGCGAGGCGCGCAGACCACCGAAGTTCCAGCGCTTCATGGCGCCGGCAAAGCCCTTACCAATGGTATGGCCCTGGATGTCGACCTTCTGGCCCGCGAGGAAGTGGTCGGCCGACAGTTCGGCGCCCACGTCCAGCAGGGCGTCTTCACCCACGCGGAACTCGGTTACATAGGCCTTAGGTTCAACCTCGGCCTTCGCGAAAACTTCGCGTTGAGCCTTGGCCGTGTTCTTGGCCTTCTTAACGCCAGCGCCCAGCTGAAGGGCGACGTAACCGTCGCGCTCCTTGGTACGTTGGCCGACGACTTGGCAGCCGTCGAGCTGGAGTACAGTGACCGGAACGTGTGCGCCGTCATCGGCGAACACGCGGGTCATCCCCAGCTTCTTGGCGATCACGCCCGTGCGCATGTCGGATCCCGCCTCTTTCTTTCTTAGATCTTGATCTCGACGTCCACGCCGGCGGACAGGTCGAGCTTCATGAGCGCGTCCACGGTCTGCGGGGTGGGGTCGACGATGTCGAGCACGCGCTTGTGCGTGCGGATTTCAAACTGCTCACGCGACTTCTTGTCGACGTGCGGCGAGCGGTTCACGGTGAACTTTTCGATCAGGGTCGGCAGCGGGATCGGACCACGAACGGTCGCGCCCGTGCGCTTGGCGGTGTTGACGATTTCGCGCGTCGAAAAGTCGAGGACGCGGTGATCGAAGGCCTTGAGCCTGATGCGGATGCTTTGATCCATATCGGTTGTTATTCCCATGCGGCCGGAGCCGCGTCCCTGTGAACCATTTCAAAGACCGAAGCCTCAGAGCGATTGCTCGCCCCCAGGAAACGCAAATCCGCAAAAACGAGCGGCCCACGCAGTCCCCCGCGAAGGCCGTAAGTTCCCAAGAAGCTGCAAAGAACAGTAACTTAGGTCGTCCCTGCGGACCGCGTCTGCACCCGAAAGTGCACAGCCGGTCCAACAAGAGGGGTGCTTATGCCTTCCGATTCCGTTTCCGTCAAGCGCGGAAATCCCCGCCCCGTCAGGGTTTGCGACTCACGGCGCCCGCGCCCCTCCTCGGCCGCTGCAACGCAACATAACACGGGCCGATCGTTAGGGACTGAGGCGAGAAAGCGGCCATATGAACGCCGCGGAAAGGCGCGGCCGCAATGCCTTCCGTATACTGACGCAGTTATGCCGCAATGCGTCACTTTTGGGCAACATCGCCCCCTATGTGACCTCTGCATGACATGTTTGTTACGGCAAAGCGCCAAAGAGCGACCTATGTCTCGCCCATCGCCGGACGGGCCAAGCTTGTTTGGCGGCAGTACATAAGGACAAAAAAATGAAAACCGTCTTTCTCGCTTCGGTCGCCGCCGCGACCCTGATCGCCGCTCCCGCCTTCGCTCAAGACGCCATCGGCTCGGTCGGCATCGCCTACAACTACGCTGACGTCGAAGGCACCGACGTGAACCGCGGCGTCATCGACGGCACCGTCGCTTCGCCGGTGTTCGGCGACTGGACCGTGACCTTCAACGCTGAAGCCGCCTACACCGACGTCCAGCACGCCGGCGACGAAACCACCCTGGCCGGCGCCGTGCACCTGTCGAAGAAGATCGAAGACATGCGCTTCGGCGGCTTCTACGCTGCGTCGGAACTGGGCAACACCACGCTGAACACCTTCGGCCTGGAAGGTCAGAAGTACCTGGACCGCGCCACCCTGACGGGCGTCGTCTCGTACGGCACCGCGGCTGACGCCGACATCTGGACCGTGGCCGGCGACGCCGCCTTCTACGCCACCCCGCAACTGCGCCTGAGCGGCGGCGCCGCCTACACCACCGTCGACGCCGACAACATGTTCATCGGCAACAGCGACGTGGACGCCTGGTCGGCCGGCGTGGCTGCTGAGTACCAGTTCGCCAATTCGCCGTACTCGGTCTTCGGCGGCTACGACTACGTCAAGTCCTCGGACCTGGACGTCGACGCCAACGTCTTCAAGATCGGCATGCGCTACAGCTTCGGCGGCGGTCTGCAAGCTCGCGACCAAGCCGGCGCCAACCTGGGCCGCACGCACAACGGCGTGTCCGCCCTGCTCGGCCTCTAAGCGATCTTCGCGGTCTTCGGACCGCACGGATCAACGAAACCCCGGCGGAGCGATCCGCCGGGGTTTTTGTTTGCCCGGACCGGATAGGCTCCAGGCATGAAAAAGGCCCGAGGGGTTCCACGCTCCCGGGCCTTCTCCTTCAGGGGGTCGCGGCGTCAGCGGCCGATGCGCAGATCCCCTGATCCCACGATCGAGCGAGACACTCGGCCGGTCGCCTCTGCGACCCTCACATCGCCCGAGCCGGCGATAGCCACCGAGACGTCGCCCGCCGTTCCGCCGAAATTCACGTCGCCCGAGCCGCCGATGGACACCTCCAGCGTCGTGGCCCGACCATTCCTCACACGCACCCCGCCCGAGCCGCCGATGGCCGCCTTGGTCTCACCGTCGACTGAGGCGACATCGATACTGCCCGAACCGCCCACGCTGGCCTCCAGCTTGCTCGTCGCGCCCGCATAGATGGAGCCCGATCCGCCGACGGCGGCTTCCAGATCGCGCGACGTGCCGGCCCGGATGGAGCCCGATCCGCCGACCGACAGGCTCATGTCGCCATCGACGTTCGCCACCGTCCAGGAGCCGCAGCCGCCGTTGCCCAGTTCGACCGAGCGCGCGCCGCGTCCAATGGAGCCGAACACGGCGCCGCCGCCGTTCACGTCCACGTCGCGCGGCGTGCGCAGAACGATCAGCGGCGCATCTTCCAGACGAATACGACCCTTGCCGCGCACCTCGACCGATGCGCCTTCGCCGGGCTGGCGGGCGTCCGCAGGACCGCTGTTGCACGAGCCGATCTGACCGCCGTTGAAGCTCATGCCCCGGCCACGTCCCAGACCGCCGTCGATACGCACCTGATCGCCTCGACGCTCGATGCGCAGCTCAGGCAAACCGGCCGAACCCGGCGTGATCTCGACGCCGACGTCTGCGCGGTCTTCCGGGATGACGATGACGCGCGCCACCGCGTTGCGGATGGTCACTTCATCGGCCAGGGCCGGCGCCGCGAGCACGGCGGAAGCGGTCAGTGCGGATCCGATGGCGGCGGCGATTGCGGCGGGTTTCATCAGCGGGGTCTCCCTGTCTCTGTGTCCAGGGAAGACTGAGGGCCCCACGCCCCAAAGTCAGTTTAAATCGAGGTCATGAACCCCTTTTAACCTAAGGCGACCGTCAGGTTGCGGGACCGCCTGCACGATCCGGCGCCAGCGCCGCAGCCCCGTCCGTTGCGCCCACAGCGGGTTCGAAATCCCGTTCGAACGCGGCGATTCGGCTCTTCATCAGGCCCGCGCGCTTCAGCGCCACCGAAGCGGCCCAGCGCGCAGCCAGTTCGGGCTTGCTCATGCGATCCGTGGCGCGCGGCTCCCCTCCCCGACTACGCAGGAAGGCGTTGGTGTAGAGGGCCCCATTGCGGATGCGCGAAGGCCAGCTCTGAAACTCCACCGACAGGGAGACGCAGAAGCGGTCCAGGTTCTCCACCCGATGCGGCGCATAGAAGGGCCAGGTCAGCGCCTGCCCCGGCTCTAGGTCGACGATTCTGGCGTCGTCCTCAAAGGCGCGGCGATAGGGAATCTCTTCGGTCGTCTGGCGGGTGACGACCTGCTCCATGCTGCGCTCCGGCAGGTGCGCCTCGTCGCCCGGATAGACGAACAAACGCTTGCGCCCGCGCATGTGGAACAGCACCACCCCGCCGGCGTCGAAATGATAGGGCACCCGCGCCTTGGGCGAGGACAGGATCAGCTGGCCGCTGGCGCTGGCCGCCTTCAACCCATAGCCGCCCAGGATGCGCTCGAAGTCGACCATGGCCGCGCGCCACAGCTCGGGCCAGCCCTGCTCGACCTTGCGCATATTGACCCACAGGCGACCCTGCTGGATCGCCTCCAGCAGTTCGGCGCCGTTCAGGCGCCCCCGAGCGCCGGTGCGCAGGCTGACCTGCCCCTCATCGTCATAGTCGTACAGGTTGATGTCGAACAGGTCGGCCGGATAACGGTCCAGCACCTCGGCCAGAGCCTGATCCTCGGCGAAGCCGTCCGCCACCAGGGCATGGGGGTGAACCGCAGCCTGGGTGATCGGGCCCGCGTAGCGCGTCATGGAAGCCGTCATACCGCTCTCCTCATCAATCGGCCGAGCCGGCCGCTTTTTGTTTCCGCACCATGTCGGCGGCCGCTCTCAGCACGCCCGAGGCCTGACCGGCCAGACTTGTCTCACACGCCTCGACCACCGACCAACGCCGCTGGGTGCTGATACGCAGCCGCTCCGCCCGCGCATGGCCCAGGACGCCCAGGGCGGCGCTCGCCGTCGCGCACACGGCGTTGCCGACGCCCGGCCGAGCGACAACGCCCTCGGCGGTCACAAGGCCCCCGTCGTCATAGTATTTCTTGTAGCTGCCGCCGACGCCGACGCCGTAGTCGAAGATCCGATAGCCGCGTTCCGATCCCAGCCGGATCGTCTCCTGCGTCAACACGATGCCGGGCGACCAGCGCGCGACCTCCTGCTCATAGACTGGGAACCACAGGTGGAAATGACGCCCGGCGTGCATGGAATACTCCATGGCGACGACCCGCCCGTCCACGCGCAGCACGGCCATGGAAGCCCCGAATCCGTCCTCGCCCTGGCAATCCATCAAGGCGTGCAGGACTTCACCCGTCCAGCCGCAGGCGAAGATGTCGTGATGCCCCGTTCGCCGGTACTGTTCGCTCTTCTCGATGATCAGGCGTTTCAGCAGGGCGTGGTCGTGCAGCTCGATCTCGATTTCGACCGCCCTGAACGCGCCGTCCAGGCCGCGACGAGAACGCTCCTTGTCCTTGAAGTATTTCGGGAAGGCTTTCCGGCGCCGGGCGTACCAGGCGTCGAATCCGCCCTCGTCAGGCACTACGGAGACCACGCTGTGATTGCGCAGCATCGCCTGCGGCGCCTCGCCGATCCAGGCGGCGGCGGCGAAACGCGGCGCGCCGATCAGAGCCGCCGCCTCCTGCATCGAAGGCTTGTCCTCGCTCGGGCCGATAACGCCATGATAGTCGTTCATCGGCGCAGCCAGGGGCTGAACCGTCCCGCCTCGGCGCTGATGCGGATAATAGCCGACGACGCGGCCGTCCCGTTTGAAGACGGCGACAGCCGAACCGGGACAGATCGGCCCGGCCGTCCGCGCGAACTCCCAACGGAAATAAGGGCTGCTCAAGTCCGGGTCCGCACGCGCCCACTTGTTCCATTGGGCGCCCTCCTCGGCCGACAGGTCGGCGAGGTTGCGGATTTCAACTGATAGTGGTCCCGACATGACGCTCCCTTCGGAACGATCACAGCAAGTCCCGTTCCAACACCGGCTCATACGGCCAAGCCCTTGAGGCCGGGTTAGCGTTCGACGTGTTGCGCAAAAGATCGGAGCTTCACAGCGCCTCGCTGCATTGACCTCTTTCAGGAGGTTCCCATGACGACGCCACGCCCCAAGAACCGCGAAACCGAGAACGAGAACCAGCGCCCCGACAAGGAGGGCACCCCGCCGCGCCCGGCCACTGAGCCCAAGGGCGCCGAGGGCAGCAGCAACTCAGGCCGCACGGAAACCGACCCCGCTACCGGCGCGCCGAACGACTGACATGCAAAACGGCCCCCGGATTTCTCCGGGGGCCGCTCTGTTACGCTTTACTGCGGCCTAACGCCCTTGCGGGCTGCTTGAGGCCGGTACGCTTACGCTTACACTTACTGTGCGACCTCAAGGGCCGCCCGTCGATTACTCG
>NZ_FUIE01000015.1 GCF_900163625.1 Brevundimonas diminuta 3F5N
CCCCTTGAGGGAGAAGGTGGGCGCCGGAGGCGCTCGGATGAGGGGTGTCGGCGCGACATTCAGAAACGAAGGGGCGACGTCGTGGCCGAACCTTCAAGCCGCCGCGACGCCACCCCTCATCCGTCTCGCTGCGCGAGCCACCTTCTCCCTCAAGGGGAGAAGGAAGCGGTCAGCCTGTCGCCTGGCCGACGCCGCGGCCGCCGCCGGGCACGGGGGCCACGTCCAGCAGCTTCAGGCGGAACACCAGCACCGCATTGCCGGGGATCGTCGGCGGGCCGCCCATCTCGCCGTAGCCCAGTTCCGGCGGCAGGAAGAGAATCCACTCGTCGCCGGGCTTCATCATCTGCAGGGCCTCGGTCCAGCCGGGCACCACGCCCTCGGGCGAGAAGACCGCCGGAGCGCCGCGCTTGAACGAGCTGTCGAACACCGTGCCGTCGGTCAGCGTGCCCTCATAGTCGACCTTGACCAGATCGTTGCGGTCAGGCTGGACGCCGCCCGCCGGACCGGAGGCCACGACCTTGTACTGCAGGCCGGACGGCAGGGTCTGCACCCCCTCTTCCGTCGCGTTCTGCTTCATGAAGGCGGCGGATTCCGCGGCGTTCTTCGCCAGGTCTTCGGGCGCCGCAGCCGGACGGCCGCAGGCGGCCAGAGCCAGCAGGGCGGTCGCTGCGACGGCGGCGATGGAGGGGCGTTTAGCCCATGCGAAGTTCATAACCCTGGTCCTTCAAGGCGGCGCCGATTTCCTCGGCATGACGGGAGTCGCGGGTTTCGACCATGATGTCGAACTCGGCCCCCTTGGCGGGCACGTCCAGCGCCAGCCGGTTGTGCACCACGTCGATGATGTTGCCGCCCAGACCGCCGATCACGGCGGCCATGGCCGACAGCATGCCGGGGCGGTCGTCGCCCAGGATGCGATAGACGATCAGCCGCTTCTCGCGGACCATTTCACGGTTCAGCACCACGGCCAGCATGCGGGCGTCGATGTTGCCGCCGGTCAGTTCGACGCCGATCTTCATGCCCTTGAAGCGCTCGGGATTGGCCAGGATGGCGGCCAGACCGCCGGCGCCGGCGCCCTCGGCCACCGTCTTCTCCAGCGTCGCCAGCAGCGCCACGCCCTTTTCAAAATCAGCCTCTTCGCAGACGAAGACCTCGTCGATCAGGCTGTCGGCCAGGGCGAAGGGGATTTCGCCCACGGCCTTGATGGCGATGCCCTCGGCGATGGTCTGGCCGCTGCACTTGGCCGGTTCGCCGCGACGCCGCGCGGTGAAGGACGGATAGCGGGCGGCCTCGACGCCGAAGATCTTGATGTCCGGCTTCATCGCCTTGGCCGCGATGGCGCTGCCCGCGATCAGGCCGCCGCCGCCGATGGGAATGATGAGGGCGTCGAGGTCCGGCGCGTCCTCCAGGAATTCCAGGCCGCAGACGCCCTGCCCCGCAACGATGCCTTCGTCGTCGAAGGCCGAGACGAAGACATAGCCGTGCTCGGCCTGAAGCCGCTTGGCCTCCTCGGTCGAGCCGGAGAAATCGAGGCCGTGGATGACGACGTTGGCGCCGTGGGCGCGCGTGCCGTCCACCTTCACGAAGGGGGTGCCTTCGGGCATGACGATGGTCACGGGCACGCCCAGACGGCCGCCGTGATAGGCCAGGGCCTGGGCGTGGTTGCCCGCCGAAGCGGCGACGACGCCGCGCTTTTTCTCGTCCGGCGTCAGCTGCAGCAGCCGATTCAGGGCGCCGCGCTCCTTGAAGCTGCCGGTGAAGTGCAAATTGTCGAACTTGATCCAGATCTCTGCGCCGGTCAGCTGCGACAGGCGGCGGGAGTAGCGGACGGGCGTGCGGTCGACCTGACCGGCGATGCGTTTTTGCGCCTCGCGGATATCGTCGATGGTGACGGTCATGAAGTCCCTGATTTTGTTTACGGCCGGCCTCTTTCGTCCGGTCTACGATCCCCTTGTGGAACAGGGCGGGACGGCGAGCAACCTTGACTCGCCCCGCCCTGCAAGGTCATGCCGGGTCGACGCCTGAACTGAAACCGGGAGCCGCCCTCATGACCACCTTCTCGCGCTCGCCCGCCCGCCTCAAGGGGCTGGCCGCCCTCGTGATCGGCGGTCTGGCGCTTTCCGCCTGCGCCACGACGCCGATGGGCGGCAGCGCCGTCGGCCCCGCCGTCTTCAACGCCGACGACTTCGCCTGGTCGACCCGCGCCGGCCAGGCCTCGATTGAAGGCCGCGTGGCCTTCGTCCAGGACGGCCGCGCCTTCCAGTGCGCCGGCAACATCGGCCTGATCCCCGACACCCGCTACACCCGCGCCCGCATCGACCGCCTGTACGGCGCCGCCGATCGCGCCGCCGTCCCGGCCGCCGTGGTGCGCGCCCGGTCGGCCGGCGAACAGGGCGCCGACTATCGCTCCTATGAACGGGCCGAGCCCTGCGCCGACGGCGGCTTCCGCTTCTCCGGCTTGCCGGACGGAAGCTGGTTCCTGATCGCCCCGGTCAAGGCCGACGACAGCGTCATGGTGCTGATGCGCCGGGTGCAGACCCGCGGCGGCCGGGCCGTCAATGTCACGCTCGGCGGCTGAAACTCCCCCAGCTGAGCCGTTAGCCAGGCTGTAAACTAGGCCGTTAGCTGAGCAGTTTTTCGACGGCCGCGTTCCTGCGCGGCCGTCGTCGTTTGATCAGCGTTCGCCATCCTTTGGCCCCAAGAAACCGCTCTCTGAGCCGTTCCGTTCAAGGAAAGTCGGGAGCGTCTTCTTGTCCCAGCACAACATCATCGGCTCCGAAGCCTTCAGCAATCACCCCTATGTGCTGGTGCGCAACGTGCGGCCGGGCGGGTTTCGCCGTCGCCGGTCGCGCTCGCTGATCGCTTATGGCGTGGTGGCCGTGCTGGCCCTGTCGGCCGGCGCCGCCGTCGCCGCCTTCGCCATGGGCCCTCTGCTGATCGACAAGGCCGCCGAAGCGCCTGCGACGGCGACGCCCGCGCCCCTGACGGCGCCGATCGCGCCCTAGGCCGCCTTCTTCTCAGGGCACCACGAAGGCCATGGCCTGGGCGAACAACTCGCCCCGGCTGCGGACGCCCATTTTCTGATAGGCCCGCTTGAGGTGAGACCGGACCGTCTCCAGCGAGACGTCCATGATCTGGGCGATGCGGCCCGTCTCATTGCCCGCCAGCAACATCTCCACGATCCGCCCTTCGGACGGCGACAGCAAATGGGTCTCGATCAGGGCCTGGAATCGCACTTCGCCGCCGACGCACTGCAGCGTCAGGCCGATCAGGCAGGTCGGCGCCGACGCCACCTCGCGCGCCCAGATCACCCAGGTCCGCCCGTCGGACCCCGGCGCCGCCAGGCACCGCGTCTCATCTGATCGGGCCTGGGCCATCAGGCGCGGCAAGGCGCGCGATCGTGTGGACAGCCGCCCTCCCTCGACGCCGAACAGCTCGCCGTCCTCTTGAAGCGCGCGCGCGGCTTCATTCAGCCACACCACCTCCAGCGTCCGCGTGACCAGCAGGCGTGCGCGCATCTCGTGATCGATCCAGGCTGCCAGGGCGCGATTGCACTGCCCCTCGACATCGTCGGCAGGCGCCATCCATGGCCGTCGACGGCGATCCGGGTTCAATCGTCTGTCCGGGGCGAACCACGCCCCCTCTCCGGCCCGGCGTCCTGCCCGGCCAGCCTCCCACACAGCTTGTTCCAACACCAACGCTCCAGGACTGGCGCACGGCTTCGCTCGAAGCCGGCCGCATCTTCAACGTAAGCAACGCCTGAGCACTAACGACACCTTAACGCATATCCACAGGAAGCGCATCTTTATTGCTTTTTGCGACTTGAATTTCACATTTCAGGGTTAAGCTTCGCTGCAAATGACGCATTCACGCCCCATCTCATCCTCCCGCGGATACGGCGGGCGTCGCCTTCAAGTCGGTGGGCGCAATTGAAAACGGCGGCCCTTCGCAGGACCGCCGTTTCCATGTGAGCGCCTCGGAAGACTAGGCGACAGCCGGCTGTTCAGCCCCGTCGGTCTCGTCCGAGGGATCGGGGATGTCGTCCAGTTCGCCTTCCCATTTGGCGACCACGGCGGCGGCGACGGAGTTGCCGACCACGTTGGTGGCCGAGCGGCCCATGTCGAGCAGGTGATCGACGCCCAGAACGATGGCGATCCAGGCCTCAGGCAGGCCGAAGTAGGTCAGGGTGGCCATGATGACCACCAGGGAGGCGCGCGGGATGCCGGCGATGCCCTTGGACGTCACCATCAGCAGCAGCAGCATGAAAATCTGCTGCGACACGCTGAGTTGCACGCCGTGGGCCTGCATGATGAACATGGTGCCGAAGGTGCAGTAGAGCATCGATCCGTCCAGGTTGAACGAATAGCCCAGCGGCAGGACGAAGCTGACGATGCGGCGGCGCACGCCGACCTTGGGCAGGGCCTCAAGGATGCGCGGATAGGCCGCTTCCGAACTGGCGGTCGAGAAGGCCAGCAAGGTCGGGGTGCGGATGGCCTGGAACAGCGGGATCACCCGCTTGCCCAGCACCACGGCGCCGGCCAGGAACAGCAGGCCCCACAGCACGCCCATGGAGCCGTAGAAGCCCAGCACGAACTTGGCGTAGGTGCCCAACATCTCCAGACCTTGCGTGGCGATGGTCGAGGCCAGGGCGGCGAAGATGGCGAAGGGCGCCATCTTCATCACGAACTCGGTCACCTTCAGCATGATGGAGGCGGCCTGTTCGACCAGGTGCAGCACCGCCGGGGCCTTGTCGTCCAGGGCGGCGACCGCCGTGCCCACGAAGACCGAGAAGACGACGATCTGCAGGATCTCGTTCTTGGCCATGGCGTCGAAGATCGAGGTCGGCACCAGGTGGGTGATGAAGCCATGCAGCGAGAAGGCGTCCGTCGAAGCCGCCGGCGCGGCGGCCGCCACGGCTTCAGGCAGGTGCATGTTCGCGCCCGGCTGCAGCAGCTGGACCATCACCAGACCCAGCACCAGCGACACGATCGAGGCGCCGATGAACCAGGTCATGGTCTTGACCCCGATCCGCCCCACCGAGGCGGCGTCCTCCATGTGGGCGATGCCCGCCACCAGGGTCGTGAACACCAGGGGCGCGATGATCATCTTGATCAGCCGCAGGAAGACGTCGGTGATCAAATTCAGGTTCGACGCCGCGGCCGACGCCTCGTCAGCCGTCAGGAAATGATTGAGGCCCCAACCCGTCAGGACCCCCAATATCATCGCTCCGACGATGAAATAGGCGAACAAGCGTTTCATACAAAAAGTCGTCCAGCTTTGCAGGCCCGACGTCGCCGGACCGCAGTTACAAACCGATGGAGGATCCCCACCCGCCCAGAAGGAAGAGGCAGCGAATAAACGAAAATCCTCTGACCTCCAACGAACTCCTCGAGGTCTAGGCGTGCGAAGCATGGATTGGCCGTCGAATTTCGGCCTAGAAACGAATATTTTCCGGCCTGGAGTCTGAAAATTCGTCCACGCCTGAAGCAAATTCCGAAAAGGGGCGATCTCACCCGAATTGTCCGAGGCGGCGCAGGAAAATACTCGCCTGATGCGCCGTTGACCGACGCGACGCAAATTGCGTCCGCGCCTCGAAGACGCCAAGCTGCGCTCAAGCCTCGCAGAAGGCTGATCGAGTGAACGCATCAGGAGTCCGCATGTCCCGTCCCACCCTTGGTTCCGCGCGCCGCTTGGCCGCCGGGCTGGCTGTCCTGGCCCTCTCCTCGACCAGCGCCCTGGCGCTGGAGGCGGCGGCCTCCATCTCCACCGTGCCGGCGGCGACCGCAGCGCCCGCCCGCACCCTGACCACGCCGATGGAAGCGTTCGGCCATGAGGTCGGCGCCGACTATCGCCTGATCACCTACACCCAGTTCGAGCGCTACCTGCACACCCTGGCCGGACAGTCGGACCGGATGAAGCTGCTGGAAATCGGCCGGTCGTCGGAGGGGCGGACGCAATACCTCTCCGTCGTCTCCTCGCCGCAAAATCTGGCGAACATCGACCGCTATCAGGAAATCGCGCGTCGCCTGGCCAAGGCCGAGGGCGTCAGCGAGGAAGAAGCCCGCGCCCTGGCCGCCGAAGGCAAGGCCGTGGTCTGGATCGACGGCGGCCTGCACTCGACCGAGACGGTGCCGCCCCAGGCCCTGATCGCCGCCCTCTATGAGTGGCTGACGGCCGAGGACGCCGAGGCCAAGAGCATCCTGGACGACGTGGTCATCCTGTTCGCGCCGCTGAACCCGGACGGGTGGGAGCTGGTCTCCACCTGGTACATGCGCAACGAGGATCCGCTGAAGCGCGAGTACGACAGCATCCCTGTGCTGTATCAGAAGTACGTCGGCCACGATAACAACCGCGACTACTACCTGTCGGCCATGACCGAGACGACCAACGTCAACCGGCAGTTCTTCCGCGAGTGGTTCCCGCAGATCATCTACAACCACCACCAGACAGCGCCGGCGGGGACCGTGGTCTTCATGCCGCCGTTCCGCGACCCCTTCAACTACAACTACGACCCGCTGGTCATGAGCACCCTGTCCGAGGTCGGCGCCGCCATGCACAGCCGCCTGATCGAAGAAGGCAAGCCCGGCGCGACCATGCGCAGCGGGGCGAACTATTCGACGTGGAACAACGGGATGGAGCGCTCCGTCACCTATTTCCACAACGCCGTCGGCCTGCTGACCGAGATCACCGGCCACCCGACGCCCAGCCGGATCAGCCTGATCCCGCAGAACCAGTTGCCGCGTAACGACCTGCCCATGCCGGTCGCGCCGCAGACCTGGCGTTTCGCCCAGTCGATCGACTATTCGCAGTCGATCAACCGCGCGGTGCTGAACTACGCCTCACGCAACAAGGACCGGACGCTGTTCAACATCTGGCGCATGGGCCAGAACGCCATCGACAAGGGCGAGACCGACACTTGGCGCCTCACCCCCTCGGCGGTGGACGCCCTGAACGCGGCGGCCGGAACGCAGGTTGACGCCCGGCGCGGAATCGACCCCGCCCTGTATGAGCAGGTCATGCGCGACCCGGCCCGGCGCGACCCGCGCGGCTATGTCATCCCGGCGGATCAGGCCGACCTGCCCACCGCCGTCGCCTTCCTGAACAGCCTCATCAAGACCGGCGTCGACGTCGAGCGCGCCACACGCGCCTTCACCGTGGGCGGCAAGACCTATCCGGCCGGCTCCTATGTGGTGAAGACGGCCCAGGCCTATCGCCCGCACGTGCTCGACATGTTCGAGCCGCAGGACCACCCGCACGACCTGCAGTATCCGGGCGGCCCGCCCGCCCTGCCCTATGACGCCACCGGCTACACCCTGGCGCTGCAGATGGGGGTTCAGTTCGACCGCATCCTCGACGGCTTCGAGGCGCCGACCGAGCGCGTCGCCGATGTCATGGCCCCGCCGCCCGGCAAGATCGAAGGCGCCGGCCGCGCCGGATGGCTGATCGATCATGCGCCGATCAACGGCTACATCCTGACCAACCGTCTGCTGGCGGCGGGCGTACCGGTCTACTGGCAGGAAGGCGAGACCCGCGCAGGCCGCGCGACCCTGGCCCCCGGCGCCCTGTGGATTCCCGCCGACGACAAGGCCCGTCCGATCGTCGAGGCGGCCGTGCGCGACCTGGGCCTGAACGCCCACGCCGTCGCCCGCGCCCCCGGCGGCGAACGGATCACGCTGAAGCCGGTCCGCATCGGCCTGGTTGATCGTTACGGCGGCTCGATGGCCTCGGGCTGGACCAAATGGATGCTCGAACAGTTCGAATATCCGTTCGAGGTCGTCTATCCCCAGCGCCTCGACGCGGGCGACCTGAACAAGGACTTCGACGTCCTGCTGTTCGCCTCGGACATGATCCCGGCCGACCTGTCCGCCGCCGCCCAGCGCCCGCAACCGGCGCCGGACAGCATCCCCGCCGAATACCGCAGCTGGCTGGGCCACATCACCGCCGAGAAGACCGTGCCGCAGTTGGACGCCTTCGCGCGGGCGGGCGGCAGCGTCGTCACCATCGGCTCGGCTCACCGCCTGGCCGCCGCCATGGGCGCGCCAGTGCAGGACGTGCTGACGGGCGCGGACGGCAAGCCCCTGGCCTCGACCGACTTCTTCATCCCCGGCGCGGTGATGAAGACCGAGGTCGACAACAGCCGCCCCCTGACCTTCGGCGCGCCGCGCCAGATGGACGTCTTCTTCAACCGCAACGCGGGCTTCCGCCATGCGGGCGAAGGGGCCTCCCTGGTGCGCTATCCGCAACAGGTGGCGGTCTCCAGCGGCTGGGCCATCGGCTCGGACAAGCTGTCGGGCGCCGACGCCGTGTTAGACCTGGAGCACGGACAGGGCCGCGTTATCGTCCTGGGCCCCGACGTGGTGAACCGCGCCCAGGCCCGCGCCTCCAGCCGCCTGCTGTTCAACGCCCTGTTCTACGGCCCGGCGACGACGGCGCGCTGAGTCTCAAGCGTCGCCACGAACAGGAAAGGCCGCCCGGCGATCAACCGGGCGGCCTTTTCATGGATGTAGTCTCTCGGAGGCCGGCGCAAAGCCAACCGCCAGCTTCAGAAAGGCTCTGTCTTTTCGGGGAGTGTTGGAGCGGGTAGCGAGAATCGAACTCGCGACATTCAGCTTGGGAAGCTCCAAGGGTAGTCGAAGAATCAATGAGCTAGCCCCCAACCGGGGCCTTCTTGGCCTATTTGTTTTCAATGGGTTACAGGCGTTTTCCCAACTGAAACCGGCCGCCGCCACGCCCTCTTGTTCTTATTTCGTTCTCATGTAGGAGTCCGCCTCGGGTCGGTGCTTGAGGAGGACGAATATGGAAACGAAACCCCTTGGCCCAGACGAGGCCTTCGCTCGCGATCTGGAGCAGCTGGACCGCGAGCTTGAACAGCGAGACGGCGCAGACATTCCCACTCCAACGGTCGATCTGATCGCAGGGCTGGTCGCGGGAATGCGGCTTGTGGGGCGCCCGCAATGAGCGACTTCGTGCCAACCGCTACCGAGCTTCAACTGGCGCAGATGGTCGCCGTCTGGCGCCAGGGCGAGGCCGCCAAGCACGACCCGGTGCTGGTCAATATGCTGGCTCGCCATGCGGCCACGCTGAACCGGATCGCTCCAGGCGCTGCCGAGAAGGTTCTGGCCGCCTTTGAGGACATGAAGGCGCAGGGATTATCGCTTCGCGCCGCATCAGGTGATCATCCATGACGCGATACAAGGGCATGTCGAGCAAGCAGGTGCTGGACGCGAACGACCTGGCGGAGCTGGACGACATCTACCGACGCCTCCAGCGACTTCATGGCCAGTTGAACCCGGTATCGTCTCAGCGCTTTCCGCTAATGGCCGCGTCGGCAACGGTGAAGGCCGCCTGGACCGACCTCAGCGGCGCTGCGTTTAGTTGGAGCTACCCTTACGAGGGCATGGCGCGCGCTGTCGATCGGTCTAGGATCAAGCTTCAGGAGCCCGACTCCACAACCGGCTGAGGGCGTGAGAGGCTTCGCCCAAGGTGGTCATATCCTCAGCGTTCGAAACGCGGTTGCTGACCAAAGCAAAGGCGAGCGCGGCGCGGCGAATCGAGACCTGGCGGCCCTAAGCTGACGCGCCCTCCATCGCAGACAACAATGGAGGGCGCCGCTTCCCCGGATGCGCACGCGGGCCAGCGAGGCGCGGCGCATCACCTTAACTGATCCAATATCCTGGGGTTCCGAAAGCAGGGAGGATTTTGGGCGCGTATCCAGGAGAGATTTGTCGGGCTCAAGGCAATGTGGGACGCTCCGGCATTATGACCGACAGCGCCCGCACTCTCAAAGACCTTGAAGATTTTGCAGAACGGCTTAACGGCCCCCTTGGGGATGCACTCCGGGCTACGGGCGTACTGCTGGAGAGGCGGCTTCGCGAGAGAAGTCTGGTTTGGGCGGATCTAGACGACAATCAGGTCGCCGATCTCTTTCTCACCGCATTCCTGGAAGCAGCGCCGGATGCCTACCCACACGTTGAACGGGCAGCGGTGGAAGAGGCCGTGCAGGCCATGGCTGCAAACGTGAAAATGGAACTGGCCGCCAACGCTGGCGGCAGCACTACGCAGAACTGAAAGCCCCTCGCCGGCGCTTGGGGCATCCGGCGAGGGGCTCTGTCCAGAAGGCAGCCCCAGAGGATGGGAAGGGCTGCGATGAGCCAACTGACCAGACTGAAGACGGTTCCCAACGAAGAAAGGCCCGCCCTCCGAAGAGAGCGGGCCTCAAAGGCGGAGCCCAAAGCTCGACGCTGACTAAGCTGCCAGCGGCTCTGCCCGCCCGCCGACTAGCAAATCGAATAACCTGACGGCGGCGTCATATGAGGGCGCCTTAGCGATCACCTCGAGCCCGGCCCGTGGGTTCTGGCTGTCGATTTCGTAGACGAAATACCCGAAGTCGCCTCCGAGACCGCTTTTCACCGACTCACGGTATGCCTTTGCTGAAAGGGGGGAAACGCACAGCGTGCGCCCTCCGGGAACCGTCGCTGAAAGGAAAACATCTTCCATGGCTCCGCTCTCCAAAAAATACCGATACAATGCCGAGCCCAGGCTGTCCGCCAATCAGCTCGCTGAATATCTTAAGGCTTCGTCCGCGAGGCGTAAAGGAATCATTAAGGACGCCAAGTTTCCAAGAACCGCAGTAGTCGCTCAATACAGACACGCGAGGGAGGCAATATCAAAGTTCATCTGCTCCGATATTAGAGATCATAGAATTTTAGCAGATGTCACAAACGCCTTGACCGAAAAGGAGAGCGACGAAGATGCGACCGGTTGGTCACGTGACGACGCGAGGCGGTCTCTAGAGGCGATTCAGGTTTTCCAGAAAAGCATGAATGCCATGGGCGTGGATAAGTTGGATTGTCGCCCGATCGCTAGCGCGCAGCCGCCTCTCCTTATCGGCGGCGTCACCATTAGTGTTTCCCTCGACGCCACTGCCCATCGCATATCCAAGGGCAAAGATATGGTTGGCGGTGTCAGCTTCCTCTTTTCAAAGGCCGCCGAGACTTCCGGGACCGCGAGAGCTGACCGCTGCAAAGTGGCATCGGTACTCACCATGCTATTTGCCCAGGAACACTTAGCATATCTCGGTCAGGCAGACCCCGCTATTTGCTTTTCCTTCGATGTGATGGCCGGAAAAGCCTACCCGGCGCCCAAAACCTACAAAACGCTGCTCACAAATATGGAGGCGGCCTGCGAGGAAGTAACCTTACGTTGGGCGGTTACCCCTGCTCCCGATGACTATGACGGACCTCCGTGGTCCTAACGCCAAGCTCGCCACCACGGCCGCCCTATTCGCTCGACGGCCTCCGCATCCCTGGCCTCGCAGGCGCGCACGATCCCGATCACGTCCGAGGTCCTGCCGTTCGCCGTCCTGAGAGCGCCAGTCTGCGCCACCCCGAACGCCATCCAGTCCCGCTCGTCGGAGGGCTCCTGCGGAAGGGCGGCGGACGGGACAGGCTCAGTCCACCCGGCCGGGATCAGTGCGGAACACGGCGCACTGTGCATCACGGTAATCGGAGAGCTGGCACACCCTGCGGCGAGCAGCGTCAGCGGCAGCATTGCGATCAGACGCATGGCGGATTTCCTTTTCAGCCTGGGTGACGATTGAGGCGGTGGATTGGTCTCGGGCGTCGGCCCTGTCGCGGATGGCGCTGGCGTCCTGCGCAGCGGCCGTGCGGCCCTCGGCCAGGGTCTTGTGCGCCTCGGCCTGCCGGAGCCTCTCAGCGGCCTTCTGTCGGTCATCGACGGCGCACATGGTCAGAAGGATCAGGGCGAGGGCGAGACAGGCGACGGCGAGCCAGCCGGTGGCGGTGATGTCGCGGAGCCGGATCATCGGCGTTTCTCCGCCTTGACTGCCTCTGCCATGGCCAAGATCACGTCGTCAGAAAGCCCGCCGATGAAGGCTCTATCGTCCCTTTGGCTGGCCTCATCCCGATACAGCGTCCATTCGGTCGCGCCGTCATAAGCGCGGCTCTTCACAAGACGCAGCGGTTGCTTATGGCGGGTCTGTCCGACCGCATATTCGATCTTTGCAGGGGTCATAGGATCAGTTCCTTCGCTTGCGCGGTCCGACGGCGGCGATCTTCCAGCCCGTTCGTCCCGCCGTTGATGGCCTTGGTCAGACCCAGCAGATCGTCAGCGTCGGCCTTGGCGTTCAGCTTGCGGTCGCTCCAGTAGACGCAGCCCACCAGCAGACCGATCGACGGATGCGAGACGATCTCCGGGTGGCGCTCCAGATCGATGCCGATCTGCCGGCCGTCGCGACGATAGTTGTCGCGGCCCGTAGTCTGAATCGGCCCGCGTCCCTTGAACCGGCGGCCGTCGCCCGGCTGGGTGTTGCCGAGATCCGCGCGTCCCTCATAGGCGGCCCCGCTGGCGATCTCCTCCATGTATCGGAAGCCGCCGCTCTCATGGGCGCACTGGCCCATGAAGTGCGCCAGGCGCAGGCCGCTATCGAGGATGCCGTAGGTGCGGAAGTGGACATTGGCCGCGAGGCCCAGTTCCTCGGCAATCGGCTTCTGCGCGCCCATCCGCGCGAACAGGGCCGTCAGGGTTCCGGCGCCGATGATGCCGTCAACGGACACGCCGAGGCGGCCCTGCAATCGACGTGCGTCGAGCATGGAGGTCTCCAGTTCAGATTGTAAGGGGAATGGCCGCACAGCTAGACAAGCGGGCTGGCCAATTACACAGTATCGTCGTTCACCGAGAGGGATCGAGATGCCACGAAGACGATCCAAACACTTACTGGAATCTGCGCTGATCGCCCTGTGTCTCGCGATCTTCGGAGTGCTTTATTGGCTGGCGGCAGGCGGGTAAGCGCCAGATAGCACTGCAACCACATCGAAGATCGCTTCGTTCAGGATCGGCCGAAAACGAGGTTCATAATGAATCAGAAGCCAGTTATTGAGCGCGCCTTCGAGTTGGCCGACAGCGGACGCTTCCGTATTCCTAGTGAAGTGCGCAAGGCGCTATTTCATGAAGGATACACGCGTTCAGATTTGTTTGGCCTAGAGGGTAAGGCGACGTGGAGCCAATTGCGTGACCGATGCAGCAAAGCAGGCAGGCAATCGCTCACGCCTGCTTAGGCGACGCGATTAACGCTCTGCCGTCTCACGTTCCGCCACAAGACATGGGCGGTGTAGGCCACGGCGCAGACCAGCAGCGCCTCAGTGTGCGACGCGCTGTAGTCTCCAACGGCAACCGTCAGGGCGTAGGCCCCCAGGACCAGCGACAGGGCGAACAAGGCTCGCCGCACGTCGCCCGGCCCCTCGGGATAGTCGCCCATCCGGGGCTTCAGCGCTTGCGCACGCAGCTGCAGGCAGGCGCTGCCGTAGCTGCTGGCCAGCGCAGCGATCCAGTCGACCCAGGTCATCCCGACTTCTCCTTGCCCAGGCGGGAGGCCCAGCGCTTGGCCCCCTCGATGACGAGCGGCAGAAGCTCCCAGCCCAGCCCGCCGACGACGAAGCCGACGGCGACGGGATCGACGGCCGCCCTCAACCCCTCGAACGGGATCAGGGCCACAAGCGCGGGGCCGAGGGCATAGGCGCCGATGGTCCCGACCAGCAGCCCGGCCGTGACATTGACCAGAGCCCGCCAGAAGTCGGTCAGCGTCGGCCGATGGCCCGCCTTCACCAGTTGGACGAAGGTGTAGACGCCGTAGACCAGCGACCCGGCCGCGCCGCCGAAGGCATAGCGCAGCCGCCCCAGGTCGAAGCCAGGGGGTAGATCAGACAGCATGCGCCGCCCTCCTCTTTCAGATTGTCAGGAAACAGCCCGCCAGAGGCGAACCGGGTTCGTCAGGCTTCCGGCTCGGCCAGGGCCTCGGGCGCCGGTTGCAGCGCCTGAACCCGACCCTGCGCGGCGGACAGACCGCTCTCCATCGACGTAACGATGCGTTGGAGCATCTGCTTGGTGCCTTCAGCTCCCTGCGTTCCGAGCGGGCGCGGCAGGTCGTCCACGCTATCGGCAATGGCGGCCTTCACACCGGACAAGAAGGCAACTGCCTGTTCCCCCGAAAGGAAGGCAACGGCTGCGTTTGCGGATGGCAACCGAGCTGCCTTGGCGGCTTCAGCGGCGGCGGCCATGGCGGCTTCAGCGGCGGCGAGCCTTTCAGCGTCTGTTTGCGTCATAGCGATCACCCTCCCCTAGTTATGTTCGCTACGGCCGGTGCCGGTCGTTCGATCCTCACCGCCGCGATGGCGGGTAGACCTTCGAGCGTTCACCCAGAAGATCAGGGCGATGACCCCCAAAAGCAGGGCTAAACCGAGATAGATCATCGGCTGCATGGCTCACTCCTCGTTGTAGAAAATCTCGACCTCGATCACGACATTCCCCGTGTTCCCGGCCGCGTCCCTAGCAGAGCACCCGAAGACAGCTCGCTTCGTCTGATTGGTCAGGTCGGTGTCGAATGAGAAGACGTGCTGGAAGGGCGCTGTCGTGTCGGTCCAGCGCGACAGCGAAGCCTCAATCGCAGCGTCACCGCTCATGCGGTAGACAATGAAGTCAACCGGCCCCACGGCCCCGACCGCTTCAACTGTGACGTTGGCAGTGCCGACCGAGCCCGGTCCCGTGCGTGAAGCGCTGATGTACATATGGGACGACTTCACATGGAAGCCGACCCCGCTGGTGTTGTCGAAGTTATAGGGAGCAGTGGTCATTCGACCGCTGTACCCGTTGGCTGTCGTCATGGCGCCGAGCGCAATGCCGACAGGCCCCCACCATTCCCGCAGGTTCGCATTGGCGCCGAACGGCGCGCCATCCGCCCGGACATAGACGGTCGATCCCTCAACAGTCTGCCAGGTGTCAGTCGCATCGTCGAAGACGGTGTTGCCGCCGAAATAAATCTGCTCCGCGCCGAAAGCCACATACGCGCCCCCCAGAGCCGATACGGCCTCGATGATCGCAGGCTTACTGCCTGACGCCTCGGACTTGATGCGCCAGGAAGCGATGGCCTGCTGGTTCTCCAAGTCAATGATCGCGAGGGACTGTTGGGTGACCGCCGCGTTGACTTGGGTCGAAGCGCCCTCACTATAACCAGACAAAACCGTCTGCGTTGCTGTCGCGGGGCGGCTATAGGGCCGGATGAACGGCATGAAGGTGTAGCCGACACCTCCGGGCGAAAGGTTCCGGACCAGAAGCCGTCGGTATGCGGTCCCGGCCGGAGCCGTTGCAAACCCACCCACGCGATCGAAGTTAGCCGGGTTACCACCATGGCCGCCGCCCGGTCGGCCTCCTGTCGCGAGCAGTGCGTTGTCGATGACGTTCTTGCTCTCGTCGCCGAACTCTATCCAGACCTGGCCGATAGCCGCGTGGATAGCGAGCATTGCGCCGCCCTCGTATCGCGCGTGCCCTTCCGCGGTCATCCAGCCAGAGCGCCAGTCCCCAAGCGCCCCTGCAGGCGGGTTGCCATTCAGGAAGCTGTAGAGGACGTTCTGATTGGCGGACCAATAGACATCGAAGTTCGCGCCAGACGACGCGCTGAGGTAGTTGCTGGCGAAGCCCCAGCTCGTATCGCCTGCCACATAGCCCCTGAACTCACTGTCCAGGACCTCGTTTACTCCTGAACGCGCCTCGACCCGATTGACAGCCTCCGCCCGCGCCGTCACCTCATTCGCCAGGGCGTTTTCAAGGTCGATGATGTCGGCCTCGGTGTTCGCCGTTCGAGCTGCAACGCCGCTGATGGCGATTGCGTTGGCCTGGTCGCCGTCGATACGCGCCTGATTGACGCCAGAAATACGAGCGCTGAGGTTGGCCTCCCCTGCCCGTGCTGCCGCGATCTCTGCGCCCTGGGCGTCCAGCTGGGTCCGGGCGTCAGTCAGAAGCTCCGACACGTCGAAGATATCGCCGAAGGCCGCCTCGATGTCGTTTCTGATGCTGACGATGGTCGGGGCGGTAGGAGACGGGTCCAGCAGCGGCGCCGTGCGGGGTCCGTAGACGTACCGTTCGGAGTAGTTCTGGTCGCGCTGGTACCGGACCGCGATGTAATAGGTCGCGCCAGGCTGCAGGCCATCGATCGGAATCGTCGTGACCGTAGGAGGCCCCTGATAGGCTTGCTTCCACGGCCCCGTCACAGTCGGCCCGTACTCCACGATCACCGCCGTGGCCGTCTCGTTGGAGACGATCCCGCCGAGGTCGAAGCCAGGAAGCTGGCCGCCGCCGGGTGCCGGCGGGCGCGGCGTGATCGTCCAGTCTCCGGGGAGCGGTGGCGAAACCGTATTGTCCGCCGGTTGTAGGGCGGGCGCAGGCGGCGGGGCGTCGGCCTGCCCGAAGGCAAACGGATACTTGCCGTCGCTCTCGGAGGCGAAGGTCACATTGATGATGTCGTTCTCGAGGTCGGGGTCGACGTTGAGAACGATGCACTTCTGGCCGTTCAGGACAGCCTCAGGCACCTCGAAGGTGAAGCAGTCACCCACCTCCAGATCGAGGTAATGGCGCAGCGGAGCCGTGCCTCGAATGCCCTCACGCGTATGAGCGATCTGCAGGGCGGCCAGCTCGCGCGCCTGCTTGGAGCCCGGCACGTAGTTGTAGGCCAGCCCCTTGGACCGGGTGACGGCAACGCCCTGCCCGTCCTCTTCGCGCCAGACATCCGAAGTGACCTCATCGGTGGCGACCATCTGCCAGCCGTGGGCCTCTGACCAATACTCCGGACGGATCGTGTTAATCCGCTCCAGCAATGAGGTGGTCGTGTCGTATTCGATGGTGCCCGCTGTATCGTCGGCAGTGATCGTGACGACGGACGTGCGCGGCGCGGCTCGGTGCAGGCAGCTGATCTTGCCCTGGCGCTCTGCGTAGATGCCGCCTCCCGCTTGCAGGAAGCTGTCGAGAACGGCGGCTTTGCTCTGGTCTGCGTCAGGCCAGGCCGCGCAAGCCCAGGCGTTCTCATCGAACACGTTCGCGGCTTCGACATAGCCGGAGAAGTCGATGCCTTCAGGCGTGGCGCCGATGCCGCCCACCTTCATCGAGGCGTAGGGTACGCCGTAGCGGGCGGGACTAAAGCCTCGA
The DNA here is from genome assembly GCF_900163625.1 of Brevundimonas diminuta 3F5N. GTDB lineage: Bacteria > Pseudomonadota > Alphaproteobacteria > Caulobacterales > Caulobacteraceae > Brevundimonas > Brevundimonas diminuta_A. The sequence continues at coordinate 16,990 of NZ_FUIE01000015.1, forward strand.
GCCTCCCCCTCCCAGCGGCCGATGCTCCAATTCAGGGCATGGATGTACGCATTGGTCGAATAGACCCATGTTGTGGGATCATCGATGCGGCAAGGGCCGGTGCCGCCGGGGTAGGTGCTATCGAAGCGAGGGTCGTAGCAGTACAAGCCCTCGATGTAGTGGATGCCGGTCGGCACCTTGCCCTTGAAGGCAGAGCGCTTCGAGTTCTCGGCGAGCGTGTACATATACGCCGCCTTGCCGCTGAGCTTATAGCTCGCACCCCAGCGAGGCATTGCCGCGCCGTTTTTCAGCCCCGACGGCGACGGCAGATAGGATGGCTCAGGCTGACGACCCCGCTGCCGCCCGAGATACATCTCGTTGGCGTATTCGGTGTTGATCGCCTTGCCCGAAGCGTCGAACGAGACGAAGGCGTCATCAGCCTTGAAAGCCTGCCAGCTCTTGATCGGCCCCGAAGCCGACATCACCCCGACGAAGCCGACGAACATCTTGTCGGGGCCATAGGTGGCGTTGTGGATGATGTTGCCCGCGCCGCCGACGCGACCGAAGGCAAATCGGTTGGGGGCGTTGGGGTCAGCGTTCCATTCGAGGGCTGTGCTGGACGACTTCACCTGCGGCTGGACGGCTTTAAACGCCTCGTTGGCCAGAGCCGCCGCGCCGATGATGTTGGCCGCGTTGAACGCTGCGACGGCCAGCGGGCCAGCAGCCACGACGGCGCTCGTCACAGCCGTGATGGCGGTGACGACCAGGGGAATGATCTGGGGCATCAGTCCTCGCGCGGATACAGGTCTTCGAAGGCGGGGAGACTCATCGGGCCGATGATCTTCCAGGCCGCGAGGTAGGCAGACGGGTCATCGACCCGGCAGACCGCGCCAACGCCGTTGACGAAGCCGATCACCCTGCCGTTGTCGAAGGCGACGGTCAGAGCGCAGCCGAAGGCGTTCTCGTCATGGGTCTTCAGGGCGACGATGTCGCCGGGACGTGCCATGGCGGGCGGGATCTGCCGGCCGGGGAAAGCCGCATCGACCGCTTCGATCAGCGACTTGAAGCCGAGCTTGCGCATCGCTCGCAGCCCAGCCGCCTCGGACGTGTAGCGAAGCCCCTTGGTCAGGCTGACGCGCTTGCCCAGCTTGTGGGCCGAGTGGCCCGCCAGACGGATGCAGTCGCGGTTCGCCTTGGGGTCGTAGGGCTTGCCAACAAAGCGTTCGTGGCAGGCCTTGGCAGCGGCGGCGCGCCGCTCGCCGATCGTCTTCTTCACGTGCGCCACTCCATGGTGCGGGTTGCGTTCACGACGGCCGAGACGTTCGCGTAGCCATTCTCACCCGGCCAGGCGCGGGTGTGGGCTGCGTGGTTCTGGCGGTAGTCCGCGTTGGCTTCTTTCTGCAGCGACCCATCGGTGATCAGTTGCATCGTCATCGTCAGGGACTTCCCGGCGCTGATGGCCGGTTGATCGACCTGACCGGAGAACTCCAGCTTGGGCGCGCTGACTAGAAGGCCCGAGGCGCGGTCAATGGCCCCGGACCAGATCTTGACCTTCGAGCCCTGGATCAGGGGCGATCCAAGAGCGGCCGCCGCGACATCGTCCTTGGGCAACAGCCCCAGGCTGGGACGCGTCGTCTGGTCGCCCGAACCGTTCGTGATGCCGGTGACGGACGACAGCAAGCCGTAGACGGGGTGCTCGCCGTAGTAGGCTTCCCAGCCCACGCCGCCCGCGTCGGAAACGGCGATGCCGCTATCGGTCCAGCAGACCGGGCCGTCGGGGCCAGAGATGCGGACGAGGATGCAGCGGATAGAGACCGCCTTGCGCCGCTCTGCGATGAGGGCGGCTTCCATCAGCCGCGCTCCTCGATGGTGAACGTCAACCAGACGTAACCGTCTTCCCGGATGGTGAAGGCGTCATCCTCGAGAGCGGGGAAGCCCTCTATCCACGGGTCGAACTCGACCACGTCATTGTCGAGGTGGTTGGTGCGGATCATCACTTCGAGAGGGATGGCGATGTTGCCCGAGCCATTGGCGGTCGCATCGGCGTCGGCCGCGTAGAGCCAGCGGCGCCCCAGCGTGAGGATACTGAAGAACTGGCCCTGGCGAACGACGTAGCCCGGCGTCAGGCCCTTGAGGTTGAGCGTCGTGCCGAGCTGAAGCCCGCCGTTGATCCTCGGCGCTCCGGGGTTGCCCACATCGAAGCCCGGTTGAGGCATCTTCATCAGCACCGTGTCGGAGGCCGTCATCAGCTTGCGCCAAGCCCGAGCGTCATTCGGCTCCATCGGCGGCATGTTGAAGTCGACGCTGTAGTGGTCGCCTTTCCGCGCGTTCCGCTGGCGGTTACCTCCCACCAGAGAGGTCACATCATTGCTCAGTCGCATCACCCCGTAGGAGAAGGGCGAACGCGGCTCAGGCGTGGTGGGGAGGACGTGGACCATCAGACAGAGATCTTTCGATTGCCGACCTGGCGGGCGTTCAGCGTATCCATCACGTCGCGTTTCGTGCCGGCCGCTGCGGCGGCGACCATCGGAGCAGCCACGCCGAAGGCTTCCTTCTGGGCAGTGCTGGCGACGTAGGCGTTCAGGCCCTCCCGGTCGGCCGTGACGCGGATTTCGACCTTGGAGGCGATGGCCGAGGTCGCTTGGTCGCGAGCTTGGGCGTCCATGGCCGAGTAGGAACGAACAGCGTTGGTGCTGTGATCTGGGCCGATGTCGTTATCGTTAGCCGCCCCTCTTCCGCCACCGCCCCCACCACCGGCGATCTTCACGCCTATAGCGGCGAGAGCGGCAATGGTCGCGGCGCCGGCTGCGAGGTTTAGCGGGAACGGCAGGGAGGCGATGGCTCGAGCTACGGCGACTACGCCGTGTGAGGCCGCCCGAATGGCGTTCTGGCCCAGCGTGAAGGCGGTCTCTTGCCCGCCGAGTGTCATGGATTGGATGGCCGACGCCAGTTGGTAGGCACGGTAGACCTGCTCAATCGCAAGCAGCGCCCTGTAACCGTCCGAACCTTCAGAGAAGTAGCCGCGGGCGGCGGAGAGCATGTCGCCATATGCCCCGATCGTTGCGGCCGCCCGGTCCCGCTCGAGTTCACCTGCGCGAGCACTGGTGAGCATGCCCCGGCGCTCTAGGTCATCCCGCCGCTCGGCGATCTCCGCCAGGCGCGCGTTGAGACCGGTCACGCTGGTCAGCATTCCACCAATGGCGTCGCCAGCCTCGCCAAAGGCCTCTCCGAACCCTCGCGCCGCATCCCGCATGATGTCGTCCGCTTGGCGAGCGAGGTCGAGTGTCAGGCGGAGGCTGTCGTTGAAGCGGTCAATGGCGTTGTCTTTGTCCCAGCGCTCGCCCTCGATCTGACCCGCCATGCCTATAGCGTCGGAATAGCCGGGGTCGCCCTCTTTGAGGCCGGCTTGGCGTAAACGCTGAGCTTCTGCCAACTGCGCCAGGGCGACCGCCCGCTCACGGTTTGTCGCGCCAATGAGCGACCGCTCCAGGCGGATCATGTCCAGTTGGTCGCGTTTAGCCGTCAGGTCGGCCGCTTCGATGCGCATCTTGTTCAGCAGTGCTTCGCCGTAGCGCTCGATTTCCCTCCGCAACTCTTCGGTTGGGGCCTTGAGCGCGCGCTGGGCAATCTCGTATTGCTTGGCCGCGATGGCGCTCATGCCGTACGTGGCGGCCTGGTCTTTAAGCGCCTCTATGTATCGCAACGTCTCGTCTATGCGCTTTTCGAGGTCGCTCTTTCCGCCGCTGCGCCCCTTGTTCGGATCGCCAGCCTCCTCCAGGGCTCGCCGCACGGCACGGGCCAGTGCTTCGTCACCAATCTCCCTACCCAAGGCGATGAGCGCGGCTCGGGCGTTCGCGATTTCGGCCGTGACGTTCGCCTGCAGGGACCGTCCGATATCGGCCGTGGCGCCATCGAAACGCTGGGCGATCCGAGGCAGCGCCTGCTCCGCCAGACTGGAGATTTCTACGAACGGCAGGCGGTTTGCTTGATCGATGAAGCTGTTGAGCCCGCGCACTGCCGCATTGACCAAGTCTTCAATGCCGCCGATGGCTGCGTTCACGCCGTCGATGACGATCTCGCCCAATGCCGCTGGGAAACGACGCCAGTTCTCGACAATCGTTTTGTAGGCCCCCACCGCCACGCCGATTTGCAGCGCCCAGCCGTCAACCCACGTCTTAGCGATCCAATCCATCACCTCGGAAAAGCGATCACCGAGCCAGCCAAGCGCCTCTCCTACCGGCCCTTCCATGATGTGGCGCCCAATCACAGTGAAGGTGGCCGCGATCGTATCGCCGAAGGTGACGCTGCGACTTTCGACGCGCTTCAGCTGCTCCTCGGTCAGGCCGAGGCCGACCGTGATATCGTCCGGAATGCCCTTTTGGAGTTCGCGGTTGAGTAGTCCAAACCCCGCGGTCGCTGACCCGGCAGCTACCGCGACAGCCGCCAGGGGAGCCAACACCGGAGCAAGGCGAGCGTAGAGCCCCGACAAGACGGTGTTGAAGTTGCGCCCCTCAGCGGCCGCCTGTTGGAACACGTCGGCAATCTGCGGCCCCTGTTGAATGAACACCAACATTGGGTTCATGCCCGATGCCAGCGACACACCGACGTCCGCAAACTGCCGGCTGAGGTTCAACCCCTCCAACGTTGAGGACCGCATAGCCGCCTGCTGCGCCCTCAGCACAGCGTCCTGCTGACGAACTGCCGCATTCATCGTCGCCAGCGCAGTGCTCGCCCGTCGCGCGCCACCGGCAAGGCTATCAGATGCGGCCTCTGCACGGTCAGCCGACGCCGCAAAGGCGTCGAGACGCTGATCGGCAAGCGCGGCCTCTTCCGAAGATATACGAATGCCCAGCTCGGCAAGGTCAGCCATAGAGCCTCCAAAGAAAAAGGCCCGCCGGAGCGAGCCTTGTTCGAATTCTGTTCAGGGTGACGGGGAGGAAGCGGCGCCGCAGGGTGCCCAAAAGACCGTTGGGGGCGGGATGGCGGATCAACCGAAGATATTCGTCTCATTGCCCAGTTTTCTGGCCAGCGGAGACGCATCATTTTGGCATTCAGTACTCAAAGACAGCGACGTTCTAGCTGAGCTATCAGATGGATCTGACCGAGTTTTAGCTGTTGTAGCGGGCGGAGCCCTTGAAGCTGACATCAAAGGCATGATTCAACGGTCAATAGTGGATGATCCTGAACTGTCGGATAGGTTTCTCGGCTTAAACGGCCCAGCAGGCGCCTTTGGCACCCAAGTCAACTTGGCGTACCTGATTGGCCTAATCGACCTGAGGATTCGAGGCGACCTCCTTAAGGTCGCAACTATTCGCAACCTATTCGCGCATCAGGCGCGAGGCTTGAGCTTCACATCGTCGCCCGTTCGTGAGCACTGCCGCGATCTTCAAATGCCTGACGTCTACACTCGATCGTGCGGTGATAATCCGACGCACGGGATCATGGTTCACAGCGAGTATGCTGGTAGAGTCATTCAACTGGGCCTAGACCTCGGCCAGAGAGACGAAAGACTAGCGAATCCGCGCTGGCGGTTCGAAATCACTGTGCAACTTCTAAGCTTCCTTTTGAAGCAAACCAGCCCGGCGCGCCCTGTTCCAACCACACCCTCAACATCGTGGGGAATGCAGCCCTGAGCCCGTCGTATTCGTCGTAGCAATCCCTCGCACCGACCCTAATTTCCTCGCACGCAGACCATCCCGCGCGCATCATCTCAGGCGTGACCACGATCTCCCGCGCCTCTTGCTCAGTCATGGTGATCTCCTGGGGGGGCACTCAATCGGCGTGGCTTTTCAGTGCTGACGCGTGATCGCCAGGAATCCATTCCCGCTCATGGGACCCGCACTCGCGCTCCAGCGCTGGCGCGACGACCTCATCGTTGGTCAAGGCTAGGCGCGGCTCTGGCTCCTCGATCTGGACGAAGAATCGGTGCCAGCCTCCGTACCCGCCCATCTGCGTCTTGGAATTGACTGCTCCGCATAGATACTTGGCATCTGCGGCTATCCGCACATCTCTGAACCGCGCGCTGGGATAATCGACTAGCCTATCGTCCAGAAGTCGCTTCGCTTGCGCGACCAGACTGCCCTGCGTCCATTCCTGCTGCCCAGCCGCAGGCGCCGCTGCGGCAACGCTCAAGCCAACAACTAATGCAACTGCTCTCATGGTGTCCTCCGCCGCGCCAACCTGTCATGGCGTCGCGATGGAGTCACCTTTCTGCTTTTTGCGAGCCGCTAGACCCCGGAGCATCCCCACCACGCCCTTGCCATTGCGGGTGCTGATTTGGCTGCTGGGGTTGTACTCTCCTAGGGCCACCGCCCTAACGGCATCGTCGATCCGGCGGATCAATCGCTTCTCCCAAGCCGTCAGGCCAGCCAGAGCGGCGCCGTTGAAAGCCTCGATCTCGCTCCATGTGATCGGGCTCATGACCTGCGCCACCGCCCGCGTCGCCGTTAGTTGGGCGTAGGCCCACCAAACATGCTGGAGCTCGTCGGGAAACGGCGGGAGCGTCCGATTGCCCGCCTGAACGGCTTCGGCGTAGCGGATCAGACCTTCGGCGAGGTCTTCACCCAGTTTCCCCGGTCGCGGACGAACCTCTCGGCCTGGATGCGAAAAGTCGGGAACTCACGATAGAACTTTCGCTTGCTGTCATCGTCGCACGCCCAGGTCTCGCCCCCAACGACGATGTTGGCGAACTCGGTCGTGGCTGCGGCGAGGAAGTCGATGGTGTTCGAAAGCGACTTCTCCGCCGTGACGCCGGCTCCGGGCGTGCGCTGGTTCAAGAAGCGGTTCGTCTGCTGGTTGGCCAGCTCGGTCAGCGTGTCGCTGTCTTGGCCCAACAGGTAGACGCCTACGGGTTCGCCCGCGTCGGTTTGGATCGGCTGATCGTCCAGATCCTTGAAGTGGCAAAAGGCGGGCGCGTTAGCGTTCGACGCCTTGAAGGCCGAAAGATCCATGGTGCGTATCCTGCAAAAGGACTGGCGGGCGCGACCCGCCAGTAGAGTTTAGGGGATGCGGCCTTATTCGGCCGGGACTTCGTGGATGTCGGTGTCGATGCCAAGGTTGAACGTGCGCTTATTCACGGCGTTGGAGGCGCCGACGTTCACTCGCTTCGACATCACCAGAGCGCCAAAATAGAACTCGCTCTCGCTGCCGGCTTCATCGGGGGCGTCGTTCGCCACGATCTTGAAGGCGTAACGGAAGCGGGTGCCTTCGGCCGCAATGGCCGCCAGTTGGCCGGGGTCGTCGGGGATGTTGGCACAGACGATCGACACGTCGCCGGCGTCGCGCGCGCCCTTGCGCTTGCGAACGCGCGCTGCGGACAACGAGGTGAAGTTGATGGCCGAGGCGGCGTCGCCGAACTCGCCAATGCTTTCGACTTCAGCGATTTCGACCCAGCCGGTCAGCGCGGCGTAGGTGGAAGTGTCGTCGGACGTGGCGACCGGGCCGATAAAGACCTTGGTGCCCAGCCCGTCAGAGAGTGCGCTCATAGGAGGCTCCTTCAGGTGGTGATGAAGCCGGCGCCCATCTCGGCAGTAGGGCGGTCAGGGACGGCTAGGAGGCGGTCCAGCTGATGGTGACCGGCGTCTCCGTGGAGACATCGCCGGGGATCGGTGACGCGGCCCAGGGCTCGCGGTTTACGGTCACGCGGGTGGCAGGGCCGAACAGCTTCAAGCCCTTCGCGAAGTGATCCATCACCTGCTTGGCAGCCCGGCGCTGGACGATCAGGCCCTTGCCCTTGGGCCAGACAACTGTGACCTGCAACAGGCCTTGATCAACCCGGCCCGAGGTCAGGCCCTCCCAGAAGGGAGCGTTGGTGAAGAGGTCGACGCGGAGATAACGACCATCGGCCGGCGAGTTGAACGCCACGTCCGGCATGGCAACCGGCATCTTCGGTGTGCCGACGTTGAGGGTCGCGCAGCGCGCCAGCAGCAGGCCAGCGACAACGACAGGATCGGCCATGACTAACCCTTCTGTCGGGACTGCACGGAGGCCTTGGCCTTGGCGCACTCTTGATCGACCACCTGGGGCCACTGTTGCGCCGCCAGGCCGACCCAGCGGTCGCCAGGTTGACCGCGGGCACCGTACTCGCGAGGGCGGGCGTAGTTGGCCGTGTAGACGACGGTGATAGGCTCGCTGATCTCGGCGCCAGCGATGACCAGATTGATCGGGCCAGCATCGTAGGCAAACGCCTCGACACCATCCGGCTTGGCCGTTGCGGGTGGGAGATTGCTGCCCGTGGTCGCCGTGAGAGACGCGCGGAGGAATCCGGTATCGATCCGGAGGTTGCCCCCTGCCGCTCGGGGCGTCTGCATGATCTCAACGATCCGCTGGGCGCTGCCCCGGTAGACGGCGTCGCGGCGCTCTCTCGTCTCCTTCACCCAGCTGCTGATCTTCGCGGAGAAAGAGCCCTGGGCCATGTCGTCACCTCAGGTTGGCGTAGAAGTCGATCCGATACTCGCAGTCACACCGGCACCCGATGATCTCCTCGGTCCCTGCCCCGAGGCTGGTGTCCATCGGGAACTGGAGGCGGGCGCCGGACGGGCTGACGAAGGGCTCGCCAAAGCGCGCGCTGTCGCCGTTTAAGTTGCGGTGGGTGTGGCGGACTCGAAAATCTCCGGCCGAACGCCAGACTTTCGTCACCGTGTTCTCGGCGACCTTCCCCGAGGCGATGGCCTGCCGGAACGCCTCATGCTTGGCCTTCTGCATTGAGGTCATCGTCTCGACGCGGCCGATAGTCTCCCCGCGCAGCTGCAACAGGCGCCGCTCGTACGCCGTGATGGCCCTGGCGGCGATGGCCGGCTCGACCGCACGGCCCTCCCTAATGGCCTTGGTGACGGAGCGATCGAAGCGCTTATCCCGACGCCCTCGGGTCAGATAGTGCTTCATCGCGGCAGGATCGCCGCTGGACAGCTCGTCCTTGGCCGTGCTGACGAAGCCCGCCTGTTGCGATGTCAGACCAAGGATGCCGCCCTCACGCTTGCCCGTTGCCCGGTTAACCCGCCCCACCACATCCAAGGCGGCCTGACGAGGGTTCACGCCGCGGCGCATGCTCTCCGACAGGCTCTCGCGCACCAACTGGCGCTGCTCGGTCGTGATCCGGGAGATCAGGTCTGACGACTGGCGCGAGAGCCATGTCTCAGCCTCCGGGTTTCGACCGTCGAACCGGACCACCAGAGCCGTTCCGTCCGGCCGGCGCTTGGGCATGTTCTCCGATGCGACGCGGCCAGCCTCGGCATGGGCCTGGCGGGCACGCTCGGCGATCTCGTTGAACGCCTCAGGGTCGATGTGCAGGGCGTCCAGCGCGCCTTCGATGTCATTGGCTTCAATGGCGGCTGTGACCCGCTGGATCTCGGCCATAGCCCTAAGATTGTCGAAGGCGTGGAAGAAGGCGTCAGCGACCAATCGCCCATAGCGATCCGCCAGCTCCTGGTAGAGCCGGGCCTGCGCTCGATTGGATGGCATGGTCTAGCGCTTAAGGATCGTCATCTGAGCGCGGGCGGCTTCCGCGTTCATGTCGAAGCAGTTGTCCAGCATGTCGTGGGCCTCCTGCCTGATCTTCTCAGCCGCCTCTTGGTCGCCTGTCACCAGCGCCCGCAGGATCGCCGCCTGATACTCGCTCTGCTTGGCGTTCAGGTCTTTCCACGCCGCCTGAGCGAGCATTGCAGCATTGACGAAGTTGCTCATGCGCGGACCTGCAGGACATAGAGGATAGTCGTGGTCGCCGGTCGCAGCAGATCGACGTTCACGATGGTCAAGGTCGCACCGTCTGCGGTGACAAGCAAATCCGAGGTGGTGGGCTCGATGCCGATGGCGGGCTCGACCAGGGCTTTGCGGTCGGTGGAGAGGATGCGTTGTCCGTCGATCTCGCGGTTGGAATAGGCGGTCAAGACGATGTGCGCGGCGTAGTCGGTGACGGTCGGCTCGCCGGGGTCGTAGGACGGGCCAGAGCCGGGCGTCTCGCGACGGATCGCGCCGGCGGCTCCGAACTTGCGGATCAAGCGCTCAGCCGTGGCGGCGGCACGGGCGTAGTCGAAGCTGGGCATCAGACGACGAAGATGGCGGGCAGAGGAGCAGAAAAGAACGGCGTCAGCAGCCCTTCGACTGCTGAAAGGCGGACCGTGGCGTCGGCGACTGCGTTACCAGATCCGGCTGCGTACTCGACCTCCAGAACGTCCACCTTCTCGCGCTTGACGGCTCCTGAGGTCGAGGCGGCGACCGACAGGCTGCCGGGACTCACTGCCTCCTGATAGGCCGCATGATAGCTGGCGTGTTCCCAAGCGAGGGGAATGACATCAGCGGGGATCGCTTCGCCATTAAAGGTGGCGCCCGTGCGCGGCTGGGCTCGCTCTTGAGCAAACCCTCCCGCACGGGAACCGGGGAGACGGACCTCATAGAGGCCGTCGATGTAGGCACTTCCGCGTTGGCGCAGGACGGCGGGCGTAGGCGCACCCAAAGGCAGGACAAGGCCGTTGTCGGCCAGCCAACCCTCAAATGCTGTATCGGTGCCGTAGCCCGCCATCGTTCAGCCCTCGGTCTTGGCTTCGCGAGCCAGTTCGATGGCCGCGACGATGTCGGCCTTCTTGGTGGCGTCGCCCAGATCGACGGCCTCGGTTTCTGCGAGGGCCTTCAACTGGCTGACGGTCATGTCGGCCAGATCATCGCCCTCGCTGGGGTTGAAGCCGCCGGCCGAGCCATCGCCGTCATGGTCCAGCGGATGCCTCGGCTTGGAGAACCAGCCCGTCTTCTTGGAGGCAGCGGCTTCTTCGTCGCTGATCTCCACGTCGACCGTTTGGCCGGCCTCGACGTGAACGAGGCCAGCCAGCGTGTTCAGACCTTTGGGACCTTGGGTGTAGTTGGTGAACTTGGCCATGATCAGATCCCGTCCCGATAGGCCATGCCCTTCGGCAGGCGGATCTCGACGCCACCGACGTTCATGATCCCGCCGACTTCCCACGTCATCGAGGACTTCTGGAAGGCAGGCAGGAACTCATGCGGGCCAGGCAAGTGGAACTGCACAACATCGCGGCTGCGGTCGTAGGCGATCATGCGAGCAGAACCGGCAGCGCCGGCCGTCTCCAGCTCGCGCGAGCCGATGATGGTCAGCTCCTGACCGGTGGCCAGCGTGTAGGCGTTGTTCTCCCGGATGTACTTCATCAGGGTGTCGGCGCCGTCACCGATGCGCAGGCCAGCGATGTACTGCAGACGCGACGTCGGCAGCAGCAGGGTGTCCGCGACCTGGGTCTCGTTGGTCGCGTTGTAGGGGGCATTCAGAGCCGCGTTGATGTCCCGCAGGATCAGGTCGGGGTTCTTGGTCGCCCAGGTCGTGCCAGAGCCGGTGCCGTCGGCGGCGACGGTTGCTGCCGGGACATTGGTGTCGTTGACCAGGCCGGTCAGGCCCTTCTCGACGTTGCCGCGGATCGCGATGCCATAGCAGAAGCTCTCGGCGACCTTGGACGCGGCCAGCGCCTTGTCGGCCGACAGTGAGCGACCCAGCTTGGCCGCCCGCTGAAGCTCCTGGAGCGACCACTCATAGCCAATGCCGGCCAGGTGGTTCTGCTGCAGGAACTGGCTTTGGCTGATGTCGGCGAAGGGCATGTCGAAGCCCTTGCCAGACAGGAACTCGGCCTTGCCGGCGATGTCGCCCGAGTAGAACACCGATCCGATGTCCCACATGTCGCCGTCGGTGTTGACGGTCATCAGGCGGGAATAGTCGAAGCTCGGGTACTTGGTCTGATAGACCTGGGTCTCGATCCGCAGAAGCTGCGGCGTGATGAAGCCGAGCGCCTGTTGAGCGTCGGCGAAGTTGATGTCGCGCATGGTGATGACGCTCCTTTAGCGCTTGGCGATGCGGGCGAGGCCCGTCGCAGTGGTGGTGTCGTCGAAGACCCAGCCGCCGGTGGCGATGTGGGTGGCGTCCGCGGCCGTGTCGCCGATGGCGTCAGCAGCGCCCGCGCCGGTGCCGATGGTCACAGCAGCGCCGTCAACATTGGCGCCGGTTGCGGTGACCCAGATCACGCCACCGGTCAGGATGCCGACGCTGGCGTAGCGGGGGTAGATGTCCGCAGCGACGCCGCCGGGCAGCGCCTGGACGCCGTGATCAGCGATGGCGAAGCCGAGGAAGTTGGCGGCGGTGCCGACGGTAGCAGTGCAGCCCCGGTCGCCGGCGCCACGCCAGACGGGCGCGCCGAAGGGAATGCCGGCTGCATCCTCGCAGGTGCGCGAGATGCGGTTCGAGGTTTCGCCATTGGCGACCATGCCCGGATAACCGACGGGAATGTCACTGGCGTAGGTGGATTGAACGACAGCCATGTCAGGTCTCCTTAGGCCGCAGCTTCGGTGATGCCGTTGAGGCGGTTCAGGCGGGCGGCCTTGGCCTCGTCGCGGGCCTTCACCGCATCGACGATGGTCGTGCCGTCCGCGATCACCTCACGCAGCGGGTCAGGGGTCTTGATGTCGGCCGTCTTCAGGTCGAAGGCGGCGTCGACGTAGGCGTCCGACTTATCCTTGGCGGCATCGCCCAGGACGGCGCGCTTGATCTCGGCGTTCGACTTGCCCGCGGTGTCGATGGTCGGGGCGATAGCCTTGGCCTTGGCGACGATGGCCGAGCGTTCGGCGACCAGGGCGTCCAGCGCAGCATCGTCCAGCACCTTGGCCTTCAGGTCCGCGATCTCGGCGTCCTTGGCAGCCAGTTCGGCATCCTTGGTGGCGAGGGCGGTGTCGTGGGTGGTCTTGGCGGCGGTGAGCGCATCGGCGGCTTGGGCCAGCTTGCCCTTCAGCAGATCGATGGCGATAGCGCCGGCGTCCGTGGTTTCGACCGGGAGGCCGTCCACGGTGATGGTCTTGAGCGTCATGCGACGGTCTCCATGGTTGATGGGCGCGGGTTCTCGGCCGGTTTCGGGTGCGCCCTTACGGTCCCCGACACGGCAATGGGGTCCGGCGCGCCCTTTGGGGACCAGCGCCAGGTGATTGATGCGGATGTCGCGCTGGATGGCCTGATACGGCTCACCCTCGGGGGTCATGCCGTCCTCGAAAGCGAGGTCGCAGACGTATCCCATCGAGATTTCGCGGGTTCCGTCCTGCACCGCTTTGATCGCCGCAGCGTCCATGAGCGCCAGCGGCACCTTCACGAACCCGCCGTCCCGAACAACGTCGCCGCCGACGATGCCGACGGCCAGGTCTTTCCAGGTGTCGGCCGTAACGCCTTGGGCGGGGTGATTGATGGTCACCGGTTTGAAGCCGTAGCTGGCCAGGCTGTCCGCCGAGAAGACGCTTTCAGGCGGGCGGTAGACGTTGACGACAGCGAGGTCGGGCCGGCCAACCTCAGAGCCTGCGTATTGCTGGATACCGGTGCGAGCGGCGCGAACCTCGGCGACGGCATAGCCATCGCGCGTCAGGCGCACGCCCGCGACCGGCGCGGTGTCCGTGAACAGCATAGGAGGCTCCTTCTGGCCCCCCCGAGAGGCCGGGTCAGTCGAGGTGCGTCCAGACCTCGCGGCGCTTGATCATGCCGATCAGGCCTTGGGTGACGCCGTAGATATCAGCCAGTTCGATCTGCATCCGTGCGTCGGCCCGGATCGCCCGGACATCTTCGTCGGTCAGCTTGGCCTTGTGGTGTCGAACGCCCTGTAGCGAGCGTCCTTTGCTGGCCATGTCCGCCATGTTTTCGTCGTGCGTGCCGGCGAACAGGTGAGCAGGGTTGCAACAGGGCGGGTTGTCGCAACGGTGACAGACCATCGCGCCTTCCGGTACGGGGCCGAAAGCGATCTCAAATGCGAAACGATGAGCCCGGACCTCGCCGTCACCGACAGACAGGCGTCCGTAGCCTTGTTCTACCCGGCCCTTCGTCCATCCCCAGCAGTCGCCCTCAGGCCCCTGGCCGGGAGATTGGTCAACGCCGCCCCAGAACCGCTCTTCAGCAGAGGCGCGGTTGCGATGGGTGTTGTTCCAGATGGTCGCGCAAGAGGGAGAGCAGAAACGCTTCTGGAGCCAGAAGCTGTCAGCGAACCGAACGGGCCGCCGGAAGTCTGCTCCGCACTGTTCGCAGGGCTTTACATCCGGCAGGAGCCGGGGCTTTTTATGAGCAGGCATTTCGCTTCTCCACAAGCGGTGTGCTTAGGCCCCTCTCGATGCGTCAACATCGTCTGGGGCCGCCTAACCTTCGGCCGTTTCCGCTTCTGGATCAACCTCATTCAGAGGACGTGGAAGCGCGGCGATTTCCTCCTCGCTCTCGTCTTCTTGCTCGCTAAGACGGCCATATTCGGCCATCGCCGCTTCAAGGCCCGGCAGGGTTCCGTCCTCGATGAGCATGTTAACAAGGCCGTCCGAGAGCGCTTCGATAGGCAGGAGGGCGGGAGACGTTCCGCCGGTGCCCGCAAGCGTCCGTGCGGCGTTCGCCTTCCTCTCGAATATCTCGGCCTTCTCGCGTTCGTTCATCTGCTCCAACGGCGCGAACTCGAAGTAGATTTCCGGGGGGCGGGAGCCTAGCGCAGACCGGATCAGCACCTCGTCTAGGCGCTCCAGCCGAGGACGGAGGTAGACTTCCTGCTCAGCCGCCAACCGGTCATGGTAGTTCTTCATGTCCGACGCGCCGGTGCTGTTCATTCCGGCTGGCGACTGCCCCAGCAGACGGGTGGCGGGGATGTCGGCGGCCCCTGCGGCGATCTGCAGGTAGAGGCTCAGAACCTCGGGCAGTTGCGAGAAGCTGATCTGCTTCTGCTGATATTCTTCCTCGGCGTCCATGAGGAGGCCGTTGGTGATCGACTTCGCCTGGTTGGCCAGCGTCACCCGGTCGACAACCTGCTTGCGATAGGTCTCGTCGCCGACGTTCTCCATGAAGCGCGGGATCTTGAAGACGTCGACCTTGGCCTCTTGCAGAAGCTGGGCAATGCTCGTCGCCGCCAGCCCTGCATTCGCAACGGCTTCCTCCAGAGCCTGCAGGACCGAGTCCCCCCAACCTTGCGACATGGTGAGGTCCGGCAGATCTGCGCCGACGAAGGTGATCACGCGAGAGGGGTGGATTTTCAGGCTGCCGCCGGTCGTCGACGACATGGTGTAGGACTTGGGCTGCCCCCAGCCGGCCGACGCCGCATCGCGGTCCACCTCTCCGGCGGTGATCTCGTAACGGCTGGCCACGTGGATGAAGTCGAGACCGCCAGCCGCGAGCCGGCCGACATTGAGCGGCTGAGTGGGGTCGCCGTTCTTTTCGCCCAGGATGATCGCCGAGCCCCCATAGAGGCGGGCCAGTCGCAGCGCCTTGGCAAGCTTCGGCCATAGCTGGATGCGGGCCTCTTCGGCTTCCAGCTTCTCGATCAGCGTGTCTTCAGCCTGCCAGTTTCGCCCTTCGCGGATCATGTCGAAGGCGGGAATGTCCACCACCTTCCGCGCGATCCAGTCCGACCGATACATGGCTAGGGCCTGCGGCTGGGCAAGCTCGCGAACCGCGAAGGCCGCATGGCTGTTCTTGTCCTTCGCCGTGCCGAGGGCCGAAACGAGATTGATGAGGCGGTCGCCGAACTGATGCAGCATCAGACGTTGTCCAGCGAGTAGCGCGAGCCAAGCGAAACCGTGTTGAAGGCGCGGGCCGTGCTATCGGCATCGTCATCATGCGCGGCGTCGGGAAAGGCTTCGAGTTCCATGAACCATTCCTCGTTCCAGGGGCCGCGCAGCACATCCACGTTTCCGGCTTCGCACTGAGCGGAGAACGGTCCGAAGCGGGTTTCCTTGTCGCCAGTCTCTGGCGTGGCGCGAGCCGTATAGCTCGACAGCATCTTGATCAGTGTGGCCACCTGAGCCTTGCCGGCCTGACCCGGATCCTGCGGGAGGCTGATCTCAACCTTCTTCCCGTCTTGCGATGCGGTGTTGGCTATGAGGCTTTCGATCTTGTGCGGAGTGTCTCGCTCTCTGACGTGGTGCAGCACGATGTACCTGCCACTTGATCGCGAGAGCCCGATCTTCGTTCCAGTCGTCCAGTCGGGATCATTGCCGTCCACCTTGGGCGTCCCTGCCAGGTCCCAGCCGCGGACAATCTTGAGGTCGGCCGGCGCCACATCCACCACGGTCACCCATGACCGCTTGAACAGCAGGCCCGCCGCCGCCCTGATCTTCCAGTTGCCGCCAAGAAGGCGTTCGCGTTCGACCTTGGGCAGGGCCAGCAGGTTGGCCATGTAGCCGGGGTCCGCAGCCATCAGGGCCGCGTTGTCCGTCAGCTTGGCCGGAATGAAGGTGGCCGACTTGGGCGGAATGCCCGGATGCTTCTCTTCCAGCTCAGCCGGATCATCAGCCCAGATCAGCGCGTCGTTGATGCGGACGAACCAGCGCACCACGCCAGCGCGCTCTGCGATGGGAAGACCGGTCTCCTGGTCGATCCACCAGGAGATAAACTCCGCGACCCAGCTATCCGCGTCGGGGTTGCAGGTCGCCCGGATGTAGGGCCGAACCCCGCACATCGAGCGGTTCCGGCTAACCATGTACCAGAACTGCTTCTGGCTGAAGTGCGTCAGTTCATCGAAGCAGATCAGCGGAATCTGCGAGCCCTGCCAGTTGAGGACCGTCTTGTCGTGCTCGAGGTGCGCGAAGCTGACCGTCGCCCCAGAGGGAAACTGCCAACTGAGGACATGCTCTTTCGGCGTGGCCCCGATGACCGGATAGAGCTTCTCGCTCTCGTCCCATAGCCCGCCCTCGTTGCGGACCTGGACCGTGGTGCGCCGGAAGAAGACCGCCCCGAAGTTCTCGTTGCCGATGTGCCTCAGCGGCTCCATCAGGAGCGCCCAGGTTTTCCCCCCACCCGCCGCGCCGCCGTAGATGGCGATGTCGGCCGAACTGCCGAGGAAGGTTTCTTGCGGCCCCGGCTGCGGCCGGATGACCGTGGCTTCAGCCGCGTCCATTATCGGGCAGCTGGTACATCACGACGGCGGGAGCGGCCGCAGGCAGGGGCGCCCCGTTCTTGCCGGTCAGTTCGCGCCGGTTGGTGTAGCTGTCGCCCGCTTCCTTCGCGGCCTGTTCGAACAACTGCGCAGCCAGCGCGATGTTGCCCATGGTCTCGGCCTTCTCAGCCATACGCTGGAGCGCCCGGAGGCGCACAGCCCGATGCGAAATGGCGATCTTGCTGGTGTCTTCCAGGAAGGCCTTGCGGGTCTCTTCAAACAGAGTGACCCAGCGCTGCGCCAGTGACCTCGCGGCGCGCTTGTTCGGATCGTAAGCCTCCACCTTCTGGCGAGAGACCGTCAGGCCATATTCGCGTTTGACTGCCTCAGCCACGACCGAGGGCGTGTCGAAGCAGGCAAGCGCTTGCACGATATAGGTCTGAACCTCGGGCGGCAGGGCTTCCTTGGCCATCAGGTTGTCTGGTCCCTGTCTGGTCTCAAGCCGCCCTCAGCAAACACGTCCCGCAAGCCTGTGCGATCGACGCCCTGCCTATCAGCGGCTCATGGGACGCGGCCTCTACAAGGTCCCTGACCCCGGAAGCATCTGCGCCATATCTGCGGACCACACCGACGAACTCTTCGACGTCATGGCCGCGCATGGTGAAGGCGGGCAACCCGCTCTTTCGGAACTTCGGGGCGCCCCACTCATCACGCTCTTGGCCGCAGTGGTAGAGCTCATGCTCAACCAGGGCGCAGAACTCGGCGTCCGAAGCGTGCGCCGCATAGGGCGCGCTGAAGGTCAGAATGAAGTCGGGGATATGGCTGAACCACTCCCTGACCTGTTGCTCGGCGCGAGCCTTGGCCCATCGACCCATGGCGCGAGGCGAGCCGATCTCCGCCTGACCGACTACGGCGCGGCCCTGACGTGAGTTGGCGGCTGTCGTCCACAGCACGCCGATGCTGGCTTGTCGGAGATGGGCGTGATCCTCGTTTGTGAGGTCGCCGCCGTCTTCGATGAAGGTCTCGCTCAACCACTCCGTCAGGCCGGGTGCCGGGACGAAACGGTCAATGTTGGCGAGGCTGACTTCTAAGAGGTCAGGCGGCGGAAGGGGGCGCACTGGCCTTTTTCGTTTCAGTCTTCGGCGCGGTCTGGGCCTCAACCTTCACCCGCTCCGCAACACCAGCCGCCTCCAGGCGATCCGCTGCCTTCGCGTCCTTGGCGTTGAAGGTGGCGCCGGCGGCGGCCGAACCGTCCGACAGGGAGAAGCCGACGAGGGCTTTCATGGGGACCATGGCCATCTCCTATTGGTATCCGCCGATCCAAACTCGCTGGAAGGTGTTCCCAACCACTTGGCAGCGCAGGCGCTCAAAGTAGTCTCGCCCGATAGTGCGTCGCTGGATGATGGTCGGCTCGCACTCATCGCCGCAGCAGGCGCACGTCATCCGCCTAGCGTGCGACTGAGCGATCAGCCCTCCGACGTCAGCCATCTGACCTCCGGGCAAAGAAAAAGGCCCGCCGGTTTCCCGTGGGCCATGTTTCCGGACGCGCGAAGCGACCTTGTCTTTTCGTACCCTGCTTCGACCGGTCGGGCAATGACTGCTCCTAACCGAAATCCGCGCCCCTGAACCACGTCAGCGGCTTTTGATGCGGCTCAAGCGGAACGGTGTCGTTCGCCACCTGCTTCGGTTTTGCCGTGGCGACGCCGCGGGCGTGGATGAGGTTGTCGCCCAGCGCCCGGATACGGGCCGTTTGTCCCTCGTCGGCCGTCTCCCCCGTTTCAGCCTGGACCGTGGCGCGCCAGTTCTTCGCCAGCGCGCGATCGCCAGTCATCAGCGCCGTGAGAAGGCGAGCATCCGAGGGGCTTAGCCCTTGGAGGGTCTTCTTGACCCGAGTGGCTCCGTCAATGGCCTCCTGAGTGATGTTCTGGCCTGGCGCGCCATCGGACGTGGCGCGGATGTAGTCTGGCCTGCGCTCGCCACCCGTCGCCCCGACAGAGATGTGGATGTCCAGCTCATGAGCGCGGAACGCCTCATAGGCCCGTTGCGAGAGCGCGGGCTTGCCCTTGGGATAGCCCTCGGACGGCTTGCCGTAGCGCGTGCGCAGGATCGTGAAGACGTCCCGACGCCACGCAGCCAGGATCACCCCGGACCGTTTGTCCGCGTTGACCTCAGCCCCTTGAGCTTTCAGGCGAGCGATCTCGGCCCGGCGATCGCGCAACTGATCATTCGAGACGACCGGAGCCTCGGCCGTCTCCACGCTGGCGACCTTGCGCAGCGTGATCTTCTGTTTCTTCTTCCTGCTCATGTCGCTGTTCCTTCTAAAACCTATTTGCTGGTTGGAGAGAGCCTGAGCGGAAGGCATAGGACGACTAGCCCAGGCGTCAGGCGACACCCGAGCTAGTCCCTATGCCTCCGCGATCTTGCTGGCCGGAGCCGAGCCGTCGCATTGGCCGATCCAGTGGAGTGACCATCCCCGGATCGTTGAGAGCTACTTGCGACACGTCATCGTCACCGTGCCGGGGATCGCGCTTCTCTCTTTCGGACTGCGCTTCGCCTGTGATCCCGCCCCGTGGTAGGCTTCCGGTGTCTGGCGCCACTGTCTTCAAACCGTCCGCCAGCCCGGCCCTGCGTTCCTCGAGAGCGCAGGGTCTCTCAATCATCCCATCGCCTCCCTGAGGCGCAGGGCGACGGCCCTCAGCCCCTCCCGCTGGTGCATGTCGTTGAAATCGTCACCGAGGGCCGGAGGCATGACCCATGTCCGGCCGGAGCGGCGCGCGTAGAACTCGCCTGCACCGAGCCCCTCGAGACTCTCCACCGGCTTGTCGTGGTCGGCAGCGATCCTTGAGCCAGGGATGGCTTCAGCCACCTGACCGACGTTGGATGCCGAGAAGGCCGAGAGGACCGTCGCAGAGACGCCTAGGAGGCGCAGCGCAGCCCGCACAGTCATCGCCGTGGCGATCCCCTCGCAGACCCATGTGTCGCGCCCTGTCGCGATCCTGTGTGAAGCGCCGGACATGACGCCCCTCAGGATGTTCTTCTTCGTGCCGTCCGGTGCGATGAACTGGAGCGTGGTGATCATCTTGCCGACGCGGCCGGGGATGATCAGGAGCGGTCCCTGGGCATCGGGCAGAGCGTTGGCCAGCATTTCGCCGAGCCGTCCTGACGGGAAGAAATCTCGCGGGTCGTCGCAGACGAGGCCCCTCTCCTCAGGGAAACCTTTCGCCTTCAGGTAGGGATGCACGTCCGTCCGGCAGCCCCGCACTATGTCGACGCAGATGCGTTCGACCTGGCGACGCTCCGCCTCGCGCTCGGCTTCTCGGGCCCGCCGCTGGGCATCGATCTTGGGGTCGGCTGGGCGGTTGTCATTGGCGCCGTCGATGCGGAATTTCTGACCTTGAGCCGTCTGGTAGTTATAGACGAAGCCGCCCTTCTGATCGTCATCGATCTTTACGGCTGCATCGTTCTTGCCGTTCTTCCCGAGCGAGTCCGTACGGGTCCATCGACCCGGCGAGCATCGACGTTTGGGAGGAGCAACCTTCACGGCGTCACAGGCCCGGCGCATCGCCTCGTCCAAGGAAAGAGCGATCATGCGGCCCTCCGCAGATTGCTCTGCTTGCGGAAGCGCTTCACCTCGCGCTCGATAAGCGCATAGGCATTCGGGTCGACAACGGCGGGGACCGCCATGTCGTACCAGCCAAAGGGCAGCTTCGCGCTTGGGTAGATGCCGCGCCAGGATCCGTAGGCCCATCGGCGGGCGTGATCTTCGCCCTTTCGCGTGGACTGCGCGCAGTAGTGGAGCGCAGCTTTCCAGACCTCTCGCGGGCTCTTCAGGCACTCTGCCCGAAGGCCGGCGCGCGCCTCGATCCCCAGCGTTGTGGGGTCGAACTCCTTCAGCTCGCCTTCCACGGCGTGGATATGAGAGCGGGCTGGTCGCTCCCACCCGCAGGACATGCAGGTGTTGCCGCTCAGGCCGCCCGAGCATTCCGGGCAGACGACCTTCTCTCGTATCTGAGGATCGCGCTCGCGGGCCACGCTGTCGCGCTTCTCAGCCTTATCCAGCTCGCCTGGGCCATTCTCCCAGACGTCGTACATGTCGAGGGCGAAGCGTTCGAAGTTGCCGCTATGGTCGAGCCACAGCGCCTTCTTCTCCTCGCCGGGGATCGTGCGCATGACGCGGCCGATCTCCTGCATGTGGCTGGACAGGCTCTTGCGGTAGGGCTTGCAGGAGACGCCGATCCGAACGTCAGGAACGTCAAAGCCCTTCGTCAGCACGCCGCAGGACACCAGGCCGTGAATGATGCTGTCCGGGCGCCGGAACTCCGCGATCTTTTCGGCGCGAGCGTCGTCGTCCTTGTCGAGGTAGCTGATCTGCTGGAAGTTGTAGCCTGCTGCGGCAAACGCCGCGCAGAGTTCCCGTCCGTGCTCGACGGTGGGGCTGAACACGATGGTCTTGGCAGGCCCGCCGAAGTGCTCCTGCGTCTTGGCCTCCCACTCCTTGACCACATCACCGACAATCTTGATCCCGGCCGAGGCGGCGCTCTCGTCAGAGAACTCGCCGAAGCTGTTGCGGGTCAACTCGCTCTCATCGGGGCTTCGCGCGATGTAGATCTTGGGCTCGACCAGATAGCCCCCCGCGATGAGCTGGCGCGTTGGGATGACGTTCACCATCCCGTCCCAGTGGTTGCCCATGCCCTTGGTGAAGGGCGTCGCCGTCAGTCCGATCTTCACGGCGTCGGGATAGCGGGCCATCAGGTCGAGGGTGGACTGATACTGAGCGTGGCATTCGTCCACGATGATCAGGTCGGGCTCCCGAGGAAGACCGCGGCGAGCCAGCGTCTGGGCAGAGCAAATCTGGACGTGCTCGCGCGGCGACCAGCGCCGATTGATCCCCTGGATGACGCCATGCTCGACGCCGTACTCGTCCATGACCTCAGACGTCTGATTCACCAGAGCGACACGGTCGACGATGAAGAGGGCATAGCTCCCCTTGCGGCTGGCTTCCTTTAGGAGATGAGCGGCGCAGATGGTCTTTCCTGCCCCGGTGCCGGCGCACAGGATCAGCCGCCGGATGTGCGCGCGGATGTTCTCTCGCAGCGACTCAATGGCGCCGTCCTGATAGGGGCGCAGAACGATCTCTTTGCTCTCGAAGAGGTTTAGCACGCCGCGATCTCCGCGTAGGCGGCGCGCTCGGCGTCGGCTCGCGAAAGCCCGCCGTCGAATTCCATAATGGCCGCGCGCTCTTCCCACAGGTCGAACCGCGGCCAGACCTCACGGCACACGTCGGCCCAGCGCGCGCGGACCCAGGCCACCGCCTCTTGGGTCAGGCGGCCGCGACGGAGAGCGAAACGCCACTCCTGACGGATCACGTCGCCGCCATTGGCGCGAATGCGAGCGAGGATAGAGCTCATGCTGGCACAACCTCCATTTCCTCCAGTTCCTTGACCCGCGCCTCGGCCTTCCTCAGCCGGTATTCCAGCCGCTTCACCTGAGCCATGTACTCGTTCATCCGGCCGGTAGCGGTGTCAGCCCGACGCTGTGCGTTGCCCAGGGCGCGCCCCAGATCAGCCGACGTGGCTTCCTTCAGCTTGGCCCTCAGGTCATCCCGCTCGCGCGTAACCGCGTCGGCCTTCGCCTTGGCGTCGTCGAGGTCGGCTCGCAGTCCAATCACCTCATCGATCAGGCCATCCGTGGTCAGCCGCGCCAGTGCGCGCCGAACCTTGGCTTCAGGGTCATCAGCAGCGGGCTCCTCTTCGAGCGCTGACGCGGCATCCTGGCCCGCACCTTCCTCAGGAGCAGGCTCGGCGGTGCCGAACTCGCTCATGGCTTGATCGGGCTTTGACGACGCGCCGATGTTGGCCGTGTTCTGCTGGTAGGTCGTGCCGCCGCGGCTGACGGTCCGCTCAGGTGCTATCTGCGGCTTTTCCGCAGATGCCTCTTCCCGATAGCGGCGGACGGTCTTCTCATCGACCTGGCATTGGCGGGCGATTTCGCGATTGCTCCAGACGGCCCACTCCGGATCGTTCAGCAGGGTCTGGACGGCGCGGCGCTTGTCGTCGTTCGTGCGGCGCAGGCCGTGCGAGGCGTTGGCCCCGACGCTGAACAGAATGGCGTCGCGCTGCGTCCCCTGCCGGATATCTGCGGGGGCATCGTAGACCTGGGCCAGCGCATAGGCCTCGTAGCGGTGGAAGCCGTCCGCGAGCCAGTAGGATACGCCGTCGAAATAGACGGTGATCGGCGGGAACGTGGCGCCGCCTTTGATGGCGTCGGCATATTCCGAGACGACCCCGCGATCGATGGCAGCGCGAGACTGCGTTCCACCATTCACCCGGACATCAGCGATGTTGATCGTGCTCATGCCATGCCCTCCAGTTCGTCGGCCAAGGCGCGCAGGCTCTGCGCCGTCTCAAGCGGTTGGAGCCATCCGGCGTAGAGGGCGGCTTGGCGCGTGAAGAGGCGCGCGACTCTGATGCTGTCTTTGCGATCGGTCGCCAGACTGGCGATCTCGCCGGTGACGACGTCGGAGATGCGCGCGACCTGCTCGGATGGCGCGAGAGCTGCGCAACGCTGAGGGTTCAGGGGGATGATCTGAGCGCTCATGCTGCCCGCCCCTGCTTGATCAGATTGCTGATGTAGGCCTTGTCCCGAAGGAAGATGCCCTCGAGTTGGATCAGCGTCAGGCTCGGGAAAGCCGCCCGCACCGTGGCGACGCAGGCCCGCAAGGCGCGCATGTTGCTGACGCCCTCGCGCTGCCCATTGGCAGGGTTCGGGCGAAGCGACTTTGGCGTGACGCCATGCTGGCGGCACACGGTTTCGATCAGGCTCCGGACCGGCGCGTCACAGGCGCCCAGCGGCCAGGCGGGAGCAACGTCGTTCGCGGGCTTCGTTTGAAACAGCGCGCGGATTTCTATCTCTGACCGGCCGTAGCGGATGGCCAGGGCCTGCCACGGCGTCGGCCGATCCTTGGCCCGGTGAGCTTCGATCTCGCGGATTTCCTCGTGGGTGAGCCCGCCCCGGCGACAGGTGGCGAAGACGCCAGCATTGCCTTGGGCCCCGGCGTTGGTGGCGCGGGTCATCCGATCACCTTGCCGTCGCGCACACGCACGTCGGTCCCCGGCTGGACGGACTTCGGAGAAAGGGCGGAATAGACCGACGAACCGACCCGGTACGTGACCAGATGCTGGCCGTCCCGGCGCAGGGTACAGGTCTGGACGTTGACGCGCTGGGTCATTGCGCCACTCCAACCTTGGGGCGGCGGCGCAGGCTGACGACGTCCATTTCGGCGCGCATCTGAGCATTCCGAGCCGCGCGCAGGTTGGCGCCGGCAATGCCCATGCGACGGGTATCCTGGCGGTGATACGCCTCGTTCCACTCGTCCTTGCAGCGGAGGAAGTCGGCCTCAGCGACGGCGAGGCGATAGCGAGCCCTTAGGGTGCGGAAACCAAACATCAGCAGGCCTCCCGAAGGCGTGTGACGTTCGTGGCGACGGCGCGCAGTTCGCGGGCCTCGTGCTTCACGCGGTCGAGGCCGTCCATCAGGGCGTCGATGGCGGCCAGATCACCCGCCTGGATCGCCGAAGCGATGGGGAGGATGGCGGCCGCAGCCTGAACCACGTCGTGGGATTCCTTGACCGGACACGCCGTCGTGGCGACGGCAGGTGGCTCGATCTCCGCGGCGAAGGCTCCGAAGATCACCGACTGGCCGCAAGCGTCCTCCAGGGTCCACACCTGTTCCCACGTCGGGATATCGCGGGCGTGTTCGGGATTGGCGCTGCACAGTTGCGAAACGCGCTGGCGGCTGATGCCAAGGCGCGCCGCAGCTGCGTCTTGTCGGCCGACCTTCACGACCAGCTTAGCGAAGAGGGCCTTGAGCCTAGCGTGGTCGAATGGAGCACTCATGATGCGCTCCCGTTCAGGCAGGCGTATTCGCCCCAAGCCTCTGCGGCTCTCTTGTCGTAGTGGGTCGCAGCTTCCTTCGCAGTGTCGTAAGTTCCGAGGTTCTCCAGCACCCCGTTGATGCGGATTCTCGCAGTCCAGCGCCTTCCATTCCGAAAGACGCCCTTGAACGTGCGGCCCGACGCCGGGGATCGATTTCTGACGTTCTCTGCCGCCGTGCAGAGGCGAAGGTTTTCCCTTCGATTGTCCAACGGATCGCGGTTGATGTGATCGACCACTTGGCCAGTCGGGTCTCCCATGATCTGGCGGTGCATATAAACTTGCGCAGGACCACAACCGTCCGATTTGCGCCGCCTTCTAACAGCACGAGGAACTCCGCTGTTCTTATGCGATGCAGACCATCGGTATTTGCTCAGCTCGCCAAAGTCTTCGGCGCTGACTTTGGTCGTTAGACCGCCTGTCAAGGGAATGGTGTGTTCACTTTTGTTCATTGCGCTTATCCAGCAGCTTGCAAGGTGACGCTTCCCCGCTGCGGGCCTACTCAGGCCGCATGCAAAGGAGGCTCGGGGTCGGGATCGTTGGCGGGTTGGGGAGGAGGTTCAGGCGACGGGCGCAGGACGCTCGGGTGCAGCGTCCGCACGAGGACGCCGTGAACGATCTCCGCGATGCGGGCGTATTCGGCGTCAGTCATGGGGGTCCCCCGGCGAGGGCGCGGTGGGGGATGACTCCCTCGCCGGGGCTCTCCACAGTGCGGATGTCAAACAGCACCGGAGAAATGGAATGTCCGTCGAACGCGAAATCGAAATCGAGAGCATCGTCTTCGAGGCGGAGCCCCCTGAAAGTCACTTCCGGCGCTCCGCCCTGGTCACATGGAGAATCTCCACAGCGGGAACGAACAACCAGTTCACCGTGCCGATCCGCATCATGGTCACGCCGGAATACCCGGAGACCGAGGTCGTTAAATTCGCTCGCGCAGCCCTTCATGTCGTCATGGCCTCGCTTGCGAACCAGACGACGCAGTGGCGGATTGAGGCTGAGAAGGATCAGTGACCCAGGACTGATTCAGGTTGTCCCACTCCCGGCCAAAGATATCGCTGACCGAAGGGATGGGCTCTTCGCTGAAGCCGCCCTGCCCGTCCGCCACCCGCCGGTAGCCACGGCGCGTGATGAGACCAGCGCCTTCCGCCTTGGTCAGCCAGTAGTCATGCACGGCCTGTGCCTCAGCGAGGTCAGCCGCACGCTCGGCAAGGCGTTGGAGGATCAAAGCGCTGTCCATCACGCAGCCTCCGATGAGGGAGAGGTGTCGTTGGCAGGCGAAACCCAACGCGCCGGAGCAATGCCCAGCACTTGTTCAATTTTGACGGCCAGCCGGAGCGAAGGCGTCCGTTGGCCGTGGGCAATTTCGTGAGCGTAGCTTGTGCTAATTCCGACGCGATCTTTCAGCGCTTTGGCGAGCGTCGACTTTTCGCAAATCTCGGTCTGGGTCATGCGAGATATTTCGCACATAGCGAAAATCTTCGCAAGGTCGATTTCGCTATGTGCGTAGGGACGCCGCCCGGCATTCTATCGCAGACTGCGAATATGTCGGACGTTCAATGGTTTGCTCGGGATTGGCGCAAGGAGCGAGGCCGCACGCTCGAGAGCGTTGCGGAAGAACTTGGCACGTCGGTGGGCTATCTCAGCGACATGGAGAAGGGGAAACGTCGCCATAATAGCGACTGGGCCGAACGCCTTGCCCGCGTCTATGCCATCACTGCACAGGACCTTTATCGGCATCCCGATCGCGCGGTCGCGGGTGTTACGACCGATTCTGTCCCAGTCGTTGGCTTAGTGGGCGCGGGGTCTGTCGCGACCCTGTTTGCTGAAGGCCAGGGTCCCTTGGATTATGTCGAGCCGCCGCAGAACGCGACGCCACACACCGTTGCCCTCCAGGTTCGCGGAACCAGCCTAGGTCCCGCATGGGACGAGTCGATCATCTACTACGACGACGTGCGCTCGCCGGTGACGCCCGACCTGCACGGCCGCCTGTGCGTGGTCGGCCTGCCAGACGGGCGCGTGTTGGTTAAGATCTTGAAGGCCGCAGGCGACGGCACGTTCCACCTGCTGTCGAACTCCCTCGAAGAGCCACTGCTCAATGAGGAGGTCGCCTGGGCCGCTCGTGTAAAGGCGGCTCATCCGCGCTGATTGACACCTCAGGCCACGCCTGAAAGAACCGCGTCATCATTTGGGGGCTGAAACCATGACGACCAACTCTTTGAGCGCCGATACCCAGGCGATCATGAGCTTCGAAGCGAACAAGAAATCCGCGGGCGTAGCCTACCTGCTGTGGTTTTTCACCGGCGGCATCGGCGGACATCGCTTCTACATGGGCCGCACAGGCTCGGCCATCGCTCAGTTGATCTTGTCGATCTTGGGTTGGCTCACGATTTGGGCCGCGGGGTTTGGCCTTCTGTTCCTTATACCGCTCGGGATTTGGCTTTTGGTCGATGTGTTCACGCTCGGCGGAATGGTGTCGGACCACAACAACAAGCTGATGCAGCGCTTGAATGCTGGCAGCGCACCGCGCGCCAACCCGGCGGATGAGTTGGCGAAGTTCGCAGCGCTTCGCGATAGCGGCGCGATCTCAAACGATGAGTACGAGGCTCAGAAGCGCCGGCTTCTGGGCGTGCCTGACGCCGTCGTTGTTCCCTGACGGCACAGCGCGTGAACAAGCTCATCATAGCGGGGGCTGCGGCCCTGGTGATCGTCGGTGGCGTCGTCGCTGCCAATGCGATCCTCAGTCCGGAACCCACAGTCCCAGCTTCAACACAGGCCATGCATGAAGTGGGCCCAGGCTTCTTCGTTGTCGCGGTTCAGCCCAATGCCGATCCAGCAACGTTCGAAGATCTCGCCGGCCTGAAATGCCTGGACGTCGACAATTGCATGGTCGGGTTCTGGAAGCACGGCGAGGAGCCCACGGCCCTCCCCTTCACTGAGGCGCAGATCAAGGCCCAGCTCTTTGCGTACGCGGTCAACCGGGAGACGGGCTTCAAACGAGTGGCCTGGGACTGTGCGTCCTACCCGGCGACGCCGCGCAAGGACTGCATAGCTAAGGCCGGCTAACACGCGTCACCTGCTGCTGACGGCGAACTGATCCTAAAAAAGAGGGGCATGGTGGCATGAAGGCTGAAGAGTTGCCCTCGTTGTCATTCTTTGGCGATGCCAGCAGCAAGAACAGCACGTTCATGGTGGCGGGCGGCTTCGCCGTAAGCGGCAACCGCATCAATGAAATTGAGGATCACATCGCCAAGCTGCGCGATGATGCGGGCATAAAATCTGAATTTCATTGGGCCGACTATCGCGGCGGAAGCCGACGCCAAGCCTATGAAGCCCTTGTGAAGTACGGCTTCGATCTCGTGAATAAGCGGAAGGCCGCGCTACATCTGATCATTGCGCGCTTCGAGGGGTACAACCATCGACAGAAAGAGGGGGAGGATCGGGACACAAGCGTCAACCGCATGTACTTCCAACTCGGCCTTCACCGGGTAGCCCGCTTCTATGGAGCGAGCCGCGCAATCCACTTCAGATTGGACGCAGGCAACGACTGCAAAGACATTTGCGGGATGCGAAACGAGCTATGCGCAAAGGCTTATCGACAATACGACACACGCCCGAACTGCATCCGATCCATCGAGCCCGTAAAATCTCAGAACGTTGGCATCGTGCAGATGGCGGACGTCATCATGGGCGCGGTAGCCGCCAAGCAAAACGGCATCACTCACAAGAACGCTAAAGCTGATTTGGCTGATTTTGTTCTTCGCTCATCGGGAAGACAATCTTGGGGGGTGAGTACCCCAAAATCCGCGCGCTTTCTAACGGTGTGGCACCACGAAAAGCGATGAGGTCCCCCGCAGCCCTATCTCGCGGTTTCCCGGAGCACAGCTGGTCAAGCCAGCGTATTCGAACTGCGGAGGCCTTGCATTCAAGGTAGGCGATTCTGACCGAATCAGCAAGGCTGAAAGGCGCCATTTTATCGCAACGTCAAGACTGGTGCGCGCACCATCAACAGCCCCGACCCCGCCCCACCAGGCGGGGTTTTTGTTAGGCGCAATTGGAAACGGCGGCCCCGGATGGAGCCGCCGTCTTTTACGACGGGCCGCGGTTAGGCTACGAGCCACCGCAGAGAAGCTTTAAAGCTTAGGCCCGGCGCCTGTGGGCTAGTTCCTGTGACTGATGCCGTGCCGTCCGACCAATCGCCTTGGAGGTTGATCGTCACAACGTCCACCCCAAAGACGGAGGGCATGTGCGCGGCGTGTCGGCCCGTGGTGATGGTGGCCGAAAAGCTGCCCCCGTCAACGGCATAGGTGCCTGTATAGAAAAGCGCGGAATCGCCTCCACGGACGCACCCGTCATGCAGCACGATCACCCCATCGCCCTGGCCCATGGGGGTAGCGAAACTGACAGCGTAAAGACCGTTCTTCATGACGCCGCTCCTTACGCCGCGCACTGCTTCGCGCGCTGGGCCTCTTGGATGCCCTGAATACGCGCACGGATAGCCTTGTCGGCGTCGGACTTCGCCATGGCATTGCCGATGCCGTAGTCGCCGAGGAAGCCAGCAACCGAGCGCCAGTCGAAGTCGGCCGTCTCGGCGATCTGGGTCTGCACTTGGTTGGCTCGGACCAGCTCAAGGCGGAGGTCGTTGCAGTCCATGGCCTCAGCCTCGGCCGACGACCACTGCGTGGCGATTGGATAGCGCTTCGTCGCGCAGGCAGAGGTGACGGATGCGGCGACGACCAGCGCCGCCACGATGGCGATCTTCTTCATTCGGGGTGCCCCAGAGATATGCGTCCAAGCCCCCTGCCCGGACATAACGCCGTCATATCACGTTGTTTTCATCCGTCTATAACAGAGGTCAGTAACGGGCGTTTTCCATCAATACCGATGGCTTCCCCACCCGGAACAGAACGCGTGCGAGAACAGATTTTCGCACATTGCGAAAATAATGCTTGACGACAAACTTCGCTATCTGCGAAATATCTCCCATCACCGGGAGACGAACGATGTCACTCAAGAACGAAATCACCCACGATCCGAAGGCGGCGGCCTGGTCTGCACTGAGCGCTTTTCGCGCCACCTTCCCCGCTCCGACCGCAGAGAACCGCGCGATCGAAGCGCGCCTGGAAGCCGACCTCACTGCCCTGCGCGAAGCCGATGGTTCGCTGTTCGAGGATCGTGCCGACGAGCTGATCCGCTGGGCGGACAAGAACGAGGCGCTGGCCGAGCAATACCCATCGGCCGCGAAGGACTATCGCCACACGGCGTCGCTCTTCCGCGCTGAGGCCGCTGAACTGCGCCGCAAGGCCATTGTGGTTCGGGCCGCCACCTTCGGGATGGCCGCGTGATGAACCGGGACGCCATCATCGCCGCGGAAGACCTGTGCATCGACATGGACGCTGATCTGGCTCGCGCCCGCTCTGCACTGTCGCTGTCGAACACGGTCAAGGCCGAGCGCCACGTCGCTGACGCTCTGACGGCCGCCAAGCGGATCATCGCCCTGCTGGAAGGTGCCCCGTCGCTCCAGCCCGCGATCCGCATCCCCGCCAACGATCCTTTCCGGGAGATTGCAGCTTGAACAAGCGCCAGCAAGCCAAGGCCGCCACGCGCGCCAAACTGATCGCCGCCGCCAGAAAGCTCTGGGCCGAGCCCGGCACCTATGAGCGCATGGGCATCCGGGAGATTTCGACCGAAGCCGGAATGTCGACCGGCGCGGTGTTCGCCAACTGGAAGAGCAAGGCCGACCTGTGGCGAGACGCCATGGGCTACGAGCCTCCGGTCGACTGCGCCGAGGTTCGTGCCGTTCTGCAGGCCTCCGCAGCGACGCTCTACCCGAGGGCTGCCTGATGGGCGCCGTGATCCCCTTTCCCCGCCAGCCTCACGCGCAGTCGCTGATCAAGCACACGGCGACGCTCAACTGGCTGGACCGCCACGGCGCGGCGCATCGCGAGCGTCATGCGGCTTGGACCGCCCGTGAAGCGGCGCGCATGGCCTGGAACCGCGCCCGCTCCATGCGGGAAGCCGGAGAGGCCCTGACCTTCCGCATCGATCACCGCTCGCAGGTGATCGGATGACCCATACCCATCCCGAAGCCAGAGACGAGGCGGGCGCCAACAACGCCCCCTCGATGGCTCCCGCTCTCACTGAGGCGCACATGCCCCCGCTGACCATCGAACCCAACTACGGCCTGATCTGGGAAGGTGAACGCCCGCCCATCGCCAAGGCATACGTCGCCGCGCAGAAGGCCATGGACGCCATCAAGAAGGCGGCGCGCAACGATCACTTCCGGACCAAGTACGCCGATCTGGCCGAGGTGGTCGAAGCGGTTGTGCCCGCGCTCAACGAGCATGGCATCGGCGTCATCCAGAACGCGGTGAATGACGGAGACTGGGTATCGATCACCACGACCCTGCTCCACGAGAGCGGATCGTCTGTCAGCAGCACCCTGCGCCTGCGCCCCTCCAAAACCGACCCTCAGGGCGTTGGCTCGGCGATCACCTATGGCCGTCGCTACTCCCTGCTGGCGATGACCGGCGCTGCGCCCGAGGACGACGACGGCAACGCCGCCAGCGGCCCGCGTCAGGACCGCCGTGAGCAGACCGGTCCGTCCGCCGCTGCTCAATACGCGGCCGACCAGCTACGCCAAGCGCGGACGAAGGACGAGTTCACCCACTTCTGGAACAGCGAGAAGGAAGGTCTGCGGCAGTCGCTAAGCGACGGCGACTACGCGCACGTCGTCAAGGTCATGCAGTCCGAGGCCAAGCGCTTCGCACCGGCCGAGGCTGCCAATGCTTCGACGCCCTTCGACGAGAAGGACGCGGCCTGATGACCAAGATGTACGTCAACTCCAAGGGCCAGGACGTCGAGATTGCATCGATGGCCTATCCCCATCTGTGTTCGGCCCACGCGAAGTTGGTCCGGGAGCAGCGTGACGGCCTGCGCCAGGCGGAGATCGACGCCATGGCGGCCGAGATCGCCACACGGGACGAAGCGCATGCAGCCGCACAGGCCGCCGAGGCGGAGGGCGCAGCATGACGGCTGAGGCCATTCACCTCACGAACGCCACTCCGTTCGACCTCATCGCCGAGGACGCGGAGACTTGGCTGGAGGAAGCCCGCAACTGGGCTGACGGCCAGCCTGTCGAGAACCAGAAGCAGGCGGATGCCGTCTCCACGATCATCGACGCTCTGCGGAAGTCCGCAGATGCCGCGGAGAAACAGCGCAAGGTCGAGGTCAAGCCGTTCGATGACGCCAAGGCCGCTGTGCAGGAGCGGTATGCGCCACTCTTCGCTCCGGCGACCAACAAGTCACCGGGCAAGGTACACAAGGCGGTCGCCGCGCTGAAGGCTGTACTCGCTCCCTACCTGCGCAAGTTGGAGGAGGAGAAGCGCGCCGCTGAGGCTCGGGCCCGCGAAGAGGCCGAACGCGCTGCCCGCGAGGCTGCAGAAGCCCTGCGCGCCGCCAATGCCGCAGACCTCGCTGCCCGAGAAGCGGCTGAAGAGAAGGTTCGTCAGGCTGAGGCTGCGGACAAGGCGGCCAAGCAGGCGGCCAATGAGCGCGCCCATGCCAACGGCGGCGAGCGCGCCATCGGCCTGAGAACCAAGCACGTCGGGATGATCCTCGATCTGAACGAGGCCGTGAAGTTCTACTGGCGCCAGGACGACAAGCCGTTCCGCGAACTGATCCAGCGCCTGGTCGATGCCGACATCCGGGCCGGCCGTCGCGGCACCGCCATCCCCGGCGTCGAGATCCGAGAGGAGAAGGTGCTTTGACCCGCCACCTCCTCAAGCTCACGCCTAGCCAGCGCGATACCGCCCATGCCTGGGTGGAGAAGGCTCTCCGTCTCTGGCAGCCCGGCGCAGCCTGGATACTGGAGGTTCGCGAGGCCACGCGCTCGGACGAACAGAACCGCGCCCTCTGGTCGCTCTTGGGGCAAATCCAGAAGGCTCGCCCTGTCCACAACGGAGTCCAAATGGACACCGAAACGTGGAAATGCCTGTTCATGCACGCGCTCGGCCGCGAGGTCCGCTTCGTCCCGACGCTGGACGGTTCGTCCATGCTCCCGCTGGGCCTGCGTTCCTCAAAACTGACCAAGCGCGAGTTCTCGGACCTGATTGAGCTGATCCTCGCTTGGTGCGCGGAGAACGGCGTCGAGGTCGAGCACTTCGACGCGGCGAACGACGACCACGCCTCTGCAGATCGCGAGGCAGCATGACCGTATTCACCTACGAAGAGCGTCACGTCATCGCCGCCGCCGCGAAGCTCCGGCGCGAAGCCAGAAAAGCTGCCACCAAGGCCCGCCCGAAGAGCCCCAAGGCGGATCGCGGCCGTGAGCGCGACAACGGCTTCCGCCAGTATATCCGGCGCCAGCCCTGCGAAGCCCGCCACCTCGGCGGCTGCTCCGGACCCGTTCAACATGCCCACGTCAGCTATCGGGTGCACGGCATCGCGAACAGCTTTGGCCGGGGCGTGAAGAACCACGACCGCCACGGCAACCCGCTCTGCGACGGTCACCACAAGATGCAGCACCGCATGGGCGACGAGCGCGCCTTTTGGTCCCTGCTCGGCAAGGACGCCTACGAAACCGCCGCCGCTCATTACGCGGCCTACCAGAAGGCCCACGACCATGCCTGAATCAACCAAGAGCCCGGCAGAGGTGCTGGAGTGGAAAGGCGGGAAGTGCCGCGTTCCGATGTGGATGGGCGGTTTTCCTGCTGGATTCTGCGGCGAGCCCGCGAACGGACCTCAGTTGCCGAGGGAGGTTCTGTTCTGGGTTCGTGGGTGGCGTAAGGGGGATAGCCCATATTGCCACGGCCCGTGCTGCCCGGCGCATGGCGGCCCCAAAGACGGCGAGCCCATCCTATTCGCAGACGGAACCGACGAGCGAGGCTATCGCATGTGGTGTGCCGTCATGCCCGATTTCGAGAACCTTCAGGAAAGCCCTGCCGGGTTCGACACGGACGGAAACGTGGCAATCGAGAAGCTCCGCCAAGCCTCCCGCCGTGGGGGTGAGGCATGAGCGGGCTGGCAAAAGCGGCTTATCACGGCACGCCCATCACACCGAACACGGTCCTTCAAGCGCTCGGCTTCCGCGACTACTGCGTCTCCTACTACCGCCCGGATCAGGTCGAGTGGATCGACGCGAACGCTCGGTCGTGGTTCGCGGACAACGGCATCTTCTCCGCATGGATGAAGGGAACCGAGTTCAGCGACGCCTACTGGCATGACTATTACGACTTCTGCCGTCGCTGGTGCTTGGACGGAAACTGCGCATGGGCTGTCATTCCTGACCCCATCGGCACCGGCACCCAAGAACTGGACTACTTCATTCGGGAGTGGCCTGCCGACCTACGAGACTACGGCGTGCCGGTCTATCACCTCGATGAACCGATCCACCGGGCGGTGAGCCTGCTGGAGCGCTTCGGGCGGCTCTGCGTCGGAGCTACCGGTGAGTATCGGGTGATCCTGTCAGTCGCCTTCTGTGAGCGCATGGACGAACTGTTCAACGCGATCCATGCGGCCTTTGGCTCCATCCCGCCGGTCCACTTCTTCCGTGGCCTCCAGCTCCTGAAGCCGGACTGCGACTGGCCCATCACATCGGCCGATAGCACGGACATCGCGCGGAACCACAACCGGCTGAAATCCATCTCCCCGCTGGAGAGATCGAGAAGGCGCATTGGCGACCAGGCAGCCGAGGTTGCCACACTGCTTGAAGAGATGTTCGGCAACCGTCCGGAAGGATCCGAGCACCACCTTTGGGCCGTCCAACAAGCTGCCGGACGCTGGGATGCTATGGCCGCTCGCCGGGGCACCGCATGGCCCCCTGCGCGCCTGTCGCAGCGCCAGCTTTTCGGAGCAGCGGCATGAGCGGGGTGAAGCATACGCCGGTCGAACTGCACGCTGTTTTCAACGGCCTGTATTGGGACGTTGCAGTTGGTCCGCACGACTACAGCCAGCGGGTTGCGTCATGCCACGCGAACCACGTGCTTGGGCACGGCCTTGAGGACGCGGAGCGTCACGCCCGCCTCTTCGCCGCCGCGCCTGATCTGCTGAAGGCCGGGCAAAACGTCGTCGAAGAATGGGGGATGCGCACTGGCGATGACGACGCGCTGCTGCCCTCATCCGAACAGCCTGAAAGCATTGCCGCCCTGATGCGCGCCATCGCCCGCGCCCGTGGTGAGCAGGACGGGGGTGGGGAATGATCGCCGCCCTCTACGTCGAAACCAACGGCGCCTATTACGGCCTGGATGGCGTGGATCCGTGGGACGAGGCTCGGGACGCGCGGCTATATGACGGCCCGCGCCCGGTCGTCGCGCACCCGCCCTGCCAGCGCTGGGGCAAGATGTGGTTCGGCCAGCCTCTGACGGTGAAGAAAACCGGACACCGCAAGACCAAGGGTGCCGACGCCGGCTGCTTCGCCGCCGCTTTGACCGCCGTGCGCAACTTCGGCGGTGTGCTGGAGCATCCGTGGGGTTCTCAAGCCTGGGCGTGGTTCGGACTGACGGTTCCCGACCGCAGGGGCGGCTGGGTCCGAGCCGATCAGTTCGGCGGATGGACCTGCTGCGTCGAGCAAGGCCGCTATGGTCACTATGCCCGCAAGCCGACGCTTCTCTATGCGGTTGGCTGCGATCTGCCGGATCTGGATTGGGGCCACAGCCCCATGAATCTGGATCCCGCCGTAGTCGAGCGCATGGTCCTCGAGCGCGCCAAGCGTCTCGGCGAGGTCGGCGCGCGCGGCGGCGGCACGGACAGCACCCCCCGCATCCACACCCCCGAACCTTTCCGCGACCTCCTGATCGGCATGGCCCGGTCGGTTCGTCGCGATGAACTTCCGCTTTTCAGGAGCGCAGCATGACCAAACAATCAGTGGCTGGGCCAGGTGGCTATCTGGTCAAAGATTTCGCGGACGGCTGGTATTGGACGCCGAACGCAGCGTTGGACCACGCTGGCGGCGCTCCGGTGTGGTCAGTGTCGGACGCCCGATATGAAACCGATCCGCCCGCCCTCTCCACCCGCGAGGAAGCCCCTGACTGGACCGCAAGAACCGAAGCCGCTTGGGCCGAGAACAACCGCGAGAAGGCCCCAGCCTCAGCCCTTGATAATTTGGTTGATCGGTTCGCCGCCGCTCTAAAAGAGAAACTGCACGCCTCCGAGGCCAAGTACGGTCACAACGACGCATGGATGCGCGACGACTGGCTTGACGACCTGATCGAGCAGCTTGGCGAGCACGTTCAGAAGGGCGATCCGCGCGATGTAGCGGCCTACTGTGCCTTCGCTTGGCACCACGGATGGTCCCTCACCCCCCGCCATGAAGCCCCAGCCTCGGAAGGGGAACGCGAGCCTCTGTGTATGGCCTACAAGACTGGCTATGCGGAGGGTGTCGAGGACAGTAACGGCATGTTTGACCGGGAGTCCTGCGAAGAAGGATGGGGCCAATATGCGGAGAAGCTTTCCGTCCAGCCCGCGCTTCCGGCTCGGCTGCCGCTTCCGACCGTTGACGACGGACGTGGCGGTCGCCGTCCCATCAATCCGCAGGATGACCGCTGATGACCGACGCCAAGCATGAAGCCCCAGCCGAGGGGGCGGGGGAGTTGCTGCCGTGTCCGTTCTGCGGAGGCGAGGCAAGCGAACGCATGATCTCGCCGGGCATCAATACGTCTGACGATTTCGAGGCGATCTCCTGCGGAAGTTGTGGCGCAATGATCTCTGACGCCACACCCGCCGAATGGAACCGACGCGCCCGTTCGTCTGCGCCGGAAGCCCGCGAGGATGCGCAGCCGGTTCATGCGCTAGACGTTGTTCGTGACCCTGCGGTTGAGGGCACAAATCGTTTTGTCGGTGCCACCCACCCCGCCCCCGACGCGCTGCCGGTGGCTTGGGCGCCAGCGGAAGACATCGATCTTCTGACGCGCTCGACCAGGGACGGCCGAACCGCCCGGCGAACCGTCAGCCTGTTCAATCACCGGAGGGATGGCCTCTTGCCTCTCTACGGCAATGCTGCCTCCGACGTTCTGCGGACAATCGAAATGCTGCGAGCCAGCGAGGGCGATAGCGTCAACATCCTTTGTGACAACCCCGAGGCAACCGGCCCAGCCGACGCAATGGCCGTCGTGTGTTGCGGCCTGTGGACCGACTGGAAAGACCGCCGGTTCTATGGCCGGGACGTGGCCGACGCCTTGAGCAAAGCCCTCGCCGCCCTGCAAGCCGAACAGAAAGGCGGTGCGTGATGGAGATCAAATCACGGCCAGCCGGAGATGACGATGTTCACAAGCGCCTCGTCATGGCTATCGAGGTGCCGCACAATGCCTATCTGTGGGTTCCGGAAGACGCCATCGACTTCACGCCGCGCGTCTTGCCTATCGTCTACGGCGATGGACGTGCCCTCTTTCGGATCACCACCATCAATGACCGGCCGGCTTGGTGGATGATCCGAGGATGCAGCACTTGGGGGTGTGGCCTTGACCGTGATGACGCTCCCGGCCCCGACTTCGGCGAGCTGACCGATGACATCCTGACGGCCATGGAAGAGGCCTTCGGCGACGCCCGATGCTCCTATAGCGGAAGCAGCCTACGCTATCCGAGGGCCGAGCGCATTCAGTGGTGCCAGTGCGAGCAATGCGACGACGAGGAGACCCTGTCGGCATTCCCCGAGGTTGATGGGAGCGGAGGGTGTTCTTGGTCGCGAGCCGATTGGCCGGACGGCTTTGAGACCACACCTCACCCGCTGAGCGCGAGGGGGAATCTCCTAACCGTATCCAACCTGCAAGCCGAACAGGGGGCGAAGTGATGGCTGCGCACGACGAGCACAACAAACTCGCCACCGATTTCGTCATGAAGGTCGGCAAGGGCACGCGGACCTATTCTGAGGTCTGCGTTGTTCTTGAAACGATCATTCTTGGTGCCATGCGGCTTCTGGTCGGCATCTATGGGCTCAGGCCGTCGACAGCATCGGGACTTGTCGAGGCTGCCGTTCAGTCCGCAGTCGAACGCTTCACAGCCCCCTCGGATAAGGAGGGCGGGGAGTGATGGTCCTTACTATTCCTGCCGTGATCGTTCCAATTATCGCCACCATGGCAATCTGGATTGTCGCCGTCGTGTGGCCGACCGGCTCAAGCATCGGAAGTTACGACTTCGGACCACAGCTCCGATCTGTTCTGCATTTCTTCCTAGCTGTCATCGGATCGCTGCTGACCTGGCTCCTCTTTTTCGCATTTCTTCTGGTGACAGCATGACCCACCCCCTCACCCCGCGCGAGAAGGTGGCCGTGTTTGAATCGTGCCCTGGTTGCGGAGCCGACGAACCCATAAATCGATGCTTGGGATGCAGGCACGACTTTTCACCCGGCAACCGTCAAGCGATCCTTGACAGTTCACCGCTCGCCGCCCTCACCGCCCTCGCATCCGGCTCCGGCGATCATGCGGAACTGGGGAATAGATTGCGGGCATCGAAGAGGAACCGTCATGGCATCTATGGCCGAGTGCTGGTCAACCCTGACGGCCCAGCCGCAGCCGCAGCCCTAGAAGCCCTCCTCGCAGAGAACGCGGCGCTGCGGGGTGAGCGGGATGCGCTCGACTTGGCGCTCGGCGTGTCGAAGATGATGGTCAATGACCAAGACCATCGGGCCACCGAAGCAGAGCGCAAGCTGGCTGAGGCGGTGGGGCTGTTGGGCGATGTGGTGTTCGTGCGGAAGGACAACGCGGGACGGTCGGCTGAATACATGCTGTCCGAGGTCATCACTAAGGCCCGCACCTACCTCAGCAAGGAGGCCGAACGTGGGTGAGAAGCAGTTTACGGTCGTCTTTGACGGCGACCTCCGCAAGTTCAAACCGAACCCGTTCCAGACCGACACGCCATTCGGTCGTCCATCTGCCTGCGGCCTCGGCAACATGTTCGAGCGCGAAGACGAGGCTGCAGAAACGATCAACCAGATGGAAGAGGCCTTGCGAGCTATCCGAGCAGCGTGGCCGGTCGGCACGAACACGCCCGAACAGGCCAATGCCCTCGTTCTGGTCAATCGGGCCATTGATAGAGCGGAGTCGTATTGATGACTGACCCTATGGAACTGGTGGGGCGGCTGGAATGGACCGCCCGGGACGATTATCCGAAGCACATCGTCAACCCGCTCCTCACCGAAGCCGCCGCCTGCATCCGCGAGATGGTGGAGTGGCGGCCTATTGAGACGGCTCCGAGGGATGGGGCATGGATACAGGCATGGAGAACGCCCGCCAGCCCTAACGACGGATGGTGGGAGCCCCTCGTCCATGTCCGATGGGACGACGAGGACGAGGCGTGGGT
The DNA here is from genome assembly GCF_900163625.1 of Brevundimonas diminuta 3F5N. GTDB lineage: Bacteria > Pseudomonadota > Alphaproteobacteria > Caulobacterales > Caulobacteraceae > Brevundimonas > Brevundimonas diminuta_A. Next base: position 56,048 of record NZ_FUIE01000015.1, read on the forward strand.
CTGGCCTGACGACACCTATGAGGTGTTCACAGAGTCCGGCTGTGAGCGCGCTGACTTTAAGATCGCGGACTGCGAGTTCTACAGCGACACCTCATTCACCCATTGGCGCCCGCTCCCCCTCCCTCCAGCACCAGGAGCAGAAGCATGACCGCTGACCTGTCCGCCCTCATCGCTAGGCTGGAGGCTGCCGAGGTAGGGAGCCGGGAGCTGGATGCTCATGTCGAGATCGCCGCGCGCGCCTTCGAGGCGGCAAAGACTGGCCTCGCCCGGGAGCATTGGGCCATTTGGCGCGCGAGTTCATCCGGCATCGTCAGTGATGGTGCCACCCAATACGCATCGGCCACCGTCACCACCTCCCTCGACGCCGCCCTCGCGCTGGCGGAGAGGGTGCTGCCAGACCGCGAGATAGCCCTTTCTCAGCGTAAACCGCGCCACCTGGAGACGTGCGCTGAATGGTGGCATGCGAGCCTGTTCAAGGTCCGCACAGGTGTGGTCTTCGGGGTCGGTCCCAGCACCGTAACGGCGAAGGCCTCAACCCCCGCCCTGGCCCTAGCCATCGCCATCCTTCGCGCCAAACAGGGAGAGGGGTGATGGCCCGAGAGATCAAAGCTGTCGTGGTGATGCACTACGATGAAACCGGCTGGCTGGACGTGAAGATCGCAGACCCTGACGGAAATGTCGTGGTTCTAACCGTGGACGATCGCGTCCCGGCGGATCGGGTTTACGAGCATACGATCCGCGAAGACCCGGCCGACGTTCTCGCCATTGCTCCGAGGCCGTGGGGCCATAAGGACGACGAGCGCGGCCAGTCTCTTGAAACGCGGCTGCACCATTTGGAGCATGGCCTGAAGGTGGTGAAATGACCCCCATCGTCCTGATCTGCGCTGTCCTGGCGTTCTCAGACGGCGATAGCGGATGGTGCCACCGTGAGGACGGCTCTCGGGTCAAGGTTCGGCTCGGCGGCATGGATGCGGGCGAACTGCCGCCCTACACCCGCTGCCGTCGTCAGCCTCGCATCTGGGCCTGCTCTCGGGTCGCCAAGCGGTTCGCGCCGATAGCAGCAGATCGTGCGCGCGGCCTCGGAGCCTTCGGCGCTCGTTGTACCCAGACCAGCACCGATCTGTACCGCCGCCCTGTCGTCACCTGCACCGTCGCAGGCGAGGACATAGGCGCCACCCTCGTCCGCGAGGGGCTGGCCATCAACGAACCAAACTACCGGCCTTCGTATGCTGAAGAGCAGGAAGAGGCGCGGAGAGAAAGAAGGGGGGTGTGGCGGTGAGCCGCGTTCCGACAGTTCGACGCACCGATCTGGACCGGAGCCTTGCCGCTCTCAAGGCGGCAGGACACGAGATAGCAGGCGTCACCATCAAGCCGGGGGGCGAAGTCATGATCTTGACGGGATCGCCTTCGACGGCCCACCAATCCGCCTCTGTGTCCGCTCTGGACGCTTGGCGGGAGAATAGGCGTGGCCAGGGTGCGGCTTAAGGGCCTGAACCAGATCACCAAGAAGCGCGCGGACGGCACCCGCGTGACCTACTGGTATGCGTGGAAGGGCGGACCTCGCCTCCCCGGCTCTCCGGGCTCGCCTGAGTTCATGGCCGCCTACAACGCCGCCGTGGCCGAGCGGAGGGCGCCGAAGACCGACACGCTGCGATCCCTTGCCATCCTCTACAAGCAGTCGCCAGAGTTCGACGGGCTGGGCGAGACCACGAAGCGCGAATGGACGCGCTGGCTGGACGTCATCATGGACGATAGCAGCGGCCCCCTGTCCATCGGCGGCCTGCCGTTCGATGCGCTGGACGACCGCCGCGTGAAGGCCGAGATATTGGCTTGGCGCGATCAATGGGCAGACCGACCCCGCAAGGCCGACTACGGCATCCAGGTGCTGTCGCGTGTGCTGTCGTGGGGAATGGATCGCGGCCTGCTCGCGCTCAACGCCGCAGCCGGGATCAAGCAGCTCTACACGAGCAATCGAGCTGATCAGATTTGGGCGGCCGACGAAATCGATCGCTACGCCGCCGCAGCGAAATCGCCCGAGGTTGGCTTCATTGTCCGCCTCGCCTGCCTGACCGGCCTGCGCCGCGAAGACCTGGCCTCGCTGTGCTGGTCTCACGTCGGAGACCTCGCCATCGTCAAGGCGACGAAGAAGAGCCGTGGGAAGAAGACAGCCGTCATCCCCCTGCTGGACGACACGAAGGAACTGCTTGACGAGATCCGCGCCCAGCAACATCGCCGCCACGCCGATCTGGCGACCGCAGCCGAGCGGAAGAACCGACCGGCGCCAGTCAGATGCCTGACCGTTCTGTCGAACACGCGCGGCAAGCCGTGGAGCCTGGACGGGCTGGAACATCAGGTCGTCGACGCCAAGGCCGAGGCCGGGATCGACAAGCACCTGCACGACGCGCGAGGCACGTTCGCCACCCGCCTGCGGAGGGCCGGCCTGACCGCCGCCGAGATCGCCGACATCCTCGGATGGGAAGAGGATCGGGTGCAGCGCCTACTGGCCGTTTACGTGGATCGGGACAGCATCGTCATGGAGATCGCGAACCGCATCCGGCGGAACGAAACGGCGACAGATTCTCCCAACTAACTCCCAACTGCGTCTTTCGCAGCGGGTCGGAGAGGCTCTAAGTCGTTGAAATGATTGGAGCGGGTAGCGAGAATCGAACTCGCGACATTCAGCTTGGGAAGCTGACGTTCTACCTCTGAACTATACCCGCGTCGCCGAAGCGAGCGGCGAAGATATAGGGCGCGGGGCAAAAGAAAAGGCCCGGCGAACCGGGCCTTTGGTTTTTTTAACGCCGGTCGCGGCGGATCAGTCGCGGACTTCCTCGACCGTCACGCCGCGCTTGGCCAGCATGGCCTGGACGCTGTCGGCCCCCGCCAGGTGCCCCGCGCCGACCGAGATGAAGGCCGTGCCCGAGCCTTCCAGCAGGGTCACGATCTGATTGGTCCAGTCGGTGTTGCGGCGCGTCAGCATGACCTCGAACATTTCGGGCGATTCCGCCTTCATCTCCTGGCCGATCAGGGCGTCCAGGCCGTCCACGTCGCCGGTCGACCAGGCGCCCACCATGCGGCCCAGGAACTCCGGCGCCTGATCGAACTCCTTCAGACCCGAGCGCAGCATGGCCAGTTGCGCCTCTTCCGACATGTCGGCGATGAAGCCGATCTGCTGGGGCATGGTTTCAAAGCCCTTGATCGGCTTGCCGGTCGCGGCGGCGCGGGCGTGCAACACCTGGTCCCCGCCGTTCTGCGGCAGGTAGCCGGCCTTGGTGATGCTGGCCATGGCCAGTTGCAGGGCCGCGAACCACGGACGCAGCGGGTCCAGTTGGGCGGCCGTCGCGCCAATCGAGCGGGCGGCGGCGTCGAGGTCGGCCTGTTCCTCGGCGGTCAGCAGGCTGGACAAGGGACGGTCGGGCGAGACCCCCTTGGACTGGATGATCGGCACCGCGCCGGCCACGTCGTTCAGGTCGGCGATCTCGAACCAGTATTCGTCGGCGCTGGCGAAGGCGCGGTCCAGCTTGGCGCTGCCCCACGGCGTCTCGGGTTTCAGCACATGGACGGTGCCGAACAGATAGAGGGTCGAATCCGCATCCTTCACCACCCACAGGCGCGGCCCGGACCCGGCCGGGGCGACAGTCACAGCGGCGGGATCGGCGGCCGCGGGCGCGGCCTGAGCCAGCGCAGGCGTGGTCGGCGCCAGCAGGACGGCGGCCAGGGCGGCGGCGGAGACGGAGGCGGCGGCGCGGCTCCAGAGTCGGCGGATCATGGTCAGGCTCCTAAGGGTCGCAAGGGGAGAAAACAGCCGTCAGCCTTCTTCGTCGATGAAGATGGACTCGATCGGCATCTGGAACAGCCGGGCGATCTTGAACGCCAGCGGCAGGGAAGGGTCGTAGCGGCCGGTCTCGAGCGCGTTCACCGTTTGACGCGACACGCCCAGTTCGTCAGCCAGGTGCGCCTGGCTCCAGTCGCGCTCTGCGCGCAGCACCTTGAGACGGTTCTTCATGCGCGCCCCTCCTTGCCGGGACGCGACAGGTTGAAACGCGCCACCTGGGCCATCGCCTCGCCGAACAGGAAACCGCCTGCAGGCAGCGTCGCCAGCATGACAGGGCTGGCTCCATCGCCCATCAGGCTCGAGATGACGAACAGGGTCGAGCCGTAGGCCAGGGCCCACCAGCCGCCCTGAGCCTGCGCCATCAGGGCCAAACGCTCTTCCAGCTCATCGATCGCCGCCTGTCGGCGAAGCACGGCGATCCAGACGAAGACAGGCAGAACAACGGCGGCGGCGGCCAGCGCCTTCAAAGGCAGCGCGTCGCCGCCCTTGGACAGATAGGCGCCGCCCCAGGCGGCGCCGGCGAGCCAGACGACGCCCGCCGCCATCTTCAGCAGAAACAACACACCGGTTCGGGCCAGGGGCCTGTCGCCCAGGAAAGCGCTATCGCTCACGACATCCTCCTCAACGACGGCCCAACCACCACCAGGCCCAAGCCAGGCCGTAGCCGGTGAGTTGGAACAGAAGAATGGCCAGCATGCCTGCCCCGATCAGATCGGCGGGCGTCTCGCCCAGGCTGGCGGGAACGGCGATGTCCGCCGGGCGCGTGGTCAGCACCATCATGAGAACAAGGCCAATCAGCATTCCGGTGCTGCCGCCCCAGTACCAGGCCCATTTGTGCGCTTCGCGCGCAGCCTCGTCGAGACGGCTCCACCACCAGAAGGACACGCCCAGGACGGCGACCATCATCACGACGGTGAAGGCCAACGTCGTCCAGAACGCCCCCGAACCGGGACGATCGGCCAGGAAACCGCTGGCCAGACCGCCGACAACGCCGATCAGCAAGACCAACCCGAACAGCGCGGCGACGCCTTTCAAGCCGAGAGGTTTCGTCGATTTCATGGGCCCCGCCGCACGTGAACTGATTTGACAAGCAAGTTTTACAGCCCGACCGCAGGGCGTCAAGCATGTTTGTCACACCCAGTCGTCACTCCGGGGCGTTCAGCAGCTCCGGGCGGCTGAGGGCGCGAGGGGACTGCTCGACGGCGTTCAGTTCGGGCAGCTCCTTGCCCTCATGGTCGACCTTCAGATCCTCGAAGCGGCGGGCCGATACCATGACCTGGCTTTCCAGCGAGCCGACGAACTGATTGTAGCGGCCGACCGCCGCGTCCAGCGCCTTGCCGACCGAGGCGGCGTGGCCGCCCATGACCGACAGGCGCTTGTAGAGCTCCTTGCCCAGCCTGGCGACGTCCTCGGCGTTCTTGGCCTGCTCCTCGGCGCGCCAGCCGTAGGCGACGGCCTTGCATAGGGCGAACAGGGTGGTCGGCGTGACGATGACCACGCGCGAGGCCATGGCCGTGGTCATCAGGTCCGGCTCGTGATCCAGCGCAGCGGCCAGGAAGGCGTCGCCCGGCACGAACATGGCGACGAAGTCGGGGCTGGGCTTGAACTGGTCCTGGTAGGCCTTGGACGACAGCTGGCGCACATGAGTCTTCATGCTCGCGGCGGTGCGCAGGGACATGGCGCGAGCCTGCGCCTCTTCATCCCCGTCGGCCTCGTCGGCGAAGGCCAGCGACACCTTGGCGTCGATGACGAACATGCCGCCGCCCGGCAGTTTGACGATGAAGTCCGGGCGCTGCTGACGGCCCTCGTCCGTGGCCGACGAGTTCTGCTCCTCGAAGTCGAAGCGGCCGGCCATGCCCGCCGCCTCCAGCACGTTGCGGCAGGTCTGCTCGCCCCAGCGGCCGCGACGGCCGGTGTTGCCCTTCAGCGCCTCGGTCAGGCGCCGCGCCTCGTCGCGGGTGGCGGTCGAGGCGGCCATCAGCAGGCCGAGCTGTTCCTTCAGACCGCCGGTCTCGTCGGCGCGCGCCTTCTCCAGCGCCGTGACGTGTTCCTGGAACTTGGCCAGGGTGTCGGACACGGGCTTGAGCTGGGCCTCCATCCGCTCGCGCGCGACGCGGTCCTGAGCCTGGAAGGTCTCGGTGGCGCGGGCGACCAGCTTGGACGCCACGGCCTCGGCCGACTGGGCGGCCTGGGCCTTGAGGAACTCCGCCATGGAGTCCCGGCTCTCCTCCATCAGCGCCAGTCGCGCATCGGCGGCGTCCAGCGCGCCGCGCGTCTTCTGCCAGCCCATATAGGCCCACAGAAAGCCGCCCGCGGCGATCGCCACAAAGGCCAACAGGATGATGTCCAGCATGTTCATGCTCCGTTCCTAGCGGGAGTCGGAGCCAGATTAAAGCCGGGCGGCGTCAGGTGCGGACGCCGCTGCACCCGATCAACCCAGTTCGGCTTCCAGATCAGCCAGGCGGGCGGCCTGATCCTCGGCGATCAAGGCATTCAGCATGGGGTCGAGGTCGCCCTCGAGAATCTGCGGCAGGCTGTGCAGGGTCAGGCCGATGCGGTGATCCGTCACCCGCCCTTGCGGGAAGTTGTAGGTGCGGATGCGCTCGGAGCGATCGCCCGAGCCGACCTGTGACTTGCGCGCATCCGAACGGGCGGCGTCCTTGGCCTGGCGCTGCATGTCGTAGAGGCGCACGCGCAGATTCTTCATCGCCTTGTCGCGGTTCACGTGCTGCGACTTCTCGGACGAAGTGGCGACGATGCCGGTCGGCAGGTGGGTGATGCGCACCGCCGAGTCGGTCTTGTTGACGTGCTGGCCGCCCGCGCCGGACGAGCGATAGGTGTCGATGCGGATGTCCTTGTCGAGAATCTCGATCTCGACGTCCTCGACCTCGGGCAGAACGGCGACCGTGGCCGCCGAGGTGTGGATGCGCCCGCCCGCCTCGGTCGTCGGCACGCGCTGGACGCGGTGGACGCCGCTCTCGAACTTCAGGCGGCCGAAGACGCCCTCGCCGCTGACGGTGGCGATGATCTCCTTGAAGCCGCCGGCGTCGCCCTCGGCGGCGCTGTCGATCTCGACCCGCCAGCCGCGCGTGGAGGCGTAGCGCGAATACATGCGGAACAGATCGCCCGCGAACAGGGCCGCCTCGTCGCCGCCGGTGCCCGCGCGCACTTCCAGCACGGCCGAGGCGTTTTCATCGGCGTCGCGCGGGGCCAGCAGCAGGGCGACCTCGCGCTCCAGACCCGGCAGGCGCTCGGTCAGGGCGTCCAGTTCGTCGGCGGCCAGGGCGGCCATTTCCGGATCGGCGGCCATGGCCTTGAGGTCGTCCGCCTCGGCGCGGGCGCGGGCCAGAGCCTGCACCGCGTCGGCCACCGGCTTGAGCTCGGCGTGCTCCTTCGACAGGCGCACGATCTCGACGCCGTCGGTGGCCGCGCCCATGCGCGCCTCCACCTGATGGAAGCGGTCGAGCACCTGATCGAGCCGGGCCTGAGGCAGTCGCAACGGCGTGTCCTTGCTGAGAAAATCGAGCGCGGAGCCTTACCTGCGACGCGCCGCCCTGTCGATAAAAACGCCTCTACACGCGCTCATGGAGCAATTGTGAACAGCCGTCACAAGCCCGTCAGCCCGGTTTCTTCGCAACTGCAAAACCCCTAGCTCCTGTAAGGCTGAAACAAAATAGGAGACAGGGGCATGACCGTCATCAAGCCTCAGAACGCCGCCCCGCCGGGCGCGGCGAACACTGATGCGGCGCGACTGTGCGCCCTCTACGACGGCCTGTTGCAGACGGGCGGCGTCGTGTCGACCGAGGCCGAACGCGAGCTGAAAGCCCTGGCTAAGATCTTCGACCTGGACGCCGAGCGCCCGGCCGCCGAACTGTGGCCCTACGTCCGGGCCGTCCTGGTGCGGCAGGCGCCGCCGGAAGCCGTCTCGATCCCGGTCGAGATCGAGCCGAAGACCGTGCTGCTGGTCGAGGACGACGCCGACGCCGCCGCCCATCTGACCGAGGCGTTGGACGCCGCTGGACACCGCGTGGTCGGCCCCTTCCACAGCGCCGAGGCGGCCGAGGCGGCGACAGCCCTGCATTCCATCGACCTGGCCCTGCTGGATATCAATCTGTCCGGCGAGGCGACGGGCGTGGACCTGGCGCGCAAGCTGAAATCGCGCTGGGGCATGCCGGTTATCTTCCTGTCCGGCGACGTGACCGCGGCGGCGCACAACGCCGAGCTGGCCGCCGCCATGGTGATCAAACCCTACACCGGCCGCGACGTGCTGGACGCCATCGCCCGGCTGGAGTTCGCCTGACGCCCGATACGACGGCCATTGCCAGGCGGGTCGCGACCTGCGTCTGATGGCCCTGAACCCCACCCGCCTGAGGCGCTGAATGGACACCTTCTTCCTGTTCCTGCTGGTCGGTGTCCTGGCTCAGGCGGTCGACGGCGCCCTGGGCATGGCCTACGGCGTCATCTCTTCCTCGGTGCTGCTGGCGCTGGGCGTGCCCCCGGCCACGGCCTCGGCCAGCGTCCACGCCGCCGAGGTCTTCACCACCGCCGCTTCAGCCGGAAGCCACGTTTGGCACAAGAACGTCGAATGGCGGCTGCTGCTGCCCCTGGCCGTCGCCGGCGTGGTCGGCGGGGTGCTGGGCGCCTATGTGCTGACGGGATTGGAGGCCTCGACCATCAAGCCCTTCGTCGTCGGCTATCTGGCGCTGGTCGGGGTGTGGATCCTGTGGCGCGCCGGCCATGACATCCGTCCACGCCACCTGCCCGCCTGGGTCACGGCGCCGCTTGGGCTGGTCGGCGGTTTTCTGGACGCCGTGGGCGGCGGCGGCTGGGGGCCGACCGTCTCTTCGACCATGGTCGGCGCCGGGCATGAGCCGCGCAAGGCCATCGGCACGGTGAACACGGCCGAGTTCTTCCTGACCGTGGCCGTCTCGGCGACCTTCGTCTGGGCCCTGGTCAGTGGCCACTGGGAGGAGGCCGGCGCGCTGAAGAACCATGCGGCGGCCGTCGGCGGGCTGGTGGTCGGCGGCCTGATCGCCGCCCCCTTCGCCGGGCTGATCGTCAAGAAAGTCCCGCGCAAGGTCCTGACCTATGCGGTCGGTTTCCTGCTGCTGATCCTGGCCGCCTTCCAGGGCGCCCAGTTGCTGAAGCTGATCGGTTAGCGCGGGAAGGTGTCGATGAAGCTGGGGCGCTGCTCCAGCGCCGCCTGCAGGGCGACCAGGTTCGGGCGGCCCGTCTTCCAGTCGTAGTCCGGGTGGCGGAAGCCGATCCAGGTGACGGCGATCCCGGCCGTCAGCACGCCCATGTCCAGGGCCTCTGCGTCCGGCGCGGCGGCCTCCAGCGCATCGAGAGCGCGGCCCATGTTGACGGTCCAGCGCGCGATCCACGACGGCGAGCGTTCATGCTCGGGCCGACGCTTCTCCAGCACCAGCTTGACGCCTATCTCCAGCGCGGCGTTGGCCAGGGTCTCCAGCCGCTTGACCCGCAGGCGCTCCGCCCCCTCGGCCGGCAGCAGACGCGGCCCGGCGCCCAGCACATCCAGGTATTCGGCGATGACCGGACTGTCGGTCAGCGGCAGGCCGTCCTCGGCGATCAAGGTCGGAACCTGCACTACGGGATTGGTCGACAACAGTTCCGGCGCATCGCCATAGGGATCAACGACGATCTCCTCGATCCGGTCGGCCAGGCCCTTTTCACGGGCGACGATGCGAACCTTGCGCGCGAAGGGCGAGGGGGTGGTGATGTAGAGTTTCATTGTAGCCGTCTTCACTCGACCGCCTTGGGCGCCACGCAGCGCTTGTCGCGGAACAGGGCCCATTCCTCGCACTGACGGCCGTCTTCAAAAACGCAGACGCCGTACTCGCCGCCCTGGGCGTCACGGCGGATTTCGGATTTGCCGCCCTCACGCTGGCAGTTGACGGATGCCGGGTTGGCCATACCCACAGCTTGAGACGACGGCTCGGCCTCTTTCGCCGGGGCGCAGGCGGCCGTCGTCAGCAGCGCCATCGCCAGGATTGCGTGTTTCAGCATCGTCTCTCCCCCTCGTTTCGCCGACTATTCGGCCGCCTTGCGGGCGGCGTCCAGCTCGGCGGCCTTGGCTTCGACCTGGGCGACAATCTCGTCGATCATGCCGTCATTGGCCTGTTTGTGAGCGATCTTGCCGTTCAGATAGACCATGCCCGCCCCCTTGCCGCCGCCGGTGAAGCCGATGTCGGTATAGAGGGCCTCGCCCGGCCCGTTGACCACGCAGCCGATGATCGACAGCGACATGGCCGTCGAGACGTGCGCCAGGCGTTCTTCCAAAATTCCCACCGTCTCGATGACGTTGAAGCCCTGACGGGCGCACGACGGACAGGCGATGATGTTCACCCCCCGGTGACGCAGGCCCAGCGATTTCAGGATGTCGAAACCGACCTTGATCTCTTCGACCGGATCGGCGGCCAGGGACACGCGGATGGTGTCGCCGATGCCCGACCACAGCATGTTGCCCATGCCGATGGCCGATTTGATGGTGCCGGTACGCAGCGGGCCCGCCTCGGTCACGCCCAGATGCAGGGGGCAGTCGATGGCGTCGGCCAGTTGCTGATAGGCCGCCACCGTCAGGAAGGGGTCGGACGCCTTCACTGAAATCTTGAACTCGTGGAAGTCCAGATCCTGAAGGATGCGGGCGTGGTTCAGGGCGCTTTCCACCATCGCGTCCGGACAGGGCTCGCCGTACTTCTCAAGCAAATCCTTCTCCAGCGAGCCGGCGTTGACGCCGATGCGCATAGAGCAGCCGTGGTCGCGAGCCGCCTGGACGACTTCCTTGACCCGGTCGATCGAGCCGATGTTGCCGGGGTTGATGCGCAGACAGGCCGCGCCCGCCTGGGCCGCCTCGATGCCGCGTTTGTAGTGGAAGTGGATGTCGGCCACGAGCGGTACGCGAGCCTCGCGTGCGATGGTCCGGAAGGCCGCCGTCGACTCCTCATCCGGGCAGGAGACACGGACGATGTCGGCCCCGGCCTCTTCCAGCTGACGGATCTGCTCCAGCGTCGCCGCCGCGTCGGTCGTCGGCGTATTGGTCATCGACTGGACGCTGATCGGGGCGTCGCCGCCGACAGGGACGGAGCCGACCAGGATCTGGCGGCTCTTGCGGCGCTCGATGTGGCGCCAGGGACGGATATGGCCGAGTTCGGAATGGTCGCTCATGACGCCGGGAACATAGGACAGGAAGAGCGGCAAAACCACGACAGGCGGCGAAAGATCGCGCCTCCGCTCGCCAAAAAGATCAGCCGGCCGCGGGCGGGGCGGCGGACGGCGCTTGAGCGGCGGCGGGAGCCGTGACCGCTGGCGTCGCAGCAGCAGCCGCCGCAGCGGCCGCCTGGGCCGCGCGGGCGCGGGCCTCGACGGCGGCGGCGGCGCGGGCCTCGGACTCACGCGCGGCCGCCTGGGCGCGATTGTTCAGCGACCCGAGCGGCGACTGAGGCGCGGGCAGGACGCCGCCGTGCTCGCCGTTCAGATAGACGTCGAAGGCGGCCGGATCGGGCGTGTCGATGGTGGCCGACAGACCCGGCGGCGCGCGCCAGGCTTCGCCCGCCGCCAGCTGGCGCGCGAACAGGATGCGACCGTCGCCCTGGCGGATGACCAGGATGGCGGGTTTGCGCGCCTGTAGAATGACCTGAGAGGCCGTGGCCGAGGCGCCGTAGATGGCCCCCCGCGGGTTGAAGGCGGCCTGCACCGGCGGCGCGGGCGGCGGGACGGCGTTGGGGTCGTCCGGGTCAATCCCGGTCAACTGAGCCTCCAGCCCCGGCGTAATGTACATGGCCGGCGTCGTCTGGTCCGGCGGGGCCGCCTTGGGCGCCCCGAGATAGAGGGCGCGGTCCCGTTGATGATCGGCCTGCTCAGCCCAGTCCTTGGGCACGGCGACCAGGTCCGAAGGGTGCGGCGCCTCGATGCGGTTGATGCGCTGGAAGACGTTCCAGCCGATCACCACCGCCAGGAAGACGCCGATGACGCCCAGGATCTTGGGCGAGTTCTGGCGCATCTGCTGCAGGGCGGCGCCCGTCGGCGGCTGCAGCGGCACCGCCGCATCGGGATATTCCTGCTTGAACCGCTCGACCGCGTTCAACTCGTCCAGACCCAGCGCCCCGGCGTAGGCGCGCACATAGCCCATGGAGAAGATACGCGACGGCAGGACGGCGTATTCGCCCTGCTCCAGCGCGGTCAGGAAACGTGGATGCACCCGCGTCTTGGTCGATAGCTCGGCCATGGACAGGCCCGACGCCAGACGCGCGGCGCGCAGAGAGGCGCCCAGGGAATCGTCCGAGGGCTCCTCAGGCGTCGCTTCAGGCGTCGCCTCCGGGGTCTGATCCAGCGTCGCGTCGGCGTCGAAGTCGAACGCGGCTTGCCGATCCTGGTCCATAGGGTCGGGGTTCCGTCACGCAGGGGCGCCGATGCGCCCGTCCTCCCCGCTTAGACGAGGCCGCAAGCGCGGGCAACGCGGGAAAGCGGCCCCGCTTGTTCAGACTTCGACGTTGAGCTTGCGCGCCAGGGACTCGATCTCGCCGCGCACCGACCCGGCCGAAGAGCCGAGCAGAACATTCATCCCCCGCCGCGCCGCGTTCAGATCGGCCGACAGGATCATGCGCTTGACCGGCCCCACCCCGCCCGCCGGAACCGACAGACGGTTGTAGCCCAGGGTGATCAGGGCGAAGGCCTCCAGCGGGCGGCCCGCCAGCTCGCCGCAGACCGAGACCGGCGTGGCGCTGTCGGCGCACTTCTGCTGGATATCGGCCAGGGCGCGCAGGAAGGGCGGCGACAGGGGATCATAGCGGTCCGCCACGCGCGGGTTCGTCCGGTCGGCGGCGAACATGTACTGCAGCAGGTCGTTGGTGCCGATCGAAACGAAGTCGGTCAGCGGCAGCAGGGCGTCCAGGTGCCACAGCAGGCTGGGGCATTCGATCATGGCCCCGACCCGCAGCAGGGACGGCAGAGGGCGGCCCCGGCGCCGCGCCCAGTCGCATTCGACATCGACCAGTTCACGCGCGGCGCGGAACTCGTCCACCGTGGCGATCATGGGGAACATGACGCGCAGCTCGCGCCCGGCGGCGGCGCTGAGCAGGGCGCGCAACTGCATCCGCAGCAGAGCCGGGCGATCCAGGCCCAGGCGGATCGCGCGGCGGCCGAGCGCCGGGTTCTCTTCGCGCTCATTGTCGAGATAGGGCAGCACCTTGTCGCCGCCGATGTCCAGCGTGCGGAAGGTGACGGGCCGGTCGCCCGCCGCATCCAGCACCAGCTTGTAGAGCGCCGCCTGGGCGTCCAGACGCGGCAGCTCGTCGGAGACCATGAACTGGAATTCGGTGCGGAACAGGCCGATGCCCTCGGCCCCGGTAGCGTCCAGATTCTCCAGGTCCACCGCCAGTCCGGCGTTGGCCAGCAACATGATGCGCTTGCCGTCCCTGGTGACGGCGGGGGTGTCGCGCAACTGGTCGAACTCGGCGCGGCGCTGTTCGCGCACGGCCATACGGCTCTCGACCGCCGCCAGCATGTCGGGGCGGGGCCGCAGATAGGCCTCGCCCGTCTCGCCGTCGACGATGACCTGATCGCCCTCGGTCAGGCGGTCGCGCAGACCCTGAAGGCGGCCGACGCAAGGAATCTGAAGCGCGCGGGCGACGATGGCCGCGTGCGCCGCGGCCGAGCCTTCCTCCAGCAGCAGGCCGCGCAGCTTGTGGCGCGGATATTCCAGCAGGTCCGCCGGCCCCAGGTTCTTGGCCACCAGGATGGCGTCGTCAGGCAGGTCGCGCTGGCCCGGATGATCGCCCGCCATCAGCCGCAGCAGGCGGTTGGCCAGATCCTCGAAGTCGTGCAGCCGCTCGCGGATATAGGGGTCGCGGGCGTTGGCGAAGCGGGCGCGATGTTCGTTGCGGACGCGGTCGACGGCGGCCTCGGCCGTCAGGCCCGAGCGCACCGCCTCTTCCAGCGACCGGTTCCAGCCCCGGTCGTCAGCGAACATCCGATAGGTCTCGAGCACCTCATAGGGGGTGCCGCCCAGCTTGCCCTGGCTGCCCTCCAGCAGGGCGTCGATGCTGGTGCGCAGACGCTCCAGCGCCTCCTTGAGCCGCACCTCTTCGGCGGCGGGATCGTCGGACAGCAGCTGTTCCGGTGCGATCGGCGCCTCGTGCAGCACCGCCTGCCCGAACGACAGACCTTCGGCGAACTTCTGCCCCTTCAGCCGCTCGGGCCGGTGGGGCGCCACCTCGACGTCGCGCAGCTCCTCCAGCGCCAGCAGCTCGCCCGAGGCCACCGTCTCGGCCAGGACCATGGCGATGGTCTGGATGTCCTCGACCTCTTCCTCGTCATAGCGACGGGCGGCGCGATTCTGGACGACCAGGACGCCGATGGCCCGGCCGCCGCGCAGCAGGGGCGCGCCGAGGAAGGCGTGATAGGGATCTTCGCCGGTTTCGGGCCGATAGGAGAAGCTGGGATGCGACTGGGCGTCCGACAGGCTGATCGGCGCGGCCGTGCGGGCCACCTCGCCGACCAGGCCCTCGCCGGGGCGCAGGCGGGTGTTGTGGACGGCCTCGGGGTTCAGGCCCTCGGTGGCGAACAGCTCAAGCTCGCCTGAGGCGCGCCGCAGATAGATGGAGCAGACCTCGGCCACCATGGAGCGGGCGATGATCCGCACCACCATGTTCAGCCGGTCCTGCGCAGGCGCGCCGCCGCCGGCCCCGGCCAGGGCCTCGCGAATCTGGCGCAGCAGAAGGCGGGGCCCCCTCGCCGTCACTGCCACGCCCTTGACCATGCCTGCTCCCGCCTTGCCGCCCTCTGGTTTCAGCTTCCAGATAGGGCGGCGCTTCCGTTATCCTAGTCTTCCGCGTCCAGACCGTAGGCCGCGTGCAACGCCCGAACCGCCAACTCAGCGTAATCCGAATCGATCAGCACGCTGATCTTGATTTCGGAGGTCGAGATGGCCTGGAACTTCACGCCCTTGTCGGCCAGGGCGCGGAACATGGTCTGGGCCACGCCGGCGTGGCTTCTCATGCCCACGCCGATCACCGAGACCTTGGCCACGTCGTCGTCGACGCGCAGCTCCTCAAAGCCGATGTCCGCCTTGGCGGCGGTCATCAGCTCGGCGGCGCGGCGCGCATCGCGGCGGCCCGTCGTGAAGGTCAGATTGACCGCGCCTTCGGTGCGGGCCTGGCTCTGTACGATCATGTCGACGTTGACCTCGGCCTCGGCCAGGCGGGTGAAGACGTCGGCCGGAGCGTCCGTCCGGTCCGACAGGCCAAGCAGCGTGATCCGGGCTTCGTCCCGGCTCATGGTCACGCCGGAAACGATGCGCTTTTCCACGATCTCATCCTCGTCGCAAATCAGGGTGCCGGCGTGTTGCGGCAGGTTTCCGTTTTCATCCGGTTCGATGAAGCTGGACAGGACGCGCACCGGCACGCGCTTGTGCATGGCCAGCTCGACCGAGCGGGTCTGAAGCACCTTGGCGCCCAGCGACGCCATCTCCAGCATTTCTTCGTAGGACACCTTCTCCAGACGCCGGGCGCGGCTCTGGATGCGCGGGTCGGTCGTATAGACGCCGTCCACGTCGGTATAGATGTCGCACGGCGCGCCCAGGGCCGCCGCCACCGCCACGGCCGAGGTGTCCGATCCGCCCCGGCCCAAGGTGGTGATGCGCCCGTCGCGGGTCACGCCCTGGAAGCCCGGCACGATGGCGATCTCGCCCGCGTCGAGCGCGGCCCCCAGCGCGTCGCCGGGCACCTCTTCGATGCGGGCGCGGCCGTGGGCGTCATCGGTCAGGATCGGGATCTGCCACCCCATCCAGCTGCGCGCCTTGAACCCCATGTTGCGCAGGGTCAGGGCCAACAGGCCCGACGTCACCTGCTCGCCCGAGGCGACCACCACGTCGTATTCGTCATCCGACAGGACGCCGTCGCCGTACAGGCCGGGCGCCGCCGCGCCGACGCCGTCGGTCCAGGCGACCAGCTCATTGGTCTTGCCAGCCATGGCCGAGACGACCACGGCCACCTTCTTGCCCCTGCCGGCTTCGGCGGCGACGATGCGCGCCGCGCGACGGATGCGTTCCAGGTCGGCCATGGAGGTGCCGCCGAACTTCATCACCAACCGGTTCGTGTCGGCCCGCGTCATCCTGGCGTCTGATCCCCTGCTTGCATGGCGGGCGAAGGCGGTCCATGCCTGAGCCCATGCCCGCTTCTAACGACAGCCTTGATCCGCGCAAACCCCAAAGCGAAGAGGGTTTTTCACCCTTTGCAACCGATCGTGCCGAGGGGCCGAGCATCGATCCGGCCGATGTGGCGCGCTTTTCGGCTCAGGCGGCCGAGTGGTGGGACCCCAAGGGCCCCTTCGCCCCGCTTCACCGCTTCAACCCGGCGCGGCTGAAATTCGTGCGCGACCGGGCGGCCGAGCATTTCGAGCGCGACGTCCGAGGGCGGGCTCCGTTCAGTGGCCTCAGCCTGATCGACATCGGCTGCGGCGGCGGCCTGATCGCCGAGCCGATGCGGCGCATGGGCTTTGACGTCACCGCCATCGACGCCTCGTCCGAGAACATCGGCACCGCCCGCGCTCACGCCGATCAGGTCGGTCTGGACATCGCCTATCGCGCCGCCACGGTGGAGCAGATGGTCGAGGCGGGCGCCGGCCCCTTCGACGTGGTGCTGACGATGGAGGTCATCGAGCACGTCGCCGACCCGGAAGCCTTCATCCGGGCCTGCTCCAAGCTCATCAAGCCGGGCGGCATAATGATCGTCGCCACCCTGAACCGCACCCTGAAGGGGCTGCTGCTGGGCAAGGTCGCGGCGGAGTATGTGCTGCGCTGGGTGCCGGCGGGCACCCACGACTGGCGCCAGTTCCTCAAGCCCGACGAACTGCGCGCCATGCTGGACGGCGAGCCCCTGACCGTCACCGGCCCCTATGGGCTGGCCTATGACCCGCTGAACGACCGCTGGAGCGAGGGCGACGACGTGGGCATCAACTACATGATGATGGCGACCCGCGACGCATGAGCGGCCCACGCCGCATCGTCCTGACCGGCGGCCCCGGCTCGGGCAAGACCACCTTGCTTGAGGCCCTGGCGGCGGCGGGCCATGCGACCTCGCCCGAGGTCGGGCGCGCCGTCATCCGCCGCCAGCAGGCGATCGACAGCGAGGCTCTGCCGTGGAAGGACCGGGCGCTGTTCGCCGAACTGATGCTGGATCGCGAGTTAGAGGCCCACGCCCGCGCCGAAAGCGCCGCCGGGCCGGTCTTCTTCGATCGCGGCGTCCCAGACGTGGTCGGCTATCTGACGCTGTGCGGCCTGCCGGTCCCGGCCCATATGGAGCGGGCGGCGCGCGACGTTCGTTATGACCGGCGCGCCTTCATCGCCCCGATCTGGCCGGAGATCTTCGGCCAGGACGCCGAACGCAAACAGGACCTGGACGAGGCCCGCCGCACCTTCGACGCCATGGTCGAGACCTATCCGCGCTTCGGCTATGAGTTGATCGAACTGCCGAAGGCGCCCGTCGCCGAACGTCTGGCCTTCGTGCTGACGACGCTTACAGCGGCCTGACCATATAGCGGGCGTCGTCGCCGTAGCTGGCCAGCTTCTCGGCCATGCCCGGCGGGTTCTGGATCTCGAAACCGTTGCGCGCCCAGAAGCTGGATGCGTCATTGACCGCCACCAGGGCGACCGCCGGCCAGCCCGCCGCCTTGGCCTGCTCGGCCAGGCGCTCGACCACCGGCCGGGTGTGGCCGCCGCCGCGCGTGTCCGGGTGCAGGGCCAGGTCATGCAGATAGACCACCTCGGCCTCGGCCGGGATGGCGTCGATCAGCACGTTCAGCGCCGGGGCCGCATTCAGCTTCCAAGGATAGGCGACCAGATAGCCCATGACCGGCCCGTCTTCGGCGGCCAGGACGAAGCAGCCCTCGGGGTGCAACTCTAGGCGGTTGGCGAAGCAGGCGCGCTCTTCCGGATGATCGGGGAAGGACAGCTGGGCCACCGCGACCACGCCGTCGAGGTCGTCCGCCGTCATCGGCCGCCAGCTCAGAGTGGACAGCGGGCGTTCAGCTCCGCCCTGTTGAATCGCCATTGCACGCTCCGGTTCTCATCGTCGTCCGCCCCTTCGATCCGGGCGGTCAGTCTATCCCCCGCGCGTTCATAGATGATGCGGTGCGGAAAGTCGTTGTCGGGGTTGGCGAAAACCGCCCGCTGCGGGCCGCTGTCGATCAGCCGGAAGGGCGTCGCGGGCGCTCCGTCGGGCTGGGCGAAATAGGCCAGGCCGCCGTCCTTCAGGGGACCGATACGGGCGCTCTCAAAACCGCTGCGGCCATTGCGCACAGTCACCGAGTGGCCGACGATCAGCCCCGCACGCGGGTCGCTCCAGGTCTCGGAGGCCTCGCGCCCGTCGGAACAGTCCAGCCAATAACCCGCCAGCCATGACAGGTCGGGCGCAGGCGTCGCAGGCGCGGCGGTCTGCAACAGGACGGCGGCCAGCAGGCTGAAAACGGACATGGGCTCTTCCCTCCTCAAGGACGGAAGGTAGTTTACGCCGCCCTCACGGCGCGGGCTTGTAGGAATGCGACGCCAGCCGCCGCGCCAGCTCGACCTGTTCGCGCGCCCAGGCGGTGGCGGTGCAGCCCAGGAAGCGGCGGAAGTCGCGCGCCATCTGCGGCTGGTCGAAATAGCCGGCGGCCAGGCCCGCCTCCAGCCAGGAGGCGGCGTCAGCGCTCTCGCCCATGGCGTGATCGAAGATGCGGCGGAAGCGGAAGACCGAGCGCAGGGTGCGCGGCGCCACGCCGACGCGATCGCGGAACCGGCGCTGCAGGGCGCGGCGTTCGGCCGAGTTCAAAGGCGGCGCCTCCAGATCGTCCTCGGCGGCGGCGACCTGGGCGCGGACGGCGGAGTCGATGCGCCAATCGCCCGCCCGGCGCTGTTCTTCCAGCCAAGAGCCGAGGGCGGCGGCCTGTCCCGCCGGATCGCCGGACGGCGCCGCGAAGCCGTCCAACCGCGCCACGAGGTCCAGCCGCCGATCCGTCGCCTCGATCAGCGGGCGGCCCAGGAATTCCCGCGCCCCATCGGGCTCGAACTTGGCGGCGACGATCTCGACCGGACCGACCGGGCGGATAGCCATGGGCCGGGTCATCTGACCGGCGAAGATCACCGGCGGTTGCAGGCGGAAGGCGCCGTCAGCGTCCTGTTCCTCATAGGCGGCGGCCAGATCGACGACCAGTTCGGGACAGCCGTCCGGGGCGATGCGCTGCACCCCGCCGCTGGGGCGAGGCGCGGCGTAGGTCCACAGCAGGCGCACGAAGGGCCGTAAGGTTTCAGGCGGGGCGAATTCCTCGTACCGCTCCCCCTCCCCCATCTGCGGTCAGTTCGCCTTCTTGGGGTCGGGCGGCAGGCTGGGCAGGGGGGCGCAGGGCACGCCGTCGTCCTTCAGCTTCTTGACCTCGGCGGGGGTGGCCTCGCCATAGATCTCGCGCTTTTCGCTGCGGCCTTCATGGATGTCGCGCGCCTCGCGGGCGAAGGCGTCGCCGACGTAGTCGAAATTCTGCTCGACGTGGTCGCGCACCTCGCGCGCGGCCTGCATCATCATCGACTGGACCTGCTTCAGAGCTTCAGGTTTCAGGGCGTCGGGCGAAGGCGCGGTCTTCTTCGTGCCGGAGACGGCCGGGGCCATCACCTGCTTCCTCACCGCCGTCGAGCCGCAGACGGGGCATTCGACCAGGCCGCGCGCCGCCTGGTCGTCATAGTCGGACGAGGAGCCGAACCAGGCTTCGAAGCCATGGTCGCGGTCGCAGGACAGGGCGTAGCGGATCATAGCGGCGGATCAAACGGGCGGTCGTGGCGCAGGGCGGGCACGCTGGCGCGCGCCTTGTCCACAGCCGAAAGGTCTAGCCGGGCGTGCAGGACGGCCGGTTCGTCATGGTCGAGCCGGGCGATCACCTCGCCCCACGGCCCGACGACCAGGGAGCGGCCCCAGGTCTGGCGGCCGTCCTCATGCGTCCCGCCCTGGGCTGGCGCCAGGACGAAGGCGCCGGTCTCGATGGCGCGCGCGCGCAGCAGGGTCTCCCAGTGCGCCTCGCCGGTCGGGCGGGTGAAGGCGGCGGGGACGGCGATCAACGTCGCGCCCGCCTGGGCCAGGGCGCGGTGCAGATGCGGGAAGCGCAGGTCGTAGCAGATGGTCAGACCAAGACGCCCCCAGGGCGCAGCGGCGATCGACGCCGCCGCGCCCGGCCGCACCGAGGCGCTTTCGCGATAGGTCTCGCCGTTCGGCAGGTCGACGTCGAAGACGTGCAGCTTGTCATAGCGGGTCGTGATCGCCCCGCTGGGGTCGATCAGCAGGGACCGGTTGGCGGCGCGCGGATCATCCGACACGCCCGAGCGGACGATCGCCGAGCCGACCAACAGCCAGACGCCCAGTTCGGCGGCCAGGGCCTTTAGCCCGGCGACGGCGGGGTCGGCACCTTCGTCCGACAGGGCGGCGTCGCGCAAGGCGCGGCGTTGCTCAAGGAAATTGGTCCCCTCGGGCGTCAGGATCAGCTGCGCGCCCCCGGCCGCCGCCTGGCGGATCAGGGGCTCGACATGCGCCAGCCCCGCGGCCGCCGTCGCCGGCGTCCGCGTCTGGATCAGCGCGATGTCGAGCGTGTCGGTCACTTCAGGCCGCCAGCAGGGCGTCCAGCTCGCCCTTGCGGTCCAGGGCGTGGATGTCGTCCGAGCCGCCGACATGTTTTCCGTCGATGAAGATCTGCGGGAAGGTGGCCGCGCCGCCCGAACGCTCGACCATCTCGGCCTTCTTGGCCGGGTCGTTGGAGGCGACAATCTCCGTATAGGCCGCGCCCTTGCGGTCCAGCAGGGCCATGGCGCGGATGCAGTAAGGGCAGCCGGGTTTGGTGTAGAGGACGACTTCGGCCAAGGGGAACTCCTGAAGGCGAATGGGAAGGTTCCCCTCACTTAAGCGGTTCGCGCGCGTTTTTCACCCTCGCGATGACGGCCAGGTCCACGGCGCGGGCTCCGGCCTCCATCAAGACCCGCGCGCAGGCCTCGGCCGTGGCCCCCGTGGTCAACACGTCGTCGATCAGCAGCAGGCGCCGCCCCTTGATCCGCCGCCGCCCCGCCTCGGTCACGGCGAAGGCCGTCTTGACGTTCAATCGCCGCCCACGCGCGGACTTGCCGCCCTGGCTGGCGGTCGCCAGGGGGCGGATCAGGGCGTCGGGCAGATAGTCGAGCCGCGTGTCGCGGGCCAGAGACCGGGCGATCTCCGCCGCCTGATTGAAACGGCGCGACAGCAGGCGGGCGCGGTGCAGGGGCACGGGAACCACCGCGTCGGCCGTCTCGATCAGAGGCGCGGCCGCGCGGCTGATCCAGCGCGCGAACAGGGGGGCGAACTGCTGCTGATCGCCATGCTTGAACTTCAGGATGACGCCGCGCGACGCCTCGTCATAGACGCAGGCCGCCCGCGCCCGGTCGAAGGCGTAGGGGCTGGCCGTGCAGGCCGCGCATCGCTCAGCCGCGAAGTCGCCGCCGTCATATTCGAACGCCGCGCCGCAGCCGTCGCAGACCGGCGCCTCCAGAAAGGCCACCCGGCTCCAGGCGTCCGGCGACAGGCCCGCCGTGGCCGACGCCTCGCGACTGTCATGCGCGACGGGCGGCAGCAGAATATCCAGCAGGCCCCGGCCCGCATCGCGCGCGCCGGATGCTAAAGGCGCAGTGACGCCTTTCAATCGACCCCGCCAGCCCCCATCCTGAACCGACATGAGCGCCCCCTCTCCCTCCTCCGGTCCCCCGATCATCTTCGACGCCGCGCGTCGGGCCGCGCGCCTGAACCGCGCCGCCCGACGTTTCCCCGACGCCGACTTCCTGCACCTGCGCGCCGCCGACAATGCGGTGAACAGTCTGGAAGTGATCCTGCGCGAGTTTCAGACGCCCGTCGACCTGTCGCCGCACCCCGGCGTCTTCGCCCGCGCCCTGGCCGACAGCCCGGCGCGCGAACGGGTGGGCCAGGTGCGCGCTGTCGGCTCGACCGCCGAGCGCGCCGCGCCGGGCGGCGGGCCGCTGGGGCTGGAGGACGGATCGGCCGATCTGATCGTCAACCTGCTGGGCCTGCACTGGGCCAATGACCTGCCGGGCGCTCTGAGCCAGATCAGGCGGGCGCTGAAGCCCGACGGCCTGTTCGTCGCCAGCCTGTTCGGGGCGGCGACGCTGAAGGAGTTGCGCGGCGTGCTGACCGAGGCGGAGCTGGAGGTCAACGGCGGCGCCCAGGCGCGCGTCTCGCCCTTCGCCGACGGCTTTGACGGGGCGGCCCTGCTGCAACGGGCCGGGTTCGCCCTGCCGGTGACGGACGTGGACCGGGTGACGGTGCGCTATGGCGATCCCTTCGCCCTGATGCGCGACCTGCGCGCCATGGGCGAGACCAACGTCTTGGCCGGACCGATCCGGCCCTTGAGCCGCGCCGTTCTGGCCCGCGCCGCCCAGCTTTACGCCGAACGCCACGCCGAGGCGGACGGGCGCATCCCCGCCACCTTCGAGATGGTGCACCTGGCCGGATGGGCGCCGCACGACAGCCAGCAGAAACCCGCCAAGCGCGGCTCGGCCAAGACGCGTCTGGCCGATGCGCTGGGCGTCAGGGAACAGACCGGCGAAGAGGGCTGACGCCCGCCTTCCTTGGGTCTAGGCCCCGCCGATGGCGGCGCTGATGGTCGTGGAGATGTAGTCGTACATGGCCGTCGACCGCGCCGCGAAGGCGGCCACGGCGCCGATGATGACCAGGAAGATCAAAGCGCAGATCAAGCCGTATTCAATGGCCGTGGCGCCGCCTTCGTCGCGGTGGAACCGGCAGATGAAACCCTTCACGCCCGGCCCTCCCCTGTCGTCGGCCTGTCAGAGCAGATCGCGCAGCCAGGCGATCAGCGGTTCGTCGGCCGGAGGCATGGGATAGGCCGACAGCTTGTCCGGCTTCACCCAGGCCAGACCCGCGTGCTCGCGCGCCTCGACCACGCCGGACCAGCGCCGGCACAGGTAGAGTGGCATCAACAGGTGAAAGGATTCGTAAGCGTGACTGGTAAACACGAAGGGGGCCAGGCAGGCCTCCTTGACGTCGATGCCCAGTTCTTCCTTCAGCTCGCGGATCAGGGCGGCCTCGGGCCGCTCGCCCGGCTCGACCTTGCCGCCGGGGAATTCCCACAGGCCCGCCAGTTGCTTGCCCTCGGGCCGTTTGGCGATCAGCACGCGGCCGTCGGGGTCGATCAAGGCGACGGCGACGACCAGGACGGTGGGAACGGCGGGCGTCTCGCTCACGAGCGGTAGTCTCCGTTGATCTCGATGTAGCGTTTGGTCAGGTCGCAGGTCCAGACCGTGGCCGAGGCGCGGCCCGAGGCGACATGGACGGTGATGTCGATCTCGGGGTTCTTCATATAGGCGCTCATGACCGCCTCGTCGTAGGTCGGCGAAGGGGCCCCGTCGACGGCGGCGACGTGGGGGCCGAAGCGGATGGCCAGGCGGTCGCGGTCGACCGCCTCCTCCGTCTTGCCCACGGCCATGACGATGCGGCCCCAGTT
Organism: Brevundimonas diminuta 3F5N; assembly: GCF_900163625.1. Taxonomy (GTDB): domain Bacteria; phylum Pseudomonadota; class Alphaproteobacteria; order Caulobacterales; family Caulobacteraceae; genus Brevundimonas; species Brevundimonas diminuta_A. Next base: position 79,416 of record NZ_FUIE01000015.1, read on the forward strand.
GGCGTCCTCGCCCGCGATGGCGGTCTTGACCAGGGGACTGTCGGCGATCGACTTGGCCAGCTTGCGCGCCGAGGCGGGGCTGGCGGCGCCGTCCACCGTCACCTTGACGAACTTGGTCGCGCCCTCGCCGTCCCTCACCAACTGGTGGGCCAGGTCGAGCATGACGTCGTCCAGCGCGGCCGAGAATTCCTTCAGGCGGCGATCGCCGACGCGGCCGATGCGCGGCGCGCCGGACGCGCCCGTGGCGAACAGCAGCGCCGTGTCGTTGGTCGAGGTGTCGCCATCCACCGTCACGCTGTTGAAGGTGGTGCGGACGTGCAGGTTCAGCAGGGCCTTGAGCACCGGCGGGGCGATGTCGGCGTCGGTGACGATGAAGGCCAGCATGGTCGCCATGTCGGGCGCAATCATGCCCGAGCCCTTGGCGATCCCGGCGATGCGGACCTTCACCCCCTCGATCTCGCACTCGGCATAGGAGCCCTTGGGGAAGGTGTCCGTGGTCATGATGCCGAGACCGGCCTGCGCCCAGGCGTCGGCCTTCAGACCGGCTTCCACCTCGGGCAGGCGGGCGGTGATCTTCTTGTCGTCCAGCACCACGCCGATGACGCCGGTCGAGGCCAGCATGACGTCGCGCTGGCGGCAGTCGAAGCGTTTGGCGACCTCGGAGGCCGTGCGGCGCGCGGCGTCGGCGCCCGCCTTGCCGGTGAAGGCGTTGGCGCAACCGGCGTTGACGACCAGGGCCTTGACCCCCTCGCCGCCCTTGTCGGCGTCCAGCTGGCGCTTGCACCAGTCGACCGGCGCCGAACCGACCTTGTGGCGGGTGAAGACCCCCGCGCAGGACGCGCCCTGCGGAAAGCGGAAGACCACCAGATCATCGCGCTCATGCTTGTAGAATCCCGCGCGGGCGGTGGCGATCTCAACCCCGCCGATCGGCGGAATGGCCGGGAAGGGCACGGCCAGCGGCGAAACCATCAGGCCGGGCTTGCCCGGCGCGGCGGCGACCGCCTGGGTGGCTGATTGCGTCGCGCGCTTCAAGGCCGAGGCCAGCGGGTCCAACGCCTTTTCAATGGCGTTTTCGATCTTCTTGCCGGTCGAGGCGGACTTGGAGGGCGGCTGGCTCATGAGGCGTTTCCGGCGGAAGAAGCGGAGGTTTTCTGGGCCGCAGGCGCAGCTGCGGACTCAACGGGGGCTGAAGGCGGGGCGGTCTTGGCCCCGTCCAGGGTGATCTCGACCTCGGCTTGACCGCGAAGCTGTTCGAGCAACTGGCGGACGCCTTCATAGGTCAGGTAGCGCACGATCTGGGGCCGCGCCTGATCCAGCGTCGGCGGAGTTTCGACGCGGCGATCCTCGACCTTGAGCACGGCCCAGCCGGTCTCGGTCTGGATCGGGCCGACGACCGCGCCCGGCGTCTGCCCCTGCAGGGCGGCGGCGTAGGGAGCGGGCAGGACGTCCAGCGTCGAATAGCCCAGGTCGCCGCCGGAATAGCGGGTGGCGTCGTCGATCGAGCGCTGGGCGGCGACGGCCTCGAAGGCCGCCCCCTGGCCCAGGACGCCCAGAACGGCGTCGGCCTGTTCCTTGGTCGGCGCCAGAATCAGGCGCACCCGCACCTCTTCGGTCGCGCGGGCCAGACGCTGCTGCTCGGCGTAGAGGCGTTCGACCGCCTGTTCGGACACGGCCCCGGACACCACCTTCTCGACCAGCATGTCGCCCAGGATGCGTTCGCGCACGGCCTGAAGACGGCGCTGGGCGGCAGGGCTGGAATCGAGGCCCCGGCGTTCGGCCTCGGCGGCCAGCAGCTTCTGATCGACCACCTCGTCCATCACCCGGCGAAACAGTTCGGATGAGGCGTCCAGGGGATCGTCCTCGCCGATCAACCCCTGCGCCACCGCCTCGCGGCGCACGTCCGAGGCCCAGACGGCGCGATCGTTGACCCTGGCCACGACGCGGTCGTTCTTTTCCGGGGCGGCTTCATCGCCGCCACGCCCACAGGCGGCGACGCCCAGCGCCAAACCGGCGACGGCGACCAGAAACAGGCTGTGGAGGGGACGTCGCGCTCGCATCGGACGCTCCGGGCAAGGGTCTGTGGACAGGCCGTCGAAACGGACATTCGCGCCTGAAACACGCCGCCTTAAAAAGGCCCTCGCGTTGACAGGGATAAGGGCGGTGCTTAAGTCCCGCCTGCGCCCAAGTCGAGGGGTTTTCGATCGTCTGCGCGGCCCTTCGCGCGCCCTCATCTGCAGGGAAGGCCCGGGGCCGGCGTGATCGCGGCCCTCCGACCGGGTGAAACTGTCTTTCTCAGAGCCTTCAGCCGCTCGACCGCCTGACCCGGATCGCCCATGCTCGGCTTCGCCAAGAAATTTCTCGGTTCCTCCAACGACCGCAAGGTCAAGGCCTTCATGGGCCAGGTCGATAAGATCAACGCCCTTGAATCCAAGTTCGAGGCCTTCTCGGACGACGAACTGCGCATGATGACGCAGACGTTCCGCGACCGCGTCGAAGGCGGCGAGAGCCTGGACAAGCTGCAGAACGAAGCCTTCGCCGTAGTGCGCGAAGCTTCCAAGCGCGTGCTGGGTCAGCGTCAGTACGACGTGCAGATGACCGGCGGCATGATCCTGCATGAAGGCGGCATCGCTGAAATGCGTACCGGCGAGGGCAAAACCCTGGTCGCCGTGGCCCCGGTCTATCTGAACGCCCTGGCGGGCAAGGGCGTCCACGTCGTCACCGTCAACGACTATCTGGCCCGCCGCGACGCGGAACAGATGGGCAGGGTCTATCGCTTCCTGGGGCTTGAGGTCGGCGTCATCGTCAACGGCCTGTCGCAGGGCCAGCGCCAGATGGCCTACAACGCCGACATCACCTACGGCACCAACAACGAATTCGGCTTCGACTACCTGCGCGACAACCTGGTCTACGACCGTCGCGAAATGGTGCAGCGCGGCCACCACTTCGCCATCGTCGATGAAGTCGACTCCATCCTGATCGACGAAGCACGCACACCGTTGATCATCTCGGGCCCGACCGAGGACCGTTCGGACCTCTACAAGGTGCTGGACGCCCTGGTGAAGGAGCTGGTCAAGGACAAGGACACCTACGACCTCGACGAAAAGCAGCGCCAGGCCCTGCTGACCGAGCTGGGCTCGGAGCGGATGGAGCAGATGCTTCAGGAAGCCGGCCATTTCGCCGAGGACACCGTCGACCTGTACGATCCGGCCAACGTCAGCCTGGTCCACCACACCAACCAGGCCTTGCGCGCCAACACCCTGTATACGCGCGACAAGGACTACATCATCAAGGACGGCGAGATCGTCCTGATCGATGAATACACCGGCCGCATGATGACGGGCCGTCGCCTGTCCGAAGGTCTTCACCAGGCCATCGAGGCCAAGGAAGACGTCAAGATCATGCCCGAGAACCAGACCCTGGCCTCGGTGACGATCCAGAACTATTTCCGCCTCTACGAAAAGCTGTCCGGCATGACCGGCACGGCCGCCACCGAGGCCCAGGAATTCCTCGACATCTACAAGATGGACGTCCTGGAAGTGCCGACCAACCGTCCGATCCAGCGCAAGGATTACGACGACGAGGTCTATCGCACCTTCAAGGAAAAGAACGCCGCCATCGCCGCCCAGATCGCGGAATGCCACGTTCGCGGCCAGCCGATCCTGGTCGGCACCGTCTCGATCGAGAACTCCGAGGAACTGTCCGAAGTCCTCAAGACCTACGACTACAAGGTCGAGCGCTCACGCACCCTCAAGCCCGAATACGCGGGCCGCGAGAAGGAAGCGCAGAAGGCCGGCGACGCCGCCTATGACATCGACTACGTCACCGGCCGCGGCATTCCGCACAACGTCCTGAACGCGCGCCAGCACGAGCAGGAAGCCTATATCGTCGCCGACGCCGGTCTGCCCGGCGCCGTGACCATCGCCACCAACATGGCCGGCCGCGGCACCGACATTCAGTTGGGCGGCAACCTGGAGATGCGCATCCAGCGCTGGACCCAGGAACAGCGCAACATGGCTGTCGCCGTGACGCCGGAAGACCTTGAGGCCAAGGAAGCCGAATTCAAGGCCGAGATCGCCGCCGCCAAGGAACAGGCCATGGCCGCCGGCGGCCTGTTCGTCCTGGGCACCGAGCGCCACGAGAGCCGCCGCATCGACAACCAGCTGCGCGGCCGGACCGGCCGTCAGGGCGACCCCGGCACCTCGAAATTCTACCTGTCGTGCGAAGACGACCTGCTGCGCATCTTCGCCGGCGACCGCCTGGACTCGATCATGAAGTCGTTCGGCGTGGCCGAGGGCGAGGCCATCAGCCACCCGTGGCTGAACCGCGCCGTCGAGACCGCCCAGAAGCGCGTCGAAGCCCGCAACTACGACATGCGCAAGAACGTGCTGAAGTACGACGACGTCGTGAACGACCAGCGTAAGGCCGTGTTCGAACAGCGTCAGGAGTTCATGGACTCCGAAGACCTGTCGGAACTGGTCGGCGACTTCCGCAACGACGCGATCAACGACCTGGTCGAACGCTACATGCCGCCCAAGGCCTATGCCGAGCAGTGGGACATCGTCGGCCTGGACGAGAAGGTAAAGTCCACCCTCGGCCTGGAACTGCCGCTGCATGACTGGGCCGCCGAGGAAGGCGTCTCCAACGAGGAGATCGAGGAACGCATCCGCGCCGCCGCCGACGTGCGCGCCGCCGAACGCCTCGAACTGATCGGCGCCGACCAGACACGCGGCCTCGAAAAGCAGTTCATGCTGCAGATGATCGACATGCAGTGGCGCGAGCACCTGGTCCACCTGGACCACCTGCGCGGCGTCATCGGCCTGCGCGGTTACGGCCAGCGCGACCCGCTGAACGAATACAAGACCGAAGCCTTCAACCTGTTCGAGACGCTGCTGCACGACCTGCGCCACAACGTCACGCGCTGGCTGATGACGGTCGAGTTCCAGTTCCAGGCGCCGCCGCCGATGGAGATGCCTGAATTCCAGGAAATCCACCTGAACCCCGGCACCGGCGAAAATGAAATGCTGAACCCGATGGCTCAGAACCCGGAAGGTCAACTGACGGGCGATGATCGCTCCAAGCTGCCGGTCGAGGCCCTGCCCATCGGCTGGGAGCGCACCAGCCGCAACGGCGACTGCCCCTGCGGCTCTGGCCGCAAGTTCAAGCACTGCCACGGTAGTCTTATTTGAGGCGCGCTGACGTCCGCGGCGCTACGCTCGCGACGCGGTCGCTCGCTGCTTGAGCGCCAAAGACTGAGTTAAGAGAGGCGGGTGCGTACGGCGCGCCCGCCTTTTTCTTTGGCCGGTGACGCCGCGCGCGGCGCGGGTTAGCGTAGCGCCATGAACTACAAGCCCCTGTTTTCGCGCGCGCTGGGCCTCGATCCGGAACGCCTGCATTTCGCCGCTCACAGCCACCACCTGTGGCCCGACGTCAGCTTCGACGGCCAGGTCCAGGCCTGGGCCGAGGCCAACCGCTTCGCCGACCGCAAATGGGATCTGGTGTTCGGCGAGGTCATCCCCGAGGCCCAGGGCCATGTCGCACGCGAGCTGGGCCTGCCCTCGCCCGACAGCCTGATCTTCGCGCCCAATACGCATGAAATCCTGCTGCGCATCGTCTCGGCGGTCGACAAGGCGCCGGTGCGCATCCTGGTCACCGACGGCGAGTTCCACTCCTTCCGTCGTCAGTCGGAACGCTGGGAAGAGGCCGGGCAGGCCGTCGTCACCCGCGTGCCCCTGGCGCCGTTCGCGACCTTCGCCGAACGTTTCGTCGCGGCGGCCAAGGCGGGCGGGCATGATCTGATCTTCGTCAGCCAGGTCTTCTTCCGCACCGGCGGCCTGTTCGAACGCATCGACGAGCTGGCGGACCTGGCCGATCCGGCCGGGCCGTGGGTGGTCGTGGACGGCTACCATGGCTTCATGGCGACGCCGACCGACCTGTCGGCCGTGGCGGACAAGGTCTTCTATCTGGCGGGCGGGTATAAATATGCGATGGCGGGCGAAGGCGCCTGCTTCCTGCACGCCCCGCCCGGCTTCGGGCCGCGCCCGGTCGTGACCGGCTGGTTCGCCGAGTTCGGCCACCTGGAAGGCCCGCCCGGCGGCGTCCAGTACCGCACCGACGGCCGCCGCTTCTGGGGCGCCACCTTCGACGCCAGCGCCCTGTATCGCTTCAACGCCGTGCGCCGGATGCTGGACCAGCACGGCCTGACCACGGCGATGATCGCCGACCACGCGCGCGGCCATCAGTCCCGTTTCCAGACGGCGATCCGGTCGAACGAGGCCGGAGCGCTGGCCCAGGCCGAGATCCTGAACCCGGTCGAGGGGGCGGCGCCGCGCGCGCGCTTCCTGGCCCTGCGCCACGCCGACGCCCCGCGCTGGAAGGCGGCCCTGCAGGAAATGAACGTCATCGCCGACGTGCGCGACGACGTCATCCGCTTCGGCTTCAGCCTGTATCAGAGTGAAGAAGACGTGGAGCGGCTGATCCACGCCTGCGCCCGGCTGGACTGAGGGCTCAGAAGAACAGGCTCTCAGCGTCGCGCCGCGCCTCGGGCGGATCAGTGCGCCGGGGCGAGGCGGGACGTGCAGAAGGCGCGCGGGGCGACGCAGGCGACGCCTTGGCCTCAGCCCGCCTGGGCGCCGGATCCCCCGGCAAGGACGGCGTCGGGGATGCCGCCCGCGCGGGAGCCGCAACGGGCGACGCAGAAGGCGCGGCGGTCTTGGCCGGCGGCGGCCCCAGACGCGGATAGGCCGGCCCCGTCGGCTCGACCGCCCGGCGCGGCTCGACCGCAGGACGCTCTGCCTCCGCCTCAACCTTATCCGCTGGAGCCGAGGCCGCCAACAGCTGACGCGCCTGCGCCCGCGCGCGCGGATGATCGCAGCGGCACAGCATCAGCCCCGTCGACCCCCTCCAGATCAGCAGCGGCCGTCGCGGCGGCTCCGCCCAGCGACGGGCCAAGCGCTCGATCTCGCGGTTCAGTTCGGGATCATCCGTCGGAACGGGCCGAATCTCATGGCCCTGAGCCTCAAGCTCTGAGGCGATCTGGGACAACCAGACGACGCCGCTGGAACGCGGGCTGTCCGGCTCATAGGCGTAGACAGGACTGAGGCCGAAGGCGGCGCCGCCCGCCGCCCCTTCCAGCCGCGCCTCGAACCCATCGGGCGCGACGATCGACTGAGGCTCATGACGCGCGACCGCCAGCCACCATGTGGCCAGCGCCACCCCCAGCATCAGCAGGCCCAGGACAGCGCCGATCAGCGCGCCCAGCAGGATGCGTGGCAGGTGAGAAGAAGAAGCGGACGGCGTCATCGCAGTCAGGACTAGCATCGAACCGCCCGGCGACAACCCCTGAGGACGCCTCGCTTTCAACGAGATCTCAGACCGCCAGGTCGAACAGGGCGTCGCGCGTGATCTCGGCGTGGGTCATGGGGAACAAATGGCCGCCGCCCGCCACCGTCTCGACCTGCATATTCGCGCGACGCGACGAGGGTCGAACCGCGCACAGGCTGCCGGTCTCGCCCTTGAGGATGCGCACCGCGCCCGGATAGCGAGCCAGCGCCCGCCACGGATCATGCGCCTGGGCGCCGTAGTTGGACGCCTCCCACGCCGGGCTGCAGGTCAGTTCCAGACCGCGATCCGTCTCGGCCAGGCCGTCGGCCAGATAGTCGGCCAGCATCAGGTCCGGCCAGCCCTTGAAGGCGCCGCGTCCGCGATAGGCGGCCAGGGCCTGTTCACGGCTGTCGAACACCGCGCGGCGCTTCAGGGTGCGCGAGACGATGGGAAAGTGATGCGACAGCCGGTTCGCCAGCGGCAGGTTCAACGCCATCACCATGGGGCGCGGCCAGACGACCGGGTCGAGCAGCAGCAGGCGCGACACGCGTTCGGGCTGTTCGGCGGCGGCCAGCAGACCGCTGGTCCCTCCGATGGAATGACCGGCCAGGGCCACCGGCGGACCGCCGATCGCCTCCAGCAGGCCGATCAGATCGTCGCGATGATCCTTCCAGCTCCTATGGCCTTCGGGTTCCGCGGGCAGGCGCGTCGCGCCGTGGCCGCGCAGGTCGGGCGCCCAGATGCGCAGGGCGCTGGACAGGGGCTGCAACAGGGTGCGGTAGGTGCGGGCGTTGAAACCGTTGGCGTGGACGAAGACCAGATCGACCGGGCGTTCGTGGTCGCCGAAGTCCAGCACCGCCATCTCGCCGCCGCCCCAGCGGTTGTCGATGGGGACGCTGATCCGGCGCGGCGCCGACAGGGCCAGAGCGTCCATCAGGTTCAGGCCGCCACGCGACAGGCCGGGCAGCGGCCATGCCCCTCTATGGTGGTGCGCTCGATGGCGTAGCCGGCGCCGGCGGCGGCGCGGGCGAAGGCGTCGCCGCCCTGAACCGCCACCTCTTCGGCGGCGCCGCAGCAGTCGCAGATCAGGAAGGCCGCGGCATGCCCCTTGTCCTCGCCCAGGGCGTCGGCGGTGCAGGCGACATAGGCGCTGATGGAGGCGATGCGGTGCGCCAGGCCCCGGCGCTCCAGGAAGTCCAGCGCACGATAGACGGTCGGCGGCTTGGCCGCCTGTCCATCCAGCCCATAGCGGGCGATCAGGTCATAGGCCTTCACCGGCTCGCCCGCCGTCAGCAGCAGCTCCAGCACCCGGCGACGCGGGGCAGTCATGCGCTCGCCGTCCACGGCGCAGCGCGCCTCGACCGCCGTCAGGGCGCGTTCAACCTCGGCGGCGTCAGCCCCTCCGGCCGCGTGTTCATGATCGCAAGCGAGACCCATGGCCTACAGCTAGGAGGTCAGGGCCGCCGCTGCAACCGCATCGACGGTCGCACCCGCTCGAGCCGCGCCCGCCGCCGGCGCAATGTGGCCAAACAGCGGCGTTTGCGGCGGCCCCGGCCATGGGCTAGAAGAACCGTCCTTTCTGTTCAGAAGATCCGTTTTTCATGACCGACGCCATCCAAGCGAACAGCCCCCTGTCGGGCAACGTCCTGTTCTATTCCCAGCCCGAGCCCCTGTCGGCCGAGGCTCACGGCAAGCTGGGCGTGACCCCGGCGGACAAGCCCTACGCCTTCGTCGCCCAGACCAATGTGGTGCCGCTGACGGTCACGGAGTTCGCCCCGGCCGCCCTGACCTATCCGGTCATCTTCGTCGGCGACGCCAAGCAGCCGGTCGCGGCCATGGGCCTGAACGCCGGCGAGAACCTGTTCATCGAGGACGGCGACTTCCGCCCCGACGCCTACATCCCGGCCTACGTCCGCCGCTATCCCTTCGTCTTCGCCAATGACGAAGAGCAGAAGCGCCTGGTGCTGTGCATCGACCGCGCCGCCCCCTTCGTGGTCGAAGGCGGCGAGACGCCTCTGTTCGAGAACGGCCAGCCCAGCGGCTACGTCAACTTCGGCATGGAGTTCTGCAACAACTTCGAGCAGGAGCGCGTGCGCAGCGAATCCTTCGTCGCCCTGCTGAAAGAACTGGACCTGTTCGAGGTGCGCGAGGCCAACTACACGCCGCGCAACGCCGACGGCTCGGCCGGAACGCCGCAAAAGATCGCCGAGTATTTCGCCGTCTCGGAAGACAAGCTGAAGGCCCTGCCGGCCGAGAAGCTGGCAGAACTGCGCGACAACGGCGCGCTGGGCCAGATCTACGCCCACCTGGTGTCGCTGCTGGGCTGGGATCGTCTGATCGCCGTGGCCCTGACCCGCGCCGCCAAGCAGCAGCCGGCCGCCGCCAACGCCTGATGTTTGAGGGCCTAACGCGCGGTCACGCTGCTTGAGGCCTCTAGAAGTCCAAAAGATCAAACGCCCCGTCAGGAAACTGGCGGGGCGTTTTTTCTTATCCTTCTCCCCTTGTGGGAGAGGGACGCGACCTTAGCGGCGCGCCACCAGGGCTCGGGTCAGGCAGGAGAAGACCAGCCGCCCCGCCTCATCCAACAGGTCCTGCTGGGCGATGATCACGCCCTTTTCGTCTCCGACGGGATCCTTGCCCATGATGGTCAGGCGTCCGCGCAGAAGCTCGCCCGCCGGGGGGCTGCGCAGGAAGCGAAGGCCGTCGACCGCCAGGGTCTTGGCTCCAGCCCAGCCGCTGGTGCGGTCGGCGGCCAGACGGCTCCACAAGGCGTAGACCATGGCCTCGGGCGCGCCGTAGGCCACGTCCCACCCCGGCTGGAACCGTTCGGCGAACAGATCCAGCGCCGCCGCATCCACGGCGCAGGCGCCCAGGGGGATGACCTGACCGATCTCGAGGTCCTCGAAATGGACGTGCAGCGGCTCGGTCATGCGTGGTCTTCCCTCCGTCAGGCGGCCGGTTCTTCCGACACCCTGACCATCAGCTTGCCGTCATGGTCGCCCGTGAACAAGCGATTCAACGAGCCGACCGCGCCTTCCAGACCGTCGTCGACATGAACCTTCCAGTGGATTTTCCCGTCGGCCAGCCACGGGCCCATCTCGGCAACCATCTCCTTGGCGCGGTGGGCGTAGTCGAGGACCAGGAAACCCTTCACGTCCAGACGGTGGGTGATGATGCGGGCGAAGTTGGGCGAGGGCGGCATCCGCGTGGCGTTGTAGGCCGAGATCAGGCCGCACACGGCCATGCGGCCGTGCACCTTCAGCCGGTTCCAGACGGCGATCATGATGTCGCCGCCGACGTTCTCGAAATTGAGGTCGATCCCGTCGGGAGCCAGGCGGTCCAGGGCGTCGCCGACGTCCTCGTTCTTGTAGTCGACGGCGGCGTCGAAGCCGAGCTCTTCGGTCAGCCAGCGGCATTTCTCGGCGCCGCCGGCGATGCCGATGACGCGGCAGCCGCGCTGCTTGGCCACCTGGCCGGCGATGGAGCCGACCGCTCCCGCCGCCGCCGAGATGACCAGGGTTTCGCCCGCCTTCGCCTTCAGCACGTCGGTGACGCCGAAATAGGCGGTCATGCCGGTCATGCCCAACACGGACAGGTTGGCCGTCAGCGGCAGGCCCGGCGCGCGGTGGACCGGCCGCAGCCCCGCTTCGGACACGACGGCGTAGTCGGCCCAGGCGCCCGACAGAGGCATGACCAGATCGCCTTCCTTGTATCGTTCGCCGCGCGACTGCTCGACCACGCCCAGTGTCAGGCCGCGCATGACATCGCCCAGACCGACGGGCGGCAGATAGCCCTCGGAGTCATTCATCCAGGTGCGGTTGGTCGGATCGATCGACAGATAGACGGTGCGGACCAGAACCTCGCCGTCCTTCAGGTCGGGCGTGACGCTCTCGACCAGTTCCAGGTCGCCGTCCTGAATCAGGCCGTGCGGCCGCTGACGCAGGATCCATTGTCTGTTGCGCAGGCTCATCATCCGTCTCCAAGCGTTTTCTTTCAGAACCCATAGTGGCGCCTCGCCGCCAGAGAGCAAGCACGCCGGATCGGCCGTTCGCCCGGCCCGCCGCCAAAAAAGAAGGCGGACCCGTTCAGGATCCGCCTAGAAGTCGCATCATCGAGAATGAGGCGAGGGCGAAGACCGACGGTCAGGCCGGTCCGGGGGAATAGCCCTCGACGACCAGATAACGGCGCGCGCGAAACTCGGTTCCAAAGGACGCCGCCCCTCCGACGCCCTGTCGCCGTCGCGGAACAGCCGAGCGACCGCAGCGTTGGCCATAGAGGATTTCCGACCGCGAAAAGGAGGCGAGCCGATGACCCATCAAGACCCGCATTCCCACTCCGCCGACGCCGTTCATGACCACCACGCCGTCGAGGCTCAATATGTACGCCAGGGCCGAGGCGGACGGCGAATTCTGGTCATCCTGCTGCTTTCAGCCGGAGCCGCCGCCGTCCTGCTGATCGGCATGTGGGCCGTCAGCAACAAAGGCTTCCAGCGCCAAGACCGCGCCGCCGAACCAGCGCCGGTCGAGGCGACGGCCGAAGCTCCGGCTGCGGCGCTGGCCGATCCCGCCACCTGAATACGAAAAAGGCCCCGAGACAGCGCTCGGGGCCTTTCGAAACAGTCTCGCCGCGTCGACCTTACGCGGCCTGCTTCTGACGCGACGGATGGAAGAACAGAGCCTGGCTGATCGCCGCCTTCACCGTCTCCGGCTGGAAGGGTTTGGTGATCAGGAAGGTCGGTTCGGGACGCTCGCCCGTCAGCAGCCGCTCGGGGAAGGCGGTGATGAAGATGACAGGCACGTCAAAGCGCTTGAGGATGTCCTTGACCGCATCGATGCCCGACGAGCCGTCGGCCAGCTGGATATCGGCCAGCACCAGGCCCGGCGTGTGACGCGCCACGGCGTCCACGGCCTCGTCATGGGTGGTGGCGGTGCCGGTGACGCGATGGCCCAGCTCCTTCACCAGGCTTTCGATGTCGGCCGAGATGATGGCCTCGTCCTCGATGATGAGGACGTCGGTGGTCAGTTCGGCGTCGATGTCGGACTGGGCCTCCGCGATCAGGCGCTCGACCGTGCGCGGATCGACGGCGAGAATCTGAGCCGCTTCGGACGGCGTGAAACCTTCCAGCGCAGTCAGCAGGAAGGCCTGGCGCGAGCGCGGCGAAATCCGCATCAGGCGATGAGCGGCGTCATCGCCCTCGACCGCCCCGCCGTCTTCAAGCTGGGCGCCCGTGGCCGACCAGATGGTGTGGAAAACGTGATACAAGGCCACCCGCGGAGTCATGTCCGTCGGCAGTTGGCGTTCCCCCGCTGCAAGAGCTTCGAGAGCCACGCGAACATAGTTGTCGCCCGTCGTCTGGTCGCCGGTCAGCGCCCGCGCATAACGACGAACGTAGGGCAGATGAGGCGCAAGTCTGGCCAGAAGGCTCATATGGTTCTTTCCCCGACAGTCTTCACGCCGCACATTAGTCAGCGCACCAGCGGATTCAACGTATCAAATGGGCCACGGTTCCCGAGCCGTCATCCAGCTTGAGCATAAAAACGCCTGGCGTTAGGAACCCTATGCGTAAGGCGGCGTTTTCCGCTTCTACAGGCGTTTCAACTGGCTTGGGCGGCAGCCGTAAACTCGATGATCAACACCAAGGACACCCCCGCTCACCCCGACGGGACACCGTCGCACGATCGAGGGCTTGAAGAGGTCCGTCTGCGCCAGCAGGCGATTGGCGTGAAGCTGCGCCATATGTTCGACGAGGTCGTGAACGAACCCGTTCCCGACGAATTCCTGGAGATCCTCAGACGCGCCGATCAAGCGTCGTCCACTAAGGAGGGACAGTGACCAGCACCCCATCCCGGCCCCCGTCGGCCGATGACGGCGCCTTCAAGGCCGAACTGGTCACCCTGATCCCTCATCTGCGCGCCTTCGCCCGCACCCTGACCGGCGACCCGACCGCGGCCGACGACCTGGCCCAGGAAGCCATGATGAAGGCGTGGGACGCGCGCGCCAGCTATCAGATGGGCACGAACATGAAGGCCTGGACCTTCATGATCCTGCGCAACCAGTTCTACTCCGAGAAGCGTCGGTCCTGGCGTCAGACCCAGCTGGATCAGGAAGCCGCCGAACGCACCCTGATCGCGGTGGACGATCCCGAGGCGCCCGTCGCCCTGGACGAACTGCGCCAGGCTTTGCAGACCCTGCCCGAGGAACAGAGGGAAGCCCTGATTCTCGTGGGCGCCGGGGGCTTCGCCTATGAGGAGGCGGCCGAGATCTGCCAGTGCGCCGTGGGCACGGTGAAGAGTCGCGTGTCGCGCGCCCGCAAGGCGTTGCAGGCCACGCTGGAGCGCGGCGGCTACGCCCGCGACGGAAAGTCGGCCGGGGACGCCATGCGATCCATCCTGGCCGACGCCGACAGGCTGAGCGGCGCCGGGCGGAGATAGTCGTGCTGCGGATCGGCCGGGTTCTGGGGCGCAAGCTCGGAAGGCCCAGCGTACAGGGAATCCGCTTCCGCCTGGGCGTGGCCATGGCCATCGCCCTGCTGCCGATCCTGCTGCTGGCCGTGATCCAGACCGAGGCGGGCTTCCGCCGCCAGGCCGCGGAGCAGCGCATCGACCTGCAACTGGCCGCCGACCGCAGCGCCGCCCACGCCAAGAACAACATCGACAGCGCCGTGGTGCTGCTGCAGGCCCTGGCCCCCGAGGGCGTCGGCTTCTATTGCGAGCCGCGCCTGACGACCCTGGTCGAACGGATGGACAGCATCGCCGGCCTGGCCCGTTTCAGCGCCACGGGCGAGCCGGTCTGCGCCTCCCGCGCCGTTCCTCCGCCCACGGGCGCCGAGGTGCGCGAACGATCCTGGTATCAACGGCTGAGACGCGGCGAAGACGTGGTCATGGAATGGACCGCCGGGAAGCCGAACGCCCTGCTGGTCGCGGTCCGCTCCGAACGGCCCATGGGCGCCTTCCAGGGCGCCATGGCCGCCATCCTGCCGTTGACGGCGCTGCAGCCGGACATTCGCGATCCCGCCCTGCCCATCGGCGCTCAGGCGGCGGTGATCGATACCTCCGGCCGGGTGCTGACCACGACCGACGCCCAGGCCTTCCAGCTCAACGATCCCCAGGCCATCGCCGCCTGGGCCGCGCAGGCCCAGCGCGGCGACACCCCCCTGTTCGAGGCCAAGGACGCGCGCGGCCGCCGCCACGTCTATGCGGGCGCGCCGCTGTCGGGACGCGACGTCTTCGTCCTGCTGTCCGCCCCCGCGCCGGGCCTGTTGTCCTGGGCGCGGCTGAACCCCTTCGGCACCCTGCTGCTGCCGCTGGCGGCCTGGCTGGCGACCTTCGCCGCCGTCATGCTGCTGTCCGAACGGATCGTGGTGCGCTGGCTGGCCTATCTAGAACGGGTGGCCGCCATCTATGCGCGCGGCCGCTTTTCGGTGCGCCCGGTCCAGGCCGAGCACGCTCCGGCCGAAATCCGCGTCCTGGCCCGCACCCTCGGCGCCCTGGGCGACAACATCACCCGACGCGACAAGGCCCTGCTGGAGGCCCTGGACGAGAAGGACGCGCTGATGCGCGAAATCCATCACCGGGTGAAGAACAACCTGCAGATCATCTCCTCCCTGCTGTCGATGCAGCAGCGGGCGGTGACCGATCCCGGCGCGCGCGCGGCCCTGGGCGACACCCGCCAGAGGATCGCCGCCCTGGCCCTGATCTACCGCATTCTCTACCAGAGCGAGCACGTCCGCGAGGCCGACTCAGAGACCTTCCTGCGCGAACTGGTCGGCCAGCTGATCGCCGGCGAGGCGGTGCGCGGCCCCCTGGTGACCACGACGATCGAAGCGGATCCCCTGGTCATCGACCCCGACAAGCTGGCGCCCCTGGCCCTGTGGGTGGTCGAGGCCGTCTCCAACGCCCAGAAGCACGCCTTCGCCGGGCGCGGCGGCGACCTGCAGGTCCGCTTCCGGGTTCAGGGCGACGTCAGCGTGCTGGAGGTGCAGGACGACGGGCCCGGCGTCGCCGACGCGGCTGAAACCGGGGTGGGACGCACCCTGATGATCGCCTTCGCCAAACAGTTGCGCGGCGAGGCCGAGATCCTCCCGGCGCCCGAGGGCGGCTCGATCGCCCGCCTGACCTTCGTCACGCCCGAAGCCCACGGCCCGGCCCATGTGCGCGAGGTCGCCGCCTTCCGGGTCAGTGGAACCCGACCTTGAGCGTGGCGTTCTGAAAGCCTGAGGGCTTCCGTCCCGACAGTCCCACGTCTCAGGAGCATTCCATGCGTAAACTCATCATCCTGGCCGTCGCCGCCGCGGCCCTGACCACCGCCGCCTGCAACACCATTCAGGGCGTCGGCAAGGACACCCAGGCCGCCGGCCAAGCCGTCGAAGGCGCGGCCAGGGACGCCAAGAACTGATCCTTCCCTGATCGTAAAGACTGCCCCGCAACCCCGCCGAGCGCCTCGCCCGGCGGGGTTTTATTTTTCACTGGCGCGACCCTGAAGGCTCATTTAGCGTCGCCGCGCCCTATGACAGGGCCAGGACTTTGAAAAGAAGATGCGCGTCGGCTGCCCCCGAGAGATCAAGACCAATGAACATCGCGTCGGCCTGACGCCCGCCGCCGTGCGCGAATACGTCGCCCACGGCCACGCCGTGGTCATGGAGACGGGCGCGGGCGTCGGCGCTGGTTTCGCCGACGCCGATTACGTCAAGGCCGGTGCCCGCATCGCCCCCGACGCCCGCACCGTCTTCGCCGGCAGCGACATGATCGTGAAGGTCAAGGAGTTGCAACCAACCGAGTTCGCCCTGCTGAACGACGGCCACATCCTCTTCACCTATCTGCACCTGGCGCCCGATCCCGAGCAGACCAAGGCCCTGCTGGCTTCCGGCTGCGCCGCCGTCGCCTATGAGACGGTGACCGACCGCAACGGAGGCCTGCCGCTGCTGGCGCCCATGTCCGAGGTGGCCGGGCGCATCGCCGTCTTCTCGGCGGCCGAGACCCTGCTGAAACACAAGGGCGGCATGGGACTGCTGTTCTGCGGCGTGCCCGGCGTGGCGCCGGCGCGGGTGCTGGTGCTGGGCGGCGGGGTCGTGGGGCTGAACGCCGCGCGCATGGCCATGGGCCTGGGCGCCGAGGTGGTCGTGCTGGAACGCTCGATCCCTCGCATGCGCCAGATCGACGAGCTGACCGGCGGCCGCGTCATCACCCGCTATTCCTCCCTGCACGCCATCGAGGAAGAGTTGCCCAAGGCCGATGTGGTGATCGGCGCCGTCCTGACGCCGGGCGCCGAGGCGCCTACCCTGGTGCGGCGCGACCAACTCGCTTCAATGAAGAAGGGCAGCGTCCTGATCGATGTCGCCATCGACCAAGGCGGCTGCTTCGAGACCTCGCGCCCGACCACCCACGACCAGCCGACCTATGTGGTCGACGACGTCATCCACTATTGCGTCGGCAACATGCCCGGCGCCGTACCGCGCACCAGTTCGGAAGCCCTGAACAACGCCACCCTGCCCTTCGGACTGGCCCTGGCCGACCGGGGGCTGGAGGCCCTGCGCGCCGATCCGCATCTGGCCAAGGGGCTGAACGTGCTGAAGGGCGAGATCACCCACCCGGCCGTGGCCCAGGCTCTGGGCATGGAATGGCGCGACCCCTTCGGCGTCTGGGCGCGCGGCTGAAGACGCACGATCGGGCTTGCCGTCGTTCAGGCGGCGCCTCAGGAACACGATCCTAGCTGTTCAGGAGCGCGGCCATGCTGCTTCTCGCCATGATGTCCATCGTCGCGTTCCAAGAGACGACGCCCGCAGCCGAGGCGCCCGCAGCGGCGTCCGTGCGCTGGTCGACGCCGCCGCATATCGAAACGCCGCCCAAGGCCCTGCAGGACAAGGTCAGCGGCGTCGCCACCCTGCGCTGCGCCTTCACCGACGGCTCGCCGAGCGCCTGCCGCATCGTCGCCGAGAGCCCGGCGGGGTACGGCTTCGGCATGACGGCGTTGCGCGCAACGCGTTCCGCGCGGGCTGCAAACGGCCTCGACGGGCCCCACGAATTCTCCATCGTCTTCGAAGTTCGCTGACCTCGAACGGGTCCGGCCTGTAATTCGCCGCTCTCTTCGGTCATAAGGCGCCCATGAAGTTCCTCGATCAGGCCAAGATCTATATTCGCTCCGGCAACGGCGGCGCGGGCTCCGTCTCGTTCCGTCGCGAAAAATTCATACCCAACGGCGGCCCCGACGGCGGCGACGGCGGCAAGGGCGGCGACGTCTGGGTCGAGTCGGCCGACGGGCTGAACACCCTGATCGACTTCCGCTATCAGCAGCACTTCAAGGCCCCGACCGGCAACCACGGCCAGGGCCGCCAGATGCACGGCGCCAAGGGCGAGGACGTGGTCCTGCGCGTCCCCGTCGGCACCCAGGTGCTGGACGAGGACAAGGAGACGGTGCTCGTCGACCTGGACGAAGCGGGCATGAAGGTGAAGCTGCTGTCCGGCGGCAACGGCGGCTGGGGCAACACCCGCTTCAAGGGCCCGGTCAACCAGGCCCCGCGCCACGCCAACCCCGGCCAGGAAGGTCAGGAGCGCTGGATCTGGCTTCGGCTGAAGCTGATCGCCGACATCGGTCTGGCGGGTCTGCCGAATGCGGGCAAGTCGACCTTCCTGTCGGCCGTCTCGGCGGCGCGGCCCAAGGTGGCGGACTATCCCTTCACCACCCTGACGCCGAACCTGGGCATGGTGGACCTGAGCCCGTCGGAACGCTTCGTCATCGCCGACATTCCCGGCCTGATCGAAGGCGCCAGCGACGGCGCAGGGCTGGGCACGCGCTTCCTGGGCCACGTCGAGCGCTCGGCCAGCCTGATCCACCTGATCGACGGCACGCAGGACGATGTGGTCGAGGCCTATCGCATCATCCGCGGCGAGCTGGAGGCCTATGGCGAGGGCCTGGCCGACAAGACCGAAATCCTGGCGCTGAACAAGATCGACGCCCTGACGCCCGAAGCGCGCGAGGAGAAGGCGGCGGAGCTGGAGGCGGTCGCGGGCCGTCGACCCTATCTGGTGTCCGGCGTCTCGGGCGAGGGCGTGACCGAACTGCTGCGCGCCGCCTGGGCCGAGGTGAAGAAGAACCGCGGCGAGGTCTCGGACGAGGGCGAACACGTCATCCCCGAAACGCCGGGCGGCTGGCAGCCGTAATCCGTCACATGGCCGGATGACGGGGGCGTCGCCGCCCCCTATGTTCGCGCCATGACCGACGCGCCCGCCGAATCCGCCTCCCGCCCCCTCACGCAAGACGGGCCGCCCCTGCGGCTGTGGTTGATCGACGCCTCGGCCTACATCTTCCGCGCCTATCACGCCCTGCCCCCGCTGACCCGCAAGTCGGACGGCCTGCCCGTGGGCGCGGTGCAGGGTTACTGCAACATGCTGTGGAAGCTGCTGAAGGACATGAAGGGCGAGGACGGGCCGACGCACCTGGTCGCCGTCTTCGACCACTCTGAGAAGACTTTCCGCAACGATCTCTATGATCAATACAAGGCCCACCGCCCCCCGGCGCCTGAGGATCTGGTCCCGCAGTTTCCCCTGGTGCGCGAGGCGACCAAGGCCTTCGGCGTCCACTGCGTCGAGATGGCCGGCTATGAGGCCGACGACCTGATCGCCACCTATGCCTGTCAAGCCCGCGATGCGGGCGGCGAGGCGGTGATCGTCAGCTCCGACAAGGATCTGATGCAGCTGATCGGCGACGGCGTGGTCATGTACGACCCGATGAAGGACCGCCGCCTCGAAGAAGAGGCCGTGTTCGAGAAGTTCGGCGTCACGCCCGACAAGGTGGTCGAGGTTCAGGCGCTGATCGGCGACAGCGTCGACAACGTGCCCGGCGCCCCCGGCATCGGCCCCAAAACGGCGGCCCAGCTGATCCACGAATACGGCGATCTGGACACCCTGCTGGCCCGCGCGGGCGAGATCAAGCAGCCCAAGCGCCGCGAGACCCTGATCAACTTCGCCGACCAGATCCGCCTGTCGCGCGAACTGGTGAAGCTGACCTGCGACGCGCCGATCCCCGAACCGATCGACGACTTCATCATCCGCGACCCAGACCCCGAGGCCCTGTCGGCCTTCCTGGAGACGATGGAGTTCCGTTCGCTGGCCCGCCGCGTCGGCGACGGCAAGGCGCCGCAGAAGGAAGGCTCCGCCTTCACCCGTCAGCCGACAGCCCCCGTGGCCACGCCGCGCTATGGCCAGACCGAGGTCGCCGCCCCCGTCGACACCCACGCCTTCGACCGGGAGCGCTATGAGTGCGTACAGACGCTGGAAGGCCTCGACCGTTGGATCGCGCGGGCGAAGGCGGCGGGCGTGGTCGGCTTCGACACCGAGACCGACGCCCTGTCTTCGACCCACGCCGGGCTGTGCGGCGTGTCGCTGGCGGTCGGGCCGAACGAGGCCTGCTACATCCCCCTGACGCATGAGCACGAGCCGACCGGAGACGGCGGCCTGGACTTCGGCGACGGCGGCGATGCGCGCCCGCCCCTGCAACAGATCGACAAGCCGACGGCCCTGGCCCGGCTGAAAGACCTGCTGGAAGACCCGTCGGTCCTGAAGGTCGGCCAGAACATCAAATACGACCTCGCCGTCATGGCCCGGCGCGGCGTGCGCGTCGCCCCGATCGACGATGTGATGCTGATCTCCTACGTCCTCGAAGGCGGTCTGCACGGCCACGGCATGGACGAACTGGCGCGGCTGCACCTCGGTCACGAGCCCATCCCGTTCAAGAGCGTGGCCGGGACCGGCAAGAGCCAGAAGAGCTTCAAGCACGTCGAGCTGAAATCGGCCGTCTGCTACGCCGCCGAAGATGCGGACGTGACCCTGCGCCTGCACCGCCTGCTGAAGCCGCGTCTGGCGGCCGAGGGCCTGTCGAGCGTCTATGAGACGCTGGAGCGCGGCATGCCCGCCGTTCTGGCCGACATGGAGCGGGCCGGCGTGCGGGTCGATCCCGACCGGCTGCGTTCCCTGTCCTCGACTTTCGGCCAGCGCATGGCCGAGCTGGAGGAAGAGGCGCACAAGCTGGCCGGCCGCCCGTTCAACGTCGGCAGCCCGCGCCAGATCGGCGAGATCCTGTTCGGCGAGATGAACCTGCCCGGCGGCAAGAAGACCGCCAGCGGCCAGTGGGGCACCGACGCCAGCGTGCTGGAAGAGCTGGCCCAGAACCATCCCCTGCCCCGCACCATCCTGGACTGGCGCCAATTGTCCAAGCTGAAGGGCACCTACACCGACGCCCTGGTGGCGGCGATGGACCCGCAGACGAACCGGGTCCACACCTCATACCAACTGGCGGCGGCGACGACGGGGCGTCTGGCCTCATCCGACCCCAACCTTCAGAACATCCCGATCCGCACCGAGACGGGCCGCCAGATCCGTCAGGCCTTCATCGCCTCGCCGGGCCATGTGCTGATCAGCGCCGACTACAGCCAGATCGAGCTGCGCCTGCTGGCCCACATCGGCGACATTCCCGAGCTGAAGCGCGCCTTCAAAAACGGCCTCGACATTCACGCCGCCACCGCGTCCGAAATGTTCGGCGTGCCGGTCGAGGGCATGTCCAGCGAGACGCGCCGCCGGGCCAAGGCCATCAACTTCGGCATCATCTACGGCATCAGCGCCTTCGGCTTGGCCGCCCAGCTGGGCATCGAACAAGGTGAGGCCGGGGCCTACATCAAGACCTATTTCGAGCGCTTCCCCGGCATCCGCGACTACATGGACAAGACCAAGGCGCTGGTGAAGGAGCAGGGCTTCGTCACCACCGTCTTCGGACGGCGCATCCACATCCCGGCCATCCACTCCAAGTCCGGCGCCGAGCGCCAGTTCGGCGAGCGCGCGGCCATCAACGCCCCGATTCAGGGCGCCGCCGCCGACATCATCCGCCGCGCCATGATCCGTATGCCGGGCGCCCTGCTTGATGCGGGCCTCCAGACCCGGATGCTGCTGCAGGTCCACGACGAACTGGTGTTCGAAGCCCCCGAGGCCGAGGCCGAGCGCGCCGTCGCCATCATCCGCCGCGTGATGGAGACCGCCGCTGAACCGGCCGTGGCCTTGAGCGTTCCGCTGGACGTCGAAGCCAAGGCCGCTGGCAACTGGGACGACGCGCACTAAATCCACTTCTTCGAGCAAGCCCTTATCTCTGAACAAGGATGTGACATGAGCCTGGATCCCGAAATCCGCGACAACGAAGAGGCCAAGCGCTACGAGCTGGACGTCGACGGCGAGACCGCCGTGGTCATCTACAACCCCGTCGCGGGCGGGCGCCTGATCACCGAGACCCTCGTGCCAGTCCCGCTGGAAGGGCGCGGCATCGCCAGCCGCATGGCCAAGCACGTCCTGGCCGATCTGAAGTCGAAAGACCTGCTGATCCTGCCGACCTGCCCCTTCTTCTCCAGCTACCTGAAGAAGCACCCGGAATACGCCGATCAGGTGCATCCGACCTATCGGGCCATGCTGGGCCTGTAGGGCATCGCTTCAAGCCCCGCCTCCTGCTAGGGCGGGGCGATGAAGTCTTCAGACATCGACGTCCTGATCGTCGGCGCCGGCGCGGCCGGCATGATGTGCGCCATCGAGGCGGGCAAGCGCGGCCGCCGCGTGCGCGTGATCGACCACGCCCGCGCGCCGGGCGAGAAGATCCGCATCTCGGGCGGCGGGCGATGCAACTTCACCAATCTGGGGACCGGCGGCGCCAATTTCCTGGGCGAGAATCCGCGCTTCGCCCTGTCGGCCCTGCGCCGCTTCACTCAGCACGACTTCATCAAGATGGTCGATCGCCACGGCATCGCCTGGCACGAAAAGACACTGGGTCAACTGTTCTGCGACGACAGCGCCAAGCAGATCATTCGTATGCTGACCGACGAGATGAAGGCGGCGGGCGTCACCCTGTCGCTGGGCCTCGGCGTCAAGGCGGTAGAGCGCGCGGGCGATCGGTTTCAGGTCGATCTGGACGACGGATCGCGGGTGACGGCGGCCTCGCTGGTCGTGGCGACCGGCGGCAAGTCCATTCCCAAGATGGGGGCCACCGGCTGGGGCTATGAGGTCGCGCGGCGCTTCGGTCTGCGCGTCACCGACACCCGGCCTGCGCTGGTCCCCCTGACGTTCGAGCCGGGGCTGCTGGAACAGCTCAAGCCGCTGGCGGGGGTAACGGTCGACGCCGTCGTGTGGCACAAGGCGCCCAAGGACGCGGGCGCGGGTCGCCCGGCCAAGGAAACCGTCTTCCGCGAGGGCCTGCTGTTCACCCATCGCGGCCTGTCGGGGCCATCGATCCTGCAGATCAGCACCTACTGGCGCGAGGGCGAGGCGATCACCGTCGATCTGGCCCCCGACCGCGACGCCGCCGCCGAAATTCTGGCCGCCAAGACCGAAAACGGCAAGCAGGCCGTGCACACGGCCGTCGGCCACGTCGTGCCGCGTCGTCTGGCCGAAGCCCTGTGTGCGCGCGAAAACCTGTCGGGCAAGCTGGCCGAGGTCGGCGACAAGAAGCTGCGCGTCCTGGCCGAGGCCGTCAACGCCTGGACGGTCAAGCCGGTCGGCTCCGAAGGCTATCGCACCGCCGAGGTGACGCTGGGCGGGGTCGACACCGCCGCCCTGGACCAACAGACGATGGAGGCCAAGACCGTGCCCGGCCTGTTCTTCATCGGCGAGGTCGCGGACGTCACCGGCTGGCTGGGCGGCTACAATTTCCAGTGGGCCTGGTCGTCGGGCTGGGCGGCGGGCCAGCACTGCTGATCGCGTGAAAACAGGGCCCTGCGGCGACGCGGCGCGTTGTCGCGGGGGCGGGCGATCCCTACCTCTTTTGCTGTAGCGGGACGGGCCCCTCTGGCGGCGCTTCGGCGGCGTGATGTCGGACCGCATTCAACGACGAAAGAGGATTTCATGCCCCTGCTGATGTGTCCCAACGACAATGCGCCCATGCAGACGCTGGACCGCCACGGCGTCCAGTTCGACATGTGCCCGACCTGTCGCGGCGTCTGGCTGGATCGCGGCGAACTGGAAAAGCTGATGGCCGCCGCCGGCGATGAGGGCCGCGCGTCCGCGCCCGCCGCCCCGACCCACGTCCCGCCGCCGCAACCGGCCCAACCTCAGCAGCCCTGGGGAGCCCAGCCGACCTATCGCGAGCCGCCGCGCCATCGCGACGACCGCTATGACCACGACCGTCGCCGCGACGACGACTACCACTACCGCAAGAAGAAGAAGCGGTTGGACATCTTCGACATCTTCGACTGACGCCGAAGGGCGGTCAGGCCGCCAGGCCGACCGCCTGCATCAGAGGCCGCAGGGTCAGCACCGCCTGCGGCTCCGCTCCCAGGGCGGCGCGGGTGTCCGGCGCGCGCATCAACCGCACCGCTTCCGCGCGTGCGCGTTCAGCGACCGGGCCGGTCGGTCCCGTTTCCGCCGCCGCCAGCCTCAACAGGGCCGCCAGCTTCTGAGGGATCGGCGCCGGCGCGCGAGCGATCTGCGTCGTCAGCCGGGCGTCGGCCTCGACCGCGCCTCCGACCAGGCCCAGGGCGTCGACGACAGCCTGGGTCTCGCGCTCGGGCAGGCCCGCGTTACGCACCGACCGTTGCAGAATGACCAGCGACAGCAGACGCTGCCCCGGCGGCGCGGCATCGGTCGTCAGCCGACCGCGCAGCTCGGTCTCAAAACGCAGGGAGGCGACGCAGGCGTCCAGCCAGCGCGCGGCCGCCCGCTTATTGGCGCCGCCGGTGACGTTCTCGCACAGACGGGTCAGGCGCTCCGCCTCGGCCAGGACGGACGTGCAGTCGGCGACATAGGCGGCGACGAAATCGGCGGCGACCAGGCTGCGCGAGCGTTCGATGAAGGCGGTCTGCACCTCTTCCAGAGTCAGCAGCCGTCCCGCCGTGGCCGTCAGGGCCGTGGCCAGGGCGCGCAGAATGTCGATCTCGCCCACCGCATCGCCCGGCCGCAGGCGGCGCTGGCTCATCAGCTCGCGCAGCACCATCCGCGCCAGGGCCGCCGCCAACAGAGGGAACTCCCCTGCCGCCAACCGCTCGCCCAGTCGCGCGGGCGGGCCTTCGACCGGCGGCACCAGCAGGGTCAGGCGCGGGTCATGAGCGAGGATGGCCCCGACCTCGCGCGGCGCGACCATCCGCACCGCCGCCGCCAGGCTGGAGCCCTGATCCAGACCGGGACCGAGAATCTGCGCCAGGCCCGCGCGCGATCCCAGAAGCTCGCACAGGATCTGCTCGACCGCGACGAACACCAGTGCGCGCGGCGGCCCCTCAAGCGGCGCCCGGTCGCAGATGTCCATCAGCCGCTCCAGCCGCGCCCGCGCCCCCGTCAGGGCGCGCAGAGACCCGGCCACCGCGCCGCCCATGAGAAAGGCCCGGTCCGCCGCGCCGACAAGACTGTGCGCCAGATCGGCGACGGACCGCGTCTCCAGATCCGCGAACGTTCGGCTGCGGCCCGCCTTCAGCAACCGCTCGATCGCCTGCTCGGCCAGGCGCTGATAGTGGCGCATCAGCTCATGCACCGACTGGCCGGGAACGGCCTGAGCCTCGGGCACGGCGACCTTCTGGATGGCGTGCTGCAACTCCACGCCGGAGGCTTCCAGCCGCTCGGCCAGATCCGGCCGATGCAGCAGTTCGAAGGCCGTCGCGCCCTGGCGCCCCAACCAGTCCTCCAGGATGCGGCCAATGGTCTCGCGCGCATGGGGGGCGTAGAGGTCCTGCACCCCACGACAGGAAGGGCCGCGCGGCTCGACCGGCGCCGGGCGCTTGCGCTTCAGTTCCGGCGCGCCGCGCGTCAGGACGACGACGCTGGCGAACTCCATGGTCTCGGGGTCCAAGGTCTCCTTGGTGACGCGCACGGCCACAGCCTGACGGTCGCGCATCAGATCCTCGGCCGTCTCCATGGCGCGGCGGCGGTCCTCCATGGCCTGCGACAGAGACCAGTCGTCCGGCGGCGTGCGGCGGATGTAAATTTCGTAGTGAACGGGACCGGCCATGGCGCCTTCGTGGACAGCAAGACGGCTATTCTGACTTTCCAGGCTTTAAGGCGAGGTTTCGCCTTTTCCTCGCACGGGTTGAAAGGCAGAGTCGCGCAAACCATTTTGCAGTGGCCGTAAAGTCACCGCGAATGCATAGAACGGTTACGCTTGCCGCGCGTTACCGGATACGGCGGCCGATCACGCGATCGACCCGCCCGCACTAAGGAGAAGCCCTTGGCTAACATCACCCTGGTCGACGACGACGAGAACATCGTGGCCTCCGTCTCTCTGGCGCTGGAAAGCCACGGCCATACGGTGACCGCCTATCACGACGGCGCGTCGGGCCTGGAAGCGTTGGAGGCCACCCCGCCGGACCTAGCCATCCTGGACGTCAAGATGCCCCGTATGGACGGCATGGAAGTGCTGCGCCGTCTGCGCCAGACCTCCAGCATTCCTGTCATCATGCTGACGTCCAAGGACGAGGAGATCGACGAGATCCTCGGCTTCAACCTCGGCGCCGACGACTACATCCACAAGCCCTTCAGCCAGCGCCTGCTGATTGAACGGGTGAAGGCCCTGCTGCGCCGCGCGGGCGTGGAAGGCCTCGACCCGATCGATCCCGCCGCCGTCGAAGCCGGCAAGGCGATCAAGCGCGGCAAGCTGTCGATGGACCCGGCGCGCCACGAATCGACCTGGGACGGCCGTCCGGTCAAGCTGACCGTCACCGAGTTCCTGCTGCTGCAAGCCCTGGCCCAGCGCCCCGGTTTCGTGAAGAGCCGCGACAATCTGATGGACGCCGCCTATGACGATCAGGTCTATGTCGACGACCGCACCATCGACAGCCATGTGAAACGGATGCGAAAGAAGTTCCGCATGGTCGACCCTGAATTCGACGCTATCGAGACCCTGTATGGCGTCGGATACCGCTACCGCGAGAGCTGAACCTGAAGACGCCCCGGCGCGGCGCCGATTCCGCTTCGGCGGATCGCGCCTGGGCGGCTTCATCCTGGCCCTCAATCTTCTCAGCCTGCTGATCCTGTTCGGCGGCGCCCTGCTGCTGAACGAGTGGCGGCGCGGTCTGATCGAGGCGCGCCAGGAATCGCTGGGCGTTCAGGCTGAACTGCTGGCCAACGTCCTGGGCGAACTGGGCATCACCCAGGGCGACCCCTATCCCATGCTGGATGACCGTGCGGCCGCCCTGTGGCTGCGCGACAACTTCATCCCGGCAGGCCAGCGCGCCCGCCTGTTCGACATGGACGGGATCGAGGTGTCGGACTCCTATCGGGTCAGCGACGCCATCCCCGGCGCCCCCCTGCCTCCGGCCAACCCGGCGGGCACGGCCCTGGCCCCGACCGAGCCTTCACGCCGCGAAACCGCCCGCTTGACCCGCGCCGACGCCGAACTGTCGGCCGAGGTCGAGCGCGCCCTGCAGGGCACGCCTCAAGCCGCCATCCGCCGCAATGAAGAGGGCGAGCGCGTCGTCTCCGTCTCCCTGCCCGTGCGCCATGTGCAGCAGGTCCTGGGCGTGCTGACCCTGGAAGCGGGCGACGTCAACGCCACCCTGGACGCGCAACGCCGCGCCCTGATGCCCTTCGCCCTGGTGGCCTTGGCGGTGAACCTGCTGGCGTCGCTGGTGCTGCACCTGTTCGTGGCGCGGCCGGTGATGCGGCTGTCGGCGGCGGCGGACCAGGTGCGCCTGCAGCGCGCCCGCGCCATCTCCCTGCCCGACCTCGAGGACCGCCGCGACGAGATCGGCGACCTGGCTCGCGCGCTTGAGTCCATGACCGACACCCTGTCGACGCGCATGGACGCCATCGAGCGCTTCGCCGCCGACGTCAGCCACGAGATCAAGAACCCCCTGACCTCGATCCGCTCGGCGCTGGAGACCCTGCCTTTGGTCAAGACCGATGAGCAGCGGGCTCGCTTGACCAATCTGCTGCAGCAGGACGTACGGCGGCTGGATCGCCTGATCACCGACATCTCCAACGCCTCGCGTCTGGACGCCGAACTGTCGCGCGACCGCCCGCGCGCCATCGACCTGAAGGAACTGCTGGGCGACATCATCGGCGTCTATGAGGCCGGTCAGAAGCCGGGCGAGCCCCCGGTGCGCTTCGTCCTGACCGCCGACAGCGCCCGCGTCATCGGCCGCGACATTCCTCTGGGCCAGGTGTTCCGCAACCTGATCGACAACGCCCGCTCCTTCAGCCCGCCTGGCGGCGAAGTTCGCGTCAGCCTGGAACGCGACGACAGCCAGCCCGACCTGCCCCTGCGCATCCGCGTCGAAGACGACGGCCCCGGCATCCCGGCTGAAAACCTGGAGACGGTGTTCGAACGCTTCTACACCTCTCGGCCCAAGGGCACGGCCTTCGGCGCCAACTCGGGCCTGGGCCTGGCCATCGTGCGCCAGATCATCGACGCCCACGGCGGACACGTCCACGCCGAGAACCGCACCGGCCCCGACGGCGCCGTCGTCGGCGCCCTCTTCGAGGTGCGATTGCCAGCTACGGGCAAGCGCCCGTGACAACGCCGCGCCAGCCCCTGCACGCCACCGTCGCCGCGCTCCGGCTCGGCGGCGCCTGGCGCGGCGTGCTGATCCAGGGACGATCCGGCGTCGGCAAGAGCGATCTGGCCCTGCGGCTGATGCAGAACGGCTGGCGACTGGTCGGCGACGACTGGGTCGAGGTCTTCGCCTGCGAGGGCGCCCTCTACGCCGCCGCGCCCGCGACCATCGCCGGGCGGATGGAGGTGCGCGGCCTGGGCGTCGTCAGCCAGCCTTTCCGGCCGCTGACGCGGATCGCCCTGTCGCTGCGCCTGACCCATGAGCCGGTCGAGCGGATGCCCGAAGCCGCCCAGGACGTGATCGACGGAATCGCGATTCCACGCCTGGTTCTGGACCCACGTCCCGCCTCGGCGCCCCTGGTCGTCGCGGCGGCGATGGACGTCGTCGCAACGCTTCCGCAACGGCGCGACGACGGCGCCCTTTGATCCGCGCCGCGATTGCCCTATGAAACGAGGCTTGTCGCTCGTCGAGGCGAGCTGGGGATGTCTTTGGTGAAGCCTATATGATCGGGCTGGTGATCGTCACCCACGGGGGCCTGGCCTCCGAATTCCTGTCGGCGATGGAGCACGTGGTGGGGCCGCAGCGCGGCGTCGCCGCCATCTGCATCGGCCCTGACGACGACATGGAGCGGCGCCGCCGCGACATCGTCGACGCCGCCGCCGCCGTCGATGAAGGCGAGGGCGTCATCCTGCTGACCGACATGTTCGGCGGCACGCCGTCCAACCTGGCCATCTCGGTGATGGAGCAGACCGGCGCCGAGGTCATCGCCGGCCTGAACCTGCCCATGCTGATCAAGCTGGCCAGCGTGCGCGGCCGCGAGACGCTGGAGGCCTGCGTGGCTCACGCCCAGGACGCGGGCCGCAAATACATCTCGGTGGCGTCGTGGGTGCTGGCGGGCGAGAAATGAGCGACGTCGCCCCTTCCGCTCAGGCGGTGCTGAACATCTGCAACCAGCGCGGCCTGCACGCCCGCGCCTCGGCCAAGTTCGTCAAGCTGGCCTCGGAGTTCGAATCCGAGATCCAGGTGACGCGCGACGGCGTGACCGTGGACGCCCGCTCGATCATGGGTCTGCTGATGCTGGGCGCCGGGATCGGCTGCGGCGTCGAAGTGAAGGCCGAGGGGCCTGACGCCGCTGAGGCGGTCGCCGCCCTTACTGACCTTGTGGCCCGTCGCTTCGACGAGGATCAATAGCCGTCAGGTCCGGCGGCGTGCGGACCACCCCGGCGCACTCGCCCTCCAGCGGCACCCGCACCCCGTCGCCGGAACGATCGGTCCGGTCACGGAACAGGGCCGCGCGCGCCAGGATGATCAGCGTCACCGGCGTCGTCACCGTGAAGAAGACGGCCACCAGCAGCTCGACCGGCATGAACCGCCCCTCGGCCGCAGTGAAATAGACCACCGACCCGCCCAGGATCAGGAACATGCCCAGCGTCGCCCCCAGGGTCGGGGCGTGAACCCGCTCGTAGAAGGTGTTGAGCCGCACCAGGCCCAAGGCGCCGATGAAGGTCAGGCCGGAGCCGGCCAGCACCAGCGCCGCCGCCAGCAGCGCCGCCCAGGTCGGAACATTGGCGGGAAAGCCGCTCATTCGATCACCTCGCCGCGCATCAGGAATTTGGCCAGGGCGACCGAAGAGGTGAAGCCCAGCATGCCGATGATGACGGCCGCATAGAAATACAGATGGCTGCCCGTCCGCACGCCGAAGGCGACGATCAACAGCATCCCGGCCTGATAAAGAGTGTCCAGGCCCAGAATGCGGTCCTGGGCGCGCGGTCCCTTGGCGATGCGCCAGACCCCGATCAGGGCCGCCCCGGCCAGGAACAGCTGCGCCAGGACCAACGCCCAATAGAAGACGGCGCCGGTCATTCGAAGATCTCCATCAGGCGGCGCTCATAGCGGTTCTTGATGCGGCCGGCCCAGTCGTCCTCGTCGTTCAGGTCCAGGATGTGCAGCAGCAGGACGCCCGTCGCATCCTCATACTCGACCCAGATGGTGCCCGGCGTGCTGGTGATGATCACCGCCAGAACGGCCAGGCCGTAACGGTCGCGCATCTCCAGCGGAATGTGGACGAAGCCCGAGACGCGGCTGTCGCGCGAGGCGTTCAACCCCAGGACGACCAGGGCCACCTCCCAGTTCGAACGGATGATGTCGCGCGTCACCACCAGGGCGAAGCTCAGCAGGGTCAGCGGCTTTCTGACGCGAACCGGCTCGACCTCCAGGACGCGCATGATGTGGGGCGCGGCCAGAGCCATCAGCAGGGCCAGGGCCAGGGCCGGCGGCGCGGCCGATCCGCTGAGCAGCACCGAGGCCCCGAACAGGCCCAGCGACAGAATGGGGTGAGGCAGGACCGCCCGGATCATGAGCCGCCTCCCAGCACCGCGCGGACATAGGCGTCGGGCCGCACCAGCCAGTCGGCCGTGTGGTCGGCATAGGCGAAGCCCGCCTCGCCGAAGATCGCCAGGAAGATGCAGGCCGCCAGCAGGCCGGCGATGGCCACCCCTTCGGCGGCGCCGACCACGACCGCCGGCTCGGCGTCGTCGTCCCGCGCCCACAGGGCCGCCATGCCCAGGCGCGTCAGCCCGATCAGAGCGCCTAGCGACGCCAGCGACAGGGCCGCGATCACGCCATAGCCCGCCCAGCCGCCGACGCCCGACAGGGCGTCCATCATGGCCAGTTTGCCGATGAACCCCGCCAGCGGCGGCAGGCCCGCGATCATCAGGGTCGAGATCAGGAAGGCGCCGCCCAGGGCCGCCACGGCCGCCGGAATCACCAGACCCGGCTCATTGCGCTCGTCGTCGTCGAAGGGGTCGATGTACTCATCCTCAAAGACGGCGCGTCCCGAACGCGCGCCGGGATCCTGGCCCCGGTTCAGCACCTCGGCCAGCATGAACAGGGCGCCGCAGGCCAGAGTCGATCCGACCAGGTAGAAGACCGCCCCGCCCAGGACATCGGCGTCGCCTATGCCCACAGCCGCCAGCACCGTGCCCGACGAGACGATGACCGCGTAGGCGGCGGCGATCGACAGGTCGCGCGCCGCGATAATCCCCGCCGTGCCGAAGCCGATGGTCGCCAGCCCGCCCAGCAGGATCCACAGCTGGCCGAACCCGGCCGAGGCCCCGCTGTCCGGCGCGAACAGCAGGAAGCTGAGGCGGATGATCACATAGGCGCCGACCTTGGACAGGATGGCGAAGACGGCGGCGGCCGGGGCGCTTGCCGCCGAATAGGTGGTGGTCAGCCAGAAGCCCAGCGGCCACATGGCGCACTTGGTCAGGAAGGCCACGCCCAGGACGGCCGCGCCGACGTGGAACAGGCCCCGATCGGCCTCGGCGATCTGGGGGATGCGCACGGCCAGATCGGCCATGTTGAGGGTGCCGGTGACACCGTAGATCAGGCTGACCCCGATCAGGAACAGCATGGAGGCCGTCAGGTTGACGGCGATATAGGCCAGCCCCGCCCGGATGCGCGCCTCGCCCGACCCATGCAGGGCCAGGCCGTAGGAAGCCGCCAGCATGATCTCGAAGAAGACGAACAGGTTGAACAGGTCGCCCGTCAGGAAGGCCCCGTTGACCCCCATCACCAGCAGCAGGAACAGGGCGTGGAAACGCGGCCCTGCCCGGTCCCATCGCGCCAGGGCGAAGATCATGGAGCAGGCGCCCAGGACGCTGGTCAGGGCCACCATCAAGGTCGACAGACGGTCGGCCACCAGGACGATGCCGAACGGCGCCGGCCAGTCGCCCAACTGATAGACGCGGGCGGTGTCGCCCCCGCCCGTCGCCCCGGTCGCGCTCTCGTGCAGCAGGGCCAGGGCCATGGCCAGGATGGCGGCCATGGCGAACAGGCTGAGGCCGCCCTTCAGCAGGCGGCGGCGCTCGTCGAACAGCAGCATGGCCGCGGCGATGACCATGGGCAGGACGATCGGCCCGATGATCAGATGTTCCTGCCAATCGGTCATTCGGACGCCTCCTGGCCGTCGACATGGTCGCTGCCGGTCTCGCCGCGCGAGGCGAGCAGCACCACCAGGAACAGGGCCGTCAAGGCGAAGCTGATGACGATGGCCGTCAGCACCAGGGCCTGGGGCGTCGGGTCGGCGTAGAGCGCGGGGTCTTCCGCCCCCTTGCTGGTGATCGGCGGCGCGGCCGACCGCAGCCGCCCCATGGAGAAGATGAACAGGTTGACCGCATAGGAGACCAGCGACAGACCGATGATGACCTGGAAGGTGCGCGGGCGCAGCATCAGCCACACGCCCGAGCCGGTCAGGACGCCTATGGCCAGGGCCAGGACGATCTGGGTCATTGCGTCCCTCCCTTCTGCTCGGCTTCCGCCTCGGCCTCAGCCTCGGCTTCCTCGATGCGCGCGCGGCGCAACGACTGGTGGGCCAGGGCGACCAGCACCAGCACCGTGGCGCCCACCACCAGCACCACCACGCCCAGATCGAACAGGACGGCGCTGGCCAGCGGCACCCGGCCCAGCAGCGGCAGGTCGGCGTACTGGAAATAGGTGGTCAGGAAGGGCTGGTCGAACACCCAGCCCACCGCTCCGCTGAGCGCGGCCAGCAGCAGGCCGACGCCGATCCAGATAATGGGGCGGATCTCCAGCCGCTCCTCCACCCAACGAGCGCCGGACGACATGTATTGCAGGATGAAGGCGATCGACAGCGCCACCCCCGCCGCGAAGCCGCCGCCGGGCAGGTCATGCCCGCGCAGGAACAGATGCACGGCCAGAAGGATGATGAAGGGGAACAACCAGCGCATCACCACGCCGGGGATCATCATGGTGTCGCTGAGGGTGTCGCCCTCGGTGCGGCCTTCACGGGCGCGGTCAGAGGCGTCCTGAACCCGCTTCTGCATCGGCTGGAACAGACTGTCGCTGGCCGGACGGAAACGGCGCAACAGGGCCAGCACCGTCAGGCCGACGACGCCCAGGACGGTGATCTCGCCGAAGGTGTCGAAGGCGCGGAAATCGACCAGGATGACGTTGACGACGTTGCGTCCGCCCGCCTCCTCATAGGCCTTCTCGACGAAGAAGCGCGATACGCCCTCGACGGGCGGGCGGACCATGACGGCCCAGGCGATCAGGGCCACGCCCGCGCCGGCGCAGATGGCGATCCCCCGATCCAGACGACGGCGCCAACGCGCGCGGCGTTGCTCGGACTCGGGAACGTGGATCTCGACCAGACGCTTGGGCAGCCAGCGCAGGCCCAGCAACAGCAGCACCGTCGTCACCACCTCGACCACCAGCTGGGTCAGGGCCAGATCGGGCGCCGACAGCCAGACGAAGGTCAGACAACTGGCCAGGCCCGCCCCGCCCATCAGGATGACGGCGGCCAGGCGGTGATATTTGGCCTGCCAGGCGGCGGCCAGGGCGCAGGCCCCGCCCGCCAGCCACAGGGCGGCGAAGGCCAGGTTATGCGCCTGAGGAACGCGGAACTCGGGCCAGGTCAGCACGAAGCCGCCCGCCGCCGCCACCACCGCCGAGAGCAGGGCCGTCAGCAGGATCAGGCGCAGTTGCGGCTGCAGGCGCTGCGCGCCCAGGTGGCGCACGACCCACTGCGACAGGTCCATCAGAATGACCTGGGACCGCTCGAACAGATAGCCGCCGTTCAGCCGCTTCATGCCCCAGGGACCACCACGCGGATTGGCGTTCAGCGCCTTGCCGAACACGACATAGAGGCCGATCCCGCCCGCCATGGCGATGACGCTGAGCAGCAGCGGCAGGTTGAAGCCGTGCCACAGGGCCAGGCTGTAATAGGGCAGATCGAAGCCCAGCATGGTCACGGCCGCGCTGCGCAGGAAGGGGCCGACGGTGATGGCGGGAAAGATTCCGACCAGCAGACACAGGGCCACCAGCACTTCAACCGGGCGCCGCATCCAGGCTGGCGGCTCATGCGGGACGCGGTCCAGTTCGGTCGGCGGCGGGCCGAAGAAGGTGCTGTGGATGAAGCGCAGCGAATAGAGGACGCTGAAGGCGCTCGCCAGGGTCGCCAACACCGGCAGCGCCTGGTTCAGCGCCGAGGTCTGGGTGCTGGCCAGGGCCTCGGCCAGGAACATCTCCTTGGACAGGAAGCCGTTCAGCAATGGCACGCCCGCCATAGCGGCGGCGGCGACCATGGCCAGGGTGGCGGTGATCGGCATGAAACGGATCAGGCCGCTGAGCTTGCGCATGTCGCGCGAGCCGGCCTCGTGGTCGATGATGCCCGCCGCCATGAACAGGGAGGCCTTGAAGGTGGCGTGGTTGATGGTGTGGAAGATGGCGGCGATCGCGCCCAGGTCAGACCCCAGCCCCAGCAACAGGCAGATCAGGCCCAGGTGGCTGATGGTCGAATAGGCCAGTAGGCCCTTCAGGTCGTGCTGGAAGATGGCGCACCAGGCGCCGACCAGCAGGGTCGTCAGCCCCAGGCCGCCGACCACGAAATACCACATCTCGGTCTCGCCGAAGACGGGCCAGAACCGCATCAGCAGGAAGACGCCCGCCTTCACCATGGTGGCCGAGTGCAGATAGGCGCTGACCGGCGTCGGCGCCGCCATGGCGCGCGGCAGCCAGATGTGGAACGGGAACTGGGCGCTCTTGGTCAGGGCGCCGATCAGGATCAGACCCAGGGCGACCGGATAGAGCGGGCTGGCCAGGATGACGTCGCGCGCGCCGATGACGGCGTCGAGCTCATAGCTGCCGACGATGCGCCCGATCAGGATCATGCCGACCAGCAGAGCCACCCCGCCCGTGGCCGTGATCGACAGGGCCATGCGCGCGCCCTCGCGCGCCGAGGCGTTCTGGTGCCAGTAGCCGATCAGCAGGAAGGAGAAGAGGCTGGTCAGCTCCCAGAAGACGACCAGCTGGATCAGGTTGCCCGACAGCACCACGCCCTGCATGGCGCCCATGAAGGCCAGCAGGAAGGAGAAGAAGCGCGGCACCGGATCCTTCGGCGACATGTAATAGCGCGCATACAGAACCACGAGCGCGCCGATCCCCAGGATCAGGGCGCTGAACAGCCAGGACAGGCCGTCCAGGCGAATGGTCAGATTGACCCCCAGCGACGGCAGCCAGGCCAGGGTCAGCTTCAGAACCTCGCCGTCCTGGAACCTGGGCCAGAGCACCGCCAGACAGCCGACGCTGATCAGGGCGATGATCCACGACAGGATGGCCGCAGCGGTGCGCGCGTGACGCGGCAACCCCGAAGCGATCATGGCCCCGATGAAGGGCAGGACGAGAATGACGAGCAGAAGGAAGCTGGCGGGCACGGGCGTGTCGATCATCTCCGAAGAATTTTGGGACGGCGTCCGAAAGGCTGCGGATCGCGCCTCATCGTTCTGCCAGAGTTTTTCCTAAGGGAAATGACGCGCTTGCGTCAAAGCGACGAGTTGACGCGATTGTGACCGTAGCGGGAGCGATTGGAACGCAAAAAGACTAAGATTGATTCTGATAATCGTTCGCACTAAAGCAGGCCCAGTTTCAACCGGGGTCTCGCCGATGCGTTCGCTACTCATGATTTCTGTCGGGCTGACCGCCCTCGCCGCCGCCGTTCCCGCCGTCGCCGCGCCCGCCGTCGAAGACAATGCGATCGACCTGAACGAGCCCGTGCGCGTGGCCCCGGTCACCGTCGTCGGCACCCGCACCGAGCGCCGCGTCGACGAAGTGCCCGCCAGCATCAGCGTCATCACCGCCAAGGATATCGAGACCAACCTCGTCACCGACATCAAGGATCTGATCCGGTTCGAGCCGGGCGTCAGCGTCCCGACCAGCCCCGCCCGCTTCTCGGCCGCCCTGTCCGGCGCCGGGCGCGACGGCAATTCAGGCTTCACCATTCGCGGCATGGGCGGCAACCGCGTGCTGATCGTCCAGGACGGCGTACGCGTGCCGGACAGCTTCGCCTTCGGCGCCCAGTCGGTCGGACGCGGCGGCTACAATGATCTGGACCTGGTCAAGTCGGTCGAGATCCTGCGCGGCCCGGCCTCGGCCCTCTATGGTTCGGACGGCATCGCCGGAGCGGTCAGCTTTACCTCGAAAGACCCGTCCGACTTCATCGAGGCGGGCCGCAACTTCGGCGCCCGTGCGCGCGTCGGCTACAACTCGGCCGATGAAGGCTGGACCGAGGGCTTGGCCCTGGCCGGACGCAGCGGCGCGTTCTCGGGCCTGCTGGCCTACACCCGCCGTGACGCCCAGGAGACCGAAAACATGGCCGAAACGGGCGGCGTCGGCGCGGCCCGCACCCAGCCCAACCCCCAGGATTTCGCCTCCAACGCCGTGCTGGCCAAGCTAGTCTGGGACGTGAACCCGGACCACGTCCTGCGCCTGACCTACGACCACTTCGACCAAGACATGAGCGGCGACGCCCTAAGCACCCACGGCTCCAGCACCATGGCCATGCCCGGCCGCACCACCGTCACCACCGTCAATCAGGTTCTGGCCGAGGACGAGACCCAGCGCGATCGCATCAGCCTGGACTGGCGCTTCAATGACTTCCTGGGCCTGGACAAGGGTTCGATCGCCGCCTTCTGGCAGGACGCGACCACGCGCCAGTTCACCTTTGAAGACCGCGACATCACCACCATCGTCGGCGCCGCCCCGCCCGTCACCGTCTCAGCCGACCGCACCCGCGACGTGACCTTCGACAACACCGTCTGGGGCCTGGCCGCACAAGGCTCGAAGTCGTTCGGCGGCGAGAGCGTCCGCCACCGCATCACCTTCGGCGCCGACTGGTCGCGCACGACGCAGGAGGGCGTTCGCGACGGCACCGTGCCGCCGATGGGCGAGCCCTTCCCCGCCCGCCCCTTCCCCAAGACCGAGTTCGACCTGGCGGGCCTGTTCATCCAGGACGAGATCGACCTGCTGGGCGGCCGCCTCAGCATCATCCCGGCCCTGCGCTACGACTGGTATGAGCTGACGCCCAAGAAGGACGCCCTGTTCCCCGCCGCCGCCGAAAAGCAGAGCGACAGCCATCTGTCGCCCAAGATCGGCGTCATCTACTGGGCCGACGATCACTTCGGCGTCTTCGCCAACTACGCCCAGGGCTTCAAGGCGCCCTCGCCGATGCAGGTGAACAACTTCTTCGCCAACCCGGTGTTCGGCTATGAGTCCATCCCCAACCCGGACCTGAAGCCCGAGACCAGCGAAAGCGTCGAAGGCGGCTTCCGCTTCCGCAATCTGGCGGTCTTCGGCGGCAACCTGTCGCTGCAGACCACGGCCTTCCGCACGAACTACAACGACTTCATCAACCAGGTGGTGGTGCGCGGCACGGGCCGTCCCGGCGTCGACCCGCTGATCTATCAGTACGTCAACCTGACCACGGTGAAGATCTGGGGTCTGGAAGCGCGCGGCGACATCCATTGGGACAACGGCTTCTCGACCATCGTCGCCGCCTCCTTCGCCGACGGCGAGCAGGAGACCCAAGGCGAGCGCGGCTCCCTGACCAGCGTCGATCCGATCAAGCTGGTCGGCGGTCTGAACTACGCCGCCCCCTCAGGCGTCTGGGGCGGCGGCGCCACCGTCACCTGGTCCGACCGCAAGTCGAACCATGAGTGCGGCGGCGGCCTGTGCTGGCCGGGCGAATCCTTCACCCTGCTGGACGTCACCGCCTTCTGGAACGTGGCCGAGCGGGCCACCCTGCGCGCCGGCGTCTTCAACGTCTTCGACGAGAAATACGCCTGGTGGAGCGACGTGCGCGGCCTGAACCGCCCCGCCGTCGGCGCCAGCCCCGCCACGCTCGACGCCTTCACCCAGCCAGGCCGCAACGTCGGCGTCTCCCTGAGCGTGCGCCTGTGACGCGCCCGACCCTGCCCATAGCCAAGGAGCCTTCCATGCGCGCCATTCTGATCGCCGCCGCCCTGCTGACCGGGGCGACGCCCGCCGCCCTGGCGACCACCGCCGTCGCCCAAGCCGCACAGGCCGCCACGACCGTCCGCAGTCCTCAGTTCGAACGCGATCGCCAGTCGATCCTGGCCCAGGCCGGAGCGTTCCGCGTCCACTTCGACATGCGCGAGAACGTCAGCTTCCGCGCCGACTACGACCCGCTGGAGGAACAGCTGTCCGGCGGGACCGAAATCGTCCGCCTGGTCTACGACAACGGCGACCGCATCAGCCTGCAGCACATCCTGGTGATGGAGCACGGGGGCCAAAGCGTCGTCGTCAAACACTGGCGCCAGGACTGGGTCTATCAGCCGCAAACCGTCCTGACCTATGTCGGCGACAACAGCTGGCGCACCACACCCGTCCCCGCTTCTGAGCGCGAGGGCGCCTGGTCCCAGACCGTGTGGCAGACAGACGATTCCCCGCGTTACGGCGGCGTCGGCCGCTGGACCTATGAGAACGGGCTGAGCGCCTGGACCTCCGGCCCGACCTGGCGGCCGCTGGCCCGCCGCGATGCCGTGCGCAACCCGGTCTACGACCGCTATCTGGGCGCCAACCGCCATATCCTGAAGCATGACGGCTGGGTCCACATCCAGGACAATATGAAGCTGTCGGGCAAGGGCGGCGGCGAGCTGGTCGCCATCGTCCAGGAAGACGTCATCAACAGCTATGACGCCTCGACCGCCTTCTCACCCAAGGCCGGCGACGACTACTGGACGGCGACGAAAACCTATTGGGCCGCCGTGCGCGACGCCTGGGACGCGGTCATCGCCCGCGACGGCGGCGTCCATGTCGCGGAAGAAGCCCAGACGGGCGCCATCACCGCCCCGCCTCTGATGAAGTTGGCCGATCAGGTCCAGGCCGGCGAACTGACCACCGAGGCGGCGATCACCCAGGCCCGCGCCTTGATCGAGGCCACCGCCCGCTAACGCAAAACGCCCCCCGCTCCAGCCATGGAACGGGGGGCGTTTCAATTCAGGCCTTGGATGTCAGGCGTCAGCCTTCGCCCATGCCCTCGGCCGGGCGCGGGGCGCCGCCCGCCCGCACCGCCGCCTCGATGCGGCCGCCGACGTCGGGGTCGATGCTCTTCCAATAGTCGAAAGCGCGCTCCAGCACCGGCGAGCGTACGCCGCCCAGCAGGCTGCCCGCCACCTGATCGACCAGCTTGGCGCGTTGATCGTCATTGAACACCTCGCGCACCAGAACGCCCGGCTGGGTGAAATCGTCATCCTCGGCGTGCAACGTATAGGCGCTGCGGACCAGCGCGCCGTCGGCCTCCCAGCCGTCATGGACCGGGCCGGCTTCGTCCGACCAGGTGCGGCCGCCGCTGTTGGGCACATAGACCGGCTGGGCGCCCGAGTGGTGATAGGCCATCTGCCCGTCGAACATATAGGTGTTCACCGGAACCTTGGGCTGGTTCACCGGAAGCTGGTGGAAGTTGGTCCCGATGCGGTTCCGCTGGGCGTCGTTATAGGCGAAGGCCCGGCCCAGCAGCATCTTGTCCGGCGACAGGCCGATGCCGGGCACGGTGTTGCCAGGCGAGAAGGCGGCCTGCTCGATCTGGGCGAAGAAGTTCTCCGGGTTGCGGTTCAGCGTCATCACGCCGACCGGGATCAGCGGATAGTCCTTGTGCGACCAGGTCTTGGTCAGGTCGAAGGGGTTGACCCGATAGGTCGCCGCCTCGGCGTAGGGCATGACCTGGACCGACAGATCCCAGACCGGATGCTCGCCGCGCGCGATGGCGTCGAACAGGTCGCGACGGTGGAAGTCCGCGTCGGCGCCCGACATGGCGGCGGCCTCGGCGTTGGAGAAGAAGGCCATGCCCTGACGGGTGTGGAAGTGATACTTGACCCAGAATTTCTCACCCGCGGCGTTGATCCACATATAGGTGTGGGAGCCGTAGCCGTTCATCTCGCGCCAGGTGCGCGGCAGGCCCCGCACGCCCATCAGATAGGTCACCTGGTGCGCTGTCTCGGGGTTGTTAGTCCAGAAGTCCCACTGCATATGATTATCG
The DNA here is from genome assembly GCF_900163625.1 of Brevundimonas diminuta 3F5N. GTDB lineage: Bacteria > Pseudomonadota > Alphaproteobacteria > Caulobacterales > Caulobacteraceae > Brevundimonas > Brevundimonas diminuta_A. The sequence continues at coordinate 119,087 of NZ_FUIE01000015.1, forward strand.
CGGAGCCCTGAGTCCGGCAGGCGCTTCTGGCTGCGGATGAAGTGCGGGAACTTCATCGGATCGCGCACGAAGAAGACCGGGGTGTTGTTGCCCACCAGGTCGTAGTTGCCCTCGTCCGTATAGAATTTCAGTGAGAAGCCGCGCACGTCGCGCCAGGTGTCCGGGCTGCCCTGCTCGCCCGCCACGGTCGAGAAACGAGCCAGCATTTCGGTCTGGGCGCCCGGCTGGAACAGGGCCGCCTTGGTGTAGGCCGAGACGTCGTGCGTGGTCTCGAATACGCCGAACGCGCCCGACCCCTTGGCGTGCGGCTGGCGCTCGGGAACCTTCTCGCGATTGAAGTGGGCCATCTGCTCCAGGAAGTGCACATCGTGCAGCACGATCGGCCCGTTGGGACCGACGCTGAGCGAGTTCCGATCACTGACCGCCGGGGCGCCTGCGCCCGTCGTAGAGCCTGATTTCTGTTGGGTCATCGCCTGTCTCCTCTGCCGCCCGCCGCATCCTTCCGCAGCCGAGCTTGGCTTATGAGATGGAGCAGAGGCGCTGAATTGCAACCGTCTCTGTCGCTGAAAAGACGGCCGTTCTTGACCGGTCGACAGGTCCACGCGGGACAGCCCCAACAACCTCGCCGGACCCAGGTCTCGGTCAGCAATCTCAGTAGGCGACAATCGCAGAACGACCTTAAGGCCAGGCCGTTCCGGCCAACGTCACAACAGACGAAGCGCGCCCTGAAGCGTTTCGGCGGCGTGCGCCTGACCGGGGATCACGGCGATCAGAACCGCCGTCGCCAGCGCCAGGCCCGCGATCGTCAGCGGCGCGATCGCTCGCGGTGAAATCGTGAACTTCATCCCCGTCCATCCCCCTTTGCGATAACAGCGGACGCTAGGGTGGCTTCGTGATGGCTCCGGCACATTTCGGCGGCGGTCCGGCCAAGTTTCGACGACAGAGGTTTGGCGGAATCTCGCTCATCGGATGATTTTCTTGACGCTCGCTCGGCGAGCTTAATGCCTTTTGGGCATCAAATACGAACAAATAGGCATTTTAGGTCATGACATGCGGCGCCTAAGGTTCGTCTCAACAAGAAGCGCGGAGACGACAGGGTGCAGGGATCAGCGATTGAGCGGGTGGAGACGATCGTCCTCGACGTGCCGACCATCCGGCCGCACGTCCTGTCGGTCGCCACCATGCAGTCGCAGACCGTGGTCCTGGTGCGTCTGCACTGCGCCGACGGGATCGAAGGGATCGGCGAAGGCACCACCATCGGCGGCCTGAACTACGGCGGCGAAAGCCCTGAAGGCATCAAGCTGGCCATCGACGCCTATTTCGCGCCGCTGCTGATCGGCACCGATTCCACCCGCCCGGCCGTCATAATGGAGCGCCTGCGTCGTTCAATCATCGACAACCGCTTCGCCAAGAACGCCGTCGAGACCGCCCTGCTGGACATTCAGGGCAAGCGGCTGGGCGTGCCGGTCAGCGAGCTTCTGGGCGGGCGCATCCGCGACCGTCTGCCGGTGCTGTGGACCTTGGCCAGCGGCGACACCGCCCAGGACATCGCCGAGGCCGAGACCATGCTGGCGTCGGGTCGGCACACCGCCTTCAAGCTGAAGATCGGCAAGCGTCCCGTGCAGGAAGACGTCGCCCACGTGGCGGCGATCAAGCGCGCCCTGGGCGACCGGGCCAGCATCCGCGTCGACGTCAACCAGGCCTGGAGCGAGGCCGCCGCCAAGCGCGCCCTGCCCCTGCTGGCCGAGGCGGGCGTCGATCTGGTCGAACAGCCGATCCGCGCCCATGCGACGGCGGGCATGGCCCGGCTGACGGCCATGGGCCTGATCCCCATCATGGCCGACGAAGCCCTGCATGGGCCGGAGAGCGGCTACGCCCTGGCCTGCGGTCAGGCGGCCGACGTCTTCGCCCTCAAGATCGCCCAGGCCGGCGGCCTGACCGAAGCCAAGCGCCTGGCCGGGATCGCCCAGGCGGCGGGCATCGCCCTTTACGGCGGCACCATGCTGGAGGGACCGGTCGGCACCATCGCCTCGGCCCAGTTGTTCGCCACCCTGCCCGAGATCGAGTTCGGCACCGAACTGTTCGGTCCCCTGCTGCTGACCGAGGAACTGCTGGCCCAGCCGCTGCACTACGCCGACGGCTGCCTGACCGTGCCCAGCGGGCCGGGCCTGGGTCTTCAACTGAACGAGGACGCCGTTGCGGCGCTTCGTCGAGACCGAGGCGCCCGGACCTCGGTCATCACGCCAAAGCTGGTTGTGGGGTAAATCGATGCTGTTTCATGTGACCATGGATGTGCGCATTCCGCACGACGCCGACCCGGCGAGGATCGACCGCCTGAAGGCCGAGGAAAAGGCCCGCGCCCAGGATCTGCAGCGTCAGGGAATCTGGCGTCACCTGTGGCGCGTCGCCGGGCGATACAGCAACGTCAGCATCTTCGACGTCGCCGACGCCCAGACGCTGCATGACCTTCTCAGCACCCTGCCGCTGTTTCCCTACATGGACGTCCAGGTCACCGCCCTGTGCCGCCATCCGTCATCGATCCACGAGGACGATCGCTAAGAGCCCCCAAGGGCCAAATACACTGGAGAGGAAGAAGACATGACCGAAGATTTCGTCGCCACGCCCGAGGTGCAGACGTTGCTGGATCGCGCCAGCGGCATGACCGTCGACGGCGGAGACCCCCGACTGAAGTCCATCACCCGCGACGTGGTCGAGGCCCTGATGCGCGTCATCGTCAAGCACGATGTCAGCGAGGACGAGTTCTGGGGCGCGATCAAATTCTTCCAGGACGGCGCCCAGGAGTTCGGTCTGATCGTGCCCGGTTCGGGCCTTGAGCACTTCATGGATCTGTTCCTCGACGCCAAGGACGCCGAGGCGGGCCGCACCGGCGGCACGCCGCGCACCATCGAAGGCCCCCTCTATGTCGAGGGCGCGCCGCTGGTCGAAGGCGAAAACGTCAACCTGACCGACGACGCCGACGACACCGACACCCTGTATATGACCGGCAACATCGTCGGCCCCGACGGCGAGGCCCCCGCCGACGCCATCCTTCATGTCTGGCACGCCAATTCGAAGGGCTTCTATTCCCACTTCGACCCGACCGGCGAGCAGACCCCGTTCAACAATCGTCGCCGCATCAAGCTCGGCGCCGACGGCCGCTACTATTTCAGCTCCAAGATGCCGAACGGCTATTCGGTGCCGCCCAACGGCGCGACCGACCGGATGCTGAAGGCCATCGGCCGTCACGGCAACCGCCCGGCCCACGTCCACTTCTTCGTCGAGGCGCCCGGCTATCGTTCGCTGACGACCCAGATCAACTTCGGCGACGATCCGTTCGCGGCCGACGACTTCGCCTTCGCCACCCGCGACGGCCTGCTGCCGGTGCCGCAGCGTCAGGGCGACAGCGCCTATGTCGCCTTCGACTTCACCCTGCAGCGCGCCGCTGAAAAGGCGGACGAGAACCTGTCCGGCCGCGCCCGCGCGGCGGCCTGATCGAAGGGCCTGCGGTTCGTGTCCAAGATTTTCGCTTCTCCCCGCGCCGCGCTCGAGGGCCTGTTGTTCGACGGCATGACCATCATGTCCGGCGGCTTCGGGCTCTCGGGCAACCCCGAGAGCCTGATCCCCGAGATCCGAGCTTCCGGGGTCGGCGGGCTGACCGTCATCTCCAACAATGCGGGCGCCGACGGCTTCGGCCTGTGGGTGCTGCTGGAGAGCCGTCAGGTGAAGAAGATGATCTCCAGCTATGTCGGCGAGAACAAGCTGTTCGAGCAGCAGTATCTGTCCGGCGAGCTGGAGCTTGAACTGAACCCGCAGGGCACCCTGGCCGAACGTATCCGGGCGGGGGGCGCAGGCATCCCCGCCTTCTATACCCGCACCGGCGTCGGCACCGTCGTCGCCGAGGGCAAGCCCGTCGAGACCTTCGAGGGCGAAGACTATGTGCGCGAGACCTGGCTGCGCGCCGACCTGTCGATCATCAAGGCCTGGCGGGCCGATCCGGCCGGGAATCTGATGTTCCGCAAGACTGCGCGCAACTTCAATCCGAACATGGCGACGGCCGGAAAGACCACCGTGGTCGAGGTCGAGGAGATCGTCCCCGAAGGCGCCCTCGATCCCGACGCCATCCACACGCCGGGCATCTATGTCGACCGCATCGTCCTCAGCACCATCAATGAAAAGCGCATCGAGAAGCTGACGACCCGTCCGCGCGAGGAGGCCTCGGCATGAGCTGGACCCGTGACGAGATGGCGGCCCGCGCCGGACAGGAACTGCGCGACGGCTACTATGTGAATCTGGGCATCGGCATACCGACACTGGTCGCCAACCATGTGCCCCAGGGCGTCCGCGTCACGCTGCAGAGCGAGAACGGCCTGCTCGGCATCGGTCCTTTTCCCTATGAGGGCGAAGCGGACCCCGACCTGATCAACGCCGGCAAGCAGACGGTGACCGTCCTGCCGACCTCCAGCTTCTTCTCATCGGCGGACAGCTTCGCCATGATCCGCGGCGGCCATATCGACATGGCCGTGCTGGGGGCGATGGAGGTCGCCGCCAACGGCGATCTGGCCAACTGGACCATCCCCGGCAAGATGGTGAAGGGCATGGGCGGCGCCATGGATCTGGTCGCCGGGGTCAAGCGCATCGTCGTCGTGATGGATCACGTCGCCAAGGACGGATCGCCCAAGATTCTGGAGCAATGCGCCCTGCCGCTGACGGGCCAGAAGGTCGTGGATCTGATCATCACGGACCTGGGCGTCATCGCCGTGGACCGGAAACAGGGCGGGCTGACGCTGATCGAGACGGCGCCCGGCGTCACGGTCGAGGAGATCACGGCCAAGACCGGCGCGCCGCTGGCCATCGCGGCGGCGACGGCATGACCGCCCTCAAGCAAGCCTTCATCTGCGACGCCATCCGCACGCCTGTCGGGCGGCTGAACGGCGGGCTGTCGGCGGTGCGCGCCGACGATCTGGCGGCGATCCCGCTGCGGGCGCTGGCCGAGCGCAACGCCGCGCTGGACTGGAGCGCCGTCGAGGATGTCATCCTGGGCTGCGCCAATCAGTCGGGCGAGGACAACCGCAACGTCGCGCGCATGGCCGTGCTGCTGGCGGGCCTGCCCGAGACCGTACCGGGATCGACGATCAACCGCCTGTGCGGCTCGGGCCTCAACGCCGTGGGGCTGGCCGCGCAAGCCATCCGCGCGGGCGAGGCCGAGCTGATGATCGCCGGCGGCGCCGAGAGCATGACCCGCGCCCCCTATGTCATGGGCAAGGCCGCGACCGCCTTCGACCGCGCCCAGATGATCGAAGACACAACGATGGGCTGGCGCTTCATCAACCCGGCCCTGCGCGCCGCCTATGGCGTGGACACCATGCCTCAGACGGCCGAGAACGTCGCCGAGCAGTGGGCGATCACCCGCGAGGCGCAGGACGCCTTCGCCCTGGACAGCCAGACCAAGGCCGCCGCCGCCCTGGCCTCGGGCCGGTTCGACGCCGAGATCGTTCCCGTCTCCGTGCCCCAGCGGCGCGGCGATCCCGTCGTCTTCGCCGTGGACGAACATCCGCGCGCCACCTCCCTCGACGCCCTCGCCAAGCTGAAGCCGGTCGTGCGGCCGGACGGCACGGTGACGGCGGGCAACGCCTCGGGCCTCAATGACGGCGCAGCGGCGATGATCGTCGCCTCCGAGGCCGCCGCCCGCGCCCACGGCCTGACGCCGCGCGCCCGCGTCGTCGCCATGGCGGCCTCGGGCGTGGCGCCGCGCATCATGGGCGTCGGCCCGGTCGAGACGGCGCGCAAGCTGTTCGCCCGCACCGGCCTGAGCATGGCCGACATGGACGTCATCGAACTGAACGAGGCCTTCGCCGCTCAGGCGCTGGCCGTGCTTCAGGAACTGAAGGTCGATCCGCGCGATCCGCGCCTGAACCCCAACGGCGGCGCCATCGCTCTGGGCCATCCGCTGGGGATGTCGGGCGCCCGCATCGTCATGACGGCGGTGGAGCAGCTTCACCGCACCGGCGGCCGCTATGCCCTGTGCACCATGTGCATCGGCGTCGGTCAGGGCATCGGCATGATCGTGGAGCGGGCATGAGCGGACAGGTGCAACACATCACCACCGGCGACGGCTGCCGTCTGGCCTATAGGTTCGACGGACCTGAAGACGCGCCGGTGCTGCTGCTGTCCAACTCTCTGGGCACCCGCATGGAGATGTGGGACGCCCAGATGGCCGCCTTCTCCGCGCAATACCGGGTGCTGCGCTATGACAGCCGGGGGCACGGGGCGTCAGACGCGCCGGCGGGCGCCTATGGCCTCGACCGGCTGGGCCGCGACGTGGTGGAGCTGCTGGACACGCTGGCGCTTGAGCGCGTCGCCTTCTGCGGTTTGTCGCTGGGCGGCATGGTCGGCCAATGGATGGGGGTGCGCGCGCCCGAACGGCTGGAGCGGCTGGTGCTGGCCAACACCTCGGCCTTCATGGGACCGCCCTCGGCGTGGGATGCGCGCATCGCCAGCGCACTGTCGCAAGGGATGGCGCCGCTGGCGGCAGCCTCGGTCGCCCGCTGGTTCACGCCGGACTTCGCCGCCCGCGCGCCCGATCCGGTCGCCGTCATTGAGGCCGGACTGCTGGCGACCTCGCCGCAGGGTTACGCCGGGTGCTGCGCCGCCATTCGCGACATGGACCTACGGCGACTGGGCGGACTGATTACAGCGCCGACGCTGGTCATCTCGGGCGACACCGATCCGGCCACCCCGCCCGACCACGCCGCAGCCCTGGTCAAGGCCATTCCCGAGGCCCAGCTGAAGGTGCTGAACGGCGCCCACCTGTCGAACGTCGAACAGCCCGACGCCTTCGCCGGCGCAGTGCTCAGCTTCCTCGCGGCCTGATCTGGCTGCGGGTGCGTTCGCGCACCAGGGCGCAGAAGCCGCCCAGCACCGAGGATCGGTTGTCGCGCAGATAGGCCAGGCTCAACTGCGTCTCCCGCTCCTGTCCCAACAGGGGCCGGTAGGCGACGCCGTGCAACTGGGCCTCCGAGGTCGATTCTGGCACGAGCGACACCCCCGCCCCTACCGACACCAGCGACAGGGCGGTCTGAATCTCCAGCGTCTCCTGAGCGATCTCAGGGGTGAAGCCCTCGGACCGGCACAGGTCCAGCACATGGTCGGCGAAGCTGGGCCGGGGCTGGCGCGGGTAGAGGATGAAGGACCGCACCGCCAGATCGGCCAGGGCGATATGGCTCTGTTCAGCCAGGACGTCGGTGTCCGGCAGGGCCACGATCAACGGCTCGCGCTGGACCACCTCGCTGACGATGTCGGGATCCTGAATGCCGGGACGTGCGAACGCCACGTCGATCGAACGGTCCCGCAGCGCCACCCTCAGCTCGGCCGTGTTCATGGCGTGCAGCACCAATTCGACCTCGGGATACTGTTCGCGATAGGCATTGAAGACGCCCGGCAGGATCGAAAAGGTCGCCGAGCCGACGAAGCCCACCTGGATCACCCCGACCAGTCCTTCGGCCGCGCGGCGCGCCACCCGCACGGCGTCGGCCACCCGCGCCTGAATGTCGCGGGCGCGCGGCAACAGGGCCTCGCCCGCCGGGGTCAGCTGGATGACGCTGCGGCTGCGGTCGAACAGCAGGGCGCCGATGGCGTTTTCCAGGCTGGCGATCTGACGGCTAAGCGCGGGCTGGGCGATGTAAAGCCGTTCCGCCGCCCGGCCGAAGTGCAGTTCTTCGGCCACGGCAAGAAAATAGCGCAGGCGCCGCACATCGACGCCCGAAAGGACAGCGCGCGGCAGAGGTTCCGGCTTCGGCGAGCGTTTCATTCCAACATCAGAGCCTGACGCCCGCCCGCAAGGCAATAACCAAAAGGCATCAGACTCTGCCCTTTTTGTATTGGCCCATTATCAGACCCTCCGACAGTCTTCGTTTCAGGGAACGGAACAACGAACCGCGAAAAGCGGTCCAACCCAGGAAACGAACATGACAGCGGCGCCCAGCCCGATCACGCGACCCAGCCCGTTTTCGAGCGGTCGCCCCAAGCTCCAGACCGTCGTCCGCAACCTGACGGACAACGGCATCGTGGAGTTCGACTTCATCTACGGCGACCCCGACCTGAGCGTCGAACTGGTCCTGCCGGTCATCGCCTTCCGGGAGTTCTGCCTGGAGAACGGCTGTCTGGTGACCGCCGCCGATCCCGCCGCCAGCCACGTCGTGCTGCGCCTCGTCAAGGACGGCCCCGCCGTCGCCCCTGAGCCTGTTGGAGCGTCACAATGAATATCGACCTCAAAGCTGAGGCGATCACGCCGCGGCGTCATACCTTCTCGCACATTGCGCGGCGCTTCGGCGTCGACAAGCCCGCCTCGCGCTATGACGAGGCCACCTATGACGTCCAGCCGACGGCCAATTTCCACTATCGGCCGACCTATTCGCCCGAGTTCGAGCTGTACGACCCGCGCCGCACGCGCATCGTGATGAACGACTGGTACGTCTTCCGCGACCCGCGCCAGTTCTACTACGCCTCCTACAACATCAGCCGCGCGGCCATGCAGCAGTCGTTCGACGACGCCGTGAACTTCGTCGAGAAGCGCGATCTGGCCGCCGGCGTCGACCCGGCCTGGCGCGACATGTTCGCCGCCTATCTGCTGCCGCTGCGCCATGTCGAATGGGCGGCGAACATGAACTGCCAGCTGATGGCCGACTGGGGCTATGGCACCCAGATCACCTCGGCGGCGGCCTTCTGCGGCGCCGACCGCCTAGGCATCGCCCAGGTCATTTCACGCATCGGCCTGCTGCTGGGTCAGGGCACGGAGAGCGCCCTGGCCGACGCCAAGACGCAATGGCTGGAGGCCGATGTCTGGCAGCCCCTGCGCCGTCTGGCCGAGGACCAGATGGTCGTGCACGACTGGTTCGAGCTGTATGTCGCCCAGCTGATCGTGCTGGACGGCTACATCTATCCGCTGGTCAGCGGCGCCTTCGACCGCGCCGGCGCCGCGCATAACGGCTCGGCCTTCTCGATGATGACCGGCTTCCTCGGCGACTGGTTCGCCGACAACAGCCGCTGGACCGACGCCGTGGTCAAGGCGGCGGCCGCTGAATCGGACGCCAACCGCATCGTGCTGGGCGAGTGGTTCGAGCGCTGGTCCGCCCGCGCCGAAGAGGCCGTCCGCCCGATCGCCGCCATGGTGCTGGGCGCCGAAGGCGACGCCGCCGTCGATGCCGTCGGGGCGCGTCTGCGCGAGCGGATGGTCGGCCTGAACGCCCTGGAAGCCCGGGAGATGGCGGCATGATCAAGCCCGTTTCCATCAGCATTCAGAACACCCAGGACGGTTTCGCCATCATCGAAGCCATCCTGGCCGACAACCCCGAGGCCAAGAGCAACCCCTTCCCGGCCATGACCAAGATCGACTGCCCCGGTCGGCTGGAAATCCGCGCCGAGAGCGTTTCCGAACGCCTGGGCCGCGACTGGGATCCTCAGGAAATCCACCTCAGCGTCATCTCCCTGTCCGGTTCGGTGGACGAGGACGACGGCTCTCTGATCATCTTCTGGAGATAGGCATGACCCCGCGCAAAATGAGCCTGAAGCAGAAATACGGCGCCTATACGCGAGGTCTGGACTGGAAACCGACCTATCAGCGCGCCGACGACATCTTCCCCTTCGCCAAATACGAAGGGATCAAGATCCACGACTGGGACGCCTGGGAAGATCCCTTCAAGCTGACCATGGACGCCTATTGGAAATTCCAGGCGGAGAAGGAGCGCAAGCTCTACGCCGTCATCGACTCCATGGCCCAGAACAACGGCCAGCTGGGCATCACCGACGCCCGGTATCTGAACGCGGTCAAGCTGTTCATCCAGGGCGTGACCCCGCTGGAGTATCAGGCGCACCGCCACTTCGCCCACCTGGCGCGGCACCTGCCGGGCGCGGGCCTGCGCGTGGCGGCGCAGATGCAGTCGATCGACGAACTGCGTCACTGCCAGACGCAGATCCACACCATCAGCCACTACAACAAGTATTTCGACGGCATCCACGACTTCACCCACATGCATGACCGCCTGTGGTATCTGTCGGTGCCCAAATCCTTCTTCGACGATGCGACCAGCGCCGGACCGTTCGAGTTCCTGACCTCGATCAGCTTCGCCTTCGAATACGTCCTGACCAATCTGCTGTTCGTGCCCTTCATGTCGGGCGCGGCCTACAACGGCGACATGGCGACGGTGACGTTCGGCTTCTCTGCCCAGTCGGACGAGAGCCGCCACATGACGCTGGGCCTTGAGGCCGTCCGCTTCCTGCTGGAACAGGACGAGGCCAATGTGCCGATCGTTCAGGGCTGGATCGACAAGTGGTTCTGGCGTGGATACCGCCTGCTGTCGCTGGTCGGCATGATGATGGACTACATGCTGCCCAAGAAGGTCATGTCCTGGAGCGAAGCCTGGGAGACCTATTATGAGCAGGCGGGCGGCGCCCTGTTCGCCGACCTGGCCCGCTATGGCATCCGCGAGCCGAAATACGCCGACGTCGCCAAGGCCGAGAAAGGCCACATGACGCACCAGGCGTGGGGCATCTTCTACAACTACACCCACGCCGCCGCCATGCACACCTGGGACATCGACGAAGCCCACATGGCCTGGCTGCGCGAGAAGTATCCCGACACCTTCGCCCAGCACTATGAGCCGCGTTATCGCAAGTGGCGCGAACAGGCTGACGAAGGAAAACGCTTCTACAACAACGGCCTGCCGCAGCTGTGTCAGGTCTGCCAGATCCCCATGGCCTTCACCGAGGTCGGCGATCCGGGGACCATCAGCTTCCGCGTCTCGGAACACGGCGGCGACAAGTTCCACACCTGTTCGGACGGCTGCAAGGACATCTTCGACCACGAACCGGCGAAGTACGCCCAGGCCTGGCTGCCGGTGCACCAGATCTTCCAGGGCAACTGCGGCGGGGCGACCCTGCCCGAGGTGCTGGACTGGTACCACATCAACCAGGGGGCCGATAACATGGACTACGCCGGGTCCCCCGAAGAAGAGCAGTGGAACCGCTGGATGGAGGGGCGCCGCCCCGCCTTCCCGGTCGCGGCGGAATAGGAGGACAGCACGATGGCCACCGCAAGCCTTCACCCCGGTTACACCGGCCCCGTTCGCGACCGCGTCGAGAACTTCAACGGCGCCCAGCTGGTCTATGTCCACTGGGAGGAGCATCTGAACTTCTGCTCGGCGATCACCCTGCCCCTGCCACCGCAGACGCCCTTCGCCGCCCTGACCGGCGAGATCCTGCCGTCGCTCTATGCGGTGGATCCGGAATGGACCGACGTCGACCTGTCCAAGGCCCGCTGGATGCTGGACGGCGCCGACTGGGCGCCCGATCCGGCCCGGTCGTTGGCCGATCAGGGCGTCGGCCACAAGTCGCTGATCCGCTTCTGGACCGGCCCCTCCGCCACGGCCTGAGGATACGCCTATGCCGACCCTGACCATCGAACCGATCGGCGAGACCATCGAGGTCGCGCCCGGTCAGACCCTGCTGGACGCCTGCCTTCGGGCGGGCGTCTGGCTACCCCACGCCTGCGGCCACGGCCTGTGCGGCACCTGCAAGGTCGAGGTGCTGGAAGGCGAAGTCGATCACGGCGGCGCCTCCCCCTTCGCCCTGATGGATTTCGAGCGGGACGACGGCAAGACCCTGGCCTGCAGCGCCATGCTGCTGAGCGACACGGTCATCGAGGCCGACATCGATGAGGACGAAGACGCCCGACGCATCGCCGTCAGGGACTATGTCGGCCGGGTCGAACGCCGCGAACTGATCACGCCGGACATTCTGGGCCTCTGGCTGCGGCTGGACGGCGAAGGACTGGACTTTCAGGCGGGGCAATACGTCAACCTGCAACTGCCGGGCATCGAAGGCACGCGCGCCTTCTCCATCGCCAGCAGCCCGACCGAGCCGAACCTGATCGAACTGCACGTCCGCCGCGTTCCCGGCGGCGCCGGAACCGCCTGGCTGCACGATGAGCTCAAGGCCGACGACAGTCTGAACTTCACCGGCCCGCTGGGGCGCTTCTACGTCCGTCGCTCGGCCGAAAAGCCGCTGATCTTCCTGGCGGGCGGCTCGGGCCTGTCCAGCCCCAAGGGTATGATCCTGGACCTGCTGGAACAGGGCTACTCCGAGCAGATTACCTTACTGCACGGCGGGCGGCGGCCCTGCGACCTGCACTTCGGCGACCTGTTCCGTCAGCTGGAAGCCGAACACGACAACTTCCGCTATGTCCCCGCCGTCTCCCAGCCCGAGGCCGACGACGTCTGGGACGGCGAGACCGGCTATGTCCACGAAGCCGCCGAACGCCTGTTCGAGGGACGGTTCAGCGGCTGTCAGGCCTATCTGTGCGGGCCGCCGCCGATGATCGAGGCGGGCGTCACCGCCCTGATGAAGGGACGCCTGTTCGAACGGGACATCTTCATGGAGCGGTTCCTGACGGCAGGCGACGCCGAAGCCACGGCGCGCTCGCCCCTGTTCCGCAAGATCTGACGTCGAACGCTGCGCCTGAGGGGGGTGCGGCTCAACAAAAAACGGGCGGGTATCCGACCGGCGCAACCGCGCCGGACGGCCGCCTGCACCCGAAAATCAAGGGAGGGAAACGACAATGAAGACACTGAAGCTCACCACCGCCACGATGGCCGCCAGAGTTGCTGCAACTCTGGCCATCGGCATGGCGGGCGTCGCCCATGCGGGCGAAACGCGCGGCACGGCCTATGCCGACGGGGCGGAATCCATCGGGGTGGCGCAACTGCCGCCGCCGGGGACCTATCTGCTGACCTACACCAACTACTATACCGCCGACCGCCTGAACGACGGCAACGGCGACAGTCTGGTCCCCGACTTCTCGCTCAACGCCTTCGCCAACATCGCCCGCGTGGTCCACGTCAGCGACAAGACCTTCCTGGGCGCCACGGTCGCCGCCCACGCCCTGATCCCCGTCGTCAATCTGGACGTCAAGGCAGGCGGTCAGAGCCAGAGCAATTTCGGCCTCGGCGACATCATCGTCAGCCCCCTGGTGCTGGGCTGGAAGAAGGGCGACTGGAACCTGGTCGCCACGGTCGACACCTTCATCCCCACCGGCGACTACAAGGCGGGCGATCTGGCCAACATCGGGCGCAACTACTGGACGTTCGAGCCGGTCTTCGCCGCCACCTACGCCCAGCCGGGCGGCGGATGGGAGGCCTCGGCCAAGGTGATGTACGACTTCAACACCACCAATGACGACACCGACTACAAGTCGGGCCAGAGCCTGCACACCGATGCGGCCGTGGCCTACACCACCGGCAAGCTGACACTGGGTCTGACCGGCTACTATTACCGCCAGACGACGGACGACAAGATCGCCGGCGCCCGCGTCGGCCCCGACGGCGTGCGCGGCGAGGCCTTCGCGCTCGGCCCCCTGGTCCGCTACGTCGTCGGCAACGTCCCCGTCACCGCCCAGTGGCAGCACGAGTTTCACGCGGAGAACCGCCCGCAGGGCGACAAGTTCTGGATCAAGGCGGCGTTCCGCTTCTGATCGACGTGTTTTGGCGGCGCCCTGGGCGGCCGAGTTCGGCCCCAGGGCGCCGCCTGCGTTTCATTCTAGGCGTAGGTCCAGACAGCAGAAAGCCCCGCGGCGTAGGCCATCGGGGCTTTGTAAGCTTGGGTGCGGGAGTAGGATTTGAACCTACGACCTTCAGGTTATGAGCCTGACGAGC
>NZ_FUIE01000037.1 GCF_900163625.1 Brevundimonas diminuta 3F5N
CACCCCTCATCCGTCTGCCTCCGGCAGCCACCTTCTCCCTCAAGGGGAGAAGGAAAGCGCCCTACCCTTTCAGCAGCCGATCCCGCGCGGCGTTGACGCGCGCGGCTAGGCCCTCGGTTCCGCCCTGGTCCGGGTGGGCGCGCGCCATCAGCCTGCGCCATGCCGCGTGGATCGTCTGGGCGTCCGCATCGGCCGCGACGCCCAGAATAGCGCGCGCTTCGGCCTTGCTCATGGGCTCGGCGGCTTGAACCGCCCTGCCCGCCACAGGCCGGATGCGCGACTGCACGGCCAACCAGACGCCTGCCGACGCCATCCCGCCCGCGATCAGCCAGGCTCCGCGCGCAGCCGCGAACACCGCTCCGGCCAGCAAGGCGGCGCTTAATATGGTCGCAGAGATGCGCCAGTGGCCGCGCCGGGCGCGTTCGGTCTGGCGACCCAGACGCACCATGGCCCACAGGGCCACGGCGGCCAGCCCCAGCCAGATCAGGCCCATGAAGCGATCAGGCCGCCGCGTCCATGGCGGCGATGGCGTCGTCCAGGCCCAGGGCCTGCATCAGATTGCGCATCTCCTGGCGCGCGGCGACGTGGGCCAGAGAGACCGACACCGGGCGGATGTCGTTCGACAGGTCCGCCACGGTCAGGCCGAAAGGGAAGAGCTCGCGATAGATGACCCGGTCGCGCAGACCCGGCCCGACGCGGAAACCGACCCGCTTGGCCAGCTTGTTCATGCGCGAGGCCAGACGACGACGGTTGCGCGCCTCGGCCACGGCCAGGCGGTTGGTGACGACGATCCAGTCGATGGTCACCTGACGGCCCTCGGTGATGGCGCGGTGCTTGCGCGCCTCCCAGACGCTTTCGGAATAGATGGAGGGTCGGATCAGATCCAGCGTCACCGGATCCACCTCGCCCAGCAGGTCGAAGTCGACGAAGCTGTCGTTCATCGGCGTGACGATCTGGTCAGCGCGGCCATGCGCGGCGCGTGACAGAGCCGTGTCGCCGCCCGGCGTGTCGATCAGGATGACGTCGGCCACGGCCTTGGCCTCGGCGAAGGCGGCCTCGAAGCGGGCCATCTGGTCGGCTTCATCAGCCTTGTGCAGAGCCTTGCCGTCGCCCATGTCCGGCACGATCGGCTGCGGCAGTTCATGGCCGTTGGCCTTGGTCCAGGCGAGGCGGTTGGCGAAGAACCGCTCTAGCGAGCGCTGACGCAGGTCCAGGTCGATGACCGCAACCTTGCGCCCGGCGTGCAGAAGGCCGGTGACGATGTGAATGGCCAGGGTGGACTTGCCCGCCCCGCCCTTTTCATTGCCGATGACGATGACCTGAGGCTGCGCCATGTGAAATCCCACTGTGATCAGCAGGCGCGACTCATCTTCGTCCGCCGCCCGCCCATGGGCCGCAAGATCAGCCTCCGAGGGGCAATCGTCAACGAAACCTTAAGCTGAGCCTGTGGACGATCAGACCGAGGCCGCGCCGGATCGTGCGCACCACGGGTCCGAAGCCGCCAGGTCGCGGCACAGGGCCTGAGCCTGTCCGGCGGTGGCGGCGACCTTCAGCCGGAACAAACGACGCCCGCCGATCTCGACTGCCTCATAGACGGGCTGAAGTTCCGACAGCACCGTCCCGCCCGGCCCTCGGCTCAACCGCATCCAGGCCGCGCGGGCGCCGTCCTCGCTGGAATAGGCGCCCAGTTGCACATGGCGGGCAGCGACTATCATGGGCTTGGGCGCCGTCACGGCCGGCGGCGGAGCCTCGGGATCGGGATAGGCTGTCGGCGTAGGCCCAGGCGTAGGTCCAGGCGCAGAGGCCAGGCGGACCTTGGCGGTCAGGCCTTCGCGCGCGTCCCACAGTTCATGCGGGGTCATCAGCTCGACCTTCAGCGGAGCGGCGCGCTCACGCGGACGATCCGACGCAGCGACCGAATGCGCGTTCCCCGCCTCCTCGCCGGACAAGGGAATGGCGGCGATCCGTTCGGCGGCGCTCTCGAACCGATTGGGGTCGCTTTCCACCACGCCGCAACCGATCAGCAGCCCAGCAAGGACGCAGATCGGCGCAAGACGCAGGAGGACGGAGGCGTTCATACCGCCACATTGGACGACGGATTTTGAGACAGGGTTGAGGAACAGGCTTAACGTCGATTTACCCTGTTCCTCAGCCGGGCCTGTCAGCCGATGGCGCCGACGCCGCCCTCGACATCGCCCGGCGCCACATCGGCGTCGGTCAGGGCCAGGGTCCAGCCGTGGTGGGTGTTCAGGCCCCAGCGACGCGCGCCCGAGCCGTCGCCCGCGTCGCCGCCCGCCGTCACCACGACGCGGCGGCCCTTCGGCAGGGCCGGCGGATCGATCTTGCCCACGGCCAGAGACGTCGGCGTCTCGCCGCCGTAGCCGTCGAAGACGCTGAGCATCGACCATTCGCGGCGCAGGCCGATCCACCAGGGATCGTCGCCGCTGATCGACAGGACGGCCACGCCCTTGCCCTCGGCCGCATGGGCCAAAGCCGCCTGCGGGTCGAGGACCAGCTTGATGTCGGCGGCGGCGCCGAAGCGCAGGCGGGCGCCGTCCACGGCCTTGGCCGGGTCGATGGGGGCCCAGACCTGGACCTGCAGACGGCCCTGACGCGCCAGACCCCAGCCGACGATCTCGCGCCACAGATGCTCGACCGCCTCGCGGTTCTCGGGTTCGCACTGTTTCAGCAGGCGAGCCTGAACGGCCTGCTCGCGGTCAGGACGCAGCTTGGTGTGGGGGCCGGTCGGGGCATCCTTGGCCTTGCCCACCTGGGCGGCGACGGACAGGCGGCGCTCGAACAGTTCGAGGATCTGATCGTCCAGGCTGTCGATTTCGGCGCGCAGGGCGGCCAGCGCCTTCTGTTCGGCGCTCAGTTCAATGGTTTCGGCGGGCCAGACTTGCTGGATGGCGGATTGCGACATGGGAGATGGCTTTCGGCATGGGGATTTCGATAGGGAGGTCGCGTCCGCCGATAAAGACTCAGGCAGGGACGCGCAGAATGGCCGCTTGGGAAGAAGCGGTCGCCAGTGAGACGGTCAGGGTTGGTTAGAAGCCCGACGCCTCAGCCGGCGTATCGAAAGCCGTAATAGCCGTAGCCAAAATAGAAGCCGGCCACCGCGCGCGTGGTGGTTTCAACGGTCATTTGTGCGCGCAGCGAGGACATGAATCCGGTCCGGTTTCTGGATCAAGGTCGATCCGACCGGACCTTAAAGCCGCAAACTTTATGCGCGGTCAACCCTGAGGGGCCGTGAACAGGACAAAACGCGTCCGGTTGTCGCTGAAATCCTGCAAATCGTTGCGCAGAACCACCAATCCATAGACCTCGGCGGCGCGAGCGGGCGCTACGGCGGCGCGGGTCACGTCGTCCGCCTCGGCCACGGCGGCGGCTGCGCCCCCGGTGTCAAACGCCTCGACCGCCGCGATCTTCATCTCATTCAACGCCTTGGAGCATTGCTGCAGGGCGACAGGATGGCTTTCAGCCGTCTTCACATCCGACAAGCGCGCCTCAGGCGCGCCCAGCAGCGCCAGGCGGATCGGCCGCCAGGCCTCGCTGACCGCGACCAGCCTGGCCTGCCGCACCAGGGTGGCGGCGGGTTCGACTACGCCCACGGTTGAGTTCTCGACGGGGATCAGGGCGCAATGGCAGTCGCCGCTCAGGACGGCGTCGATCGCGCCCCGAAAGGTCTCAAAGCCGACCGCCTCGTCCCACGGGCGCAGGTCGAGGCAAGCCTCATGGCTGAAGGCGCCCGGCGCGCCCTGATAGGCGACGCGGCCGGGCGTTTCGTCTTCTGCCGTCATGCGGCCTCGGACCGGGCCTGTCGCCCGGCCTTGAGGCGCTCGGCGACCAGGAAGGCCATCTCCAGCGCCTGATCCGCGTTCAGACGCGGATCGCAGTGGGTGTGATAACGGCTCGACAGATCGTCCTCGGTCACCGCCTGGGCGCCGCCGATGCATTCAGTAACGTTCTGGCCGGTCATTTCCAGGTGGACGCCGCCGGGGTGGACGCCCTCGGCCTCGGCCACATCGATGAAGCTGCGGACCTCGCCCATGACACGGTCGAACGGCCGGGTCTTGTAGCCGTTGCCGGCCTTCAGCGTATTGCCGTGCATCGGGTCGATCGACCAGATGACGCGCTTGCCCGCCGCCTTCACCGCCCGCATCAGACCCGGCAGGCGGTCGCCCACCTTGTCGTGACCGAAACGGCCGATCAGCGTCAGGCGGCCCGGGATGTTGTTCGGGTTCAGGGCGTCGATCAGCGGCAGCAGGTCGTCGGCCGTCATGGTCGGCCCGCACTTGACCCCGATGGGGTTGGAGATGCCGCGCATGAACTCGATGTGGGCGCCGTCCAACTGACGCGTGCGCTCGCCGATCCACAGCATGTGAGCCGAGGTGTCGAACCATTCGCCGGTCGAGCCATCCAGGCGCGTCAGGGCGCTCTCGACGTTCAGCAGCAGGGCTTCGTGGCTGGTGAAGACCTCGACGCGCGACAGGTCGGGATGGGTTTCAGGCGTGACGCCGACCGCCTCCATGAAGGCCAGGGCCTCGGTGATCTTGTCGGCCAGCTCGCGGTAGGCCGCGCCCGCGCCGTCGTCGGCGAAGCCCAGCGTCCAGCGGTGGATGTTGTACAGGTCGGCATAACCCCCGCCCGCGAAGGCGCGCAGCAGGTTCAGCGTCGAGGCCGACTGGTTATAGGCGCGGATCAGGCGCTGCGGGTCAGGCATCCGCTCTTCCGGCGTGAAGCCCATGCCGTTGATGATGTCGCCGCGATAGGACGGCAGCTCGACCCCGCCGATCTCCTCGACCGGAGACGAGCGCGGCTTGGCGAACTGACCAGCGATGCGGCCGACCTTCACCACCGGCTTGCGGCCGGCGAAGGTCAGCACCACCGCCATCTGCAGGATCAGGCGGAAGGTGTCGCGGATGTTGTCGGTCGAGAACTCCTTGAAGCTCTCGGCGCAGTCGCCGCCCTGCAGCAGGAAGGCGTTCCCCGCCTCGACCTGGGCCAGATGGTCGGTAAGCTTGCGCGCCTCGCCCGCAAAGACGAGGGGCGGCATCGCGCGCAGCTCGTCTTCGACGCGCGCCAGTTCGGCGGCGTCCGGATAGTCCGTCGGCATATGCAGGACGGGCTTGTTTCTCCAGGATTCGGGGGTCCAGCGCTTACTCATGCCGGCAAGATAGGCCTTTCCCCCGCCTTGAACAATGAAGCTTGCGCGAAATCAGCCGTTAAGCGGTTTCCATGCCTCATCGGCGGGCAGTGGCGCGAACAGGGCCTCGATCTGGGCGTTCGAAACCGAAGAAAGCTCGGCCGGCGACCACTGGGGCGCATTGTCCTTGTCGATGATGACGGCGCGCACGCCTTCCTGGAAATCGTGGGTCTGAACCACGCGCCCGCCCAGGGCGTATTCCATCGCCATGTTGTCGGCGAAGTCGGTCAGGGTCGCCCCGGTGCGGATCTGGCGCAGCGAGATCTTCAGCGACTGCGGCGACTTGGTCTTCAGGACGTCCAGCTGCTTCAGCGCCCACTCCGATCCGTCAGCCGCAAGGGCGGCGACGATCTCTTCCACAGTGTCGAAGGCGAAAAGGCGGTCGATGGCTTCGCGGTGCGGAGCCAGCGGCGACGGCCCGGCGTCGCCGGCGATGCGATCGGCGACCGCTTTCGGGTCGGCGGGCGCGGCCAGAAGTTCGGTCTTCAACGCCTCGACGCCCTCGCTCGGCGCAAAGTGGGTGTGAATGCCCAGCGCCACCGTATCCGCCGCCTTCAGACGCGCGCCGGTCAGCGCCAGCCACACGCCCGTCTGGCCCGGCAGGCGCGGCAGGAACCAGCCGCCGCCCACATCGGGGAACAAACCGATGCCCGTCTCGGGCATGGCGTAGGTGGTGCGCTCGGTGGCGATGCGGACGTCGGCGGGCTCGCTGATGCCCACGCCGCCGCCCATGACGATGCCGTCCACCACCGCCGTGATCGGCTTGGGATAGACGAACATCAGATGGTTCAGCTGGTATTCGGTGCTGAAGAAGGCCTTGGCCTCCGAGGCGTCCCCTGCCCCGCTCTCGGCGATCATGCGGATGTCGCCCCCGGCGCAGAAGCCGCGCTCCCCTGCATGGTCGATCAGCACAGACTTCACCGCGTCGTCAGCGCGCCAGGTCAGCAGCGCCTCGATCATCGCCTCGCACATGGGTCGGTTCAGGGCGTGGATCGCCTTCGGCCTGTTCAGGGTGATGCGGCCGACACCATTTTCGATGCGGGTGATGACTTCGGATTCAGTGCTCATGCCTTGGGTCTAGAGCCGGCGCCGTCGCGGGTAAAGCCGAAGAGCCGTCTTGCATTCGCGCTGCAGCAGCGTTGGTATGGCCCCGCCTGGTTCACGAAAGACAGCACTCCATGCTCATCGCCGCGATGACAGCCGCCCTGACCCTGACCGCCGCTCCCGCCGATGAAAGGGGCGCTCAGTGGGTGACGCACGACGTATCGGGCGAAGGCGCGGTCGCCAGCTTCCTGAACTGGAACTTCACCGGCGTCATCACCCGCGCGCACTGTGCGGGCGGCCAGGTCACATTCCAGTATTTCTATGACTTTCCGGGATCGCCCGCCCCCGGCCAGCGCGCCCTGACCCTGACGGTCGACGGCGCGGACTACCGACTGACGCCCTCGGTCGATGAGATGGACCGGCAGGTCTACACCCTGTCGCCCGAAGGCAAGGCCGCGCTGAAACAGGCGCGCAACGTCGATCTCGACGCCCCGAACGAGGCGGACGAGCCCTGGTATCTGGGCCAGTCCGCCGCGCTGGTGAACCTGGCGAGGCGCTGCGGCTGAGGCCTAGACCATTATCGATTCGGATTGGATCAATCCGAACTCGGATCAATGGTCCAGCATCAATGCCTAGAGCGAATATCTGAGTTCACATGCGATCGCATGTGAACCGACTTCGCTCTAGCGCGCCAGCTCGCGCGCCACGATCACGCGCATGATCTCATTGGTGCCTTCCAGGATGCGGTGAACGCGCAGGTCGCGCACGATCCGCTCCAGCGGGTAGTCCTTCAGATAGCCGTAGCCGCCGTGCAGCTGCAGCGCCTGATCGGCGATCTGGAAGCAGGCGTCGGTCGTCAGGCGCTTGGCCATGGCGCACCACTTGGTCTTTTCCGCGTGGCCGGTGTCGATGGCCCAGGCGCCGCGCAGCACCATCAGGCGGGCGGCCTCAAGGTCCGTGGCCATGTCCGCCAGCTCGAACTGGGTGTTCTGGAACTGGCCGATGGCCTGGCCGAACTGCTTGCGGCTGGCGACGTAGTCCTGCGCCGTCTCCAGCGCCAGACGCGCCCCGCCCAGCGAGCAGGCGGCGATGTTCAGGCGCCCGCCGTCCAGACCGGCCATGGCGTATTTGAAGCCCGCGCCTTCCTCGCCCATCAGATTGGCGACCGGCACCCGGCAGTCGTCGAAGCTGACCACGGCGGTCGGCTGGGCGTTCCAGCCCATCTTCTTCTCATTGGCGCCGAACGACAGGCCGGGCGTGCCCGCCTCAACCACCAGGGTCGAGATGCCCTTCGGCCCCTCGCCGCCCGTGCGGACCATGACGACATAGACATCCGACGTCCCGGCGCCGGAAATGAAGGCCTTGGCGCCGTTCAGCACATAATGGTCGCCGTCGCGCACCGCCGTCGTCCGCAGCGCCGCCGCGTCAGAGCCCGAGCCCGGCTCGGTCAGGCAGTAGCTGGCGATCTTCTCCATCCCGACCAGCGACGGCACGAAGCGCGCCCGCAGCTCGTCCGAGCCAAAGCTGTCGATCATCCACGTCGCCATATTGTGGATCGAGATAAAGGCCGCCGTCGCCACATCGCCGCGCGACAGCTCTTCAAAGATCAGCGCCGCCTCGACCCGGCCCAGGCCCATGCCGCCATGTTCCTCGCCCGTATAGATGCCGGCGAAGCCCATCTCGGCGGCGGACTTCAGCACGTCGACCGGGAAATGCTTGTCTTCATCCCAGCGGGCCGAATGCGGAGCCAGCTCGGCCTCGGCGAAGGCGCGGGCCGCGTCCTGAATGGCGCGTTGATCGTCGGTGAGGGCGAAGTCCATGAAAGCTCCCGCATTACAGCCTGCCCTCTGACGGGGCGTTCGGGGCGCTTCTAACGGCTGGCGACGCGCGCGTCACCTTGCAGATGCGTCAGCACCCACACCCCGCTCATCCCGACGGACGCCGGGATGAGCGGGAGATAGGGCGAGCATAGGTGGACAGTTCGTCTTTTGCCTCTACCCGCGCTTTGTTTTAAGCCGCGCGCATGACCATGCCCTTCCAGCCCGCCGCCTTTCCCTACGCCCGCCCGCGTCGCCTGCGTTCGCAGCCGTGGGTGCGTCGTCTGGTCGCCGAGACGACCCTGACGCCCGCCGATCTGATCTGGCCGCTGATCGTCCATGACGGCGCCGAGGACCGCCAGCCGGTCGCCTCCATGCCGGGCGTCTTCCGCCTGTCGCCCAAGGAGGCCGCCAAGGCCGCCGTCGAGGCGCGCGATCTGGGCATTCCGATGGTCGCCCTGTTCCCGAACGTGAACGACGGGCTGAAGGACAATGTCGCCACCGCCGCCACCGACCCGGACGGCCTGATTCCCGACTGCATTCGCGCCATCAAGGACGCTGCGCCCGAGATCGGCGTCATGACCGACGTGGCGCTGGACTGCTACACCGACCACGGCCACGACGGCGTTCTGGAGAACGGCCGCATCGTCAACGACCCGACGCTGGAACGGCTGGCCGAGCAGGCCTTCATCCACGCCCACGCGGGCGCAGACGCTGTGGCTCCGTCCGACATGATGGACGGCCGCGTTCAGGCCATCCGCGAGGCGCTGGAAGCCAACGGGCTGAGCGACACCCTGATCATCAGCTATGCCGCCAAATACGCCTCGGCCTTCTACGGCCCGTATCGCGACGCGGTGGGCTCGTCGAAATCCCTGACCGGCGACAAGAAGACCTATCAGATGGACTTCGCCAACGCCGAGGAGGCTCTGCGCGAGGTGGCTATGGACCTGTCGGAAGGCGCTGACGCCCTGATCGTCAAGCCGGGCCTGCCCTATCTGGATATCGTCCGACTGGTGTCGCAGACGTTCAAGGTTCCGACCTTCGCCTATCAGGTGTCGGGCGAGTACGCGATGATGCAGGCCGCCTTCGCCAACGGCTGGCTGGACCCGGACCGCGCGATTCTGGAAAGCCTGCACGCGTTCAAGCGCGCGGGGGCGTCCGGCGTCATCAGCTACTTCGCGCCGCAAGCCGCGCGGATGATGGGCTAAGTCCCTTCTCCCCTTGTGGGAGAAGGACGCGTCAGGCGGTCGGATCGACCGCCTTGCCGTATTTGCCGCGGAAATAGGTCAGCGCGTCGCCGGGCCGGGTATCGAACGCCTCAACCTGGCCGACGATGACCAGATGGTCGCCCATGACGATGCGCTCGTGAGTCCGGCAGGTCAGACGCGTCACCGCATTCAGCAGGCGCGGCGGCTCGGGATCATCCACCGCGAACTCATCGTCCGACAAACGGCACACGCCCCAGGCGAAGCGATCAGACATGGCCTGATCCTCGACCGGCAGCATGTGCACGGCGAAGCGGTCGGCCCCGGCGAAGGCGTCGTGGCGGTCGGACTTGATGTCCATGCACCACAGCACCAGCGGCGGATCCAGCGAGACCGAGGTGAAGCTGTTCACCGTGATCCCCAGCGGCCCGTCGACCGTATGGGCCGTGACCACGCACACCCCGGTGGCGAACCCGCCCAGCGCCCGGCGATAGGCGCGGGGGTCGAAATCATCGGCGGGGGAAGCGGGCGACTGTGACATGGCCATCAGCTAGGCTGTGCGACCCGCATCGGCAAGGGCGCGGCGCGCCGTCGCAGCTCTCCGCAACCGCTTCTTAAGCCCCGCATGGGATTTAGGGCGAACGAACACGGTTAAGACGGACCCGCCCCATGGCGCTGAACGATCGCCCGATCCTGATCAAGAAGGTGAAGAAGGTGTCCGGCCACGGCCATCACGGCGGCGCGTGGAAGGTGGCCTACGCCGACTTCGTCACGGCCATGATGGCCTTCTTCCTGCTGATGTGGCTGATCAACACGACTGATCCGGAGCAGAAGCGCGGCATCGCCGAATATTTCGCCCCGGCCAACGTCTCGGCCTCGACCTCGGGCTCCGGCGGCATCCTGGGCGGCACCTCGCTAGGCGATTCCGAAGGCGCCAAGGGCGCCGGGTCCAACGCCGTCATCGAACAACTGGCCCCCGAGGCCCCCGACGCCCCACAGGAAGCAGGCCAGAACTCCAACCTGGCCTCGGCCAGCGAAGCCGCCCTGCGCGCCGAGATCGCCCGGCGTGAGGCCGCTGACTTCGCCAGCGCCGCCGAATCCCTGCGCCAGGCCATGCAGTCCATGCCGGAACTGGCCGAGCTGTCGAAACAGCTGATCATCGACCAGACGCCCGAGGGCCTGCGCATCCAGTTGGTCGATCAGGAAGGCCGCTCGATGTTCGAGAACGGCTCGGCCCGCCCCAATCCGCGCGCCCAGCTGCTGCTGCGCGCCGTGGCCAAGGTCATCAACCAACTGCCCAACCGCATCAGCATCACCGGCCACACCAGCGCTGTCGCCGGCTCCAGCCGCGCCAGCAGCCCCGGCGACTGGCCCCTGTCCTCGGCGCGCGCCGACGCCTCGCGTCTGACCCTGCAGGGCGCGGGCGTGAACAGCGACCGGGTCTATTCGGTCGCGGGCAAGGCGGGCTCCGATCCGCTGTATCCCGACGACCCGTCGCTGGCGGGCAACCGCCGCATCGCCATCGTCCTGCTGCGAGAGGCGCCGGTCCTGCCTACGGACACCAGCCTGTGAGGCCGTGCGGCGACACCTTCGCCGCACGAAGAAGGCTTGCGAAAACGGCTGGTTGCGCGCCAAATCAGATCATGAGCCGCGCGTATCCATCCGGCCCCTGTGCGGGCGCTGAAACCGTCACGGAGCGACAGCCGTGACCCAGCACTTCTTCTCGCGCCAACTCCGCTTCTTCATGACGGCCAGCGCGCCCTGCCCCTATCTGCCGGGTCAGTTCGAACGCAAGGTCTTCGCCAACCTGCCGTTCAACGACGGGGCCGACGTCAACGACGCCCTGACCCAGGCCGGGTTCCGCCGCAGTCAGAACATCGCCTACCGCCCGGCCTGCGAGGCCTGCGCGGCCTGCGTCTCGGTGCGGATTCCGGTGGCGGACTTCGAACCCTCGCGCTCGCGCCGCCGCATCCTGGCCCGCAACGCCGACCTGTCGCGCGGCCTGGTCGAGGCCGAGGCGACGATGGAGCAGTTCAACCTGCTGCGCCGCTATCTGAACGCCCGCCACCCCGGCGGCGGCATGAGCGACATGAGTTGGCTGGACTATGTATCGATGGTCGAGGACACCGCCGTCCGCACCCATTTGATCGAATACCGCCTGCCCAGCGAGGATGACGGCCCCGGCCGCCTGGTCGGCGTCTGCCTGACCGACCTGCTGCATGACGGCCTGTCGATGGTCTACAGCTTCTTCGACCCGGATCTGGAGCGCCGCAGCCTGGGCCGCTTCGCCATCCTGGATCACCTGCATCAGGCCCAGACTGTGGCCCTGCCGTATGTGTATCTAGGCTACTGGGTCCAGGGCTCGCCCAAGATGGACTACAAGGCCGAGTTCCGCCCGCTGGAGGCCCTGCGCCCCTGGGGCTGGGAGCGGCTGGAGGAATAGACGCCACGCCTCTCCCTCCCCTTCATGGGGACGGTGGTCGCGCAGCGACCGGGTGGGGAGGGAGAAGACTGCGTCAGGTCGTCGGCACCGCCGTGCCTGCGGCCTGAGGCGCTCCGCCCCACGGCCCGTCGTCCCGACCGCCGGCGAACTGCACCAGGGCCGCGATCCTTTTCGAGATCGGCGGATGAGTGGCGAACAGGCCCGAGAACCCCGCCTTCTCCGCCGTATTATCCAGGAACATGCCCCTCAGTTCATCCGGCGCCTCCAGCTTCGACTGGCCCGACACCTTGCGCAGGGCCGAGATCATGGCGTCCGGGTTCTTGGTCAGCTCCACCGCCCCGGCGTCGGCCACATACTCCCGCGTCCGCGACAGGGTCATGCGGATGACGGCGGCCAGGCCGAAGCCGATCACCCCGATGGCCAGGCCGATCAGGATCAGCGGCATGGCGTTCTTGTTGTTCCCGCCGCGGCCGCCGCGCACATAGAACAGGCTGCGGAACACCAGTTCAGCCACCACGCTGATAATCCCCGCGAAGATCGAGGCGATCACCATGGTCCGCACGTCCTTGTTGATGACGTGGGTCAGCTCGTGCGCCAGGACGCACTCCATCTCGTCGCGGTTCAAGGTCTGCATCAGGCCGCGCGTGACGGTGACGCTGTAGTTGCCCTCGTGCAGGCCGGACGCATAGGCGTTCAGCGACGGGCTTTCGATGATGCGCAGGGCGGGCGTCTTCATCCCGCGCGAGATCGCCAGGTTCTCCAGCAGATTATAGAGGTCCGGCTCGCTCCGACGCTCAACCTTTCGCGCTCCGGTCATGACGTCGATCATCATCTGATTGCCGAAATAGGCGATGACGAACCAGATCGCCGCCGCGATGGCGGCGAAGGGCACTGTCCAGCCCAGCATGGACGCCGCCAGCGCCAGATCCTGACCCAGGTCGCCGCCCGAATTGGGCAGAAGGCCGAACCCCATCATCAGCACCTGAATGCCGAACAATATGCCGACCAGCAGCACCGGGAACCCGGCCAGCAAGATCGCCGACCGGGTGTTGTTCCGCCAGATGTGGGTCTTGAGGCCGACGGCCTGACCGAAAACCGCCATTGGGGCTTAGAACTTCACCGTCGGCGGGGCGGCGTTCAGGGCAGCACGTTCGCCCTCGCCCACGTCGAAGAAGGGCTTGTCCGCGCCGAAGCCGAACATCCCCGCGAACAGGACCGTCGGGAACTGACGGCGCACGGCGTTGAATTCGCTGACGGCGTTGTTGAAGAAGCGGCGCGCGGCGGCCAGCTTGTTCTCGATGTCCGACAGGTCCATCTGCAACTGCTGGAAGTTGGCGTTGGCCTTCAGGTCCGGATAGGCCTCGGACACGGCGAACAAGCGGCCGAGCGTCGCCGTCAGCATGTTTTCGGTCTGCACCTTCTCGTCGATGGTGCGAGCGCCCGCAGCGGCGGCGCGCGCCTGGGTCACGGCGTCCAGGGTGCCGCGCTCGTGCGTGGCGTAGCCCTTCACCGTCTCGACCAGGTTGGGGATCAGATCCTGGCGTTGCTTCAACTGCACGTCGATGTCGGCGAACGACTGGTTCGCCGTCTGATCCAGCTTCACCAGCTTGTTGTACGCGCCGACCACGACGAACAGCAGAATGACGACGATGACGCCGATGATGATCCAGGTGATCATTGAGCCTCCTCCGAAAGATCAGCCGCGACTATGCGGGCCGGAAGACGCCGCAACCAATGAATTCGGCGTCACCCTTCCCTCTCCCGCCGGGAGAGGGTTGAACTCAGCGGAACTTGCGCAGGCCGCGCGGACCCTGGCGGCCGGCGCCGGCGCGTTTGCCCAGCCAGTCCTTCCAGTCCGGCCAGTTGCGGCGGCGGCCGCCGCCGTCGGCCCATTCAGGCCCCGCTTCGGCGTTGAACACCGCCACATCGGCCAGGCCGCCCTGCTTGTAGTTCTGCAGCTTCACGCCCTTGCCCCGGCCCATTTCGGGCAGTTCGGCCAAGGGGAAGATCAGCGCCTTGATGTTCTCGCCGATGACGGCGACGTGGTCGCCCTGCGGCTGGCTGGGCACGCGCAGCATGGCCAGCATCTCGCCGTTCAGCACCTGCTTGCCGCCGCGCTTCTGAGCCAGAAGGTCGTTCTCGGGCGCCACGAAACCGTAGCCCGCCTTCGAGGCGACCAGCAGCTTTGCGTTCGGCTCATGCGCTACGACGTTGATGATCTCGGCCTTCTCGTCGAGATCAATCATCAGACGCAGCGGTTCGCCGTGGCCGCGCCCCGACGCCAGCTTGTCGGCGCCGATGGTGAAGATGCGCCCGTCCGACGCCCCGACCAGCAGCTTGTCCGTCGTATAGGCGGGGACCAGGAAGCCCAGCTTGTCGCCTTCCTTGAACTTCAGTTCCGAGGGATCGTCGACCTTGCCCTTGGCGGCGCGGATCCAGCCGCGATCGGACAGGATGACGGTGATCGCTTCGCGCGGGATGAAGGCTTCCGGCGCGACGAAGGCCGAGGCGTCGACCGCCTCTCCCATCAGGGTGCGGCGCGGCGAGACCAGCGCCTTGCGCACGGCCTCCAATTCCTTGCCGATGGCCTTCCACTGCCTGGCCTCGGAGGACGTCAGCGCCTGCAGCGCTGCAAGTTCTTCCGACAGCTCATTGAATTCCTTCTCGATCGTCATTTCTTCGAGACGGGCCAGCTGGCGCAGGCGGGTGTCGAGAATGAAGTCGGCCTGAAGCTCGCTCAGTCCGAACGTCGCGATCAGGGCCGCCTTGGGCTGCTCTTCCTCGCGGACAATGCGGATGACCTCGTCCAGGTTCAGGAAGACGATGCGCAGGCCTTCCAACAGGTGCAGGCGCTTCTCGACGCGGGCGATGCGCCACTGGCTGCGGCGGTTCAGCACCACGCGGCGGTGATCCAGGAAGGCCTGCAGGCATTCCTTCAGACCCATGACGCGCGGCGTGCCGGTGGCATCCAGCACGTTCATGTTGATGGGGAAGCGCACCTCGAGATCGGACAGCTTGAACAGGCTTTCCATCAGCATTTCAGGCTCGATGGTGCGGTTCTTCGGTTCGAGGATCAGGCGGATATCCTCCGCCGACTCATCGCGCACGTCGCCCAGCAGGGGCGCCTTCTTGTTCTCGATCAGGTCGGCCAGGGCCTCGATCAGGCGCGACTTCTGCACCTGATACGGCATCTCGGTGATGACGATCTGATAGGCGCCGCGATCGAGCTTTTCCTCGACCCATTTGGCCCGCAGCCGAACACCGCCACGGCCGGTCTCATAGGCGTCCAGAATGGCGGCCTGGCTTTCGACCGACACGCCGCCCGTCGGGAAGTCCGGCCCCGGCACGATCTGCATCAGATCGACGGTCGTG
This sequence comes from Brevundimonas diminuta 3F5N, assembly GCF_900163625.1. Lineage (GTDB taxonomy): Bacteria > Pseudomonadota > Alphaproteobacteria > Caulobacterales > Caulobacteraceae > Brevundimonas > Brevundimonas diminuta_A. The sequence goes on from NZ_FUIE01000037.1 coordinate 15,088, forward strand.
GCGTCCGGCCGCTCCAGCAACAGATGGCAGGCGTCGATCAGTTCGCCCACGTTATGCGGCGGGATGGAGGTCGCCATGCCCACGGCGATGCCCGACGATCCGTTGGCCAGCAGGTTGGGGAAGCCCGCCGGCAGGACCACCGGCTCTTCGTCCTGATCGTCATAGGTGGGGCGGAAGTCGACCGCGTCCTGATCGATGCCGTCCAGCAGCAGGACGGCGGCGGACGTCAGCTTGCACTCGGTATAGCGCATGGCCGCCGCGCTATCGCCGTCGATGTTGCCGAAGTTCCCCTGCCCGTCCACCAGCGGATAGCGCTGAGCGAAGTCCTGAGCCAGACGGACCAGGGCCTCATAGATGGAGGCGTCGCCGTGCGGGTGATAGCCGCCCATGACCTCGCCGACGACCTTGGCGCATTTGCGCGCGGCCGCCTGCGGGTTCAGCCGCATCTGGTGCATGGCGTACATAATGCGCCTGTGCACCGGCTTGAAGCCGTCGCGCACGTCGGGCAACGCCCGGTTGGTGATCGTCGACAGGGCGTAGGCCAGATAGCGCTTGGACAGCGCATCGCCCATCGGCTCTTCGACGATGCGGCCGCCTTCGGGCGTCGGGGTGTGGATGGTCATACGGCTTCGAATCAATGATCGGACGAGGAAAGTCTAGCGCAGCCGAGGCCTGACGCCGGGATTGTCAGCGCCTATCTGTGCAGAAACGCGCGAGGGAGCCCCAATGAAGACCGCCCTGACCGACCGCCTCGGCCTGACCGTCCCCCTGATCCAGGCGCCGATGGCGGGAACCTCGACCGCCGAACTGGCCGCCGCCGTGTCGAATGCGGGGGCGCTGGGCTCCATCGCCCTGGGGGCCATCGACGCCGAGGCGAGCCGTAAGGCCATCCGCGCGGTGAAGGCGCTGACCGACCGGCCGTTCAACGTCAATCTGTTCTGCCATGCGCCGATCGCGGCCGATCCAGCGCGCGACGCCGTCTGGATCGACAGCCTGCGTCCGATCTTCACCGAGTTCGACGCGGCGCCGCCCGAGCGCCTCAACGACATCTACCAGAGCTTCCTGACCGACGACGCCAAGCTGGCCGTGCTGGTCGAGGAACGGCCTGCCGTGGTCAGCGTCCATTTCGGCCTGCCGCGCGCCGATCAGGTGGCGGCGCTGAAGGCGGCGGGCTGCGTCCTGGTCGCCAGCGCCACCACGCCCGAGGAAGGCCGCGCCGCTGTCGCCGCCGGGTTCGACATGGTGATCGCCCAAGGGGTCGAGGCGGGCGGTCATCGCGGTGTCTTCGACCCTGCCGACGATCCGCGCTTTGCGACCTTGCCGCTGACGCGCCTGCTGGCGCGTGATCTGCCGATCCCCGTCGTCGCGGCGGGCGGGATCATGGACGGCGCCGGGATCGCGGCGGCGCTGACGCTGGGGGCGGCCGGGGCGCAGATGGGGACAGCCTTCGCATCGTGCCCGGAATCGGCGGCGGATGCGGCCTATCGGGCGGCCTTGGCAGGAGTCGAGGCCGGGCGCACGCGGGTCAGCGCGGCCATCTCCGGCCGCCCGGCGCGCGGGGTCGAGAACGCCTTCATGCGCCGCGCCGATGAGACGAAGATCGCCGCCTATCCTTACGCCTACGACCTCGGCAAGGCGCTGAACGCCGCGGCCAGGGCCAAGGGAGACAACGGCTATGCTCCGCACTGGGCCGGGCAAGGCGCGCCGCTGGGCCGGGCGCTGCCTGCCGCCGAACTGGTCGCGATGCTGGAAAGGGAAACGCGCGAGGCGATTGCGGGGCTGACCCGCCTCTGACCCTTCCCGCTCATCCCGGCGAAGGCGTTACAGCCGCCCGGCGTCGCCCAGCTTGTCGATCATCCAGACCCGCGCGGGCGGCAGGGGCCGGTTCAAGGCGTGGAAGACGAACTGCTCAAGAAAATGCCCCGTCAGCTCCAGCCCCGCCTTCACGTCTCCCTCGCCCAGCCCCGCCTGCGCGCCCAGCATGAAGGGGGGAAGAGCCAACAGCTTGTCGGCATAGGGCGCGCCCGCCTCACGGCTGACGGCGCGGCCGGTGCGGGGGCTGACCCAGACCAGATCGTCCATCGACCCCGTTGAGGCGCAGCGCGACAGATCGAGACCGAAGCCCAAGTCCTCCAGCAACCCGGCTTCGAACCGCACGAAGATGGCGGGCCAGACCTCGGGCACGGCGAACGCGCCCATCAGCGCCTCAAAGGCGTAAAAGGCGCCGGGATGCGGCTCCCGCTCCGGCAGGGCGCCCTGCGCCACCGCTGCGGCGGCGCTCAGTCCGGTCAAGGCCAGCGGGTCGTCGAACAAGGCGGCCGGGCCTTCGCCCACCGGCTCCAGCCGCGCCGAACCCAGCTGATCCGACGTCCGCGACCGCAGATCGGCCACGACCCGCGCGCCGGGCTGAAGGAAGGGCCGCATCCGACGCGACGCCCCGCCCGCGACATAGGCGGCGCGGCGGCCGTGCCGCTCGGTCAGCAGATCGACCACCGCCCCCGTATCGCCATGCGCCCGCGCCGACAGCACGAAGGCGTCGTCCTGAACCTCCATCAGTCGGCCTTGATGGCGTCGACGACGGCGCGCGCCTTGTCGTTCGGTACGGCGAAGCTGAGGACGTATTGCTCGATCTTCCAGCCGTCCTCGGTCAAGCGCAACACGCCCGAGCCGCGCGTGGTCCCATAGGCGTCATTGTCCAGCACCTCGTCGAACCAGGCGACGCAGCGGCAGTCGATCGGGGCGATGGTCACGGTCCGCGCCGTCGGTCGATAGGTCCAGCCCTTGCCCTGCGAGAAGTAGGGCGTGGCGTAGGCGCGGAACTCCGGCAGGCTCCACCGCTCGGCGGCATCGGTGCCGATGAAGCGGGCGTCCGGCGTGAAGGTCGCGAAATAGGCCTCGCCGTCCGCCACCGAGGCGGCGGCGTGCATGGCGTCCAGCGTGCGCTCGACAGGCGCAGTCTCGGCGGACGCGGCGGACAGTTGGAGCATCATCAGGGCGGCGGTGATCATGAAGATGTTCTAGTCCTGTTCCGAAGTTCGTGAAAGCTCCCACACATCCGCTCATCCCGGCCCCAAGAAACGGAAACCTCGCTCGCCCTGTGCGTTCCGCCTCCATCCGAAGGAGGGTCTCATGAAGATCGTCACCAGTCTCAGCTTCCAGGGCCAGTGCCGCGAGGCGCTGGAGTTCTACGCCCGCATCCTGGGCGGCAAGGTCACGGCCGCCTTTCCGTTCGGCGACGGCCCGCCCGACATGCCGGTCGATCCCAAATACAAGGACTGGTTGATGCACGGTTGGTTGGAGATCGGGGACCAGGCCATCATGGGCGCCGACCTGCCGCCAGAGTTCGCCCCGAACATCGACAAGCCCAAGAACGGCTTTGACGTGTCGTATCACACCGACGACCTCGCCAAGGCGCGCGAAGTCTTCGACGCCCTGTCCGAAGGGGGCAAGGTCGGCATGGCTTTCGCCGAAACCTTCTGGTCGCCCGGCTTCGGCAGCCTGACCGACAGGTTCGGCATCCCGTGGATGGTCAACACCAACCCGGCGGCGGACTGGAAACCCGGCGGTTGACGCCTTTGTGATCACGGACTGTTACGACCAAAGCCGTATTGGAATCAGGGTGATGCGGCGCCTATGTCCGCGTCGTTCCTTGAGCCCTCCCCGGCTCCAGCCGTCAGGTTTGCGATGTCCCGCGTCCGTAACGCCGCCCTCAAGTCGAAGATCATGTCCGCCCAGGACGCCGCCGCCCTGATCCCGGCCAACTCGACCGTGGGCATGAGCGGCTTCACCGGCTCGGGCTATCCCAAGGTCGTGCCGATGGCGCTGGCCGAGCGGATCGAGGCCGAGCATGCGGCAGGCAATCCCTTCAAGCTGAAGGTCTGGACCGGCGCCTCGACCGGGCCGGAACTGGACGGCGCCCTGGCCAAGGCCGACGGCATCGAGTTCCGCCTGCCCTACAACTCCGATCCCATCGCCCGCGAGAAGATCAACAAGGGCGAGATGGAATACCTCGACATGCACCTGTCGCAGGTGGCGCCGGTGGCCTGGCAGGGTTTCCTCGGCCCGCTGGAGACGGCGGTGGTCGAGGTGTCGGGCATCCGCGAGGACGGCGCCCTGATCCCTTCGTCCTCCATCGGCAACAACAAGACCTGGCTGGACCGCGCCGACCAGATCATCCTTGAGGTCAACAGCTGGCAGAACGCCGCGCTGGAGGGGATGCACGACATCTATTACGGCACCGCCCTGCCGCCCGCGCGGGTGCCGATCCCGCTGACCAAGCCGACCGACCTGATCGGCGAGACCGTCTTCCGCGTCGATCCGTCCAGGATCGCCGCCATCGTCGAGACGGACAGCCCCGACCGAAACCTGCCCTTCGCCGCGCCGGACGCCAGCGCGACGGCCATCGCCGGGCATCTGATCGAATTCCTGCAGCATGAGGTGAAGCTGGGCCGCCTGCCCGCCCATCTGCTGCCGCTGCAATCGGGCGTGGGCAATGTCGCCAACGCCGTGCTGGCGGGTCTGGCCGACAGCCCGTTCGAGAACCTGACCGCCTATACGGAGGTGCTGCAGGACGGGATGCTGGACCTGCTGGACTCAGGGAAACTGACCGTCGCCTCGGCCACCGCCTTCTCGCTCAGCCCCGAGGCCGCCGCCGATCTGAACAGCCGCATGGAGCAGTTCCGCGGCAAGATCATCCTGCGCCCGCAGGAAATCTCGAACCACCCGGAGATCATCCGCCGTCTGGGCTGCATCGCCATGAACGGCCTGATCGAGGCCGACATCTACGGCAACGTCAACTCGACCCACGTGATGGGCTCGCGCATCCAGAACGGCATCGGCGGCTCGGGCGACTTTGCGCGCAACGCCTATATCTCCTGCTTCGTCACGCCCTCGACGGCCAAGGGCGGCAAGATCTCGGCCATCGTCCCCATGGCCAGCCACGTCGACCACATCACCCAGGACGTGCAGGTTATCGTCACGGAACAGGGACTGGCCGATCTGCGCGGCCTGTCGCCCAAGCAGCGCGCGAAGGTCATCATCGCCAACTGCGCCCACCCCGACTATCGCGACGCGCTCAGCGATTATTACGCCCGCGCGCTGAAGGGCTCCTACGGTCTGCAATCGCCGCATTTGCTGACCGAGGCGCTGTCGTGGCACCAGCGGTTCATTGAGACAGGCTCGATGAAGGCCTGACCGGCCTTCGTCCTTATCGCGCCAGCGCCGTCGGGAACGGACGCCCCAGAGCCTCGGCCATCGCCTGCTGATTGATGAGCAGCACCTGATCGCGCAGGTGGTAGTTGTTCGACAGCACCACCACCGTCACTTCCTGATCCGGTTGATAGGACACCAGGTTGCGGAACCCCGCCCAACTGCCGGTGTGATAGATCTGGCGATCGCTGAACGGCGAAGAGGTCCGCTCGCCCAGGGCGCTGACGTAGATGCCGTAGCCATAGGCCCGATGCGGGCCGCGCCGCTCGGGCATGTCGTCCGGGGCGTGGTCGGCGATCAGGTCGTCATAGGCCTTGTCGCTCAGGACGTGGCCCTGATGCAGTGCCCGGTTCCAGGCCAGCATGTCGTCCAGCGTCGAGTACAGCGCGCCCGCGCCCGCAACGACGCTGACGTTGGCGATGGGCTGCGGCGTCAGACCGGCCGGAAACAGGCCGTAGCCCATGGCCAGACCCTGGGCGTCGTTATTCACGTCCGAGCCGGTGTCCTTCATGCCCAGAGGCTTGAGGATCGCCTGCTCCATATAGGTCTCGAACGGCTGGCCGCTGGCCTTTGACACGATCTCGGCCGCCAGGTTGAAGGCGGCGTTGTTGTAACGGACCTTCGTCCCTGGCTCGAACTGCAGGCCATAGCGGGCCGAGGTCTCGGTCAGTTCCTGCGGCGTGCGGTGGGTGACGCGGATACGCCCCCACTCCGCCTGGGCCATCACGTCCGGAATGCCCGACGTATGCGACAGCAGGTGATGGATACGCAGCGGCCGCCAGGCGTCGGGGCACGGCTCGATCCATTTGCAGACCGGATCATCGACCGACAGCCTGCCCTCGTCCTGAAGCTTCAGAACGGCGACGGCGGTGAACTGCTTGGACACCGAGGCCAGGCGGAAACGGGTGTCCAGGGCGAAGGGCGTGTCCGTCTCATAGTTCGCCTTGCCATAGACCTGACGGAACAGGATCTGATCGCCCTTGGCCACCAGCACGGCGCCCGTGAACTGCTTGCTGGCCGCCATCTCATCCAGCCGCGCCTTGAGGTGCGGCAGGGCCTCGACCACCTCGACCGGCGGGCGCTTGGGCAGGTCTGTCCGATAGACGGCGGCCGCCTGGGTTTCCGGCGCGACAGCCTTCACGAACCACGCCCCCGCCCCGGCCGAAATCAGGCCGGCGACGACGAGGGAACCGAGGAACCAGGGCCTTCCGCCCGCGGTCTTGGGGACGATAAACACGAGACTAGACGTCAAACTCCAGGCCGAACTGGGCGTACAATGCCTTTGAGTCTTGCCATTTGGGATCGACTTTGACGGTCAAAAACAGGTGAACAGGCCGATCCAGGATCTCGATCAGTTCCTCGCGCGCCTTCTGGCCGATCCATTTCAGGGTCTGGCCGCCCTTGCCCAGGACGATCGGGCGCTGGCTTTCGCGCTCGACATAGATGGTCTGTTCGATGCGGGCCGAGCCGTCCGCCTTGTCCTCAAACGAGGTCGTCTCGACCGCCGCCGAATAAGGCAATTCCTCATGAACGCGCAGATAGACCTTCTCGCGCGTGATCTCGGCGGCCAGAACGCGCAGGGGCACATCCGCCGACTGGTCTTCGGGATACAGCCAAGGCCCCTCGGGCATGGCCAGGGCCAGTCGGGTCTTCAGGTCGTCCACGCCGTCGCCGCTGAGCGCCGAGATCATGAAGACCTCGGAATAGACGCCCGTCTCGAACAGGCGCTGCGACAGGGCCAGCAGGGTGTCGCGACGCATCCCGTCGATCTTGTTCAGCGCCAGGATGACCTTGGTGTCGGTCGCCTTCAGATTGGCGATGATGGTCTCGGTGTCCTCGGCCGAGCGACGGTCGGCGGCGGTGCCTTCGCGACCTTCAGCGTCGATGTGCGACTGGGCGTCGATCAGGTGGACGACCACGTCAGCGTCCTGCGCCCCGCCCCAGGCCGAGGCGACCATGGCGCGATCCAGACGGCGGCGCGGCGTGAAGATGCCGGGCGTGTCCACCAGCACGATCTGGGCGTCGCCCTTGATGGCGATGCCGCGCACGGGAAAGCGCGTGGTCTGAACCTTCTGGGTGACGATGGAGACCTTGGAGCCGGTCAACCGGTTCACCAGCGTCGACTTGCCCGCATTGGGCGCGCCGATGATGGCCGCGAAGCCCGCGCGCTGGCCGGTGATCTCGGTGGTTTCGGGGGTCTCGGTCAAATTACGTCTTCTCGTTTCAATAGGGCGATGGCGGCGGCCTTTTCCGCCTCCTGTCGCGAACGTCCCTGGGCGCGGGCCGGTTCATAGCCGGTCACCGTCGCCTCGACCGTGAAGGTCGGCGCATGATCCGAGCCGGTGCGCTGGACCACCTCATAGGTCGGCAGCGGACGGCCCTGGCCCTGCGCCCATTCCTGCAGGGCGGACTTGGGATTGGTCACCGCCGCACTCGGAGGCGCGGCTAATTCTTCGGCCCAGGCGCGTTCGAACACGGCCTGAGCGGCGATCAGACCGCCGTCGCGATAGACAGCCGCCAGGATCGCCTCAACAGCATCGGCGATGACTCCGGCCTTTCTGCGGCCGCCGGTCTTGGTCTCGCCGGGCGACAGACGCAGGGCGTCGCCGACGCCCAGCCGTTCGCCCACGCGGGCGCAGGCGCTCTTGTCCACCAGGGCGTGCAGACGGGCGGACAACTGTCCCTCGTCCGCCGACGGGTAATCCCGCACCAGACGGTCCGCGACCAGCAAGCCCAGCACCCGGTCGCCCAGAAACTCCAGCCGCTCGTTGTCGGCGGGAACCTGCGGACCTGCGCCTTCGCCCACGCTGGAGTGGGTCAGGGCGCGTTCCAGCAGCTCAGGCTCGGCGAAAGCGTGGCCCAGGCGCTGGCGCAGGGCCGCCACGGCCTCGGCGCGCACGTTCGTGCGTCCGCCGGCCATCAGTCGAGGATCTTGAAGAACCGGCTGAAGCGCACATTGGCGAACCAGCTGACCGGGTTGAACAGCGAGGCGCCCGGCGTCCACGAGAACATGATGATCTCGGCCTTGCCGACCAGGTTCTCGGCCGGGACCATGCCCACGCCCGCCGACATCTCGACGCGGCTGTCGATCGAGTTGTCGCGGTTGTCGCCCATCATGAAGTAGTGGCCGGCCGGAACCTCATACAGCGGGGTGTCGTCCAGATCGCCGCCGGGACCGAAGTCCTGCGTCATGAAGGTGCGGCCGCCCGGCAGGGTCTCACGCACCTGGGTCACGGCGCGCGGGCCGAACATGTCGGCCATCTGGGCGCGGTTGACCACCACGTCCTGAACCGGCGCGCCGTTGATGTAGAGCTTGTTGGCGATCATCTGCACCTTGTCGCCCGGCAGACCGATCACGCGCTTGATGTAGTCCGTCTTGTTGTCACGCGGCAGCTTGAACACGGCGATGTCGCCGCGCTCGGGCCCCTTGCCCAGGATGCGGCCGTTGAACACGGGCGGGCTGAACGGGATCGAGTGTTTCGAGTAGCCGTACGACCACTTCGACACGACGATGTAGTCGCCCTCGTACAGGTTCGGCTCCATCGACGCCGACGGGATGGTGAAGGGCTGGAACAGCAGCACTCGCAGCACCAGCGCGATCAGCAGGGCGAAAACGACGGTCTTGATGATCTCGACCGTTTCGTTGCTCGCGGACTTTTCTTTCTTCACTCGCTTGGCCTTCCTGGAGCGCCGGGGCGCAAAGATCGGTGTCTCGCTGTCGAGGGCTTCGGGGTCGTCCCCCATATCGAAGGGCGCATCGCCGTCATCACTCCAGATCGGCCGTGTCATAGCCGGATCGAGGGCCGGACTGGCCGCACCGCCGTTCGCCTTGGGGTCGTCGCTCATCGTCTGCTCGAATCCCCCGCCGAACGCGGGGTTTGAAGGTCGAGGCGTAGTCGCTGAAACCGCCGCGAGCAAGACTCTGGATGATGAAGGAACCGCAACCTTCGCGGCAGTATCAGGCCTGGGGAGCCGCCTTCGGCAAGGCTTCGATCACCACGAAGGCAAGCGCATAGGGATGTTCGTCGCTGAGGGTCAGGTGGATGCGCGCCTCATGCCCCGGCGGGGTCAGGCGGGCCAGATGCTCGGTCGCGTGGCCCGTCAGGGCCAGGGTCGGCTGACCCGAAGGCAGGTTCACCACCCCCATGTCGCGCCAATAGACATCCGATCGCATCCCGGTTCCCAGCGCCTTGGCGCAGGCCTCTTTCGCCGCGAACCGCTTGGCGTAGCTCCACGCCGGATCGGCCTTGCGGTCGGAGCGCGTGCGCTCCAGCTCGGTGAAGACACGCTGTTTGAAGCGGTCGCCGAAACGGTCCAGCGAGGCCTGAATGCGGCGGATGTCCGACAGGTCGGCGCCGACGCCGATGATCATGACACAGCCTCGTCCATGGCCGCGCGCATCCGACGGATGGCGGCGTCCAGGCCGACGAAGACCGCCTCGCCGATCAGGAAGTGGCCGATGTTCAGCTCGACGATCTCGCGAATGGCCAGAACCTCGCCGGCCGTGGCGTAGTCGAGGCCGTGGCCCGCATGGACCTCCAGCCCCAGAATGTCGGCCTGGGCCGCGGCGGCGGCCAGACGATCAAATTCGACCGCGCGCTCGGCCGGGTCGGTCAGGTGGCAGTAGCGGCCAGTGTGGAACTCGACCACCTGGGCGCCGACGGCGGCGGCGGCCTCGACCTGATCTTCGGACGGTTCGATGAACAGGCTGACGCGGATTCCAGCGTCGGACAGGGCCTTCACCACCGGGGCGATGCGAGCCTCGTGACCGGCGACGGCCAGGCCGCCCTCGGTCGTCACTTCCTCACGACGTTCCGGCACCAGACAGGCGGCGTGCGGGCGGTGGCGCAGGGCGATGGCCAGCATCTCCTCCGTTACCGCCATCTCGAAGTTCAGCGGCTTGTCCGCACGGCGGCACAGGGCCGTCAGCACGTCGATGTCGGCGTCGGTGATGTGGCGGCGGTCTTCGCGCAGGTGGGCGGTGATGCCGTCGGCCCCGGCCGCCAACGCCGCCTCGGCCGCACGGGCCGGATCGGGATGAGCGCCGCCGCGCGCGTTACGAACCGTGGCGACGTGGTCGATATTGACGCCCAGACGAACCCGCTGACGCTTCATCCCGTTCTCTCTTCTCTATTTCGACAGGCGGCGGCTGCCCGGATCCTCGACCGGCAGGGCGGCCAGTTCCGGCGGCAGGGCGTCGGCCGGATAGGCCGGCACCTCCATCGAGGCCAGGGCGATCAGCGGCACGCCCACATCGACCTTGCCGCCCGAACGGTCGACGATGCAGGCGGCGGCGACGACTTCGCCGCCCGCCTTCTGGATCGCGGCGATGCATTCGCGCGAAGAAAGCCCCGTGGTGACGATGTCCTCGACCATGACGATCTTCTCGCCCGGCTCGACCGAGAAGCCGCGACGCAGTTTGAACTCGCCGCCCTCGCGCTCGACATACATGGAGCGCACATTCAGGTGCTTGGCCGTCTCATAGCCGGGGATGATGCCGCCGACGGCAGGCGAGATCGCCGCATCGACCGGGCCGACCGTGGCGATGATCTTTTCCGCCAGCGCCTTGCACAGGCGCTCGCAGCGGGCGCCGTCCATGAAGACCAGGTTCTTCTGCAGGAAGACCGGGCTGTGCAGGCCGGACGAGAGGACGAAATGGCCTTCGCGCAGGGCGCCGGCGTCGCGGAATTCGTTGAGGACGTCTTCAGTGTTCATGAAAGCCGTCCTTAGACCCTGCAGCGGCCGCCCTCAACCCGCGCCCTATTTGATCTCGCAGTTGGGCTTCAGTCCGCCTTCCAGCAGCTTGGTCCACACCGTTTCAGCGTCATCGGCGAAGGCGAACAGATCCATGTCCGACGCCTTGACCATGCCGTGCTCGATCAGGGCGTCGAAGTTGATGATCGAGCGCCAATAGGCCTCGTCGAACAGGACGATGGGAATCGGCGGCGCCTTGTCCGTCTGACGCAGGGTCAGGATCTCGAACAACTCGTCCAGCGTGCCGAAGCCGCCGGGGAAGACCACCAGGGCGTTGGCCCGCATCGCCAGGTGCATCTTGCGCATGGCGAAGTAGTGGAACTGGAATGTCAGTTCGGGCGTGGACCAGGGATTCGGGAACTGCTCGTGCGGCAGGGTGACGTTGAAGCCGATGGACGGCGCCCCCGCCTCGTGCGCGCCCTGGTTGGCGGCCTGCATGATGCCCGGACCGCCGCCGGTGGCGATGACGTTGTCACGCACCTCGCCCGGTTCGCCCCGGAAGGCGCCGCCGCGTTCCGAGGCGATGCGGCCGAACTCGCGCGCCTGCTCGTACCAATAGGCGTGGCGGCCGTCGCCATTCACGCCAACGCGGGCGCTGCCGAAGACGACGATGGTCGAGCGGACACCCCAGGCCTTCAGCGCTTGCTCGGCTTTTTCATACTCCATCAGGAAGCGCACGCCGCGCATCGACTCGCCCAGCAGGAAGTCCTGATCCAGAGCGGCCAGACGATAGGAGGGCGAGGCCATCTGGGCCTCGTTGGCGAGCTTCTGTTGTTCGGGAGACATTTCGGCCTTGTCGTAAAACACTAAAGAGGCGGCGGCGATTAGCCGCGTGCGCGGTCGACGGTGTCGACGGACGGATTGGCCCGAAGGGCCGCGATGATCATGGTCGCGTGGCGGGCGTCTTCAACCTCTACGTCGATATCGACGTCGAAGAAGTCCTGCTGACGATGCGCCATGCTGAGATTGAGGATGTTGCCGCCCGCCTCGCCGATGATGGTGGCGACCTGGCCCAGAACGCCTGGAGCGTTCTTCATCGTAGCGTGCAACTTGACCGCGCCGACAGCGCTGCGCTCGGCCTGCGGCGTCCATTGCAGATCCTGCCAGACGGAGTCGTCGTCCGCGAAATCGGCCAGGGTCTGGCAGTCGATGGTGTGGACCGTCAGCCCCTTGTCCGGCTCAAGGATGCCGACGATGCGATCGCCGGGCACGGGGGAACAACACTGGCCGAAGTGGATGCTGACGCCAGGCGTCAGGCCGCTGCCGCGCACGAACAGGCGCGGCGATTCCGCGCCGATGCGCTTGCGTTCGGGTCCGGCCTTCAATTGACCCTTCAGCGCCGGGAACAGGGTCTCGGCCACGCGTGTCGCGGTCAGACGGCCCCGACCGATAGCGTCGAACATGTCCTCTTCGGACGGCATGGCGAAGGTCTTGAGCGTCTCGGTCAGCTTGACCTCTGTCAGCGCCTTGCCCGCGCGCTCCAGCGTCTGTTCCAGCGTCGTCTTGCCCAGACGCACGAACTCTTCGCGCTCCGAGGTCCGGATGTGGCGGCGGATGGCCGAACGGGCGCGGCCCGTGACCGTCAGGCTGCGCCAGTCGGTCGGCACCTCGCGCTTGGTCCCGCGGATGATCTCGACCACGTCGCCGTTCTGAAGCGCGGTGCGCATGGGCTTCAACTCGCCGTTGATCTTCACCCCGACGGCGGTGTCGCCGACCTCGGTGTGGACCGCATAGGCAAAGTCCAGCGGCATCCCGCCGCGCGGCAGAGTGATCAGCGTCCCCTTGGGCGTGAAGACGAAGACCTGGTCCAGATACATTTCGAGCTTGGCGTGCTCGACCCAGTCCTCGCCCCCCTCCCCGTGCTCGATCACCTGAACCAGATGGCGCAGGTTCAGCAGGGGGTCGCGGCCGCCGTCCGCCTCCATCGCCTCGCGGTCGAAGCCGTAGGACTGGTTCTTGTAGGCCCAGTGCGCCGCCACGCCGTCCTCGGCCACACGATCCATGATCTCGGTGCGGATCTGCATCTCGATGCGCAGACCACCCGGCCCGACCACCGTGGTGTGCAGCGAGCGATAGTTGTTCGACTTGGGCGTCGAGATGAAGTCCTTGAACCGCTCGGGCACCATCGGCCAGGCGCGGTGGATGACGCCAAGGGCGCGGTAGCAGTCGTCCTCGCTCTCGACGATGACGCGGAAGCCGTAGATGTCCGACAGGGACGAGAAGCCGACGGTCTTGCGCTGCAGCTTGCGCCAGATGGAATAGGGCGTCTTCTCCCGGCCCTTGACCCTGGCGCCAAGCCCCGCTTCGGACAGGACGCGTTCGATCTCGGGCGAGACGGCCTCGATGGCGCTGCCGTTTTCGAGTTTCAGGGCTTCCAGACGGCGCTGGATGGCGACGCGCGCCGTGGCGTTCAGATGTTCGAACGCCAACTCCTCCAGTTCGGCGGCGATGGAGTGGATGCCGATCGACCGGCCCAGCGGAGCGTAGACTTCCAGCGTCTCGCGGCTGATGCGCTCGCGCTTCTCCGGCTTCACGAAATGAAGGGTGCGCATGTTGTGCAGGCGGTCGGCCAGCTTGACCAGCAGCACCCGCACGTCGCGCGAAATGGCCAGAATGAACTTCCGCAGGTTCTCGGCCTGGCGCGTATGCTCGGCCTGAAGCTCCAGCCGCGACAGCTTGGTCACGCCCTCGACCAGGACGGCGACCTCTTCGCCGAACATCTCGGCGATGTCCTCGCGCGTAGCCGAAGTGTCCTCGACCACATCATGCAGCAGGGCGGTGACGATGGTGGCCGTGTCCAGGCGATAGTCGGTCAGGATGCCCGCGACCTGGATCGGATGGGCGAAATAGGGATCGCCGGAGGCTCGCAGCTGCGAGCCGTGCATCTTCATCGCATAGACATAGGCGCGGTTCAGCAGCGCCTCATCGGCGGTCGGATCATAGGCCTTGACCGCCTCGATCAATTCGAACTGGCGCATGATCGGTGCGCGTTTGGGTTCAGACAATACAGGGCCTTCAGACGACTTCGGCGCCGCCTCGGGAAGAGACGACGCCGATGTGTTGTCCTGCAGATTCGCGGCGGGGTCCATCGGCGTGTCCGTCTGAGGCCGCGCCGCCCGCCTTGCTACCTTGGTGACCAGGTCGGTCGTCAGTAGCGTTCCTCCTGGCCCCCGTCGCGGTCGCTCTGCAGCGCGCGGATCAGTTCGGCCTCGGCCATGTTCATGTGCTGCGGCTCGGCCAGCAGGGCCACGACTTCGGCTTCATCCTCAGCCTCGGTGCGTTCATCGACGCGCTGCAGGGTGGTGATGATGTTCTCGCGCAGTTCGTCCGGCACGACGGTTTCGTCGGCCAGTTCGCGCAGGGCGACGACCGGGTTCTTGTCGTTGTCGCGGTCCAGCGTCAGCGGCGCGCCGTTGGCGATGTTGCGGGCGCGGTGGCCGGCCAGCAGAACCAGACCAAAGCGGTTCGGCACCTTCTCGATGCAGTCTTCGACAGTGACGCGGGCCATGAAATTCCTCTGGCGGCAGGGAGAACCGCACAAAATATAGGTTGAAAGCCGATTGTGCAACGCCGCGAAGGCGGGATTGGGGCGGATCGGCGTGAGTTAAGCCTCCCCTCGCCCGATAGTCCGCCTCGCGTCAAGCCCTGGGCAGAGGGCGCGCGTCGCGGCCGACCTCGGCTTGCGCCGCCAGATCGCCCGCCCGACGGCCGCAGACAGGGTGCGTCCACTCCGGCGCCACCTCGGCCAGCGGTCCCATGACGAACAGCCGGTCCGCCGCGCGCGGATGCGGTAGAATCAGCCCGCTTAGGTCGCCGCTGAGACGCCCATAGGCGATCAGGTCCAGGTCGAGCGTCCGCGGCGCATTGCGCGCAGTCCGCACGCGGCCGAACAGATCCTCGATCCGCCCCAGGGTCCGCATCAGGGTCGAGGGGTCATGGGCGGTGCTGACCACGGCCACGCCGTTCAGGAAAGGCGGGTCGGTCGGGTCGGGCCAGGCCTGGGACGACCACCAGGACGAACGGGCCAGCACATCCAACCCCTCGGCGCGGAATCGGGCCAGCGCCGCCTCCAGCGCCTCCACGCAAGAGGACCAATCGCCCTTGTCATTGCACCCCAGTGCGACGATGACTGCCGCGTCCAGATCGATCTCGCGCCAGGATTCGCCTGCGGCGTCGGTCGGGGCTTTCATTTTCTCGACCATATCGACGGACTCATATTGGTTCATGACTGATCACCCGGACGACCGCATCGCCCTGTTCATCGACGGCGCCAACCTCTATTCGGCGGCCCGCGCCCTGAACTGCGACCTCGACTTCAAGAAGCTCTCGACCTGGTTCGTCGGCGAAGGCCGATTGATCCGCGCCTATTATTACACGGCCATCATCGAGGGCGAAGAATTCTCGCCCGTGCGGCCGCTGGTCGACTGGCTCGATTACAACGGCTTCACCGTCGTGACCAAGCCGGTCAAACGCTTCACCGACGCCCAGGGCCACAGCCGCACCAAGGGCAATATGGACATGGAGATCGCCGTCGACATGCTGGAGCTGGCGCCGCGCCTGGATCAGGCGGTGCTGTTCTCGGGCGACGGCGACTTCCGCCGCGTGGTGCAGGCCCTGCAGGCCAAGGGCGTGCGCGTCACCGTCGTCTCGACGGTCAAGAGCCAGCCGCCCCAGATTTCCGACGACCTGCGTCGCCAGGCGGACGCCTTCATCGACCTGGCCGACATCATGACCCAGGTCGGCAAGCCCAAGGCCGCGATGAATCAGGGCGTGACGCGCACCCTGGACCGGAGCGATCGCGCGTGAGCGCAGCATTGAACCCGGAACCAGCGCGCGACTGCCCCCTGTGCCCGCGCCTGGTCGAGTATCGGGCCGAGAACGCGCGCCAGAACCCGGACTGGTGGAACGGCCCCGCGCCGTCGTTCGGCGATCCGAACGCGCGCCTGTTGATCGCGGGCCTGGCGCCGGGCCGCACCGGAGCCAACCGGACGGGCCGCCCCTTCACCGGGGACCATGCGGGCTGGCTGCTGTACGACACGCTGAAGAAGACGGGCTTCGCGCAGGGCCGCTATGACCCTGACGGGCATGACGACCTGACGCTGATCGACTGCATGATCACCAACGCCGTGCGCTGCGCCCCGCCGCAGAACAAGCCGACGGCGACGGAAGAGAACACCTGTCGTCCCTTCCTAGTGGATCGGCTGAGCGCCCTGCCCCGGTTGAAGGTGATCGTGACCCTGGGCGACGTGTCGCGACGCAGCATCCTGCGAACGCTGGGCTACCCCGGCTCGGCCATTCCGGCGGGACACGGGGTCGAGGGCCAAGTCGGCCGCTACACCCTGATCAACAGCTATCACTGCTCGCGGTTGAACACGAATACGGGACGGCTGACGGCCGAAATGTTCGAGGACATCTTCGTTCGCGCCAGAGCGGCGCTGGAGACCTGAGGCCTCAGCCGCCGGCGATGTCCCCGGCGACCATCACCGGTGCGGCCGGCTCGCGGAAATAGCGGTCGATGCCCTCGGCGACCGAGCGCATCAGGCGGCGGCGGGCGCGTTCGTCGTTCAGGACGCGCTCGTCTTCCGGATTGGTGATGAAGCCCATCTCCAGCAGAATGGCCGGAACGTCAGGCGCCAGCAGCACGGCCAGACCCGCATCGCGGTGGCTGCGCCGCAGCAGCGGATGATCAGCCCCTTCCAGATGGGTCAACAGCACCCGCGCGAACTGGGCCGAGCGGTTCTGGGTGGCGCGCTGGGTCATGTCCAGCAGGATGCGATCGACCGAAGGATCGCGTCCCGGCAGGCGCAGATCGCGCTGCCAGTCGTCGCCCTTGGTGAACTCGCGCACGGCGCGACCGGCGCCCTGTTCGGACAGGGTGTAGACGCTGGCGCCGCGCAGGGCCGGGTCGGAACCGGCGTCGGCGTGCAGCGAGATAAACAGGTCGGCGCCCGCGTCACGCGCGATCTGCACCCGACGGCCGTGGACTACATAGACGTCGCCGTCGCGGGTCAGGCGCACGCGATAGCGGCCGGTGCGCTCCAGCGCCGTCTTCAGCTCGCGGGCGGCGGCCAAAGTGACGGCCTTTTCCTGAACATGCTGGCCCTGGGCGCCGGGATCGCGACCGCCGTGGCCGGCGTCGATGACGATCAGGGGCTTTTCAGCACGCGCCTGTTCGCGGCGCGGCGCGGCGACCGGGACCGCAGCGGCGGCGCCCGTGGCCTTCAGGTCGATGACGTAACGATAGTGGTCCACCCCGTCGCCCGGCGGCAGCAGGAAGCGACGCTCGATCTCGGCGCCGCGCGCCAGGTCCAGCCGCACGCGCGACGCGCCCGAAGCCGCGCTGACCTCATAGCCGCGCACCAGGCCCGAGCCGCTGCCTTCCAATCCACGCGCAGGGCTGACGCCCGCCAGCGACAGGATCACCCGCCCGGCCGAGCCGTCCTCAACCACCTGCCCTCGGGTCGTGCGACCCAGATCCAGAACCACGCGGGTCCGCTGGCTGTCGCCGCCGAAGCGCAGACGCACGATTTCGCCGTCCGGACCGAAGGCCAGACCGCGCGTCGCCGTGAGCGCGACAAGGCAGATGACGACGAACGCCAGGCCGGTCATCGACCATTCGCGCACGCCCCAACGGCTCAGATTGTCACGCCACCGACCCAACATCAGAGGGAATTCGCCCTGCAGTTTAGAAGTCAGGATGGGCCCAGGGTTTAAGGATTTCGTTAAGACCTCTTACCGGCGCGCGGTTCTTTTATTTTCCGCAACATCTGCCTATTATCGGTTCCGCATGCGATCGATCGCGCCGCCCGTCATCTGTTGGGCTCAGGCGCGCCCTCCTCGCGGCGTTGAACTTTTCACCAATTCCGAGGATCGCGCGGCCTGGCCGTCGATCCGAAGATACGGGTTCGGGATGCAGCCTTGATCGGCGCGTCCGGGCCCAGGACCGACAACCTTATGGGCCGACCCGCCTGCGCTCCCGAACGGCAAGATCATGCCGCTCTCGCTTTCTGCGAGGGGATGACGCGCGCCCTGGCCCCCATTTCCATTCGGCGAGCCGCCCCTATTCCCGCGACTGAGTTCGCGGCGCACGGCCTGGCGCGCCTGAGAGAGACCTTCAATGTCAAAAACCATGTTGATAGACGCGGCGCACGCGGAAGAGACGCGCGTCGCGATCGTGGACGGCCGCCAGGTTGAGGAATTCGATTTCGAATCCCGCGCGCGCCGCCAGCTTCGCGGGAACATCTACCTCGCCAAGGTCACCCGCGTAGAGCCCAGCCTGCAGGCCGCCTTCGTTGAATACGGCGGCAACCGCCACGGCTTCCTGGCCTTCAACGAAATCCACCCGGACTATTATCAGATCCCGGTCGCCGACCGCGAAGCCATCATGGCCGAAGCGCACGACGACGCGGACGAAGACGATCTGGGCCGTGAATCCGACGACGCCGATTCCGACGGCAAGCTGGCCGACGAAGAGCGCCTGAAGCGCCGCCTGATGCGTCGCTACAAGATCCAGGACGTCATCAAGCGCCGCCAGATCCTGCTGGTGCAGGTCGTCAAGGACGAGCGCGGCGCCAAGGGCGCGGCCCTGACCACCTGGCTGTCGCTGGCCGGCCGCTACTGCGTGCTGATGCCGAACACCGGCAAGGGCGGCGGCATCTCGCGCAAGATCACCAACACCTCGGACCGTCGCCGGCTGAAGTCCGCCGCCGCTGCGCTGAAGGTGCCCCAGGGCATGGGCCTGATCATCCGCACGGCGGGCGCCAAGCGCACGCGGGCCGAGATCAAGCGCGACTATGAATATCTGCTGCGCCTGTGGGAGACGATCCGCGAACTGACCCTGCGCTCCAACGCGCCGGCGATGATCCACGAAGAAGAGAACCTGGTCCGCCGCGCCGTGCGCGACATGTACGACAAGGACTTCGACGGTATTCAGGTCGAGGGCGTCGAGGGCTTCAAGCAGGCCCGCGACTTCATGCGCGTGCTGATGCCGTCCCAGGCCAAGAAGATCCACCTCTATCAGGGCTCGCGCCCGCTGTTCGCCGCGAACGGCATCGAAGAGGTGCTGACCCAGATCCACCAGCCGGTCGTGCCGCTGAAGTCGGGCGGCTATCTGGTCATCAACCAGACCGAAGCCCTGGTCGCCATCGACGTGAACTCGGGCCGCGCCACCAAGGAGCGCAACGTCGAGGCCACGGCCACCAAGACCAACCTGGAAGCCGCCGTCGAGGCCGCCCGCCAGTTGCGCCTGCGCGACCTCGCCGGTCTGATCGTCATCGACTTCATCGACATGGACGAGGGCAAGAACAACCGCGCGGTTGAGAAGGCTCTCAAGGACGCCCTGGCCAAGGACCGCGCTCGCATCCAGATGGGCCGCATCTCCGGCTTCGGCCTGATGGAGATCAGCCGTCAGCGTCGCCGCCTGGGCGTGATCGAAGGCGCGACCGAGGTCTGCGAATGCTGCCAGGGCGCCGGGCGCGTCCGCTCGGCTGAATCGGCGGCCCTGACCACCCTGCGCGCCGTCGACATTGAGGCCGGAAAGAACGGCGCCGGTTCGGTGAACCTGCGCGTCTCGACGGTCGTGGCCCTGTATATCCTGAACCACAAGCGCGACTATCTGCAGTTCCTGCTGGAGCAGCGCGGCGTCAACGTCGTCATCCAGATCGACGACAGCCTGGCCCAGGGCGAGCACTCGATCGAGCGCACCGAGACCAACGAAGACTTCGTCGCGCCGGAAAGCCACATCGACCTGGCTGACCTGGACGACGGCTTCGACGACAGCGCCTATGACGACGAGGACGAAGACGCCCAGGACGAAGACGACTTCGGCGACGATGAGGACGAGGCCGATCTCGACCGTGAGGACGAGGACGACGACGAGGCCCGCGCCCGTTCCGAACAGGACGACGACAGCCGCAGCGGCGGTCGCCGCCGTCGCCGTCGCGGCGGTCGCCGTGACGAGGAAACCGAAGCCGTCGCTTCTGACGATGACGATGACAGCCGGGGCGGCCGCCGCCGTCGTGGCCGTCGCGGCGGTCGCCGGATGCGCGAAGAAGGCGAACGCGACGTCTACGCCTGGGTGCGCGGCCGCACCCCGTCGCTGCAAGACCCCTACGTCTGGTTCGACCCGATCAACCCCGAAGCCGCCCGCCCCGAGCGCAAGCCCGAGCGCGTTCAGGAAGAGACGGATCAGAATGTCAGCCTCGATCAGGTCGCCGCGTCGGAAGAAGGCCGCAACGGCCGTTCGCGCCGTCGTCGCGGTCGCGGTCGCGGCCGTGGTCAGGGCGACCTGGCGCACGAGGCCAAGGTCGAGGACCGCGCCGCCAATGAAGGCCTGCCGCCCGTCGGCTCGCCCGATACGCCCATCGCCGTCCTGATCGAGGATGAAGCGACCGAAGCCGCTCCGTCGGCCGAGACCGCCCCTGCCCCGCAGACGATCGAGGCGCCGAAGCGTCGCCGTGTTCGCCGCAAAGTGACGAGCGCCGCCGCCGAGGAAACGACTACGGCCGCCGTTGAGCAAGACGCCGAACCGACCGTCGCCGAGGCGGAGACCGCAGTCGAAGCCGCTCCGGTCCCTGTCGAACTGGACGTCACGCCCGCCGTGGCCGCCCGCATCGAACAGGCGATCGAAGAAGCCTTGGTCGAAGAGGCTCCAGTCGAAGACGTCGTGGCCGCAGAGGTCGTGATCGAGGAAGCCGTCGTCATGGCCGAACCGGCCCCGGCGCCGACGGCCGAGGTCGACATCGCGGCCATCATCGCCGACGATCCGAACCAGATCGGCGCCGCGCCCGCCAAGCCCAAGCGCGGCTGGTGGCGCCGTTGATCGGACACGATTAAGCTGGAAGCTGCGGGGGAGAGACCATCGCTCTGGAGTTCGTCATGACCAGGACGCCCCCCGCCGCAACCCGCTTTCGGCGCTATCTGGCCGCCAGCGTCGGCGCCCTCGCGGTGCTGGCCTCGGCCGCTGCGGCCCAGGCGCAGAGCCTGATCCGGGATACCGAGATCGAGGGCATCATCCATGAGTGGTCCGAGCCCGTGCTCGACGCCATGGGCCTGGACCCGAACGAGGTCGAGATCCTGCTGGTCAACGACAATGACCTGAACGCCTTCGCCACGCGCGGGCGGATCATGGGGTTGAACACCGGCCTGATCCTGCGGACCAAGAACCCCAATCAGCTTCTGGGCGTGATCGCCCACGAAGCGGGGCACATCAAGAACCGCCACACCCTGCGCGACGGCGCCCAGAACGCCGGAATGCAGCCGATGATCATGACCATGGCGCTGGGCGCCCTGGCCGCGATCGCGGGCGCCCCGGATGCGGGCGCGGCCCTTTTGGCCTCCAGCCAGTATTTCGGCACGCTGGGCGCCCTGCGCTACATG
Source organism: Brevundimonas diminuta 3F5N (assembly GCF_900163625.1). Taxonomy (GTDB): domain Bacteria; phylum Pseudomonadota; class Alphaproteobacteria; order Caulobacterales; family Caulobacteraceae; genus Brevundimonas; species Brevundimonas diminuta_A. The sequence continues at coordinate 36,427 of NZ_FUIE01000037.1, forward strand.
CAGAGCCAGGAGGGCGAGGCTGACATCACCGGCGCCCGCGCCCTGGAGCGCGCGGGGGAATCCGGCCGCGGCATGGTCGAGTTCTTCGAGAATTTCCGCGCCCAGGAAATCTTCTCGGATCAGCGCCGCTATCCCTATTTCCGCAGCCACCCCCTGTCCTCGCAGCGGATCGAGGCCCTGCGCCCAGCGGTCGAGGCGGCCTCCCATTACGACAAACGCGACAGTGACGAGCGCATGGCTCAGCACACGCTCGTCGTGGCCAAGATCCGCGCCTTCATGGACGCGCCCAACGCCACCTTGCGCGACTATCCGTCCAGCGACGTCTCCCTGCCCGCCCGCTACGCCCGCGCCATCGCCTGGTATCGCGACGGCCAGACGCAGAAGGCGCTGGACGCAGTCGACGCTCTCTTGGCCGAACAGCCTGAAAACCCCTACTTCTGGGAGTTGAAGGGCCAGATCCTGTTCGAGGAAGGCCGCCCCGCCGAGGCTCTGGGCGCGCATGAGAAATCGGTCGAACTGAAGCCGGACGCCCCCCTGCTTCGCATCAATCTGGCCCATGCCCTGATCGAGACCAGCGACGCCTCCAAGCTGACTGAAGCCGAGAACCAGTTGAAGCGCGCCCTGGCGCTGGAGCCGGACAACACCATGGGTTGGCGCCTGCTGTCCCAGGCCTACGCCAGCCAGAACAAGGAGGGCGAGGCCCGCCTGGCCTCCGCCGAGTACTGGTTCGCCCTGCGTCGCCCGGAACAGGCCGCCCAGTTCGCCATGCGCGCCCGCGACATGCTGGATCGCAGTTCGATCGAATGGCGTCGCGCCACCGACATCGTCCTGGCTTCGGGCGCGACCGAAAAAGACATCACCGACGCCGAGCGCCGCAACGAACAGCGCAGCCGCTCAGGCGTCATTCCGCCCGGCGCCTGACGCCGAAACCGCCTTCCTCTTTTGCGCCTGACGAGACCTTGATGACCGACGACGCCCCCCGATCTGACCAGACGCCGGACCAGACCGCCGACCAGACCGTCGTGACGTCGCCCGCCGCCGCCAAGGGCCGCTTCGCCCTGTCGGGAACGGTGCTCGGCGGCGCCGCCGTGGCCATGTCGGCGGTCGCCCTGGTCCTGTCCGCCGCGCCTTATCTGAGCGGCGGATTCGGTGGCAAGGTGCGCGACTATCTGGTCAGCAACCCCCAGGTGCTGGACGAAGTCCTGGCCGCGCGCGAGACGATGGAATCCCAATCTCGCGTCCAGACCATCAACGCCGCCGCCGCCGCCAATCCGGCCCTGCTGGCTGTCGATGCGCGCGACCCGGCCTTTGGTCCGGCGAACGCCAAGGTGACGGTGATCGAATTCTTCGACTTCCGCTGCCCCGGCTGTAAGGCCGTGGCGCCTGAATATCGCGCCCTGATGGCGGCCCATCCCGAGGTGCGTTTCGTCTTCAAGGACTGGCCGATCCTGGACCGAGGCGACGACGTGTCCTCGCAATACGCCGCCCGCGCCGCCCTGGCCGCGCATCAGCAGGGCAAGTATCTGGCCGTCTATGACGCCCTGATGGCCGAACGCGCGCTGGACCGCGCTTCCATCGACCGCATCCTGGCCGACAACGGCGTCGACATGGCCAAGGCGAACGCCGCCATCTCCGCCCCGGAGATGACCCGCCACGTCACCGACATCCACGCCTCGGCCGCAGCGCTCGGCCTGCAGGGCACGCCGACCTTCTTCATCAACGGCGTCGCCAGCCCCGGCATCGACCCGCGCGAAGTCGGCGCCCTGATTGAAGCCGCCAAGAAAAAGGGCTGACCTTTCGATCAGCCCCTCGGCATTTTCAGATCAACCCCGCCAGCGGCGAGGACGGATCGGCGTAGAACCGCTTCTTCATCCGTCCCGCCAGGTAGGACTCACGCCCGGCGATGACCGCGTGCTTCATGGCGCTGGCCATCAGCAGGGGATCGCGCGCCTCGGCGATGGCGGTGTTCATCAGCACGCCGTCGCAGCCCAGCTCCATGGCGATGGCGGCGTCCGACGCCGTGCCGACGCCTGCGTCGACCAGCACCGGCACCTTGGACTGCTCCACAATCAGGCGGATGTTGATCGGGTTCTGCACCCCCAGGCCCGAGCCGATCGGCGCGCCCAGCGGCATGATGGCCACGGCGCCCGCGTCCTCCAGCTTGCGCGCATAGACGGGGTCGTCGGTGCAATAGACCATGACCTCAAAGCCCTCGGCGGTCAGCAGCTTCAGCGACCGCAGCGTCTCTTCCATGTCGGGGAACAGGGTCTTGGGGTCCGCCAGAACCTCCAGCTTGACCAGGGTCCAGCCGCCGGCCTCGCGCGCCAGGCGCAGAGTCCGCACGGCGTCCTCGCCGGTGAAGCAGCCCGCCGTGTTCGGCAGATAGGTGTATTTCTTCGGGTCAATGAAGTCCGTCAGAACCGGCTGGTTCGGATCGGTCAGGTTCACCCGGCGCACGGCCACGGTGACCATCTCGGCGCCCGAAGCCTCGGCCGCCGCCGCGTTCTGGGCGTAGTCGCGATACTTGCCGGTGCCCACGATCAGGCGCGAGTTGAAGGTGCGGCCGGCGACGGTCCAGCTGTCGGTGCGGGGAGCGGTGTCAGTCATGGTTTAACGACCTAGCGCCGCCATGCGTCGGGGGGAAGCGGCGTTGCGGGATTTGATCGGTCAGCCCCCGCCTACGAACTGCACCAGTTCGATCTTGTCGCCCTCGGCCAACGCCGTCTCGCCGTGCAGCGAGCGCGGCACGATCTCCAGGTTGCGCTCGACCGCCACCTTCTTGGGGTCCAGCGACAACTCCTGAACCAGGTCCAGAATGGTCGTGGCTGTGGTTTGCCGAACCTCGCCGTTGACTTCGATACGCATCACATCTTTCCGAGCAGCAATAAGCACATATTGCAGACGCGCCTCTCTTTCGGCCCGCCGCTGACGGCGGAGATATAGCGCGTTTGCGCACGACGGGCATCAGTCGGCGCCAGACGCCTTTCAGACGATCATACGGTCGCTCAAGGCGCGGGTCTTAAGCGAGCGGATCGCGCGGCCTATCGTATCGAACACGGGACCGGCCTCCTCCTCCATTTCAGCATAGGCGCGCTCGAACTCTGGGGTCAGCCTGTCCAGCAAGGCCAATTGTTCGCGCCCCCTGTCGGTGATCTCGATCAGGTTGACGCGCTGGTCGTTGGGATCCGGACGGCGGCTGACCAGATCCAGGGCCAGCAGCTTGGGCATCTTCTGCTGAATGAGCTGGTGCGAACGGTCCAGCGCCCGCACTAGATCGGCGACAGAGACCGGGCCGAGCGTCGCAATGGCGCCCAGCAAGGACGAGGACTTCACCGGGATGACAATGCCCGCGCGCTTGAACACCTCGGCCGACTGCTGCTCGATCAGTTCGCTTAGCTGCTCGCTGAGCCGGCCCAGGAAGGTGCGATCCAACTCGATCATTCGTTCAACCACTCCTCAGTCCAGGCGGCGATAGGTTTCCCGCTCGCCGGACTTCCACACTCGCTCCAAGCCGCTCACACGGCCATTCTCGCGCACCAGACGGAATCGGTAGTCGTCTGTTCCCTGCACTGCAAACAGCGCCTTCTCGATCGGCTCAAGGGCCAAAACGAAGCGATCGCGCCAATGGTAGGCCAGACCGCCGGCGGTGCGCGTCAGGGTGCGTCCCTCATAGGTTCCGACCGCGGCGTCCAGCTCCGCGTCGCTCGGGGACTGGCCGGTCAGCGCAGCCTCAACCGGAACCAAGGCCCATTCAGCCTCTGCGTCGCCTGCATCCGCGCGGCTCTTCAGCAGGAATTTCTGCGCCGCCAACAGAGCCTCCGAAGCTGGAACAGCCAGATCAGGGGTCACGCCGACGCCCTCGAAATCCTTACCGTCGATCGGATCGCGGATCTGACCGAACGGAACCTGCAGCATGAAGCGGTCATCAATCGGCACGCGGGTGACGGGATGCGCGCCGCCGGCGGTCTGTTCCCCGATCACGGTCGCCCGACCCAGACGTTGCAGTGAAAACGCCATCCATTCGGCCGATGAAAAGGACGTCGATCCGGTCAGGACCACCACGGGAATATCCGCTGACCGCCAGCCCGACACCGCAGGCAGGCTCCATTGGCTCCGCACCACCTGCGCCCCCTTGTCATTGTAGTTGTAGTCGAAGAATTCCTGATCCTTGCCCGCTGGATAGAGGTAGCTCATCAGGAACTGCGCCATCTCCAGGACGCCGCCGTTGTTGTAGCGAAGGTCGAAGATCAGCCCCTTGGCCCCTTCGGCGAAATGCATGGCCGCCGCCGCCGTCTCCTGGGCGTATTGCGGGTCGGCGAAGAAATCGAAGCGCACATAGGCCAGATCGCCGTCCAGCCGCCGCGCCTCACGAAACCCGAAATTCGCCGCGCGCTCGCTGTCGCGTTGCGCCTGGGTCGTCGTCTCGCCGCTTGCCTTGGCTCGGCGGTCAGCCGCGACCTCGTCAGGATCGAAAGCCACCGAGAAGTGCAGATCCTCGCTCGCCTTGACCAGGCCTTGAGACAGGCTCTCGGCGAAGCGATCGGCTTCCATCGGCTGCGATTGAATCCGCCTGCCCAGTTCAGCGGATATGGCCGGAATCCGGTCGGGAAAAACATAGTTCTGCTGCAACGCCGTCTCGAGGCGAGCAACGACTTCTCGCTGCGCCCCGTGATCCAGGGTCTGCGCATCGACCGAAGCCGGGATCAGGACAGCGACGCTCAGCAGCGAGAGAAAAACTCGAGAAATCACGTCCAGACCTCACAATGAAATATATTGTGCAATATGTTGTAATTATTTCTTACGTCAACCGCCCGCGGCAGGACCGGACACGAAACGCGCGCGAGCTCGTTCCTGCATCGCTGTCCTGAGACGGCGCCTTGCAGCTCGCCTCCTGTGCCCTTAGGTCAACTTATCACCGGCCCGCTTTGCGTCGCGCCATACCTGAGCTACAACGCCCGACCGAATCCGCGCGGCGGCGCGCCTGTTTTGCGAGCGAATGCCCGAAACTCTCACCCTCTATGTCCTGAACGGCCCCAACCTGAACCTTCTCGGGGTTCGGGAGCCGGACATCTACGGACACGAGACCCTGGCCGACGTGCAGGCGATGTGCGAGGCGGCGGCCGAGGGCGCGCGCGTGGTGTTCCGCCAGTCGAACCATGAAGGTCAGCTGGTCGACTGGATCCAGGAGGCTAGGGCCGAGGCCGACGCCCTGGTCATCAATCCGGCCGCCTTCACCCATACCTCGGTGGCCCTGCTGGACGCGCTGAAAACGCTGAGCATCCCCGTGGTCGAGTGTCACCTGTCGAACCCCGCCGCGCGCGAGGCGTTTCGGCATCACTCCTATGTGTCCCTGGCCGCGACCGGCGTGATCGCCGGCTTCGGTCCCCGCAGCTATGAATTGGCCGTCCGGGCTGCTCTGGACCTGGCGCGCCGCGCCGGGGCCAAGGGCTGACCGCCGCGCGCCGTCTGAAGATCAAGTAGAAGAGACCCCCATGTCCGACGACAAGAACAAGAACATCGACGCCGACCTGGTCCGCAGCCTGGCCGACATCCTGAACGACACCGACCTGACCGAGATCGAGGTCGAGCGCGGCGATCTGAAGATCAAGGTGAAGCGCGAAATCACTGTCGCCGCCGCTCCGATCCAGTACGCCGCCGCTCCGGCTGCGGTCGCCCACGCCGCGCCGGCCGCCGCGCCGCTCTCCATGCCGTCGGACCCCGCCACGATCGTCGCCCGCGCCGGCGAAGAGGTGAAGTCGCCGATGGTCGGCACCGCCTATCTGCAGCCCGCGCCGGGCGCCGATCCCTTCATCAAGGTCGGCGACAAGGTGAAGAAGGGTCAGACCCTGGTCATCGTCGAAGCCATGAAGACTATGAACCCGATCCAGTCGCCGCGCGACGGCGTGGTGACTGAAATCCTGGTGGGCGACGCCCAGCCGGTCGAGTTCGGCGAAGCCCTGGTCGTTCTGGAAGCCTGAGCCCCATGTTCACCAAGGTCCTGATCGCCAACCGGGGCGAGATCGCGCTGCGCATCCACCGCGCATGCAAGGAGATGGGAATCTCCACCGTCGCCGTGCACTCCGAAGCCGACCGCGGCGCCATGTGGGTGCGCCTGGCCGACGAGAGCGTCTGCATCGGCCCCGCGCCGGCGGCCAAGTCCTATCTGAACATCCCCTCGATCATCGCGGCGGCGGAAATCACCGGCGCCCAGGCGGTCCACCCCGGCTACGGCTTCCTGTCGGAGAACGCTCGCTTCGCCGAGATCGTCGAGGCCCACGGCCTGGCCTTCATCGGCCCCAAGCCTGAGCATATCCGGGTGATGGGCGACAAGATCACCGCCAAGCAGACGGTCAAGGAGGCGGGCATCCCCGTCGTCCCCGGCTCTGACGGCGAAGTCGAGACGGTCGAACAGGCCATCGAAGCCTCCAAGGCCATCGGCTTCCCCCTGATCGTCAAGGCGGCCGCCGGCGGCGGCGGTCGCGGCATGAAGGTGGCGATGACGGCCGACGACCTGGTCGAAGCCGTGCAGACGGCCCAGACCGAGGCTCTGGCCGCCTTCGGCAACGGCGCCGTCTATATGGAGCGCTACCTCCAGAAGCCGCGCCACATCGAGATCCAGGTCATCGCCGACAGCCACGGCAACGTGGTCCACCTGGGCGAACGCGACTGCTCGCTGCAACGCCGCCACCAGAAGGTGCTGGAAGAGGCCCCCTCGCCCGCCCTGTCGGCCGAGGGCCGCGCCAAGATCGGCGAGACGGTCAACAAGGCCATCGCCGCCATCGGCTACCTGGGCGCCGGGACCATCGAGTTCCTGTGGGAGGACGGCGAGTTCTTCTTCATCGAGATGAACACCCGCCTGCAGGTCGAGCACCCGGTCACCGAGATGATCACCGGCGTCGATCTGGTGCGCGAACAGATCCGCATCGCCGCAGGCCTGCCGCTGTCGTTCACCCAGGACGATATCGAGTTCAAGGGCCACGCCATCGAGGTGCGGATCAACGCCGAGAACTCGGAAACCTTCACCCCGTCGCCGGGCACGATCACCGAGTTCCACGCACCGGGCGGTCTGGGCGTGCGTCTGGATAGCGCCATCTACGCCGGCTATTCGATCCCGCCCTATTACGACAGCCTGATCGGCAAGCTGATCGTCCACGGCCGCGACCGCGAGGAGGCGCTGGCCCGCCTGAAGCGTTCGCTGGGCGAGACGGTCATCAGCGGCGTCGACACCACCATCCCCCTGTTCCAGAAGCTGCTGCAGGAGCCGGACATCCTGTCGGGCGACTATGACATCCACTGGCTGGAGAAGTGGGCGGCGGCGCAGAAGGCCAAGGCCTAAGCGCCCGCCTTGCCCAAGGCTCCCGAAGAGCCGGGTTTCAGCGCGAGCGGCCCTTCCGACGTCTTCGGACCGGAGGCGCTGCTCGCCTGCTACGCGCGGGGCGTCTTCCCCATGGCCGAGGCGCACGACGATCCGCGCGTCTTCCTGGTCGAGCCGGACCAGCGGGGCGTCATACCGCTGGATCGCTTCCACATTCCCTCGCGCCTGCGCCGCACCGTGCGGAGCGAGCCGTTTGAAGTGCGGGTGAACACGGCCTTCGCCGCCGTTCTGGACGCCTGCGCCGCGCCCGCGCCGGGGCGCGAGGACACCTGGATCAACGCCCCGATCCGTCGCCTCTATGTCGAACTGCATCAACGCGGCTTCGCCCACAGCGTCGAATGCTGGCGCGACGAAGCCCTGGTCGGCGGCCTGTACGGCGTCACGCTGGGCGGCGCCTTCTTCGGCGAGAGCATGTTCAGCCGGGCGACGGACGCATCCAAGGTCGCCCTGGTTCACCTGGTCGCGCGGCTAAGGAAAGGCGGCTGGCGCCTGCTGGACACGCAGTTCCTGACCGAGCATCTCAGCCAGTTCGGCGCCGTGGAGACGCCGCAGGAAGCCTATCTACGGATGCTGCCTTGGGCCTTGCAGGCGGCGCCGGACATGGACGCCTTCACCGCCCCGTTGAGCGGGACCGAGGCCGTGGCCTACGCCTTACAGCCCACAACCCAGGCGTCGTAGACCGGGTGTTGCAGCCCGCTGACGCTGGGCGATGAGGCGAACATCCAGCCCTTGAAGACCTGACGCGCCTCGGTCGGCACGGCCAGGCCGCGCGGCTGAACGCCGACCTCCATATAGGCGATGGCGTCTTCGGTCATTTCGTCAGAGGCGGAGACCTCGCAGGCGCGGGCCTTGAACAACAGAGTCCTGCCGAAGCGCACCGGGCGACCGCCGACCTCGACCTCGAAACGCATGGTCTCGGCCGTCGTCTTGTCCACCGCCTGGATGACCGCGATGCGGCGACGCTGACGCACGCCCGGCGGCGTGGTCGGAGCGGCCGGCGCGGGCGCAGCCTCTTCTTCGGCGGTCAGGTCTTCAGGCACTTCTTCCTGAACGGCGACTTCCTGTCCCTGGACCGCGACGGTCGGGACGCCGGGCTGCGCGGGCGCCGCCGGGTTCGTCGCAGGATTGGACGCGGGAGCCTGGCCGCCGTTGGCGGGCGGAGTCTGCGGCTGCGGCTGCGTCGGTTGCAGCGGCGTGCGGCCGGTGTCGCGCAGCAGGTCGCCGATCGGATCAGCCGGAGCCGGCGTCGCGTCTTGCGGCAGGTCCATCAGGGCGCTGGCCACGCCGACGCCCGAGATCGCCAGTCCCGCGACGACCACCCCGGCCAGCAGGACATGGCGAAGGGTCATTCCGGGCTCCAGGCCTGATAGTCGCCGGTGGCGGCCGGGCGTTGGCCCAGGGCGGCCAGAGAGCCTTGCGGACGGCGCGCCATCGGCGTGCCCGTCATGTTCGGCAGGTGATCCTTTTCCCACGCCTGACGCGGCAGCGGGCGCTCGGCCGGGCTCTCGTCATAGGTATAGCGCAGCCAGCCCTGCCATTCCGGCGGAACCTTCGTCGCTTCGGCGTAGCCGTCATAGATAACCCAGCGTCGCTTGCGGCCGTCATAGCTGACGGTGTCGCGGGATTCGTAATAGCGGTTGCCGAACTCGTCCGTGCCGACCAGCTGGCCGCGTTTGCCGACGGTGAACAGGGTGCCGATCGTGGCGCCGTTCCACCAGGTGAAGATCTTGCTCAGCACGTCGTCGAACTCACTCGAATCCACCGCCCAGGGAAGGTCCGGCGGCGCAGGCCGATCATAGAAACCGCGACGCCCTACGTCCAGCATGGAGCGCAAGGGAAACGCCTCAACATCTTGTGGGCAAACCTCGCACGAACCACAACATACGTTGAACGCCCGTCAGATCTGCCGGTAAGCTGGTTCAGACGACATGCGTGGAGACGTGGAATGCGCTTCAAGGCTCGCTTTGCTCCTCTCGCCGCGACGCTCTCTTTCGAGCCCCGCGAGATCGAGCGCGGCCGCGCCCTGACGCCGGTCTCGGCGCCCGCCGGGTGGACCGACGTCCGCGTCGAGGCCTGGCTGGACTGGGCTGAAAGCCAAGCGCTGTCGCAGCCCGACGCCCTGGACGCCGCCATTCACGACTGGGCCGCGCGACTGGCGTCCGAGGGGCAGGAAGGCGGCGGCCTGGCCACAGCCGCCGAGGCCGAGCGATTCGCCGCTGAACTGGCGGCGTCCGTGTTGCTGGGCCTCGCCGCGCCCGCCCTGCCGACGACGAACGCCTTCCTGCCGCTGATCGACCTGTCCGAACCGGATGCGCCGCGGGCCCTGTCGGCCCAGGCCGCCGCCTGGCGTGGGCGCCGCCTGTCCGGGCGCGCGACCGAAGCCCTGGCCAAGGCGTTGGGCGAGGTCGCCGACGCCGTCTCCCGTTGCGAAGGCCCACGCGAGGCCTGCGCCGATCCCGCCGCCAACCCTGCCCTGGCCCGCGCCGCCGTGGCTGCACGCCGCTGCGGCGCCGGCGACGCCGACATCCTGCGCGCCACTCAGGGCGAGGCCGCTGATCTCGTGGTCGAGGCCGTTGAACTGCCCGCGACCCTGCCCGTGCTGGCGGCGCGCGATACGACCGCCTCGGGCGATCCCCGAACCGCCGCCGTGGCCGAGGCCATGCAGGAAGGCCCGGTCGTCGTCGCCTTTTCGCCTGCCGACGCCGAAGCCATGGCCGCCGTTGAGGCGAGCGCACGAACGGTCCTGAACCTGCCCGCCCTGGCGGCGCTGGCAGGGGCGGACTTCGACGCCGCCCTGGATGCTCTGGTCGCCTTGTGGACCACGGCGCTGGATATCGAACTGGACCAAACCGGCCGCGCCGAGGCGCAGGCCTCTCGGCCCATCGCCCTGGGCCTCGGCGGCCTAGCGGATTGGGCCGTCAGCCAGGACGCGACCGACCCGGCCGCGCAGGCGTCCGCGCTCGGGCGCCGCGTCTCTGACATGGCGTCCCAGACCTCCTGCGACCTGGCGATGCGACTGGCCCCCTGCCCCGAATGGGCCGCCGCCAAGGACGACGTCATCGCCACGCTACAGGCGCAAGGGCGCGACGCCGCCGCGCTGGAGCAGAACGGACGACGCAACGCCGTGATCGGCCTGTTCGTCGACGAGGCCGAACTGGACCTGCGGCTGGGCCTGTCGCCGTTCGGCGCGACGGATGTGTTCCAGACCGCCGACGACGAGGTCGCCCGGCGACTGAGGCCCGCCGTGGTCGCCGCCATCATCGCGGCGGGCGGCGACGTCCAGGCGGCGGAGCGCCATCTGTTCGGCCGCCGCACCCTGGCCGAGGCGCCGGGCGTGAGCCACGGGCGTCTGCGCGAACTGGGCTTCACCGATCTGGAGCTGGAAGCCATCGAGCGCGCCCTGGCCCTGGTCGAGGATTTCGGCCTCGCCTTCGCCCCGCCGGTGCTGGATGCGGGCTTCATCGGCGACGTGCTGGGGCTGACGCCGGACGAAGGCGCCCTGCTGCCCCGCCTGGGCTTCACGGCCGACGAGATCGAGGCCGCGACCGCCTATGTCTTCGGTCGACCGGACCTGTCGGACTGGGATCAGGCGCCGCCGTCGCTGACGACCCTGCTGGCGACGCCGAGCGCCGATCTGGAGGCGGCGCTGCGCCAGGCGGTCGAGCTGTTCAGCGACGCGCCCGACGCCCGCCCTCGCCTGCTGGACTGGCGCTCCGACGCCATGCAGATCAGCCGCGCCATCGCCGACGGCGCGCGCGACGATCGCCGCGTCGTGGCTTTGCGTCGCGCCGAAGCCCCGCACAGCTTCCGCCTGGACCTGCCCGAGGTCGAAGCCCCCCGCCGCGCCGAAGCCCCGCCGCAAGCCGCGCCCCAGACCGTCGAGCGCGTGGTCGAGAAGGTGGTCGAGCGCGACCGCACCCGCCGCCGCCTGCCCGACCGTCGCAAGGGCTATATCCAGAAGGCCTCGGTCGGCGGCCACAAGGTCTATATCCACACCGGCGAATACGAAGACGGCGAACTGGGCGAGATCTTCATCGACATGCACAAGGAAGGCGCCGCCTTCCGCTCGATGATGAACAACTTCGCCATCGCCATCTCTATCGGCCTGCAATACGGCGTGCCGCTGGACGAGTTCGTGGACGCCTTCGTCTTCACCCGGTTCGAGCCGTCAGGGCGGGTCACAGGCAATGACTCCATACGCTCGGCGACCTCCATCCTCGACTATGTGTTCCGCGAGCTGGGCGTGTCCTATCTGGACCGGCGTGAACTGGCGCAGGTCACGCCCGAAGCCGCCAATCTGGACGGCATGGACGGCGCCCCCGCCGATGCGCCCCAGCCCGTGCCCGCCGCCCGCTTCATCTCCAAGGGTTTCGCCCGAGGCGCAGCGCCCGACAATCTGATCGTCGCCCCCTTCGGCCGGAAGGAGCCGTCGCCGCGCACCACGCCGCAAGCCCAGGCCGGCCCCTGTCCCGAGTGCGGCGACCTGATGCTGACGGATCGGAACGGGACGCCCGTATGCGGCGCCTGCGGTGCGACGCCCAAGGTTCAGGGCTAGGTCTCGTTCATGCGTTGAAACGGGACGCACTGTCCCGAAACGGCGGCCCGCTTCTTGCTGCAACAGGCGCAAAGTCTGGAGCCATTCGCATGATCCGTCCCGCAATCGCCCTTCTCGCCGCCGTCGGCCTGACGCTGACGGCCCTGCCCGCCTCGGCGCAGAACGCCTCTCAGATCAGCCAGGTGCGTCGCGGCGCCTCCTGCCCCGGCTGCAACCTGTTCCAGGGCGACTTCTCGGGCCTGGAGCGCACAGGCCTGAACCTGGCGGGCGCCCGCGTCCGTCAGGCGGATATCAGCCTGTCGGTGATGAACCGCACCAACTTCAGCCGCGCCGACCTGCGCGACGTCGAGGCCTATGGCGCTGTCCTGTCCAGCTCGAACTTCACCGGGGCGGACCTGACCAACGCCAGCTTCGTCGGAACCTATCTGGAAGGCGCCGCCTTCGCCGGGGCCAAGCTGAACGGAACCAATCTGTCGGGCGCCGAGATGTCGCGCGCGCGCGGCCTGACCCAGTCGCAGCTCAATCAGGCCTGCGGCGACCAGAACACGGTTCTGCCTTCAGGCCTACGCATTCCCGCCTGTTGAGCGTCGCCTTCGTTACCACGATTTAAGTAGGGTTTTTACGGACTAAGGCGCATTCAGGAGGGGTGATGAAACGCTCCATTTCACCCCTGCGCCGTCTGGCCCTCGCCGCCTCAGCCCTTGTGGGAATGACGACGGCCGCCCCCGCCCTGGCCGGCGTCGTGGACACGACCTGGACCCAGGACCGTGACGTCGCCCGCATGGTGTCCCTGGGCGGCAGTTGCGTCCGTTGCGAACTGTCGGGCCGCGATCTGTCCGGCGCCACCCTGACCGGCGCCAATTTCGCCAACGCCACCCTGGTCGGGGCCAATCTGCGCGGCGCCGAACTGGTCGGCTCGAACTTCGTCGGCGCCGACTTCAGCCGGGCCGACATGCGCGGCATCGAGATGGTCGGCTCGACCTTCACCACCGCCAACCTGACGGGCGCCCAACTGATGGGTGCAGAGGCGACCGGCGCGGTCCTGATCCGGGCCAATCTGACCGGCGCCAATCTGACCGGCGCCGAGCTTCAGGGCGTCAACATGAACAGCGCCGTCCTGGTCCGCGCCCGTCTGAACGATGCGGAGATCTTCGGCGCCACCCTGGCCAATGTGAACGCCAGCGGCGCAGACTTCACGGGCGCCGACATCAAGGCGTCCAACCTGTCGGGCGGCAACTTCGACAACGCCTCCTTCCGAGATGCAGACCTGGACAGCGCGCGCCTGTCCGGCGGCAGCTTCAATCGCACCGACTTCCGCGACGCCTCCCTGCGCCGCACCGACATTCGCGGCCTGGACCTGTCCCGTGCGCGCGGCCTGACCGCCGGTCAGGTCGAAGAGGCCTGCGGAGACGCCTCGACCCGCTTGCCGGGCGGCCTGACGGCCCGCAACTGCCGTGGCGGCGTCCGTGTCATCCGCACGCCGCCTGCGCCTCCAGTCCCTCCGGTTCCGCCGCGCCAGCGCAACCTGGTCATCACCTCGGGCAACTAAGCCCCGGACGCAAAAAAGGGAGGGGTCGCCCCCTCCCTTTTCCAATTCAGCCCTATGGCTCCGATCAGATCTTAATCGGCAGCTGGGTGCGGATCGACAGCTCCTTCAGCTGACGCTCCTCAGCCTCGGCCGGAGCGCTCATCAGCAGGTCCTGGCCCTGTTGGTTCAGCGGGAAGGCGATGACCTCGCGGATGGCCTGCTCGCCGGCCAGCAGCATGACGATGCGGTCGATGCCCGGCGCCAGACCGCCATGCGGCGGCGCGCCGTAGCGGAAGGCGTTCAGCATGCCGCCGAACTGCTCTTCGACCACCGAGGCGTCGTAGCCGGCGATCTCGAAGGCCTTCAGCATGATCTCGGCCTTGTGGTTCCGGATCGCGCCCGAGCACAGCTCATAGCCATTGCAGACGATGTCATACTGGTAGGCGCGGATGGTCAGCGGGTCCTGCGTCTCCAGCGCCTCCATGCCGCCCTGCGGCATCGAGAAGGGGTTGTGGCTGAAGTCGACCTTCTTCTCTTCTTCCGACCATTCGAACATCGGGAAGTCGACGATCCAGCAGAACTTGAACTGGTCTTCGTCGACCAGCTTCAGCTCCGTGCCGACGCGGGTGCGCGCCAGGCCGGCGAACTTGGCGAAGACCGACGGCAGGCCGGCGGTGAAGAAGGCGGCGTCGCCCTTGCCTAGACCCAGCGAGGTCATCAGGGCCTCGGTCGGCTCCTGACCCAGGTTCTTGGCGATGGGGCCGCCCCACGACTGCTGATCGTCCGACCAGAAGATGTAGCCCAGGCCCGGCTGGCCTTCGCCCTGCGCCCAGGAGTTCATGCGGTCGCAGAAGGCGCGCGAGCCGCCCGTCGGCGCCGGGATGGCCCAGACGGCGTTCTTCTCGTCGGCGCCCAGGATCTTGGCGAACAGGCCGAAACCGCCGTCGCGGAAGTGGTCCGACACGTCCTGCATCTTGATCGGGTTGCGCAGGTCCGGCTTGTCCGAGCCGTACCACTTCATCGACTGTTCGAACGTCAGGCGCTCGAAGCCCTTGTGCTCCATCGTCTGACCGAAGTCGTTGGTGAAGGTTTGCACGGCGTCGATGGGCGACACCGGCTTGCCCTCGCCGAACTCGGTGAACAGGCCGTGCATCAGCGGCTCGATCGCCTGGAAGACGTCTTCCTGGGTGACGAAGCTCATTTCCACGTCGAGCTGATAGAATTCCAGCGAGCGATCAGCGCGCAGGTCTTCGTCGCGGAAGCAGGGCGCGATCTGGAAATAGCGGTCGAAGCCCGACACCATCAGCAGTTGCTTGAACTGCTGCGGGGCCTGCGGCAGGGCGTAGAACTTGCCGGGGTGCATCCGCGAGGGCACCAGGAAATCGCGCGCGCCTTCCGGCGACGAGGCCGTCAGGATCGGGGTCTGATACTCCAGGAAGCCCTGGGCGCACATGCGGTTGCGGATCGACTGGATCACGCGCGAACGCAGGACGATGTTCTTGTGCAGACGCTCACGACGCAGGTCGAGGAAGCGGTTGCTCAGGCGAATCTCTTCCGGGTATTCCTGCTCGCCGAAGACGGGCATCGGCAGTTCGGCGGCTTCCGACAGAACCTCGACGGCCTGGACGCGCACCTCGACCTCGCCGGTCGGCAGGTTGGCGTTGACGGTCGAGCCTTCGCGCAGAACCACTTCGCCGTCGATCTTAATGACGCTCTCGGCGCGCAGACGCTCGACCACTTCAAAGCCCGGCGTTTCGGGGTGCAGGACCAGCTGGGTCAGGCCGTAGTGGTCGCGCAGGTCGATGAACAGCAGGCCGCCGTGGTCGCGCTTGCGGTGGATCCAGCCCGACAGACGAACATTCGCGCCCGCATCCGTCGAACGGAGGGCGCCGCAGGTGTGGGTGCGATAGGCGTGCATGATCGGATTTCGTCTGAAAACGGCTGTCGAACAGCGTGAATTAGGAGCGGGGAAAGGCCCATCATCGCCCCCGAAAGTCAAGGCTGACGCCCGATCGCCCAGATGAATCGCCCCTGATACGCCATCCACAGGGCGAGGCAGGTTGTCCCCGTGATCCCGCCCTATCAACAGAGACGCCCACGGCTCGGCCCGGCTAGGGTCCATCCTCATGAACGCCTCGGCCGCCGAAATCCGTCAACTGCGCCTGCCGCTGCAGCAGGAGACGCCGCAGCGCGCCTCCGACCTGGCGATCTCGGAAGCGAACGCCGCAGGCGTGGCCGCTCTGACCACCTGGCCGGAAGCGCCCGGCGCCATCCTAGCCCTGTTCGGTCCGGCGGGCTGCGGCAAGAGCCACCTGGCCGCTGCCTGGGTCGAGCGCACCGGCGCCATCGCCCTGCACGGCGCCGAGGCCGCCCTGGTCGACCCGCTGGAGCTTGAGGGCCGCCCCGTCCTGCTGGACCGGGCCCAGGATGCGGACGACGAAAGCCTGTTCCACCTGATCAACCTGACCCAGTCGGGCGGCGGGGCCCTGTTGCTGGTGTCGCGCGACCCGCCCGCATCGTGGGCCACCGACCTGCCGGATCTGCGCTCGCGCTTGAACGCCATCCGCACCGTGGGAATAGAGGCGCCCGACGACGTGGTCTTCGCCGCCATGCTGCGCCGCGCCTTCGCCAGCCGGAACATCACCCCCGCCGACGAGCTGATCGACTATCTGGTCCGCCGCATCGACCGCTCGGCCGACGCCGCCGAAGCCGTGGTCGACCGTCTGGACGCCCTGCACCGCCCGGTGACGCGCGTATTGGCCCGTCAGGTGCTGGACGGGGAACCCTAACCCCGCTCATCCCCGCGGAGGCGGGGACCAAGTGCTTTGGCTTCAAGCTCGCGCTTGGGACCATGAAGACCTTTGAGCCGAGCGCTCGTGGCTCTCACTGGGTCCCCGCCTCCGCGGGGATGAGCGG
>NZ_FUIE01000039.1 GCF_900163625.1 Brevundimonas diminuta 3F5N
CTCCGCCATAGCCCTCGCCGCTACAGTGCTCTTTTGGCTATGAGTCCTGAGCCTAGGGGAGTCGGATTGGCTGATCCGCGTCCGTTTCGGCTCGTTCTTTGGTTCAGGCATCACCGATTTTCCTTTGCTCATGGAACAAAGGTGGTACATGAATCCATGTTCGTCAACCGTCGTTCAATCGAAAAATTGGTTCGATTTGGCTGCATCTCATCAATGCATTGATTTTAAAGAAAAATTCTTATCGGATCGAAACGGCGTGACCGCTTGGTCACGCCGTTTTCCGTGGTTCACACCTTCACCTCAATCGCCCCGCCCCCAGCCCTGAACTTCGCGCTCATCTCGGCCATGCCCGCCTCGGCGTCCGTCAGGCTGGCGCCCGCGTCGTTCTGGGCTTTGGCGGCGTCGCGGATGTCCTGGCTGATCTTCATGCTGCAGAACTTGGGGCCGCACATGGAGCAGAAGTGGGCGGTCTTGTGCGCCTCCTTCGGCAGGGTCTCGTCGTGGAATTTGCGGGCGGTCTCGGGGTCCAGGGAGAGGTTGAACTGGTCCTCCCAGCGGAACTCGAAGCGGGCTCTGGAGAGGGCGTCGTCGTGGGCGCGGGCGCCGGGGTGACCCTTGGCCAGGTCGGCGGCGTGGGCAGCGATCTTGTAGGTGATGACGCCGTCCTTGACGTCCTGACGGTCGGGCAGGCCCAGGTGCTCCTTGGGCGTGACGTAGCAGAGCATGGCCGTGCCGAACCAGCCGATCATGGCCGCGCCGATGGCGGACGTGATGTGGTCGTAGCCTGGGGCGATGTCGGTGGTCAGCGGGCCAAGCGTATAGAAGGGCGCCTCGTGGCAGTGCTTGAGCTGCTCATCCATGTTGGCCTTGATCTTGTGCATCGGCACGTGGCCGGGGCCTTCGATCATGACCTGGCAGCCCTTGGCCCAGGCGATCCTGGTCAGTTCGCCCAGGGTGCGCAGCTCGGCGAACTGGGCCTCGTCATTGGCGTCGGCGATGGAGCCGGGGCGCAGGCCGTCGCCCAGGCTGAAGCTGACATCATAGGCGCGCATGATGTCGCAGATGTCCTCGAAATGCTCGTAGAGGAAGCTCTCCTTGTGGTGGGACAGGCACCACTTGGCCATGATGGAGCCGCCGCGCGAGACGATGCCCGTCACGCGCTTTGCCGTCATCGGCACGAAGGGCAGGCGCACGCCCGCGTGGATGGTGAAATAGTCCACGCCCTGTTCCGCCTGTTCGATCAGGGTGTCGCGGAAGACTTCCCAGGTCAGATCCTCGGCGATGCCGTTCACCTTCTCCAGCGCCTGATAGATGGGCACGGTGCCGATGGGGACGGACGAGTTGCGGATGATCCAGTCGCGGATGTTGTGGATGTTGCGGCCGGTCGACAGGTCCATGACGTTGTCGGCGCCCCAGCGGGTGGCCCAGACGAGCTTGTCGACCTCGTCGTCGACGGACGAGAGGACGGCCGAGTTGCCGATGTTGGCGTTGATCTTCACCAGGAAGTTGCGGCCGATGATCATCGGCTCGACTTCGGGGTGGTTGATGTTGTGCGGGATGATGGCGCGGCCGCGGGCGATCTCCTGACGGACGAACTCAGGGGTCACGAAGTCGGGGATCGAGGCGCCGAAGTCTTCGCCGTCGCGGATGCAGGGGGCGGTCTGTTCGCGGCGCAAGTTCTCGCGAATGGCGACGTATTCCATCTCGGGCGTGATGATGCCCGCCTTGGCGTATTCGTACTGGGTGACGGGGCGGCCCTCGACGCCCTTGAACACGCGGTGGTTGGAGACGTCGAAGCGGGGGGCCAGGTGCTTGCCGCTGGCGTGGCCGTTGTCCTCGGGCTTGACCTCGCGCGGGTTCAGGACGGGGGCGATGTCGCCGCGGTCCAGTTGCCAGCTGGATTTGACGCGCGGCAGGCCCTTCTTGATGTCGATGGTCACGGACGGGTCGGTGTAGGGGCCGGAGGAGTCGTACATCGTCACCGGCGGCTCGTTGGCGCTCGGGTGGACGGCGACCTCGCGGAAGGGGACGCGGATGTCGGGGAAGAGCTCGCCCGCCACATAGACCTTCTCGCTGCCGGTGCGGGGGCCGGTGGGGATGGTGCCGTGCTCGGCGGCGACCTGCTTGCGGGCGTCGGCCAGGGCGACGTCGACCTGCGGCTCGTGCGGCTGTTCGTTGGAAACGTGGATATTCATTTGGCGGCCTCCTGCGAGAAGAGGGACCGCCGGCGCGGTAGGAGCGCCCCCTACGCCGGACTTCGGGCGTCGAAAGCGGTGAACTCGTCCCTTCGCCGGCATGACCCGGATCAGGTTCGACGGGTCAGAGGAGAAACCTCAATCTCAGCCGCTCGATTGCGACCCCCCGGAGAACGCGGCGACCCTAGCCGCTTTCCCCTGCGGGTCAAGCGGGGCGGCGTGCTAGGGAGACGCCCATGTTGACCGCCCGCCCCTATCGCGCCGAAGACCGAGAGGCCCTGCCTGGCCCTGTTCGACGGCAATACGCCGCGCTTTTTCGACGCCAGCGAGCGCGAAGGATTCGTCGACTATCTGGAGGAAACCGCCTTCGGGCACGCCTATCAGGTGATCGAGCGCGACGGGCGCGTCGTGGCCTGCGGCGGCCATGCGGTTGAGCCGGACAAGATCAGCGTGGCCCTGTGCTGGGGCATGGTCGACAACAGCCTGCACCGTCAGGGCGTGGGCCGGGCGCTGACCGAGGCGCGGATCGCGGCGGCGCGCGCCACGCCGGGGATCACGCGCGTCATCCTGAACACCAGCCAGCACACGCAGGGCTTCTACGCCCGCTTCGGCTTCGAGACGATGAAGGTCACGCCCGACGGCTATGCGCCCGGCATCGATCGCTGGGACATGGTGTTGAAGCTGGATTGAGGGAGAGGGGGCGGCCCGGCCTTAACGCCCCCCCGACTGAGAAGCCGGGCCGCCGCAGACTTCGTCGGGGTTGGGGGGGCGTCCGACGTGTCCGATTGCTCAATCCCCGGCCGCGATGTTGGTTCCGCCGATTTTCGCGTGTTAACGCTCTTTATCGAACAATAATCGTTTTTCTCGCGGCGCTCGGATTACTTGAAACGCTGCGGTTCAGCAGGATCGTAAAAATGGCGCGCGTTCTGGGCGTTCTGGGCGGCATGGGGCCGGCGGCGACCGTGGCCTTCCTGGCGCGGGTGCAGGCCCTGACTCCGGCCAGGGGCGACGAAGACCACATCCGCGTCATCGCCGACATCAATCCTCAGGTGCCGAACCGCCATACGCAGGCTGAAGCGGCGGGCCTGACGCTGGGCGAGATGGCGCGGGCGCTGAAGACGGCGGGCGCGCAGGTGCTGGCTATGCCGTGCAACACGGCCCACGCCCATGCCGACGCCATCCGAGCGGCGGGCCTGCCCTTCATCGACATGATCGCCGAGACGGCGAAAGCCGCAGGCGCGACCGGGGCGCGGCGGGTCGGCGTGCTGGCCACGCCGGGCGCGGCGCTGCTTTACGCCGAAGCCCTGAGCGTCGAGGGGCTGGAGATGGTCGCCCCCTCCCCCGCCGAGCGCGAGCGGTTCATGCAGGTGGTGTTCGGGGTCAAGGCCGGCGACGTCGGATCTGACCAACGCGCGGCCATGCGCGATCTGGCGAAGGCCCTGATCGCGGCGGGCGCCGAGGCGGTGATCGGCGGCTGCACCGAGGTGCCGCTGCTGCTGGATCAGGGCGACGTCGAGGCCCCGCTGATCGACTCGACCGAGGTGCTGGCCCAGGCCTGCGTGGCGGCATGCCGGTGAGGCGCTAGGCGAGGCGCTCAGCTTGGCCTAAGCGGGAAGGCGACGCTGTTCAGCAGGAGCCTTCGTCATGGATCGCCGCGCCTTCATCGCCGCTTCGTCCGCCGCGCTTGCGGCATCCGGTCTGGCTGGACCGACCCTGGCGCGGAATGATCGGCTGCAGATCGGGATCATCGGCACGGGGCTGAGGGCGCAGAGCCTGATGTCCATCCTGCTGAAGCGGGCCGATGTGGACATCGTCGCCCTGTGCGACATCGAACCGCTGATGATCGCGCGGGCCAAGGGGATGATCGCCGCCGCCGGAAAACCTGCGCCGCGCGCCTATGAAGGAGCGCCCGATCAAGCCTATCGCGACCTGCTGGCCCATCCGGGGCTGGACGCCGTCATCATCGCCACCCCGTGGGAATGGCACGCCCCCATGGCCATCGCGGCGATGGAGGCGAAAATCCCGGTCGGCTGCGAGGTGGTGGCGGGCGTCACCCTTCAGGACCACTGGGACGTGCTGGAGGCGCACGAGCGAACCGGCACCCCCTATATGGTGCTGGAGAACGTCTGTTATCGCCGCGACGTGCTGGCGGTGCTGAACATGGTGCGCGCCGGACTGTTCGGCGAACTGGTCCATCTGCAGGGCGGCTATCAGCACGATCTGCGCGCGGTGAAGTTCAACAGCGGCGATCCGCAGAAGCCCTATGGCGGCGGGGTCGAGTTCGGGCCGAAGGGCTGGTCCGAGGCGCGCTGGCGCACCTGGCATTCGGTCAACCGCAACGGGGAGCTTTATCCGTCGCACGGCATCGGGCCGATCGCCAACTGGATCGACCTGAACCGGGGCAACCGGATGGCGACGCTGACGGCCTACGCCTCCAAGGCGCGGGGGCTGCACGCCTATGTGGTCGACAACGGCGGGGCCGACCATCCGAACGCCCAGGTGCAGTTCAAGCTGGGCGACGTGGTGACGACCTCGATCGGCTGCGCCAACGGTGAGACCCTGCTGCTTCAGCACGACACCAATCTGCCGCGTCCCTATTCGCTGGGCTTCCGGGTGCAGGGGGTGAAGGGGCTCTGGATGGACCTGAACAAGTCGGTCCACATCGAAGGCCGCAGCCCCGAGCACCAATGGGAGGCGCAGGAGGCCTGGTTCGAGCAGTACGACCACCCGCTGTGGAAGACTCACGCGGACACGGCGGCCGGGTCGGGCCACGGCGGCATGGACTTCTTCGTCATTCATGCCTTCGTCGAAGCGCTGAAGGCCAAGGCGGCGATGCCGCTCGACATCTATGACGCCGTGAGCTGGAGCGCGATCACGCCCCTGTCGGAACAGTCGATCGCCGAGAGCAACCGCACGGTGGACTTCCCCGACTTCACGCGCGGGACGTGGCGCGAGCGCAAGCCGATCTTCGGTTTCGACGGGGCGTATTGAGCCCACGCCACCCGCCACCCTCGAGCTTGTCCCGAGGGTGACTGCAGGAGGGCGGGATCAGTTCTCCGCCTTCTTGCCCATCAGGGGCGACAGCAGGCTGTTGACCTCGTCCATCTGGCCGTGGCCCTGGGCGGCGCGGTGCTCCAGTTCGTCGGCGCGGGCCTGGAGCTCGCGGGCGCGGTCGCAGCGCGGATCGCCTTCCGGCACGGCGGCCAGGTCAGGACGGCGGGCCTCCAGTTCGGCGATCAGCTCGTCGAAACGGGCCTGGTTCATGTTCTCACCCTGTTCGAACAGGGCGATGGCTTCCTCCAGGGCGGCTTCAAAGGCGTCTTGATCGGGCATGGGCCTCATCCTCTTATGCTTACGCTTTTCAATGAGCGGGGCCGCGCGCCGGTTCCGCCTTGGCCGCCGATCACGCAGGGTTTACGAGACCGTCATGCGCTCCCTTTTCGCCTCCGCCGCCCTGATGGTCCTGCTGGCCGCCTGCACCGTTTCGACGGAAGGCGCGCCGGAGCGGGCCGAGGTCGCGGGCGCCGTCTGCGACGTGCCGGACGATGTGCGCCCCGCCCGCCCCTATCGCGTTCCGCAGGACGAGGTGGCCGCCAACGTGCCGGTCGCCTTCAACATGCTGGCGGTCAGCTGGTCGCCCCAGGCGTGCCGCAGCGGCAAGGACTATCCGGATGAGCGCTATCAGTGCGCCAACAATCAGTTCGGCCTGACCCTGCACGGGCTATGGCCCAACGGCGCCGACAATAAACACCCGCGCTATTGCGCCGCGCCCGGCCCGGCCATCCCGGTCGAGACCGTGCGCGAACATTTCTGCATGATCCCCTCGCCCAGCCTGCAGCAGCACGAATGGGCGGCCCACGGCACCTGCGGCTGGGACAGCCCCGAGGCCTATTTCGAGCAGGCGGCGAGGATGTGGGACGGGCTGAACAAGCCAGACCTGGAGGCCATTCCCGCCCAGCGCCTGACCGCCGGCGCCATCCGCGACGCCTTCGTCGCCGCCAATCCCGGCTTCCCGCGCGACGGGGTGTTCATCGCCACCACCGACGGCTGGTTCCGCGAGGCGCGGCTCTGCTACTCCAAGGACTATCGGCCGATGCGTTGCCCGCGCGGCCTGGGCGCGCCCGATCGCGAGCGGCTGAGACTGGCGCCCAAGGGCGTTCAGCCCGGCGCGCAAACGACCGGTTAACCAGAACAGGGTCAGGCTGCGGATCGCTGTTTCGTCCGAGGCCGTCATGTCGACCATGCTGACCCAGTCCCGCCGTCGTTCCAGCGACCATTTCCAGCCCGAGGACATGGAGCCGCAGGAGCAGCGCCGCCTGCGCGGCCTGCTGGAGCAGATCGACTACGCCGCCTATGTCGCCAACCGCGAACTGATCGGCCACGCCCTCGCCCAGGTCGACGTCGGCGCTTTTCAGAAGCTGGCCGTGCTGACGGCCCAGGCACGGGTCCGCTGGGGCGCCGAGGCCGTGCGCCTGGCCGAATCCGGCGCCCCGGCCACGCCCGACCAGGTGGCGCGCCTGACCGCCGCCCGCACCGCCTATGACGAGTTGGCCGAGGCCTATGACGCCCTGCGCCGGATGGTGGAGCGGGGCTATCTGCCCTTGCGCTAAGCGTGACCGTTCCCCTTATCGAGAGGCATGAAACGCCTGATCCCCTTCGTGGCAGCAGCGCTGCTTCTCTCCGGCTGCGGTTCCCAGGGTCGCGATGACGCCCCGCCAACGGCCCGAACTGACAATGGAGCTCTGACCGCCCTGTTCAACGCCGACCAGAAGGCGCGCCAGGACAACCGCCTCGACCTGTTGGAAAGCATGGCCGACGCCGAACGACTGGCCGAGACCAAGTCCATGCTGGCGCGCGGCGAGATCCGATCCGGCGCCGACTACTATCGGGCGGCCTTTATTTTCCATCACAGCCGTGAGGCGGACGACATCCTGAAAGCCCATGTGCTGGCGACCGCCGCCCTGGCGCAAGGTCATCAAGACGCCGCCTGGATCGCGGCGGCGAGCCTGGACCGCTATCTCCAGGCGAGGGGACGGCCGCAGATTTACGGGACGCAATACATTCAGATCGACACAGAGATGACGCGCGGCGCCTTCGATCCCGGCTTCATGCCTGACAGCGTACGCCGCGACACCCGTGTGCCGCCGCTGGACGAGCAGAAGGCGCCGCCGCTCGTACGCTGATCAGTCCAGTCGCTGAGGCCGGGTGACGATGGGGGCGTCGGGGTCGTTCTGGGCGGGACGCGCCTGGGTCGGCGGCGGGCCTTCGGGCTGGGCCGGGGCGTCCGGCTGGGACGCGGCCGGCGGCGTCACCACAACGACAGGCGGAGGCGTCGTCGCCGCCGGAGGCTGGGTCACGGGAGCCTGAGCTGCAGACGTCGAGACCGGCCGGGTCGGCGCGGGCGCCGGACGCGCAGGCGTCGTGCTTCGCGTCGAAGGCGACGGAGCGCGGGCGGCCGGAACGGCGGCGGGCGGCGTTTCGGCGGCGGCCGAAGCGGGCTGCGGCGTCGGCGCGGGCGTCTCCGGCGGGACGACGGGAGCCTCGATCGCCGGTTCCGCGACGACGGCAGGGGGCGGAGACGTCTTCTCTTCCGCGCCCGAGCGCGCCAGCAACCACACCGCCACAGGAACCAGCACGGCGGCGGCCGCCACGCCCGCATAGAGCGGCCAACGCGAGCGGGGCTTGGGCGCAGCAGGCGTGAGGGGCGCGGCGATCGTCTCAACGACCGGCGGCGCTACGGGCGGGACGACAGGCGCGGGAGCCGCAGTCGGAATGGTGGAGGCGGCCGGAGCCGTCGCGGCGGGCGCCGCGCTGGGCGCGGCTTGCGGCAGGGGGCGCGGCGTCAGCGCGGCGGCGGGCGTGGACGGCGCTGGTTGCGGCGCGGTCGGCTGTGGCGCGGCGGTCGGCGCGAGGCGGCGGCGGGGCACCATGGAGCCGCCGAAAACGTCGGCCGGACGGGCGGCGGGCGCGGCGGGACGCGCGGCGGCGGGCTGGGCCGCCTGCGGGCGCGGTTGGGCGGGCTTGGCCTGCGTCGGCTTGGGGTGCGGCGGCATGGCGGCCAAGCGCGCCAGGCCCTCGTCGCGCGGCAGGGGCCCGACATGGAAGGCGGCCTGAGGCGGGCGGCCCCAGGTGATCTGGCCCCGGCGGAAGGGTTCGGGCTGCTTTACCGGCGCCGGATTATCAGGCGTATGGGGCTTGTCGTCGGCGTCGGACATTCGGTCTCCGGCGCCCGGCCGGGCGCGCATCAGGTCGAAAAGGCGTTAGAGGGCCAGGACGGTGAGCGCCGAGTTCGGCGCTTTCGTGACCGTCAGTTCTTCAGACGATAGCCGGTCTTGAAGATCCAGCCCACCACCGCCAGGCAGCCGAAGAAGAAAGCCAGCGTGGCCGCAAGGCTGATCTGAACGCTGACGTCCCCCACCCCATAGAAGGCCCAGCGGAAGCCCGAGATCAGATAGACCACCGGATTGAACAGGGCGACGGTGCGCCAGCCCTCGGGCAGCATGTCGATCGAATAGAAGGCGCCGCCCAGGAAGGTCAGGGGCGTGACGATCAGCATGGGCACGAACTGAAGCTGCTCGAAATTCTGCGCCCAGACCCCGATGATGAAGCCGAACAGGGCGAAGGTGGTCGAGATCAGGACCAGGAAGGCCAGCATCCAGAAGGGGTGCAGGATTTCGAGCGGCACGAAGAGGGCCGCCGTGGCCAGGATGATCAGGCCCAGGATCGCCGACTTGGTCGCCGCCGCCCCGACATAGGCCAGCACGATCTCCAGCGGCGAGACGGGCGCGGACAGGAGCTCGTAGATCGTGCCTGTGAACTTCGGGAAGTAGATGCCGAATGACGCATTGAAGATCGACTGGGTGAACAGGCTGAGCATGATCAGCCCCGGCACGATGAAGGCGCCGTAGGGGACGCCGTCCACCTCGGTCATGCGGCTGCCGATGGCGCCGCCGAAGACGACGAAATAGAGCGACGTGGTGATGACCGGCGTCACCAGCGACTGCCACAGGGTGCGCAGGGCGCGGGCCATCTCGAAGCGATAGATGGCCCAGACGCCATATCCGTTGAACGCCATCACGCGGCCTCCCGATCCTGATGGACCAGGCCGACGAAGATGTCCTCGAGCGAGCTCTGGCGGGTGCTGAGATCCTTGAAGCCTATCCCCAGGTCCGACAGGCGGCGCATCAGGGACGGCACGCCGGTCTTTTCGGCGTTGGAATCGAAGACGTATTCCAGCTCGGCCCCGTCGCATTGCAGCGCCAGGTTCCATTCGGCCAGTTCGGGCGGCAGGGCGGCCAGCGGCTCCTGAAGCTGAAGAGTCAGGGTCTTCTTGCCCAGCTTCTGCATCAGGTCGGCGGTCTTCTCGACCAGGATGAGTTCGCCCTTGAGGATGACGCCGACGCGGTCGGCCATCTCCTCGGCTTCCTCGATGTAGTGGGTGGTCAGGATGATGGTCACGCCGCGCTCGCGCAGGCGACGCACCAGCGACCACATATCCCGGCGCAGCTCGACATCGACGCCCGCCGTGGGCTCGTCGAGGAAGAGGATTTCCGGCTCATGGCTCAGCGCCTTGGCGATCATGACGCGGCGCTTCATCCCGCCGGACAGGGTCATGATCTTGGCGTCCTTCTTGTCCCACAAGGAAAGGTCGCGAAGGATCTGTCCGACATAGGCCGGGTTCGGCGCCTTGCCGAACAGGCCCCGGCTGAAGGTGACGGTGGCCCAGACGGTCTCGAAGGCGTCGGTCGTCAGCTCCTGCGGCACCAAGCCGATCTTGGTGCGGGCGGCGCGATAGTCGCTCTGAATATCGTGGCCGTCGGCGGTGATGGTCCCGGTCGAGGGCGTGACGATGCCGCAGACGATGGAGATCATCGTCGTCTTGCCCGCCCCGTTGGGCCCCAGCAGGGCGAAAATCTCGCCCTTCTCGATCTCCAGGTCGACCTGCTTCAGGGCCTGATGCCCCGTCTTATAGGTCTTGGTCAGACCCTGGATGGTGATGACGGCTGGCATGGAGGCCCCTCCCGGCTTGGGCGAGGCAGATAAGAAGACGTCCCCTCCCGCTCAAGGGCGCCGTTTAGACAAGATTGACAAAAATCAGACGTCGGAGCGCCAGCCGAACACCAGGGTCTCGCGGTGGCCGAAGCGCGACAGGTGGTCTGCGAACACGACCTTGAAGCGGTCCATGTCGTCGCCGACATCGCCTTCCAGCCGGACCAGCAGCCGGTCGGCCAGGGCCTGCATCTTGCACACCCCCATAGGCAGGACGATGCGGGCGTTATCGGGCGTGACGACGGTCTCGAACTTGTGCGCCCAATGCTTGCCCAGTTGCTGCATATAGCGGCTGGCGTGGGCGGTCAGGACTTCGACGGTCGCCACCGGACCCGTCTGATCGGCGGCGACATCAAAAGCAGCGGGGACGGTAGCGGCGGTCATGGCGATCCTCACACGAACAGGCGGCCACCATAACAAATTGCGATTGGTTCGCAATATCACAAGAAACCCGACCACCCTCCCGCGGGTTTCCCCTCTGACGCCATGAAAGGGCGACGCCATGTCCCGTCTTTCCGTCCTGCCCGTTCTGAGCGTGAGCCTCAGCCTGGCCCTGGCCCTGGAGGCATGCGCCACACGCAGCGCCCTGCCTGACGACGCGGGCTTCGGCGCCGCCCCCGCCCTGCCCGCGCCCCGGCCCCAGACCGTTCCCACGGTCAAGATCGCCCGCGCCGTCGGTTGGCCGCAGGGGCAGACGCCGGTTCCGGCCGCAGGTCTGGCGGTCGGCGCCTTTGCGACAGGGCTGGACCATCCGCGCTGGCTCTATGTCCTGCCCAACGGCGACGTGCTGGTCGCCGAGTCCAAGGCGCCGGCGAAGCCGAAGGAGAAGACGGGCGGCCTGCGCGGCTGGATCGAGGGGCTGGTGATGTCGCGCGCCGGGTCGGGCGACACGCCCAGCGCCGACCGCATCAGCCTGTTGCGCGACGGCGACGGCGACGGAACGGCGGAGACCAAGACCGTCTTCCTGAGCGGGCTGACCTCGCCCTTCGGCATGGCCCTGATCGCAGAGCGGCTGTACATCGCCAACGCCGACGCCGTGGTCGCCGTCCCCTATCAGACGGGACAGACGCGCATCGACGCGGCGCCGGTCAAGGTCGCGGACCTGCCCGCCGGACGCAATCACCACTGGACCAAGAGCCTGGTCGCCTCGGCCGACGGGACGAAGCTCTACGTCGGGGTCGGCTCCAACTCCAACATCGGCGAGAACGGCCTGGACGAAGAGGTCGACCGCGCCGCCATCCTGGAGATCGACGCGGCGACGGGCGCGCGGCGCGTCTTCGCCTCGGGACTGCGGAACCCGGTCGGCCTGGCCTGGAATCCGCAGGACGGGCGGCTGTGGACCTCGGTCAATGAGCGCGACGCCCTGGGCGACGATCTGGTCCCCGACTACATGACCTCGGTCGCGCGGGGCGGCTTCTACGGCTGGCCGTGGAGCTATTACGGCACGAGCGTCGACGAACGGGTGCAGCCCGCCCGGCCCGACATGGTCGCCAGGGCGATCAAGCCCGACTACGCCCTGGGATCGCACACGGCGTCGCTGGGCCTGACCTTCTACGCCGGGACGCTGCTGCCGCAGTGGCGCAACGGGGCGATCATCGGCCAGCACGGCTCGTGGAACCGCAACCCGCCGTCTGGATACAAGGTCATCTTCGTCCCCTTCCGTGACGGGCGCCCGGACGGGCCGCCGCAGGACGTGCTGACCGGCTTCCGCAACACCAAGGGCGAGGCCATGGGGCGGCCGGTCGGCGTGGCGGTCGATGGACGCGGCGCCCTGCTGGTGGCGGACGACGTCGGCGACGCGGTCTGGCGCGTGACGCCCGCCGCGCGATAAGATGCGGCGGCGGCCTGATCAGTCATGAGGGCGCGGGCCTGATTTCATCTGTAGACGACCAGGCGTGAACCCGCCGATCAATCCCGGATCAGGTTGACCCTGCGTCGGCTTTCGACTTGACCTTACGTCATTGAAAAGGTCGCGAAAGCTTGCCTTTTTGTCGAATGGCCCCGCCTGCGTCTCCGCCGCCGGTTGACCCGCCGCCCCGCGCCGTTCATCAACCATGACAAAGGCAATCGGGAAGAGGCGGCGCACCCATGGGACTGGCGGCAAACATCCGGCGTGACATCAAGTTCGCTGGCGGGCTGTTCAGGCTTCTGAAGCGCATCAAGCCCATCACGCTCGACAGCGATGTCCTGGCCTGTGACGACATCGAGGAGGCGGTCGACAAGTTCGGCCCCAACATCGCCGTCGAGGACGAAACCCGCAAACTGACCTATCGCGAGTTCGAGGCCCTGGCGAACCGCTACGCCAACTGGGCCAAGAGCCGGAACCTGAAGCGCAGCGACGTCATCGCCCTGGTGATGCACAACCGCGTGGAATACGTGGCGGCCTGGTTCGGCTTCTCCAAGGTCGGGGTGGCCACCGCCCTGATCAACAACAATCTGACCGGCGCGGCCCTGGCCCACTGCCTGACCATCTCGACCGCCTTCAACGTGGTGACGGACGAGGACTGCTGGCAGGCGGTCGAGGACGCGCGCGGCCTGGTGGATCGCAACCTGATGATCTGGGTCCATGGCCTGGGCGAAGAGAACGAGACCAACGCGCGCCGCGACCTGGACAACGCCGTGCGCAGCGCCTCCTCGGTGCGGCCCGACCGTTCGCTGCGCCAGGGCATGACCAATCGCGACACGGCGCTGTACATCTTCACCTCAGGCACGACCGGCCTGCCCAAGGCGGCGCGGATGCCGCATTCGCGGGTGCGGACCTATATGCGCGCCTTCGCCGGGGCCACCGCCTCGACGCCCAAGGACGCCCTGTTCAACGTCCTGCCGCTGTATCACTCGACCGGGGGCCTGGTCGGCGTCGGCTCGGTGCTGCTGAACGGCGGGCGGATGGTGACGCGGCGACGCTTCTCGGCCACCCATTTCTGGCCGGACGTGAAGGCGACGGGCGCGACCATGTTCGTCTACATCGGCGAGCTGTGCCGCTATCTGGTCAACAGCCCCGAACACCCGGACGAGAAGGGCCACAAGCTGCGGCTGGCCTTCGGCAACGGCCTGCGCCCCGACGTCTGGCCCGAGTTCCAGAGCCGCTTCGGCATCAAGGACATTCTTGAGTTCTACGGCTCGACCGAGGGCAACGTCTCCCTGTTCAACTTCGACGGCAAGGCGGGGGCCATCGGCCGGGTGCCGGGCTTCCTGAAGTCGCAGATCAACATCCGCCTGATCGCCCTGGACCCGGAGACGGGCGAGCCGGTGCGCGGCGCCGACGGCCTGTGCCGCCTGGTGATGAGCGGCGAGACGGGCGAGGCCATCGGCCAGATCGGCAGCGACATCCGCCACGACTTCTCGGGCTATGCCGACAAGAAGGCGTCGGAGAAGAAGATCCTGACCGACGTGCTCAAGAAGGGCGACCGCTGGTTCCGCACCGGCGACCTGATGCGCCAGGACCGCCAGGGCTACCTCTATTTCATGGACCGCCTGGGCGACACCTTCCGCTGGAAGGGCGAGAACGTCTCGAC
This sequence comes from Brevundimonas diminuta 3F5N, assembly GCF_900163625.1. Classification (GTDB taxonomy): domain Bacteria; phylum Pseudomonadota; class Alphaproteobacteria; order Caulobacterales; family Caulobacteraceae; genus Brevundimonas; species Brevundimonas diminuta_A. The sequence continues at coordinate 13,760 of NZ_FUIE01000039.1, forward strand.
CGCCGAGGTCGAGCAGCGCCTGTCCGAGGCGCCGGGCGTGCAGGAAGTCATCGCCTATGGCGTCGAGGTGCCCGGTCAGGAAGGCAAGGCGGGCATGGTCGGCCTGGTGCTGGACGAAAAGTTCGACGCGGCCAGCTTCGCCGCCTGGGCCGACGCGCAACTGCCGACCTACGCCCGGCCGGTGTTCGTGCGGATGCTGAAATCGGCCGACACCACGGGCACCTTCAAGTATCGCAAGGTCGATCTGGTCGCCGACGGCTTCGATCCCGACAAGGTCGACGGCCCCGTCTGGGTGCGCGGCGGCAAGGCCGGCTACCAGAAGCTGACCGCCAAGGCCCGCGAAGCGATCCTGAGCGGCGCGACGCGGCTGTAAGATTCTCCCTCCCCGTCCCGGGGAGGGTGGCTGAGGCGAAGCCGAAGCCGGGTGGGGGCGGCAAGGCTATTCAGACGCTGAGACCGGGATAACGTCGAAGCCACGATAACGTCGAGGCTAGCATCGCCCGGCCCTCCCCACCCGGTCGCTGCGCGACCACCCTCCCCGGGACAGGGAGGGAGAGGGTTGTGTTCATTTTCGTCCCGAACCGGGATTCGCGAAACGCGGCCTTAAGCATTAACGCCGATAACGGCGTCCTGACCCTTTCGGCTCCAGGACGTCTGCTCGCCTCATGTTCCAGATCATCGGCATCATCATGCTGTTCGCCATGGTGTTCGGCAGCTTCCTGCTGCACGGCGGCAAGATGGCGACGATCCTCTATTCGCTGCCCTATGAGCTGATGGCCATCTTCGGGGCGGGCATCGCGGCCTTCCTGATCTCCAACAGCCTGCCGGTGATCAAGGCCACCCTGGGCGGCCTGGGCAAATGCTTCGCCGGGCCGAAGTGGAAGAAGCAGGACTACAAGGACCTGCTCAGTCTGCTGTTCCAGTTGACCAAGACGATGAAATCCAAGGGCGTGATCGCCCTGGAAAGCCACATCGAAAAACCGGCAGAGAGCGCCATCTTCCAGAAGTACCCCAAGGTGCTGAAGGACCACTTCGCCACCGACTTCATCTGCGACACCCTGCGGATGATGACCATGAACCTCGAGGATCCGCACCAGATCGAGGACGCCATGGAGAAGCAGTTGGAGAAGCACCACCACGAGGCCCTGGCCCCCGCCCATGCGCTGCAGACCCTGGCCGACGGCCTGCCGGCCCTGGGCATCGTCGCCGCCGTGCTGGGCATCATCAAGACCATGGGCTCGATCACCGAGCCGCCGGAAGTCCTGGGCGGCATGATCGGCGGCGCCCTGGTCGGCACCTTCCTGGGCGTCTTCCTGGCCTATGGCCTGGTCGGACCGTTCGCCTCGCGCCTGAACGCCATCGTCGAGGAGGAAGGCGCCTACTACAAGATCATCCAGTCGGTGCTGGTGGCCCACCTGCACGGCAATGCGGCCCAGATTTCGGTCGAGATCGGCCGCGGCGACATCCCCTCGACCGCCCAGCCGTCCTTCACCGAAATGGAAGAGGCCCTGGCCGCCGCGCCGATGGAGGCCTAGGGCCCTTCGGCGACCTTCGGAACACGGAGCGTTCACGACGGTTCTCTCAGGATCACGGCCGCGTGCGCGGCCTTACGCCTGGAGCCGTCCCATGCCTGTGCGTCCCACCTGCCGTCCCGCCCGTTTCGCGGCCGCGCTCGGCGGCCTGTCGATCCTGACGCTGGCCGCCGCCTGCAACGAACGGGCGCCCGAACAGCCCGCGCCCCTCGCCGACGCAGCCCCCGCAGCGGCCGCGCCGCCGGTCAGCCCCATCCCTGCGCCCGATTCGACCGGATCGGCGGCGCCGCCGCCAGGCGACTCCGTCCCGGCCCCCACGCCCCCGACCCTGCCGCCGGACCCGAACGAGCCGACGCCGCCCGATCCCATGGACCCCACGGCGGCGCGGCCGGTTCCCCCGGACAGGCCTTGAATTTCGGGACTGAATCCGGCCGCCCTCAAGTTGTCTTCACGAACGCGTGAGAAATCGCTTGCGCTCATCCTCACGAAGCCGTTATCACTTCCTCAGCGAGGTTCATGGTCTCGCTTTTACCTTCTGAAGGAAGAAACCTATGCGCATCACCGCTCTGATCGCCGCTTCGGCCGCTGCTCTGGCCCTGGCCGCTTGCCAACCCGCCGCCACCGACAAGGCTGAAGACGCCGCTGCCGACGCCACCGCCGCCGCCGACACCGCTGCCGACGCCGCTGCTACGGCCGACGCCGCCGCCACCGACGCTGCCGCCGCTGCTGGCGAAGCTGCTGGCGAAGCCGTCAAGGCTGCCGACGCCGCTGCCCCGGCTGCCGACGCCGCTGCCGCTCCGGCCGCTGCTCCGGCTGCTCCGGCTGCCGCTCACTAAGACTTACGTCTTGGATCGCGGTCTTCGGATCGCGATGCGGAAAGGGGTCGTCCTCACGGACGGCCCCTTTTTCATGCCCGCTTTCCAGACAGAGCGGCTTTCACACGGCGACGCGGCCCGATAGACCCCCACCATGACCGCCGCACCGCCCTCTGACGTCTCGCCCCAACTACTGTGGGCCGAAGACGGCTCGCCCCGCTCGGGTCGATTCGGCGACGTCTATTTCTCCAAGGATGACGGCCTGGCCGAGACCCGCGCGGTCTTCCTGCAAGGCTGCGGCCTGCCCGACGCCTGGAGCGGGCGAGCCGCCTTCACCGTCGGCGAGCTGGGCTTCGGCACCGGACTGAACATCGTGGCGCTGCTGGACCTGTGGCGGCGCACGCGCGCGGATGGGGCGCGGTTGCGGGTCTTCTCCATCGAAGGCTTCCCCCTGACGCGAGACGAGGCCGCGCGCGCCCTGACCGCCTGGCCCGAACTGGCCGAGACGGCCGCCGGGGTGCTGGACGTCTGGCCCGCCGGGACGCCGGGCTTTCACCGTCTGGACCTGCCGCAGTGGGGCGCGACGATCGACCTGGCCGTCGGCGATGCCCAATGGGCGCTGGAGCAATGGTCGGGACCGGCCGACGCCTGGTTCCTGGACGGGTTTTCACCCGCGTTGAACCCCGGCATGTGGTCGCCCGAAATCCTGGCCCTGGTCGCGGCGCGCTCCGCGCCCGGCGCGCGACTGGCCACCTTCACCGTCGCCGGCGCCGTGCGGCGCGGCCTGGCCGAGCATGGCTTCACCGTCGAGAAGAAGCCCGGCCACGGCCGCAAGCGCGAGCGGCTGGAGGCTCGCATGGCGGGCGAGACGCCGATAGACCATCCCCGACATGTCGCTGTGATCGGCGCCGGGATCGCCGGAGCCGCCGTCGCGCGCGCCCTGATCGCCGAGGGCGCGCGCGTCACCGTCATCGAAGCCGAGCATGCGGGCGCGGGCGCTTCAGGCTTCCCGGCTTCGCTGGTCACGCCCAGGCTGGATGCGGGCGACGCCTTCATCGCCGGGTTCCACGCCCAGGCGCTGGAGCGGGCGGGAAGCCTGTATCGCGCCCTGCACGGCGCCGTCGTGGCCGAGGGGGTGCTGCAACTGGAGCAGGCGCCGCGCGACGCAGCCCGCTTCGACAAGATCGCGGCCCAGCCCCTGTGGCCCGAAGGCGCCATGCAGAGGCTGGCCCCCGCCGCCTGCGCCGAGCGCCTGGGCGAACCCACGACGCGCGGCGGGCTGATGATGGGCCAGGCGCTGGCGGTGCGCTCCAGCGCCATACTGGAGCCGTGGCTGGCCGGGGCCGAACGGATCACAGGACGCGCGGCCAAGCTGGAGGCGACCACGGGCGGCTGGTGCGTGAGGGGCGCGGACGGCGCCGTCCTGATCGAGGCGGACGCCGTGGTGCTGACGGCGGGCTGGGGATCGGCGCGACTGGCGCCCGATCTGCCGCTGTCGCCGGTGGCGGGACAGGCGGACTGGACGCGGGGGACGCCGCCGCCTCTGCCCGTCGCCTGGGGCGGCTACGCCGCGTCGACCGGCGAAGGCGTGCTCTACGGCGCCACCCATGAGCGGGGCGAGGCAGCGCCCGAGACGTCCGACGCAGCCAGCGCCCGCAATCAGGCGACCCTGGGCGACGCCCTGCCCGGCCTTGCCGAGATCGTACGTCAAACATCCGCCGAGGCGCGCGGCCGCCGCGTCGCCGTGCGAGCCACGACGCCCGACCGCCTGCCCCTGTGCGGAAAATGGAAGAGCGGGCTTCATGTCCTGACCGGTCTGGGTTCGCGCGGTTTCTGCGTCGCCCCCCTGCTGGGCGAGCATCTGGCGGCGATCATCATGGGACGGGCATCGCCCGTTCAGCTTGACCACGGACGTCGCCTGAGCCCTTCGCGTCATGACAATGTCGCTGAAGGCCTTTAGGGTCGGATATCGACGATCAACAAAGGATTCGCCATGGCTCGCCGCATCTCCCTCGCCGCCTGTACGGTTATGGCTTTGAGCATGGGCGTCGCCGCTTGCGCGCCCCAGACGAACGACGCCTCCATGGTGCAGACGGCCTCGTCGACGGCCGCGCCCTGCTTCTATCCGGATCAGGTCCGCAACTTCCGCTCGGACGACCACTCCAACATCTATTTCGACACGGGTCGCGGACGAATCTATCAGGCCCAGGCGACCGGCGTGTGCCAGGATCTGGACTTCGCCATGTCCATGACCATTCGCCCGGAGAGCACCGGAAAATCGCGCCTTTGCGCCGGCGACTCTGCACTGCTGAGAGTCCGGGGCATGGGCATGGGCGGCCCTTGCCGTGTCCGCGTCGTCAAGGCCCTGAGCGAAGCTGAAATCGCCGCCTTGCCGGATCGCGTCCGTCCCTGACCCGTCAGCGCTCGTTCTGGTTGCAGATTACATCTCTGTAATTGCGAATGAGTCGTTTGAGCGCGGATCGCCGAACGGGTAAGTAGCGTGGCTATGCCCGCGACGCCGGACAGAAGGTTGGCGCGCGCCTGACTGTACGCTCAACCTTCCAGGATATCCGCACGTGGCGACCTCTCGACGCTTTCCGGCCCGACTGACCTCCGCCATGGCTGTGGCCTTGGCCGCCAGCCTGACCCTGGCCGCCTGTGGCGGACACGGAGATGAAAAGGACAAGAAGGAAGGCGCCTCGCGCCAGACCGTCAGCGCGGCGACCGCGATCTCGGTCGCCCTGCCCCGCACCGTGGTCGCCTCGGGCACCGTCTCGGCCTGGGAAGAGGTGCCGGTCGGCGCCGAGACCGGCGGGCTGACGGCGACGACCCTCTATGTCGACGAAGGCTCCTATGTCCGCCAGGGCCAGCCGCTGGTGCAGATGAACGACGTCCTGTTGCGCGCCCAGGTGCGCCAGCAGCAGGCGGCCGTACAGACCGCCGAGGCCAACGTCGCCCGCGACGACGCCGCCCTGGCCCGCGCGCAGGAGCTGAAGACGCGCGGCTTCCTGAGCCAGGCGTCGCTGGACACGGCCCTGGCCAACCAGCGCGCCTCGGCGGCCAATCTGGCCTCGGCCCAGGCCGCCCTGGCCGAGACCCAGACCCGCCTGTCGCAGGCCACCATCCGCGCGCCCGTCAGCGGCCTGATCATCAGCCGCAGCGTGACCAAGGGCCAGATCATCAGCGCCGAGGCCGAACTGTTCCGCATGGTGCGCGACGGCCGTCTGGAGCTGGACGCCCAGGTGCCGGAAACCGAACTGCCCCTGATCCAGGCCGGACAGAGCGCGGCCGTCACCTCCAGCCAGGCCGGATCGACCACCGGCACGGTCCGCATCGTCACGCCCGAGGTCAACGCCCAGACCCGCCTGGGCCTGGCGCGCATCAGCCTGGCCCCCGGCAGCGCGCTGAAGCCCGGCATGTTCGCCCGCGCCGCCATCGAGGCGGGCACGCGCCCGGCCACGGTGGTGCCGACCGACGCCGTCCTCTATCGCAGCAACAAGTCGGGCGTGTTCGTGCTGAACGCCGACTCCTCGGTGCGGTTCGTTGCGGTGACGGTGCTGTCGCGGCGCGACGACCAGACCTCAGTCGAAGGGCTGAACGCGGGCGCCCGCGTCGTGGTGGCCGGCGCCGGCTTCCTGAACGACGGCGACAAGGTGACGGTGGCCGCGCCGCGCGCCGCCGCGCCGGCTGCGGCTCCGGCCGCCGCCCCCGCTTCAGCGCCCGCCAAGAAATAAGGCCCGGCCATGAATCAGATTTCCGCCTGGGCGATCAAGAACCCCATCCCCATCATCCTGCTGTTCCTGCTGCTGACGCTGGGCGGCGTGACCGGCTTCGCCGGGATGCGGATCAACAACAACCCGGACATCGACTTCCCCCTGGTCGCGGTCACGGCCGCGCGCCCCGGCGCCGCCCCGACCGAGATGGAGGTGCAGGTCACGCGGGTGATCGAGGATTCGATCGCCGGCCTGTCGGGCGTGCGCCACATCTATTCCAACGTCTCGGACGGGGTGTCCTCGACCACCATCGAGTTCGAGCTGGGCACCGACACCGAACGCGCCACCAACGACGTCCGCAACGCCATGAGCGGGGTGCGCGCCAGCCTGCCCCAGGACATGCAGGAGCCGACGGTCCAGCGCATCGACATCACCGGCGACGCCCTGATCACCTATGTCGTGCGCTCGGAGACGATGACGCCCGAACAGATCAGCTGGTTCATCGACAATGAAATGAGCCGCGCCCTGCTGGCGCTGGGCGGCGTCGGCGAGGTCAACCGTTCGGGCGGGGTGGACCGCGAGATCCGCGTCGAACTGGATCCGCAGCGGCTCAGCGCCTACGGCGTGACGGCGGCCCAGGTCAGCCAGGCGCTGACCAACGTCAACAACAACCTGCCGGGCGGGCGCGTCACCATCGCCGGGTCCGAGCGCGCGGTCCGAACGCTGGGCGCCGCCGGTTCCGTCGAGCAGCTGCGCGAGACCCTGGTGCCCGTCGGCGACGGCAAGAACGTGCGCCTGGGCGATCTGGGCGCGGTGGTCGACAAGTGGAGCGAGCCGCGTCGCCTGGCCCGCTACAACGGCCAGGAGGCCGTGACCTTCAACTTCCTGCGCTCGCGCGAGGCCAGCGAGGTCAAGGTCTCGGAAAAGGTCCGCGCCGAGGTCGAGAAGATCGACGAGGCCCACCCCGAACTGACCATCGAACAGGTCACCTCGAGCGTGAAATACATCGAGGAATCCTACCTCGCCTCGCTGGAGGCGCTGATCCTGGGCGCGGTCCTGGCGGTCATCGTGGTGTGGATCTTCCTGCGCGACTGGCGGGCGACCCTAATCGCGGCGACGGCCATGCCGATGTCGCTGATCCCGACCTTCGCCATCCTGGGGCCGATGGACCAGTCGCTGAACGTGGTGACGCTGCTGGCCCTGTCGCTGACAATCGGCATCCTGGTCGACGACGCCATCGTGGAGATCGAGAACATCGTCCGCCACATGCGCGACGGCAAGCCGCCCTATGACGCCGCCTTCGAGGCGGCCGACGAAATCGGCCTGGCGGTGGTGGCGACGACCGGCACCATCATCGCCGTGTTCGCGCCCGTCGGCTTCATGCCCGGCATCATCGGCCAGTTCTTCAAGGCCTTCGCCCTGGCCGCCTGCATCAGCGTCTTCTTCTCGCTGGTGGTGGCGCGTCTGCTGACGCCGCTGATGGCGGCCTATATGCTCAAGCACACCCACCATGAGGACAAGGACCCCTTCTGGATGGCGGGCTATCTGCGCTCGCTGAAGTGGTGCTTGCGCCATCGCTGGATCGTCTTCGTCATGGGCGGCGCCTTCCTGTTCGGCTCGATCTTCCTATCGGTTGCGGCCAAGATGTCGTTCGAGTTCATGTCGCCCGCCGACGAAGGCCGCGCGGCCTTCCAGATCGAACTGCCGCCCGGCTCCACCCTGCATCAGACCGACGTTGTGGTGCAGCAGGTCACGCAGACGCTGAACGCCCGGCCGGAGGTCACTTCGGTCTACGCCGCCATCGGCGGACAGTCGGTGAACCAGGCCAACATCTACGCCGACATGGTGCCCAAGGGTAAGCGCGAGCTGAGCCAGCAGGCCTTCGCTCGCGTCATGGTCGATGAGCTGAAGCAGATCCCCGGCGCCCGCATTCGCGCCGGCATCGCCCAGCAGGGCGGCGGACCGGGCGACGGCACCAGCTACACCTTCTCCATCCTGGGCGACGATCCCGTCGTGCTGGAAGCCGCTGCCCGCAAGGTCGAGGAGGAGATGCGCGCGGTGCCGGGCCTGGCCAACATCGTCAACACCGCCGCCATCGCCCGGCCGGAAATCCTGGTCACGCCGCGCCCGGATGAAGCCGCGCTGCTGGGCGTCTCGGCGGGGGCCATCTCCCAGGCCGTGCGCGTCGCCACCATCGGCGACATCGATCAGAACCTGCCGAAGTATAATCTGGGCGATCGCCAGATCCCCATTCGCCTGCAACTGACCGAGGCCGCGCGCGAGGATCTGAACGTGCTGGAGACCCTGCGCGTGCCGACCGCCTCGGGGGCCGCCGTGCCGCTGAGCGCCGTGGCCGACATCGAGTTCGGCGCCGGCCCGGCCACGGTCAGCCGTCAGGACCGCTCGCGCATCGCCTCCATCTCGGCCGAACTCGACGGCATCACCACCGGCGCAGCGGGCCAGGCGGTCAACCGCCTGCCCTCGGTGAAGGAACTGCCGACGGGCGTGCGCCAGGTGCCCGCCGGGGACGCCGAGTTCATCCAGGAGATGCTGGTGGGCTTCGGCATCGCCTTCCTGTCGGGCATTCTGCTGATGTACGCCGTGCTGACCCTGCTGTTCAAAAGCTTCGCCTATCCGATCACCATCATGGCGGCCCTGCCCCTGGCCATCGGCGGCGCCTTCATCGCCCTGGTGATCGCGGGCAAGAGCTTCTCCATGTCGGCCCTGATCGGGGTGCTGATGCTGATGGGGATCGCGGCCAAGAACTCCATCCTGCTGGTCGACTACATCATCATGGCCGAGAAGAGCGGGCTGAGCCGTTTCGCTGCCATCATGGACGCCGCCCACAAGCGGGCGCGGCCGATCCTGATGACCACCTTCGCCATGGGTGCGGGCATGGTGCCCATCGCCATCGGCTGGGGCGCCGACGTGGAGTTCCGCTCGCCCATGGCCGTGGCCGTGGTCGGGGGACTGATCTCCTCGACCTTCCTGTCGTTGCTCTACATCCCGGCGGTGTTCACCATCATCGACGACATCGCCGGCTTTGGCCGCCGCCTGCTGAACCGGATGTTCGCCGGACAGCGGAAGCTTGCTGGAGAGAGCCGCACCCCGGCGGAATGAGACGGCGGTCGCGCTGAAAGATGAAGCCCCCGGCCGCATGGCCGGGGGCTTTTTCGTGGGCGTCTTTCTCCCTCCCCGACCCGGGGAGGGTGGTTGAGGCGAAGCCGAAACCGGGTGGGGGCGGCAAGGCTATTCGGGCGCCGAGACCGGGATGGCGTCGGAGCCATGATGACGTCGAGGCTGGCATCGCCCGCCCCTCCCCACCCGGTCGCTACGCGACCACCCTCCCCGAGTCGGGGAGGGAGAAAGGCGTGCGCCATAAGAAAAAGGCGGACCGGATCGATCCGGCCCGCCTCTTTCATTTCAGACGCCCTGCTGGATCAGTAGCGGACGCGCAGGGTCACGCCGTAGGTGCGCGGCTGGCCCATGAAGGCGTTGTAGGTCTGGGTGTCCAGCGCCGGATTGTAGAAGGTGCCGTTCGGCTGGACCGTGGTCTGGAAGGCCGCGCCCTGCAGCGGGGCGTTGATGGCCACCTGCATATACTCCTCGTCCGTCAGGTTCTGGCCCCAGATGTCCAGCGCCCAGTTCTCGTCTTCCGCGCCCAGGGTGATACGGCCGTTCACCAGGGTCATGGCGTCCTGCATCTTATAGGGCAGCAGGTCGGAGCCGGTGTTGAACTCGGTCGAGTATTTGGCCGACAGGTTCAGACCCAGCTTCAGCCCGGCGCCGATCGAACGATCGAAGGCCATGGAGGCCGTGGCCGACCATTCCGGTGCGAACGAGGCGCGGGCGCCCGGCAGCAGGGACAGTTGCGGGAAGTTGGCCGGGTTGGTCAGGTCCGAAGCGACGAAGTTCCCGTACTTGGTGTCGGCGTAGGTCACGCCGCCCGAGAAGGACAGGCCCTCGACCGGGGTGAACCAGACGAAGTCGGCGTCGACGCCCTCGGTCGTGACCTCGGGGATGGACTCGACCACGAAGGCCGTGCCCAGGAAGGTGTTGAGCTGGAAATCCTCGAACTTCTGATTGAAGTAGGTGAGGTTCAGCAGCACCGAGCGGTTGAACAGGGTGTTCTTCAGCCCGATTTCATAGCTGTTGACCGTCTCGGACGGGAAGTAGAGCGACGACGTCGGCGTCACGCCCGCCTGCACCCGGTCCATGTTGTAGCCGAACGACTTGTAGCCGTGGGCGTAGGAGGCGTAGCCCATGATGCTGTCGTTGAAACGATAGCTGCCCTTGATCGTGCCCGAGAATTCGCCGCCGTTGTTCGATTCCGAGATGCGGCGATTGTCGAACTGGGGGTTGGCCCAAGGCAGGCAGATGGTGCCGACCAGGGTCGAGGCCAGGGCCTGGATCTGGGCGGGCGTCAGCGTGGGGTTAGCGATGCCGATGGCGCCGCCGATAGCGCCGGCGTTGCCCAGGGCGCCGCCGCAGGCCGCGCCGTTCGTGCCCACATTGTCCTGAACGCCGATCAGGCGCTTGTGGTCATTCGAATAACGCAGACCCAGGGTGACGTCGAACTTGTCGGTCAGCTTCACCGTGTTGTTGGTGAAGAAGGCGATGGATTCCGTCCGCTGGCTATAGTGGTCCTTCACGCCCTGGCCGACGCCGAAGCCCGGCCCCGTCGGAGCGGTCGCCCCGGTCAGGCATCCGACGATGCCCATCGGCGTCGCGCCTGCCCCGGTGACGCAGTTCACGGCCGCCGGATTGGTCAGGTTCAGTCGCGACCCCAGCAGCAGCGACATATAGGGGGTGTAGCCCGCGCCATACCAATAGCTGTCCTCACGGGCGATGCTTTCGCGCGTCAGGAAGGCGCCGACCAGCCAGTCCAGGCGGTCGGTGGCGCCCGCCAGGCGGAACTCCTGAGTCAGGTTCTCAAGCTCGAAGCCGTAGCCGCCGTCATCCTGGCGGTACAGCAGATCGGCCGTGGTGTAGTCGAGGTCCATGCCGTTGACGCCCGACCAGTTCCGCCAGGAGCTGAGCGAGGTGAAGGTGGCGTTCCACGACGGGATGTCGATATTGGCCTCGGCCGAGAAGCCCATGTCCTCCATTTCCTGCCCGGTGCCGCGGTTGGCGTAGGCCTTGCGCGAGAAGGGCAGAGCGCCGAAGCCCGGCGCGGGCGCCGCCTGCTGGCCGCCGATGGCCGTGATGATGCCGTAGGTCGGGCCGGTCCGGACCTGGGTCGAGACGCAGCAGTATTCGTCGCGCTTGGAGTAGTCGGCGATCAGGCGGATCGACACGTCGTCCGACGGCAGGATCAGCAGTTGGCCGCGGGCGGTCCAGAAATCCTGGTTCTGGTCGTCCGTCTCCTGACGCGGGCCAGGGCCGGTGACGACGTCATAGAAGCCGTCGCGCTCGCGCTTGGCCATGTAGAGGCGGCCGGCGATCTGATCGGTGATCGGGCCGGTGATCGACCCGGCCAGACCCCAGGCGTTGAAGTTGCCGTAGGTGGCCTCGGCGCTGAAGCCCGGCGTGAAGGACGGCGCCTCGGTGATGATGTTGATGACGCCCGCTGAGGTGTTCTTGCCGAACAGGGTGCCCTGCGGCCCCTTCAGCACCTCGATGCGGCTGAGTTCGCCCAGGTCGCCGAAGCCGACGCCGTTGCGCGAACGGTAGACGCCGTCGATGACCACGCCGACCGAGCTTTCCAGACCGGGGTTGTCGCCGACGGTGCCGACGCCGCGGATGCGGGCGGTGGTGGCGGTTTCCGACTGGGTCGAGGTGACGGTCATGCCCGGCGTCAGGATCTGAAGATCCTTGATGTCGCGGACTCCGGCGCCGTCCAGCGCCTCTTGCGACAGGGTCGTCACCACGATCGGCACGTCCTGCAGGCTCTGTTCCCGCTTCTGGGCGGTGACGATGATGTCGTCGACCGTCGTCGGTCCATCCTGAGCGGCGGCGGCGCCGACAAGACCGAAAGCTGCGACGCCGACAACGGCGACCGAAGCGGTGCAGCGGAGGATGTGGTTCAAACGCATAAGGCGGCTCCCCGACTCTATGGGCCCGACCGCATTCGCGGCCGTGCGCGATTCCTGTCCCTGATGACCCGCGTTCATTGATCGACGCGAATTCTCATTCAAAAGGGGTAGTCTATGGTCGAGTCACCGACAAGGAGAGGCCACTTAGGGAACGATAATTTCACCCAAGCCCGCCTCACCTGTGGCGATAAAGCGACAAATATACTGACGTTAGGTCAATGTTATCGTCGATCAGGTAGCCGAAGCGACTGATTTCGCATCGCGTCTTTTCTTTCGACCGGCCTCGGCGAGCGCCAGAATCGTCGCCGCCATGACAGCCGACAGCACCGATCCGCCGATGACGCCCAGCTTGACCTCAATCTGTTCGGGCGAGTCCACCGCGCCGGGGAAGGCCAGGACGCCGATGAACAGGCTCATGGTGAAGCCGATGCCGCACAGCAGGCTGACGCCGTAGAGCTGCATCCAGCCCGCGCCCGACGGCTTGTCGCCCAGGCCCAGCTTCACCGCCAGCCAGGCGACGCCGAAGACGCCGATCTGCTTGCCGACGAAGAGGCCGAGCGCGATGGCGATGACCAGGGGGGCGAAGGCCTGCTCCAGCGACAGGCCGGCAAAGGAGACGCCCGCCTTGGCGAAGGCGAACAGGGGCAGGACCAGATAGGCCACATAGGGATGCAGGTCGTGCATGGCGTCCTTGAGCGGGCTCTGCGAGGTCTCGCGGCGCGGCTCGACCGGCACGATCAGGGCGAAGGCCACAGCGGTCAGGGAGGTGGACAGGCCCGACTGCACCGTCAGATACCAGACGGCGCCGAAGCCCAGCACCCAGAAGGCGGCGGCCATGCGGCGACGGCCCAGGACGGCGAACAGGGCGATGACGCCCAGCGCCGCCAGCAGCGGAACCCACTGGACGCCCTGGCTGAACAGGACGGCGATCAGGGCGATGGCGCCCAGGTCGTCGACGATGGCCAGGGTCAGCAGGAAGACGCGCAGGGAGGACGGCAGGCTGCGCCCGACCACGGCGAAGACGGCCAGGGCGAAGGCGATGTCAGTGGCCAGGGGAATGGGCCAGCCCTGCGTCGGCCCGCCCAGCGCCCCGACCACGCCCAGATAGACCAGGCCCGGAATCGCCATACCACCGAGCGCCGCCAGGATGGGCAGGGCCAGCTTCTTGGGATTGCTCAGCTCGCCCTTGAGGATCTCGTATTTGATCTCCAGGCCGACGACGAGGAAGAAGACGGCCATCAGGCCTTCCTTGATCCAGTCGGACACCGTCTCCTCCAGCCGCAGCGGGCCGATCTGGACGGCGTGGACGCTCTTGAGCCAGGCGAAATAGTCGGCCGACCAGGGCGAGTTGGCGACGATCAGGGCGGCGACGGCGGCGAGGCCGAGGACGGCCCCGGAACCGGCCTCGGTCTTGAGAAAGGCGAGCGTGAATTTTCTGGCCACGAAGGTCTCCGAAACAATGAGATGGTCTGTCGTGGCGTCAGGTTATCGACGGACGCCGGACCGGATTCGCGCGCAGGGCGGCGCCGGCCTGGCCTCGGGATGGGATCGCGCGAGACCTGATGTCTGCGGCTGAAAATACGGATCGGCGGCGAAGGTTCAAGCCTGATCGACCCGATCGGCCTCGCGGTTGCGAAATGCGCAGCGAAGGCGCATCTGCCGCCCATGCCCGTCTCCCCCGCCTATCGCCCCGAACCCCGCTTCTTCGACCTGGGCGCCGACTACGGCGACGCTGTGAAGGCGGCCGAGTTTCCGCAGACGATCCTGCGCCTGCGCAACGACCGGGCGGCGGCCGAGGTCGGGCTGGAGACATTGAGCGACGCCGAGTGGCTGGCCCATTTCGGCCGGTTCGAGCCCCTGCCCGGCCAGCCCGGCCCCACGGCCATGCGCTATCACGGCCACCAGTTCCGCGTTTACAACCCCGACATCGGCGACGGGCGCGGGTTCCTGGCCGCGCAGATGCGGGAAACCCCTCAAGCCGCCTTGCTCCGCGAGCAAGGCGATAGGGACACTCAACCCCCCCGACTTCTCGACCTGGGCACAAAAGGCTCGGGCCAGACGCCGTGGTCGCGTCATGCGGACGGGCGGCTGACGCTGAAGGGCGGGATGCGCGAGGCGCTGGCGGCGGCCATGTTGGACAGCCTAGGCGTGCCGACCTGCCGGATCCTGTCGCTGATCGAGACGGGCGAGAACCTGGAGCGGCACGACGAGCCGTCGCCGACGCGCGCCGCCGTCATGGTGCGGCTGTCGCACAGCCACATCCGGTTCGGGACGTTCCAGCGCGCGGCCTACTATGGACGCAAGGACCAGATCGAAACGCTGATGGAGCACGCCCGCAGCCTGTACCATCCGGCGGTCGCGCCGGGCGATGCGGCAGGCTTCCTCGCCGCCGTGGTCGAGGCCTCGGCGGCGCTGACGGCGAAATGGATCGCGGCGGGCTTCGTCCACGGGGTGCTGAACACCGACAATCTGAACGTCACGGGCGAGAGCTTCGACTACGGCCCGTGGCGCTTCCTGCCGCACTATGAGCCGGGCTTCACCGCCGCCTATTTCGACCAGAACGGCCTCTACGCCTTCGCCCGTCAGCCCGAGGCGGTGTTCTGGAATCTGACTCAGTTGGCCGGGTGCCTGAAGCTGATCGCCGACGCCGAACCGCAGGTCGCGATCCTGACCGAGGCGCTGAACGGTTTCGGCCCGGCCTATATCCGCCACCTGCGGGCGGCCTTCCTGAACCGGCTGGGCGTGCAGAGTCTGGGCGAGGCGGCGGATCAACGACTGCTGGACGCCACCCTGGCGCTGGCGCGCGAAAAGAAGGAGGCCCTGCGCTGGGAGCCGATCTTCTTCGACTGGTTCGGCGGCTTCAGCTCGGCGGCGCGGGCGCTGGGCGGGGTGCGCGGCAAGACCTATCAGGGCAAGGCCTTCGACGCCTTCCGCTTCGCCTTGATGGAGCATGAGCCGGATCGGCCCGAGCGGCTGGAGCATCCCATGTTCGCCGCCCCCGAACCCGAAGAGATGCTGATCGACGAGGTCGAGGCCCTGTGGAGCGCCATCGACACGGCCGACGACTGGGCGCCTCTGCAGGCCAAACTGGCCCGGCTGGAGGCGGCGAAAGCCGCCTGGAGCCTCTAAGTCATCAATTGATGTCATCGACCGTTGACTCGAGGCCCGCCCAGGCTTAGAGGCGGATGATCCCGGCTGGTTTCAGACAATGGGTTACGAGGAATTGTGGTTTCAGCCCTGCTGTCGCCACGTCGTTTTCCGACCGTGATCACAGATTGTTTCGCCCGCTTGCAAATCGGACTCTAGCAACTGATCTTGTGTCTGTTGCAAAATAACGGTTACGGCCATGACGACGACCACCTTGAACTCCCACCAGGCGCGCGCCCGCGCTGACTATCTGAACATCACGCTGTGGACCTTCCAGGGCTGGATCGCGATGTTCTTCATCGCCGCCGGCTACGCCAAGCTGTCCGAGCCGATGGAAAACCTGATCGTCCTGATGCAGTGGCCGGCCATGGCCAGCGAAGCCTTCGTGCGCGGCCTGGGCCTCGCCGAGATCGTGCTGGCCGTCATGGTTCTGGCGCCGCTGGTCTCGTGGCGGTTCGGCCGTCCCCTGCTGCTGACGGCGGCGGCGGGCCTGCTGGTCCTGGAAGCGATCGCCCTGGGCGTCCACGCCTTCGGCCTGGACCTGGGTTTGAGCCTGACCAACGTCTTCCTGCTGGCCGTCACGGCGCCGGTGCTGTGGTTGCGTCGCCGCTGAGCCGACGCGCCTTCCAGAGATTTTGCGGGTCCGCTTCTCCCCCTCCCCCCTGAGGGCCCGCAAATATAAAGGCCGCGACCCGTCCCCGGTCGCGGCCTTTTCTATTGTCCGTCAGACGCCCTAACCCGCCCGTTCACAACTTCGTAGCCCGACGCGCGAAAAGCTTCCCTTTACGTCCGCGTCAAGTTATGAAGCCGTCATGCCGATTGCTGACGAACATCGCACCTACTCCATCCGGCAGCTGTGCCGCGAGTTCGGCGCGACCGCGCGCGCGCTGCGTTTCTATGAAGACAAGGGCCTGCTGACGCCGTCGCGCAAGGGCCAGACACGCGTCTATGGCCCGCGCGACCGCGCCCGGCTGAAACTGATCATGCGCGGCCGGCGCATCGGCTTCACCCTGATCGAGATCCAGGAGATGCTGGATCTGTATGATCAGAAGGACCACAACGTCCATCAGATGGCCATCGCCCTGCCGCGCCATCGCGCCCGCATCGCGGCGCTGCGGCAACAGCTCGAGGACATCGAAGGCGCCATCGAGACGGCCGAGGCCGCCTGCGCCTGGATGGAGTCCAAGCTGACGGAACACCGTCCCGATCTTCTGCCGGGCGCAGAGGCCTACGCCAGCCTGCTGAGCGAACGCCTCAACGATCCCGACGACCACTTCCTGACCTTCAAAGCGAGAGCCTGATCCCATGAGCTACAAGGCGCCCGTCCGCGACCTGTCCTTCGTCCTGCATGACGTTCTGCAGGTCGAGAACTACGGCAACCAGCTTCCCGACGCCGACCTGTCGCGCGACCTGATCGACCAGATCGTCGAGGAAGGCGGCAAGTTCGCCGAAGAGGTCATCGCTCCGATCAACCGCATCGGCGACCAGGAAGGCTGTCACATCACGGGCGACGTGGTGACGACGCCCAAGGGCTGGAAAGAAGCCTATCACCAGATGGTCGAGGCCGGCTGGCCCTCGCTGGGCTTCAGCACCGAGTTCGGCGGCCAGGGGATGCCCTCGGTCGTGTCGAGCGCGGTGGGTCAGTTCACCGCCGCCGCCAGCGCCGCCTTCTCCATGTATCCGGGCCTGACCAGCGGCGCCTTCCACGGCATCGAGGCCAGCGCCTCGGACGAGATCAAGCAGAAGTATCTGCCGAAGATGGCGTCGGGCGAATGGACCGGCACCATGAACCTGACCGAGCCGCAGTGCGGCACCGATCTGGGCATGGTCCGCACCAAGGCGGTCAAGAACGACGACGGCTCCTATTCGATCACCGGCCAGAAGATCTGGATCTCGGCGGGCGAGCACGACTTCGCCGACAACATCATCCACACGGTGCTGGCCCGTGTCGAAGGCGCGGTTCCGGGCATCAAGGGCCTGAGCCTGTTCGTGGTGCCGAAGTTCCTGGTGAACGAGGACGGTTCGCTGGGCGAGCGCAACGGCGTGGCCTGCGCCGGCCTCGAGCACAAGATGGGCATCCACGGCAACGCCACCGCCGTCATGGCCTATGAGAACGCCAAGGGCTGGCTGATCGGCGAAGAAGGCCGCGGCATGAACAACATGTTCGTGGTCATGAACGAGGCCCGTCTGGGCACCGGCCTGCAGGGGCTGGCCATCGGCGACGCCGCCTATCAGGCCGCCGTCGAGTTCGCCAACGACCGCCTGCAGGGCCGCAGCCTGACCGGACCGAAGAACCCGGACGGCCCAGCCGACCCGATCATGGTCCACCCGGACGTGCGCCGCATGCTGCTGGAAGCCAAGGCCTTCGTCGAAGGCGGCCGCGCCTTCATCCTGTGGACCGCCCTGCAGGCCGACCTGCAGAAGGCCGCCGACGAAGCCGTCGCCACCAAGGCCAAGGACTACATGGGCCTGATCACGCCGGTGCTGAAGGCCTATCTGACCGACAAGGGCTTCCACGTCGCCTCGCTGGCGATGCAGGTCCACGGCGGTTCGGGCTACACCGAACACTTCCCCGCCTCGCAGTATCTGCGAGATGCGCGGATCACCATGATCTATGAAGGCACCAACGGCATTCAGGCGCTGGATCTGGTCGGCCGCAAGCTGCCCGCCAACGGCGGCCGCGCCATCATGAGCTGGTTCGCCGACATCGACGCCTTCGTCGGCGAGAACGGCGAGGACGAGGCGATCAAGCCCTTCGTCGAGGGCCTGGCCGACGCCAAGAAGAAGCTGCAGGAGGCCACCATGTGGCTGATGCAGAACGGCATGGCCAACCCGGACAATGCGGCCGCCGCCTCGACCGATTACCTGCACATCTTCGGCCTGACGGCCTACGCCTTCCTGTGGGCCCAGATGGCCAAGGCGGCGCAGGCCAAGATCGCCGCCGGGGACGCCGATCCGTACTACGCCAACAAGCTGATGACCGGCCGCTACTTCGTCGAGCGCATCCTGCCCGACGCCGGGGCGCACCTGAAGAAGCTGAAGTCCGGCGCCGAGGTGCTGATGCAGATGCCCGCCGAGGCGTTCTGAGCATAAGACTCGCGATCTCCTCCCCATCCCTGATGGGGAGGTGGATCGTCGGCGAAGCCGACGAGACGGAGGGGCTCTTTCCGTTGCTCGACAGTAAACCCTTGCGGTGGCCGTAGCCCCTCCACCGCTTCGCGGTCCCCCTCCCCATCAGGGATGGGGAGGAGAGGAAATCCATGAACGTGCTAGGCAGCCCCGAACCCGACTTCATGAAGGAAGAGGAGATCGTTCTCTTCTCCGACTCCGTCGCCAAATGGATCGACGAGCACGCTCCGCAAGAGAAGTTCCAGCAGTGGATCGCCGAGTCCTCGGTGCCGCGCGGCCTGTGGAACGCGGCGGGCGAGGCCGGCCTGTTGGGCCTGTCGCTGCCGGAAGAGGACGGCGGCTTCGGCGGCGACTACCGGCACGAAGTGGTGCTGATGCGCCAGTTGGGCTGGAAGGGCGCGGACCACTTCGGCATCAGCCTGCACAACGCCATCGTCATGCCCTACATCTGGCACTACGGCACGGCCGAGCAGAAAGCGCGCTGGCTGCCGCGCCTGCAGTCGGGCGAATTGGTCGGCGCCATCGCCATGACCGAGCCGGGCGCGGGCTCCGACCTGCAAGGGGTGAAGACCACCGCCGTCAAGCAGGGCGACCACTATGTGCTGAACGGCTCCAAGACCTTCATCACCAACGGCCAGCTGGCCAACTTCATCATCGTCGTCGCCAAGACCGACCCGGCCGAAGGCGCCAAGGGCACCAGCCTGATCTGCCTCGAAACCGACGGCGCCGAAGGCTTTGAACGCGGCCGCAACCTGCACAAGATCGGCATGGAGGCGAACGACACCTCCGAGCTGTTCTTCAACGATGTGAAGGTGCCGCTGGAAAACGTCATCGGCGACACCGAGGGGCAGGGCTTCGTCCAGCTGATGCAGCAACTGCCGCAAGAGCGTCTGAACATCGCCGTTCAGGGTGTGGCCGCCGCCGAGCGCGGGCTTCAGGAGACGCTGGCTTACGTCAAGGAGCGCAAGGCCTTCGGCAAGCGGGTCATCGACTTCCAGAACACCCAGTTCAAGCTGGCCGAGATCAAGACCAAGCTGACCGTGGCCAAGGTCTTCGTCGACCACTGCATTGCTCTGCACCTGAAGGGCCAGTTGGACGCCGCCACGGCCTCCATGGCCAAATACTGGGTGACGGACATCCAGGGCGAGACCATCGACGAGATGCTGCAGCTCTTCGGCGGCTATGGATACATGACCGAGTATCCAATCGCCCAGCTGTACAAGGACGCCCGCGTCCAGCGCATCTACGGCGGCACGAACGAGATCATGAAGCTGCTAATCGCGCGGACGCTGTAATCAGCGCAGCAGCAGGGCGCCCGCGATCAAGGCGCCTGAGATGACAATCGAAGCGGCGATCCACCGCCCGGCCGAGATGATCGACCGGGCGGTTTCCTTGTCCGGCGCCGGGCTGGCGACCGCCTCGGCCGTCAGGCGGCGGGAGGCCGCGCGGATCAGGCGGGGCAGGTCGTCGCTGGCCGCCGACAGGTCCAGCAGGGCGCCGATCAGGCGGTTGCGCAGGGCCTCGGGACTGCGGCTGGAAAACAGGGCGCGGCTCCAGGCGCCCTTCATCGTCTGGACCAGATCGAAGTCGGGGTCGACGCGCGACAGCACGCCCTCGATCGTCACCAGCGCCTTGAGGATCAGCACCAGATCGGGCGGGGCCGCCACCCGCTCCTGACGCATCAGCCCCATCAGGTCGGCGACGATGGCGGGCAGGTCGACCGCGCCCTGACCGTGGCGGGCGATCAGCCGTTCGGCCCCGGCGGTCAGGCTGGTGCGCGAGACGTCCGCCCCCTCGGTCCAGTCGGCCAGCACCTCGGCCATGCGGGTGCCGTCGCCGGCGGCCAGCGACTGGACGAAGCTGATCAGCTCAGCGCGGCGGCGCGGGGTGACGGTCCCGACCATGCCGAAGTCCAGCAGCCCCACCCGGTCGCCGGGCAGGCCGCGCAGGTTGCCGGGGTGCGGATCGGCGTGAAAGCGGCCGTTGACCAGCACCATGTCCAGCACCGCCTCGGCGCCGACGCGGGCCAGCCGGTGCGGGTCGACGCCCGCCGCCCTCAGCCGTGCGGCGTCTATGGGCGCCACGCCATCGAGATAGTCCTGCACCAGCACGCTGTCGGTCGTGTGCTGCCAGTAAACGGCGGGAATGACGACATCGCGGTTCCCGGCGAAGTCGGCGGCGAAGCGGTCGACGTTGCGGCCCTCGGTGGTGAAGTCCAGCTCGTCCAGCATGGCTTCGGTCAGCTGGGCGATCAGGGCGCGCGGGCGATAGCGGGCGATCTCGGCGCTGGACTGTTCGGCGCGGCGGGCCAGTTCGGCGATCAGGCGCAGGTCGGCCTCGACGCGCGGACGCACGCCGGGGCGGCGGATCTTGACCACCACCTCAGTCCCGTCGTGCAGGGCGGCGCGGTGCACCTGGGCGATGGAGGCGGCGGCCAGCGGCGCCGTGTCGAAACGGGCGAAGACCTGTTCCGGCGGCCCGCCCAGGGCGGCCTCGACCTCGGGCCGCAACACCTCGAAGTCGAGGGTGGGGCCGGCGCTCTGAAGCTGTTCGAACTCGACGATCCAGTCGGCGGGCAGCAGGTCCGAGCGGGTGGACAGGATCTGGCCCAGCTTGACGAAGGTAGGGCCCAGCGCCTCGAGCGCCTGACGGGTGCGGCGCGGCAGCGGCTCCGACCCATCGGCATGGGCCTCGCCGCCGCCGAGGCCGAGACGCAGCAGCACGGCCTCAAGCCCGAAGCGGGCCGCGACGCCGGAAATCTCGGCCAGACGTTTTCGATCGCGCGCCGCTACGGCCAAGGTTGTGAACATGAGAGGCCAACGCGGGGTAAGCTCGCCGCGTTCCCGTCAGGCTGAAGTTGGTCGTCTTCATGAAAGCGCGATATGCAGACGCCATGATCCGTCTTTACGTTCAGGGCGACCTCGCCCCCGGCGCCGCCGTGGCGCCCACGCTCGACCAGTCGCGCTATCTGACGCAGGTGATGCGGTTGAAGGCGGGCGACGAACTGCTGGTCTTCAACGGCCGCGACGGCGAGTGGCGCGTCAGCGTCGCCGAGGTGCTGAAGAAGGGCGTCATCCTGCGCGCCGAGGAGCAGACCCGGCCGCAGGTCTATGGCCCCGATCTGGAGCTGATCGTCGCCGTGGTGAAGAAGGCCCGCGTCGAGACCATCGTCGAGAAGGCCGCCGAACTGGGCGCCAAGCGGGTGCGGCTGGTGCTGACCCAGCGCACCAACGCCGACCGCCTGCGGCTGGACCGGCTGGACGCCATCGCCGAGGAGGCCGCCGAGCAGACCGGGCGCCTGGACGTGCCGGTGGTGGATGATCCGGTGAAGCTGGACGCCCTGCTGGACGGCTGGGAGGACGGGCGGCGGCTGATGTTCTGTGATGAGACGGGCGGCGCGCCGGCGGTGTCCGCCCTGACCGGCGCGGGCGAAGGAAAATGGGCCATACTGATCGGGCCGGAGGGCGGGTTTTCGCCCGAGGAAGGCGAGCGGTTGCGGTCCCTGCCCTTCACCACCGCCGTCTCGCTGGGGCCGCGCATCCTGCGGGCCGACACCGCCGCCATCGCCGCCATGACCCTGTGGCAGGCGGCCGTCGGCGACTGGGATCGCTAGAAGTTTCCGCCGCACCCCTTGAGCATGGCCGTCGGCTGGCCCATCTAGCCGCGACAGCAGAGGTTACAGATGTCCGACACGGCGCCCCTTTCCAGAGACCAGCTGATCCACGCCATGTCGAAGGGCGAGAAGCCCCGCGACCAGTGGCGCATCGGCGCCGAGCACGAGAAGTTCGGCTTCGACAAATCGACCCTGCGCCGCCCCGCCTATGAGGGCGAGAACGGCATCCTGGCGATGCTGACGGGCCTGCAACGCTTCGGCTGGACGCCGGTCGAAGAAGCCGGCCATGTCATCGCCCTGGAGCGCAGGAACGCCGAGGGCTTCAGCGCCTCGATCAGTCTGGAGCCGGGCGGACAGTTTGAACTGTCGGGCGCGCCGCTGAAGGACATCCACGACATCTGCAACGAGACCGGCCAGCACCTGATGGAGGTCAAGCAGGTCGCGGATCAGCTGAACCTGGGCTTCCTGGGGCTGGGCTTCGACCCGATGTGGCGGCGCGAGGACATCCCCGTCATGCCCAAGGGCCGCTATGACATCATGCGCGCCTATATGCCCAAGAAGGGCACGCTGGGCCTGGACATGATGCTGCGCACCTGCACCATCCAGGCGAACCTCGACTTCGACAGCGAAGCCGACATGGTGCTGAAATTCCGGACTTCGCTGGCGCTGCAACCCATCGCCACGGCCCTGTTCGCCAACAGCCCCTTCACCGAAGGCAAGCCGAACGGCTTCCTGTCGGCGCGCGCCAACGTCTGGACCGACACCGACCCGGACCGCACGGGCATGCTGGACTTCGTCTTCCAGGACGGCTTCGGCTACGAACGCTACGCCGACTACGCCCTCGACACCCCGATGTATTTCGCCAAGCGCGGCGAGACCTATGTCGACCTGTCGGGCCAGTCGTTCCGCGCCTTCATGGAGGGCAAGCTGGACGCCCTGCCGGGCGATCGCGCCACGGCGAAGGACTGGGCCGACCACCTGACCACCCTGTTCCCCGAGGTGCGGCTGAAACAGTATCTGGAGATGCGCGGCGCCGACGGCGGGCCGTGGAGCCGCATCTGCGCCCTGCCCGCCCTGTGGGCCGGAATCCTGTATGACGCGCCGTCGCTGGCGGCGGCCTGGGACCTGTGCAAGGACTGGGACATCGAGGACCATGAACGCCTGCGCCGCGACGTGACGCGCCTGGGCCTCAAGGCCGAGGTCAACGGCCGCAGCGTGCGCGACATCGCCGTCGACATGGTGACCATCGCCAAACAGGGCCTCAAGAACCGCGCCCGCTTCAGCGGCGGCATGGTGGACGAGCGCGGCTACATCACCGAGCTGGAAGACATCGCCGACAGCGGCGTGACCTCGGCCGATCGGCTGCTGGAGCTCTACAACGGCGAATGGGGCGGCGATCTCAGCCGCGTCTATCGCGACATGGCCTATTGAAGCTCTCCTGAAACGCGAGCCGCAAGGCGCCCTTAACCGGCAGGCGCTAGGATGAGGTCCAGCCTGCCTTCAGGACCGCGCCTCAGGACCGCCCATGCCCTTCACTCCGGCCGCCGCCCCTTCCTCGACGGGACAGCCGCAGCCGCCGCCTGACGCCGGGGTCGATCTGGCGACCTTCTTCGACGTGTCCCTGGACCTGTTGGTGATCCGCGACCTGGAGGGGCGGATCGTGCGGGTCAGCGCCTCCTGGGCCTCGACCCTGGGCTATCAGCCCGAGGAGCTGGTCGGCCTGGCCATACTGACCCTGGTCCACCCCGACGATCTGCCCGGCACCCTGGGCAGCGTGACCGAAGTCGAGACTCGCCGCCCCGGCGATCCCGTGCTGGGCCACGTCAACCGCTATCGCCACAAGGACGGCCGCTACGTCACCCTGGAATGGCGGGCGCAGAAGTTCGGCGACCGCATCTACGCCGTGGCCCGCGACGTGACGGCCAAGGTGGCGGCGGAGCGCGCCCTGGTCGAGGCCAAGGCCGCGGCCGAGGCCGCCAGCCGCGCCAAGTCCGACTTCCTGGCCAATATGAGCCATGAGATCCGCACGCCGCTGAACGGGGTCATCGGCGTCATCGACGCCCTGGCGCGTACGCCGCTGTCGCCCCAGCAGGCCGAAATGGTCGAGCTGGTCCGCAGTTCGGGCGTGACCCTGGAGCGGCTGGTCACGGACATACTGGACGTGTCGCGCATCGAATCCGGGCGCATGACGCTGGAAGTCCGTCCCTTCGATCTGGACGACGCCTTGATCCCGGCCATCGCTCCCCTGCGCGGCCTGGCCGAAGCGAAGGGGCTGACCTTCCGCCTCGAGCGCGCCGAGACCGCGTGCGGCGTCTTCAACGGCGACGTGGTGCGGATCCGCCAGATCCTGAGCAATCTGCTGTCCAACGCCGTCAAATTCACCGCGCAAGGCCAGGTCTCAGCCCATATCGACCTGCTGGACAGAGGCGACGGCGACGCCCTGCTGACGCTGGAGGTGCGCGACAGCGGCATCGGCTTCGGCGCTGACCATGCGGCGCAGTTGTTCCAGCGGTTCAGCCAGGCCGACGCCTCCATCACCCGGCGCTTCGGCGGGGCCGGGCTGGGCCTGTCCATCTGCCATGCCCTGGCCGAGATGATGGGCGGGCGCATCGAGGCCGAATCGACCCTGGGCGAAGGCAGCCGCTTCCGGGTCGAACTGCCGCTGGCGCGCATCGCCTCCCTGGCCGAGTTCGATGCGGCCTATGACGAGGAAACGACGTCAGACGCGCCGTCTTGCGGCGTCCGTCCCCGCATCCTGCTGGCCGAGGATCATCCGATCAATCAGCGGGTCGTGCAGCTGATCCTGGGCGACAGCGTCGAGCTGACCCTGGTCGAGAACGGCGAGCAGGCCGTGGCCGCCTTCGCCGCCGAGCGGTTCGACCTGGTGCTGATGGACATGCAGATGCCGGTGATGGACGGGCTGAGCGCCACGCGCGCCCTGCGCGATGTCGAGGATGCCGATCCGATGCGTCCGCGCGCGCCGGTCATCATGCTGAGCGCCAACGCCATGGCCGAGCATCAGGAACAGGCCGCCCAGGCGGGCGCCGACCTGCACCTGGCCAAGCCCGTCACGGCCGAGGCCCTGACCGGCGCCGTCCGCCGGGCGCTGGGCGGCCGCGCGGTCTAGCTCAGCCAGCCGGCGATCATGGCCCGCAGCGGATTGGCGGGGTCGGACAGCAGCCGCGCGGTCATGGCCAGAGAGATGACCACCAGCAGGGGGCGGATCAGCCGCGGCCCGAAACGCATGGCCGCGTGCGACCCCAGGCGGCCGCCGATGAACTGGCCCACCGCCATGATCCCTGCCAGCGCCCAGACCACATGGCCGCCCACGGCCAGAACGACGATGCCGACGACGTTGCTCATCAGGTTCAGCGCCTTGGTGTGCGCCGTCGCCCGCGTCAGCCCCATGCCGAGCAGCATGACGAGACTCAGCGCGAAGAACGACCCAGTCCCCGGCCCGAAGAAGCCGTCATAGAAGCCGATCCCGCCCGCCACAAAGGCGTAGGCCAGCGGCGTCAGCCGAGCGTGGGCGTCCTCGTCCGCCGCCTTGGGGCCGAGCAGGAAATACAGGGCGATGCCGACCAGCAGCACCGGCAGCAGCACCATCAGCCACCGCGTGTCGACCAGCGTCACGGCGAAGGCGCCCAGCCCCGCCCCGACCGCCACCAGCGCCAGAGGCCAGCGGATCAGCCGGAAATCCACGCGACCTTTTCGCCAGAAATTCCACAGGGCGCTGGCCGTGCCGACGCTGCCCTGAACCTTGTTGGTGGCGATGGCGGCGACCGGGTTCAGCCCCACCGACAGCAGGGCCGGCAAGGAGATCAGCCCCCCGCCCCCGGCGATGGCGTCGATAAAGCCGGCGATCACCGACGCGACGCCCAGCAGGGCGATGATCTCAGGCGTCAGTTCGAACACGCGCGCAGCACTCCGGTCAGGCTGGCGCTATAGACCCGCGCGGGGCGGGCCGCCACCGCTTCGAGGTGAAGCTGGGGGCACGAACTCAAGCCGGTGCTTCGCGATAAGACGATGACGGCTTTCGCCCCATAGCCGAAGTTGGAACGCTAGCTTTCAAGCTAAGGTGAAATGGCCGATACAGTCGCGCTTGCATCCTCGCCCTGCCATTCTTGCTCCTACAGCTGTCCATGCGACTCGCCCCAAATTGCCTGCTTGCCCCTTTGGGGATCGCTCTCTGCCTCAGCTTGGCTGGGTGCGACTTCACCGTCCGCCCCTGGGAGAACACTGCGCGGCCTGCGGAAGGTTTGAAGGTCAAATTTCCCGATGGCCTAAAAGTCTGCAAAACAATGAGCATGGGGTATGTGTTTAATGGTTTTTCAGCCAGCCTTTCGCCAAACCCAAAACCCTGCAACAGCGACGAAGTGGACTCTCCGTACGTAGGCAGCATGAGTATTTGGTATGAGATCAGCTCAATTCCAGATCAGTGGCCATATCTATGTCGGCCTGATTTCTCTGCTCCAGATCTTAAAAATCGTCTTGCTTCGCTGAAGATAAGGAATCGAGCGACATTCAGCTGCGTTACGCGAGCCCCGGATGGGACAATCAACTTCTGGGTTTTTGCCGAAGCTGAAGAGCCGACCGGCCAGGTAGCTACTTACGTAGCTAGACTATCAACCGATGATAAAAATCTTTCACAAAGTATAAATTATTTTACAGAGCTTCTCTCAAGCGTGGAGCTTAGCTTTCCTCCCGTAAAAACCGATGCCGCGACAGATTGGCACAAGATAGAATTCTCTATGAGGGAGCGGTATCCAGAATTGGATTCGCCGTCAGAATAGTTCATATTTCCGGTAGTTCTGCATTTGGCGAGACCAATGCATTGAGTCCGCTTTCTACCCTTAGCTGACAGGCAACGCATCCGCTTCCCATAGCAACAGCCCGTGATTTCTGCGATCAAGGCGGCCTGCATCAGGAGACCCTTCCATGACAGGTTCCATCCACATCGGCGTCGGCGGCTGGACGTTCGAGCCGTGGCGCGGGGTCTTCTATCCCGAGGGGCTGGTGCAGAAGCGGGAGCTGGAGTTCGCCAGCCGGGCGCTGACCTCCATCGAGATCAACGGCACCTATTATTCGACCTTCAAGCCCGACAGCTGGATGAAGTGGCGCGACGAGACGCCCGACGGCTTCGTCTTTTCGGTCAAGGCCAGCCGCTATTGCACCAATAGAAAGGTTCTGTCCGACGGCGCCGAGAGCTTCGAGCGGTTTCTGTCGCAGGGGCTGACGGTGCTGGGCGACAAGCTGGGGCCGATCAACTGGCAGTTCATGGGGACCAAGAAGTTCGAGCCTGAGGACTTCGAAGGCTTCCTCAAGCTGTTGCCGAAGGAGAAGGACGGCGTGCGGCTGCGGCATGCGCTGGAGGTGCGCAATCCGACCTTCGCCACCGAACAGTTCTATGATCTGGCGCGGAAGTACGGCGCAGCCATCGTCTATGCGGTAGACGATGAGGAGCCGACCTGGCCGCAGATCGACGAAGAAACATCTGACTTTAGATATGCGCGGCTGATGTCCAGCCGCGAGGACGAGCCGACGGGCATGACCTCGGAAGAGCTGGACGCCGTGGCGCGGCAGACCCGCGGCTGGGCCGAGCGCGGCGACGTCTTCGCCTACTTCATCTCGGGGGCCAAGGTGCGGAACCCGGCGGCGGCCCAGGCGCTGATCGCCAAGCTGAAGGACTGAACGCCATGCCCATCGCCACCCGCGCCTTCGCCGCGACCGCCGCCGACCAGCCGCTGAGCCCCTACAGCTTCGAGCGCCGCGATCCGGGGCCGGACGACGTCGCCATCGAGATCAAATACTGCGGCGTCTGCCACTCGGACCTGCATGTGGCGAAGAACGACCTGGGCGGGACGCGCTATCCCATCGTGCCGGGCCATGAGATCGCCGGGGTGGTGACGGCGGTCGGCGCGAACGTCACGCGCTTCAAGGAAGGCGACCGCGTCGGCGTCGGCTGCATGGTCGACAGCTGCCGGACCTGTTCCGCCTGCCGCGAGGGGCTGGAGCAGTATTGCGAGCCGGGCATGACCCAGACCTACGGCTCGCGCGATCCGAAGGGCGCAGGCGTAGGCCAGACCATCACCCAGGGCGGCTATTCCGACCGCATCACGGTGGATCAGGCCTTTGTGCTGAAGATTCCCGACAGCCTGCCGCTGGATGCGGCGGCGCCCCTGCTGTGCGCGGGCGTGACCACCTGGTCGCCGCTGAAGACCTGGGGCGTGGGATCGGGGTCGAAGGTGGCGGTGATCG
This sequence comes from Brevundimonas diminuta 3F5N, assembly GCF_900163625.1. Classification (GTDB taxonomy): domain Bacteria; phylum Pseudomonadota; class Alphaproteobacteria; order Caulobacterales; family Caulobacteraceae; genus Brevundimonas; species Brevundimonas diminuta_A. The sequence goes on from NZ_FUIE01000039.1 coordinate 42,002, forward strand.
GCCTGGGCGGGCTGGGCCATATGGCGGTCAAGCTGGCCGCCGCCCTGGGCGCCGAGGTGACGGTGCTGTCGACCTCGGACCGCAAGAAGGCCGACGCCGAACGGATGGGCGCGAAGCATTTCCTGATCAATTCGGACGCCGACGCCATGAAGGCGGCGGCCGAACAGTTCGACCTGATCATCAACACCGTCTCGGCCACGCATGAGATCGCCAGCCACGTCAACCTGCTGGCGCGCGACGGGACCATGGTCATGCTGGGGCTGACGACGGAGGGACTGCCGGTCTTCGCCATGCCCTTGCTGTGGCGCCGCCGGCGCATCGCCGGTTCGCTGATCGGCGGGATTCGCGAGACGCAGGAGATGCTCGACTTCTGCGGCGAACACGGGATCGTGTGCGATATTGAAGTGATCGCCCCCGACCAGATCAACCAAGCTTATGAACGGATGGAACGGTCGGACGTGCGCTACCGCTTCGTCATCGACATGGGCCGTATGGCCGCGACGGCATAACCCTGTCTTCTCGTTCGCCGCCAGCCGCGCTAAGGCTGTCAGCAAGGGAGACGGACGGCGTCGCGACCATGACGACCGCCGCACAGGACAGGGAGACGTCATGACGCGTACCGCATTCGTCACCGGGGGCACCCGGGGCATCGGCAAGGCGATCGTTCAACGACTGAAGGAAGACGGGCTGCAGGTCGCCGCCGGTTATTCCGGCAACACCGAGGCCGCAGAGGCCACCGCCCGCGAACTGGGCGTCATGGTGGTGAAGGGCAACGTCGGCTCGTTCGAGGACTGCGCTCGCGCGGTGCAGGAAGTCGAGGCGCAGCTGGGCCCCATCGACGTCCTGGTGAACAACGCCGGCATCACGCGCGACGGCTTCTTCCACAAGATGAGCGCGGACCAGTGGTCCGACGTGATCCGCGTCAACATGGACAGCGTGTTCAACATGACGCGCCAGGTCATCAACGGCATGCGCGACCGGAGCTTCGGCCGCATCGTCAACATCTCCTCGATCAACGGCCAGAAGGGCCAGATCGGCCAGACCAACTATTCCGCCGCCAAGGCCGGGATGATCGGCTTCACCAAGGCGCTGGCGCTGGAGAACGCGCGCAAGGGCGTGACCGTCAACTGCATCGCGCCGGGCTATATCGACACAGAAATGGTCGGCGCCATGGACCAGAAGGTGCTGGACGCCATCGTGGCCCAGATCCCCGTCGGCCGCCTGGGCAAGGGCGAGGAGATCGCCGACATGGTGTCCTGGCTGTCGGGCGAGCGTGCCGGATATGTCACAGGGTGCACGCTCTCGCTCAACGGCGGGCAGTACCTGGTTGGATAAGCCGCGTTCGCCCAAAATCCGCCGTTCGCGCGTATCACCTCTGAAAACATGAAGACTGCGGTCGAAGTCGTGGCGGAGAAACCGCCTTTCTTCGCCGTCGCAACGCCCAGCGCAGCGACGGGCGCGGGCGTGCGCCTGCTCCAGGCCACCGGGTTGGCGCTGGCCTTCGCCTGCCTGGCGGGCGCCGTCGAGGCTGAAGCCCAGACCCGCTCGAACGTCCAGTCCGAACAGAGCCGCGTCATCCGCGACCAATCGGTCATCCGCACCACCCCGCCGCCGGGGCGCTATGTCTCCGAGGCGGGCCAGACCTTCATTTTGGACCGGGCGGGGTCGCTGACCCTGCTGCGGTTCGAGCGCTCGACCGAGACCTGGGCGCTGCGTCCGTCCTCGGCGCCGCGCGGCGACACCATCTATCGCAACGATGCGGGCGATCAGGTGCTGCGCGTCACCACCGGCGGCGGCATCACCGTCTATACGACGCGCGCGCCCGGCGGCTCGCCGGTCAGCCTGGCCGGGCCGCCGGTCAGCCTGGAGCCGCCCTCCCTCGGCCCGGTGCAGATGTTCAACCTGATGACCCGGCGCAGCAGCCTGGTCTCGGAGGCCATGGGCCGCCTGGTCCGCATCAACGTCTTCGGCGAAGAATCCGAGGCCCTGTGCATCGAGGCCCTGATCGTCACCACCGACGCCGTGGTCCGCATCGCCCGCTCGCCCAGCGCCCGACCCTTCCTGGATCGGCTTCGCAGCATCACCGTGGTCGAGGGCCAGCGCGCGAGCGTGACCTATTCCAGCGGCGACCTGCGCGTCGTGGTCGACCCCCGGCGCGGCATCGCCGGCCGCCCTTCGTCGGCGCGCGTCATCCGGGCCGTCATCCCGCAAGACTGACGGTGGACCAAAGGTCCGACCCGCGCCATCTGCCCTTTCGCGTCCATTGGGCGTATGAGGGCCGCCATACTCACTATCAGAGAGGCTGATTTCACAGTGACCTCTTCCCTCACCGCCGTTTCCGCCGAGGACAAGGCCAAGACCCGCGCCATCGTTCCGGTGTCGATGAAGGGCTATGACGCCGACTTCCAGGCCTTCGCCGACGCCCTGGGCGCCTCCTTCGCCCGCTACGGATTCGCCGTCATCGCCGACCACGGCCTGGACCAGGGGTTGATCGACGCCGCCGTGTCCGACGCCAAGGCCTTCTTCGCCCTGCCTGAGGACGTGAAGCGCCAGTACCATCAGGCCGGCACGGGCGGCGCGCGCGGCCTGACCCCCTTCGGCGTCGAGGCGGCCAAGGGCGCCAAGGCGGTGGACCTGAAGGAATTCTGGCACACGGGCCGCGAACTGCCGGAGGGTCATCCCTATCGCCAGTACATGCGCGACAACGTCTGGCCGACCGAGGTCGCGGGGTTCCAGGAGCACGTCTACGGCCTGTACGACGGTCTGGACGAACTGGGCCGCCGCGTGCTGAAGGCCATCGCCCGCTATCTGAAGCTGGACGACGCCTATTTCGAGGACAAGGTCCAGCTGGGCAACAGCGTGTTGCGCCTGCTGCACTATCCGCCGATCCCGGCCGACGCCGAAGGCGTGCGCGCGGGCGCCCATGAGGACATCAACGTCATCACCCTGCTGCTGGGCGCCGAAGAGGCCGGGCTGCAGCTGAAGGACTCGGACGGCGAGTGGCTGGACATCGCCCCGCCGCCGGGCGCCCTGGTGGTCAACATCGGCGACATGCTGCAGCGGCTGGTCAACCACGTCCTGCCGTCGACGACCCACCGCGTGGTCAACCCTGCGCCCGAGCGTCGGGGCTTCGCCCGCTATTCGACGCCCTTCTTCCTGCACTTCAACCCGGACTTCCCGATCGAGACCCTGCCGTCGACGATCACGGCGGAAAACCCGGACCGCTATGCGGGCAAGACCATCCTGGCCGAGGCCTTCCTGACCGAGCGCCTGAAGGAGATCCGCCTGATCTGACCGGGCGGAGCGACTGAAAAGCACGAAGGGCCGGCGGATCGCTCCGCCGGCCCTTTTGCTTGCGTCCGCGCCCTCGTCAGCGGGCGATGCGCAGGCGGGTGATGTCGCGACCGATGGCGCGGAAGGCTTCCTTAAGGTCGGTATTCTTGTTCGGAGTAAAGAAGTGCTCCTTGCTGGTGGCGCACTGCTGCATGACCTCATAGGCCGTATCCACGCCCGCTCCGCCTGTGCTGGTGCTAAGGTTGAAGCCGACCGTGTAGATGACGATGTTCTCCTTCTTCATCCCCTCACAGAGCGCTACGGACTGAGCAAAGGGGCTGCCGTTCGGCGCGCTGCAGTTGATCTGGAAATTGGCGTTGCCTGCGGATCCGTTGCTGGGGGCGTCATGCGAGATCACGCCCTGGCAATAGGGGTTATTGAACTCGCCGTCCGTCATCAGCACGACGGCTTTCAGCGTCTTGGAGGTATCATAGAGATTGGCGCTGCTGGCGGAGGGCCAGACGGTGTTGAAGTTCGGCGAGACCGCATACCAGCCCCATTCGATGCCGATCTGCCCCGCTGTCGAGCCGGCCGCCCGATAGGCGTCAATCTGACTGTTCAGCCCTTTCACGCCTCTCTTGTCGTCATCGTTCACCTGATCGGTCAAGGGCGTGAGCGTATTGCTCAGGCAACGGTTGTCTTCATGCGGATAATTGCGGCCGCCCCACTCGTCTCGCTCCGACGTTCGGCCTGGACTGCGGTCTGTCGGGATCAGTGCGCCGGACCTATTCCGTTCGGTCCACAAGCGTTCGCTGACACAAGTGCTCGAAGACAGATCACGCAAGGTGCGATTGTCGCGACCGATGAAATAGCGTCGTTCGCAGCCGTCATAGCCGCACTGAACGGCCCCCCCTCTAGAGTAGGCGGATTGCTCTGGCCCCCATAGGCCGACGCTGAACTGGTCGTCGGAAATCTTTGTCACCTGGAAGGTGTTGTTGAGCGCGCTCATGCCCTGAACGCCCGAAACTTTCACCCAATCGCCCGTCGAGAGCGTGTGCTGGTTTGATGTCACCCAGACCTGACAATCGGGCGCCCAGCACCGACGGAAACTACCGGTATTGTTGCGGCCGTTGCCCGAAAAACCGGAAATCTGGAAGCTATTGGTCGTCACAGACGACACGCGATGGACGCGATTGTTCAATCCTGAAGAGGCGTTGCTGACGCCGCTGATCCAGACGTAATCGTCCTTTTTCAGCCCATGATTGTTCGCAGTCAGACTGCCGTTGGAGACTCGCGAAAGCGATTTGGCCGCATCGGCCCAGTCGGCCCCCTGCACCGTCGTCGACGTCTGTAGCGGCCCCCGCGCCTTGGCGGCGTAGTCGCCCAGGTTCACTCCCATGGAATAAGGCACCAGAGCCACACGCGACGTGAAAGGACTCTGCTGCTCCTGCACCACAAGGCCCACCAACTCCTTGGCCGCTTCCTTCAGGCTGACCAACGGCGAACCGGCCATAGAGCCGGTAATGTCCAGAACCAACGCCACCTCGACGTTGCGGGAGGCCCGCACAACCTCCGAACTGGCCCCGACCGGCAGATAATCGTCCAAAAGCTTGCCGTAGGGCGGCAGGAAGACGTTGGCGACCAACACCTTCACATCAACCTTGGCTTCAGCCTCAACCCGACGATTGTCGACCAGGGTAAAGCTGGCGGTGTCGCCATCCTTACCAAAATAACCCGGCATATTAGCCTTGAGCGCCGCCAAGCCGACGGTGTTGATGTTGACGTCGTCGGTGAAGTTCGAGCGGGCGGCGGCCAGGGCGGCGGCGTCCAGCGCGTCCTGAAGTTGGGCCTTCACCTTGGAGGCCTGGTGGATGTCGATGGCGCCCAGGGTGATCATCAACAGCACCGGCAGGGCCATGGCGAACATCATCGCCACATTGCCCTGTGTCTGGCGCAGGAAGCGCGAGGCCAGGCTCTTCAGGCCGGCGGCCCCACAGGCGCGTTTCAGTCGGTCCATCGTCTTGCCAAACCCCGGCTGCCTCGGCGCGGACGCACAGGTCCGCAGTCGACCTCAGCATGACGCGGGTCCGTTAAGGCTTGGCCCCCCGTTCACGGTTAACGGCGGGTTGCGAAACGGCCGGCTTCAGCGGCGGTCGACGCAGGCGTCCAGCCCCTGTTCGCGCACCGTGCCCATGGCGGCCTGGATGCGGGCGGCGCGACGGCGGACATAGGGGCCGGGCGATCCGGCGTTGTAGCGGCGCGGGCTGGGCAGGATGGCGGCCAGGCGGGCGGCCTCGCGCGCCGTCAACTTGTCCGCGCTCTTGTTGAACCAGTGGCGCGAGGCGGCCTCGGCGCCGTAGACGCCCGGCGCCCATTCGGCGACGTTCAGGTACATCTCCATGATCCGCCGCTTGCCCCAGCCGATCTCGATCAGGCCGGTGTAGCCGACCTCCAGCCCCTTCCTGACCCAGTCGCGGCCGGGCCACAGGAAGACGTTCTTGGCGGTCTGCTGGCTGATGGTCGAGGCGCCGCGCCTCTTGTCCGAGCCGCGCTGCTCGGCGCGCTCATTGGCCTCCATCGCCTTCTGGATCGCCTCGACGTCAAAGCCGTGGTGCTGGCAGAAACGGGCGTCCTCGGCGGCGATCACCGCCTCGACCAGGCGCGGCGAGATGCGATCCAGCGAGCGCCAGCGATAGTCCATGCCGTGCCCGGCCGCCGCCTGCTTGACCATCAGGATGGTCGCCAGCGGCGGCAGGAAGCGATGCACCGCCACCCCGGCCAGCGGGAACAGGGCCAGGATCACGAGCAGGGTCAGGATCGGCCGCCGCCTGCGGCCCTTTGCGCGGGTCATACCGTCATCCTGCCTCAGCCAAGCTTCAGCGCAAGCGCGATCAGAGCGAAGCCACGCCCGCGTGGCCGTCCTCGTCCGCCCAGGCGATGCGGGCGGCGCCGGAACTCATGGCCAGGGCGGTGATGGGGGCGCCCTTGTCCTGCTTGACGAACTGAAGCCCGCGCCCGGCCGGATCGGCCCACCAGACGCGCCCGTCTTCCAGCCCCGCCGCCAGACGGCCGTGGGCGGGGGCGGCGGCGACCTGGGCGATCAGGGTCGTCTCGTCATAGCCGATCTCGGTCGCCTCACGGCCCATCGGCCCGTTGGAGCCGACGAAGGGCCACAGCACCACGCCCTGCGCGCCCGAGGTCGCCAGCAGCTGCCCCTTGGCCATGAAGGCGAAGCTCTTGATCTTGGACGGATAGCCGCCCATCCGCATGTTCTTCTGATCCTTCAGACGCCAGCCGTGCAGCTGGTTGTCCTGCATGGCCGTGACGACATAGGCGCCGTCGGGCGCGAAGCCCACGGCCAGGTGCGACCCGGCCCAGGCCAGCTTCGTCGGCTGCTGCTGCTCGATGCGGGCGTACCACAGCCAGGCGCCGCCATAGGTCGAGGCGGCGATGCGGCGGCCCTTGGGATCGAAGGCCACGCCCGAGACGGTGCGCTCGTGCTGGAAGTCGCGGCGGAAGTGCGGATCCTTGACGTCCAGCACGCTCAGTGTCCGGCCCGAAGAGAAGGCGATCAGGCCGGACTCGGCCGAGGCGGCGACGGCGTCGATCCATTGGCCCTTGGTCTGGGCCAGCAGCACGGCCTCGCCCTCGCGGCTCCAGACCAGCTTGCCGTCGTCGCCGCCGGTGACGATCCCCTCGCCCGAGGGGTGGACGCAGGCGCACAGGACGGCGCCGTCATGGACCTCGCTGCGGGCGCCGCTCTCGAACCGCACCGAGCCGTCGCCCAGGGCGAAGATCGCGCCCGTCTTGTCGAACAGGGCAGCGGTGACCTGGGCGTCGAAGGAGAAGGTCGTCATATCGGCTCGCACACGCAAGGAAAGTCGGATGCGCCTCATAGAGCGAAATCGGCTCACATGCGAACGCATGTGAGCTCAGATCTTCGCTCAAACCTGTCATGGCTGCACCGTCGCGTCTGTCGCGTGGCGGGTCTATGAGGAGGGCCATGACCCTGCTGCTCATTCCCGGCTTCATGGCCGATGCGACCCTGTGGGACGCCATGACCGACGATCTGGCCCCGTTCGGGCTGCTGATCGCCACCGACCTCAGCCGGGGCGAGGATATCGAGAGCATGGCGGCGGCGATCCTGAGCGATGCGCCGGATCGGTTCGTCGCCGTGGGCTTTTCCATGGGCGGCTATGTGGCGCGGGAACTGGCGCGGATCGCGCCGGAGCGGGTCGAGGCCCTGATCCTGATCGCCACCTCGGCGCGCGGGGATACGGAGGAGTTGATCCGTCAGCGGCGTTCATCCCTAAAGGCGCCGCCGAAGGCCTTCAAGGGATTGAGCCGACCGGCCATCGTCTCGTCCCTGCACCCCGATCTGGCGGACGACGAGGCGATGATCGCGCGGGTGCGCGAGATGGGGCTGAGGCTGGGCGGCGAGGTGTTTCATCGCCAGTCGGCGATGGCGCGGGCGGGCGATCTGGACCGGTTGGGAGAGATCGCTCAGCCGACGCTGATCGTGGCGGCGGACACGGATCGGCTGCGCAGCGCTGAGGAGGCGGAGGAACTGCGGCGGGGAATTACAGGCTCGACGCTGGAGACGGTGACGCACACCGGCCACATGATCCCGCTGGAACAACCGAAGGCGCTGGCGCGGGTGATGACGGGGTGGCTCGCGTCCCTCTCCTGATGGGAGAGGGCGTTACTTGTGCGTTTCGACCCAGCGCTGGGTCATCAGTTCGCCGGACGCATAGGCCTCCTGAAGCTCGACGCTCCAGTAGTTGAGGGCCTCCAGCGGGATCGGGACGCCGGAGACGGCGCAGCGGACGTGGTCGCCGTGCTGCACGATCTCGAACTCAGGCGTGCCGTAGATCAGCTTGGCTTCGGCGCGCGGGCGGGGTGGCGGGTTCATGCCGCGCAGGCCTCGAACCCGGCCTTCAGGGCGGCCTCGTCCAGATCGCGACCGATGAAGACGGCGCGGCTCCAGCGGCGTTCGGCCTCGCCCCAAGGCTTCTGAAGGTCGCCCTCCAGGATCATGTGAACCGCCTGGAAGACCAGGCGGCGGTCCTCGCCGGCCACGTCGATGATGCCCTTGGCGCGCAGGATGTTCTGACCCTGCTCGCCCAGCAGCTTGTCCAGCCAGGCGGTGAATTTGGCGCCGTTCAGCGGGCGGTCCAGCGTCAGGGAAATACCCTTGATGTCGTCATTGTGGGCATGGCCGCGCGGGCCATGGTCGTGACCATGGTCATGATGGTCATGGCCACAGTGCTCATCATGAACGTGGTCGTGGCCGTGATCGTGGCCGCAGTGTTCGTCGTGGACGTGGCCCTCGGCGCCGTGGGGCGGGTTCACGAAGTCCGGCTTGACCTCGAGGATGCGGTCCAGATCGAAGGCGTGCAGACCCAGCACCTGATCCAGCGGCACGTTCGAACGCTCGGCGCGGACGATGGGGGCCAGAGGGTTCAGGGCGCGAAGGCGGGCCTCGACGTCGGCCAGAGCGGCCTCGTCCACCAGGTCGATCTTGTTCAGAATGATGCGGTCGGCGAAGGCGACCTGCTCGCGCGCCTCTTTGGAGTCGTCCAGGCGCGCCATGACGTGTTTGGCGTCGACCAGGGCGGTGACGCTGTCCAGCTGGGTCTTGGCCTTGACCTCGTCGTCGACGAAGAAGGTCTGGGCCACCGGACCAGGGTCGGCCAGGCCGGTCGTCTCGACGATGATGGCGTCAAAGGCGGGCTTGCCGGGGCGCTGACGCTTCATCAGGCCGTTGACCACGCGGATCAGGTCGCCGCGCACCGTGCAGCAGACGCAGCCGTTGTTCATCTCGAACACGTCCTCGTCGGCGCCGACCACCAGATCGTTGTCGATGCCGATCTCGCCGAACTCATTGACGATGACGGCGTAGCGCTTGCCGTGATCCTCGGTGAGGATGCGGTTCAACAGGGTGGTCTTGCCGGCGCCGAGGTAGCCGGTGAGGACGGTCACGGGAGTCTTCTGGGTCATGGCTCGCTAGATGGCGTGTCGAGAGCGGAAATGGAAGACGTTCGACGCCCCCTTCCCCCTCGATGGGGGAAGGGCCGGGGATGGGGGTGCGGGCAAGGCGTGCATTTGTTAAAGCGCAGGAGACGGGGCGGCGTCTCCTGCGCCAAGCCCTTCTGAGGAGCTGCCTTCACCCCCACCCAACCCTCCCCCATCGAGGGGGAGGGCTCACGCGATCGGGATCAGCAGGTCGGACAATCCGGCAAGGCGGCGGTTTCCAGCTGCAACGTCGTGTGACTGATGTCGAAGCGGCCGCGCGCCAGGCCCTGCGCCTCGGCCAGAAGGGCGTCGCCGTCGGGACGTTCATGGACGATATGGGCGGTCAGGGCCGCGTCCGTGGTCGACAGGCCCCAGACGTGCAGGTCGTGCACCGCCGTCACCCCCGGCAGGGCCAGGAAGGCGGCGCGGATCTCGCCCACGTCCAGTCCGTTCGGCGCGGCGTCCAGGGCCAGGTTCACTGAATCCTTCAGCAGGCCCCAGGTGCCGATCATGATGACGGCGACGATGATCAGGCTGACCATCCCGTCGATCAGCGACCAGCCGGTGAACAGGATGACGACGCCCGCGACGACCACGCCCAGCGACACGGCGGCGTCGGCCATCATGTGCAAATAGGCCCCGCGCACGTTCAGATCCTTGTGCTGATCCTTCATGAACAGCAGGGCCGTGCCCAGATTGATGAAGAAGCCGATCCCGGCCACGACGATGATAACGCCCGAAGCCACCGGCGCGGGTTCGGCCAGGCGACGCACCGCCTCGAAGGCGATGGCCCCACAGGCGAAGATCAGCAGCAGGGCGTTGCCCAGGGCCGCCAGCACCGTCGCCTTGCCGTAGCCGTAGGTGCGCTTCGGTCCCGCCGCGCGGCGCGCCAGCCAGGCCGCCCCGCCCGCCATGGCCAGACCCAGCACATCGGACAGATTGTGGCCCGCATCGGCCATCAGGGCGGTGGAATCGGCGATGAAGCCGGCCGTGAACTCGGCGACGACAAAGGCCAGGTTGATGATCAGGCCGACGGCGTAGCGCCAGTCGCCCGTATCCGTCGGGCCATGATGGTGGTGCCCGCCGAAGCCGTGCGAATGACCGTGGTCATGGTCGTGGGAGTGATCGTGATGATCGTGGCCGTCATGGCCGTGTGCGTGATCGTGCGCCATGTCCGCTCAGCTAGGTCTTCCCGCGCGGGAAGGTCAAGCCCCGCAGAACATAAGTCTTTGAATGTAAATATATAACCTATCGAAACTCAGTGCTGATGCGTCAGCACCAGGAAGCCGATCAGGATCAGCGCCCCGCCCAGGATGGCGCCTTCATAACGCGCCCACCGCTCCAGCCGCAGGATAGAGTAGCCCGCCGTCGCCAGGGCGGCCAGCAGGGTCATGCCCAGGACCGTTCCCGCCGCGAAGGTCAGGGTCAGCAGGGCCAGGGCCCCCACGCCCTCGGTCGCCGAGGACAGATAGATAGGCAGCAGCACCTCGCCCGGCGTCACCGCCATCATCAACACCAGGCCCCAGAAGGCCGCCTTGTCCGAAACCGCGGGCTCGGCCAGTTCAGCCGCCGGTCCGCCCGCCGTGGCGGGGCGCTTCAGCGAGGCCTTGGCCAGGTAGAAGGCGCCGAACAGGAACAGCAGCGCCGCCGACAGGTGCGGCAGCAGCCCCTCGACCCAGCGGTTCAGCGCCAGCCCCGCCGCCACGATCAGCGAGCCGACGAGAGCCGTCGACACGATGTGCGCCAACCCGGCCGTGACCACGGCGGTCATCACCCGCGCCACGCTCCAGCGCTGGGCGCGGCCGACCAGGACGAAAGGCAGCCAATGAGTCGGCAGCGCCGCATGCAGAAAGGCCGCGACGAAACCGCCGCCCAGAAGCGACAGCAGAACCGGCTCGGCGAGATCGGGAGAGGACATGGCCGCTCCCTTAGAATGTTACCTTATAACAATCGAGAAGAATCGGCGAAGAATCTTCACGCGCGACGCCACGCCGCGTCGCCGCACCCTTGGCTCGCATACGCGCGCGAACAACCTGTGTCGCCCATTGCGTCACCCGTGCAATCGGGCCACAGAGTCCGCCAGGAACAGGTTCCGTGCGGGTTTTCGCCCCGGACGCCGCCCTTTCACGTTGACTCTTCCGTGACCATCCGTATATGTCGCCGCTCTTCGCCCGCAGGGTCTCCTGGCGGGCGCATCCATTTTTGCGTTCACGCTGAGGCTTCCAAATGTACGCGGTGATCAAGACCGGCGGAAAGCAGTACCGGGTTCAACCGGGCGATGTGATTGTTGTCGAGAAGATCGACGGCGACGCTGGCGCTGCCGTCAATTTCGGTGAAGTCCTCATGCTGGGCGGCGACAAGGGTGTTACGGTCGGCGCTCCGCTGATAGACGGCGCCGCTGTCGCAGCCACGCTGATCGAGACCCGCAAGGGCGAGAAGATCAAGATCTTCAAGAAGATCCGTCGTCAGGGCTATCGCCGCACGAACGGCCATCGTCAGATGGAATCGGTCCTGCGCATCACCGGCATCGAAGGCGCCGGCGAGAAGGCCAAGTGGGACGGCACGGTCGACCTGATGACCAAGGCCGAGATCAACGCTCGCGCCCGTGGTCTGGCCCCGCGCGTCGAAGCCGTCGAAGCTGAAGCTCCGAAGGCCAAGAAAGCTCCGGCCAAGAAGGCCGCCAAGGCTGACGCCGCCGAAGGCGCCGAAGCCTAAGATTTTCACCGGCGCTGGATCAGCGCCTAGCAGGACAGATGGAGCGCTCAAGCAGCCCGAACGGGCGGTAGCGCACCAAGGAAGAGGAGCAGCAAGATGGCTCACAAGAAATCTGGCGGTTCGTCGCGCAACGGTCGCGACTCAGAGTCGAAGCGCCTTGGCGTGAAGAAGTTCGGCGGCGAGCGCGTGCTGGCTGGCAACATCCTCGTGCGTCAGCGCGGCACCAAGTTCCACCCGGGCACCAACGTCGGCCTGGGCCGTGACCACACCCTGTTCGCCACTGTGACCGGCTCGGTGCAGTTCACCACCAAACGTGGCGGCCGTTGTTACGTGTCGATTCTCCCGGCCAACGACGACGCCCAGGCGATGGCCGCCGAGTAACGCGAAGCCAGGACAGTATTTCCCCGGATCGCGTTGCTCTCGACAGCAGCCGATCCGGACCAAGGGAAAATTTTCCGCGGGGAGTCTGGATCACCAGGCTCCCCGTTTGCGTTTCCCCGCCTCGAATGCCGCCCGAGCCCTCCAAGGAGGCGGCGCCGAAGACATCGAGGCCGAACCATGTGCGTGATCGAAACCTCTCCCGTCGTCGAGACGCGGCGCCTGCTGCTGCGCGCCCCCGGCGCCCAGGACGTGACCCGGATCGCGGCCCTGGCCAATGACCACAACATCGCCCGCATGACCCAGCGGATGCCCCACCCCTTCCGCGTCGACGACGCCGAGGACTTCGTCCTGCAGGTAGCGTCCCAGGACCCGAAGCGGGCCAACACCTTCCTGATCGAGCACGAGGACCACGGTCCCGTGGGCGTCATCGGCATGTTCCAGAACACCGACGCCGTGCCCGAAGCCGGCTATTGGGTCGGGCGGGAGTTCTGGGGCCGGGGCTACGCCACCGAGGCGCTGGAAGGCGCCCTGGTCTGGGCCTCGACGCGCTGGAAGCGCCGCGCCCTAATGGCCGGCCACTTCGCCGACAACCCGGCCTCGGGCCGCGTGCTGGAGAAGGCGGGCTTCCTGTACACTGGCGAGACCCGTCCGGCCTTCAGCCGCGCGCGGGGCGAGAGCGCCGATACGCGGATGATGGTCTGGCTGGCCTGATAGGACGCGGAAATCGCGGGGCTTTCAGTCAACGGTGCAGTTTTTTCACGAAAGCGGAAAAAGGCTGTTGACCGCCCCGAGGGTCCCCCCTATTAGTCCGCGCCTCGGCGGGGCGACCCACCGGGCCCAGGTGGCGGAATTGGTAGACGCGCTGGCTTCAGGTGCCAGTGGCTTAACGGCCGTGGAGGTTCGAGTCCTCTCCTGGGCACCATTTCTCAGACGGCGCTGTATCCGATCGGATGCGGCGCCGTTTGTCATTTAGGCCCTCCCCTTTCCTTTTGCGACGGCCGTGACAGCAAAGGTCGAGCTTGCGTCCTAGCGATAGCGCGCGGTTCGTCTATGTTACGGACTGAACGACTGACGAGTTTCTGCATGACGGTTTATTTCCACGAAGGCGACCTGCCCGACGGCCTCGACCTGGGCCCTGAGGTGGCGATCGATTCCGAGACGATGGGCCTGCGCTTCCGCCGCGATCCGCTGTGCGTGGTGCAGTTGTCGTCCGGCGACGGAAACGCCCACGTCGTGCGCCTGAACCGTCCGGCCTACGACTGCCCCAACCTGAAGCGGGTGCTGACCGATCCGAAGGTGCTGAAGATCTTCCACTTCGGTCGCTTCGACATCGGCATGTTCGAACTGCACCTCGGGGTCGAGACGCGGCCCGTCTATTGCACCAAGATCGCCTCCAAGCTGGCGCGCACCTACACCGACCGTCACGGCCTGAAGGACGTGGCGCGCGAACTGGCCGGGGTCGACATGTCCAAGGCGCAGCAGAGCTCGGACTGGGGCGCGGCGGAACTGAGCCCGGCGCAGATGGATTACGCCGCCTCGGACGTGCTGTATCTGCACGCCATCAAGAACCGGCTGAACGACATGCTGGTCCGCGAGGGCCGCATGGAGCTGGCCCAGGCCTGCTTCGACTTCCTGCCCATGCGTTCGCGCCTCGACCTGGCCGGTTGGGACGAGATCGACATCTTCGCCCACGCCTGAGGAGAACCATGGCCGACCGCGACGCCCAGGACGCGCAAAAACGCGCCGACGAGCTCCGGGTCGCCCAGGCCGGGGCGCGCTGGCGCGCGCGCGCGCAGCGGGTGCGGCTGTATCGGCGCGTCCTGCCCATCGTCATCCTGATGCTGGCGGGGGGCGCCCTGACCTGGACCGTGTTCCGCACCGTCATGTCGGGCGTGGAGCGCAAGGCCAGCGAAAGCCGCGAGATCCGCCTGGACAACCCCATGTTCCACGGACAGGATTCCCAGGGCCGCTCCTTCGTCATCGGCGCCCAGGGCGCGGTGCGCGATCCGGCGACCGGCCATTTCCGCCTGGTCGGCCCCCTGCTGCGGCTGAACCTGGGCGCGCGCAGGACGACCGAGTTGACGGCTGACGGCGGCACCTATCTGGAAACCCAGCGCAAGGTCGTCATCGGCCCGAACGTAAAGATCACCGACGGCGGCACGGGCTGGACTCTGGTCACCCCCGAAGCCGTGGTCGACACCGAAACCGGCGTGGTGACCGGCGACAAGGGCGTGCAGGGTCGCGGCCCCCTTGGAAGCATCGATGCTTCGTCTTATGCGATTTATGATCAAGGCCAGCGGGTCGTTTTCAACGGCCAGGGCGAAAACAAGGTAAGCGGGACGATCAATCCCGCCGGAGCCGACCGATGAACATGTCCAAGTCCAAGCTGACGATCGCGGGCGCCGTCCTGATGACCGCCCTGGCCCTGCCCGCCGTTTCGGGCGCCCAGAACACATCCGCCAACCGCGCCGACGCCAGCCGACAGCCGGTCCAATACGGCGCCGACTCCGGCGAATACACGCCCGACGGCTTCTCGCTACGCGGGCGGGCCGAGGTGACGCAGGGCTCCAACCGCCTGCGCGCCAGCGCCATCCGCGGCTTCACCGCCAACGGCGACCTGACTCGCATCGAGGCGACCGGCGAGGTCTACTTCGTCACCCCCGACCAGAGCATGAAGGGCGACCGCGCCGTCTACACGCTGAACGACGGCAATGTGGTGGTGACGGGCGACGTCATCCTAACCCAGGGCAAGAGCGTGCTGACCGGCAACCGCCTCGTCTACAACGTCCGCACCGAGACGGCGCGCATCGAGGGCGGCGGCGGCAACGGCCGCGTCCAGGGCGTCTTCTATCCGCAAGGGAACTGACCCCGCGTGGCGCGCAAGGAACTCTCAGCCCTGAACCGAGACGCGTCCGCCGTCGAGACGGCGACGCCGACGGCCGAAGAGGCGCGCCCCACGGGTCTGCGCGTCGAACACATCGCCCGCAGCTTCGGCCAGCGGCAGGTGGTGCGCGACGTCTCCCTGAACGTCCAGCGCGGCGAGGTCTGCGGCCTTCTGGGCCCCAACGGGGCGGGCAAGACGACCTGCTTCTACATGATCACCGGCCTGATCCCCGCCGACAGCGGCTCGATCTGGCTGGACAATGAGGACATCACCCAGCAGCCCATGTACCAGCGCGCGCGCATGGGCCTGGGTTATCTGGCGCAGGAAGCCTCAATCTTCCGCGGCATGACGGTCGAGCAGAACGTCAAGGCCGTGGTCGAACTGCGCGAGAAGACCCCCGCCGGGGTGCGCGACGAGACCACCCGCCTGCTGGAAGAACTGCGCATCGACCACCTGCGCCACGCCCCGGCCACCGGCCTGTCGGGCGGCGAGCGACGCCGCGTCGAGATCGCCCGCGCCCTGGCCGCGCGCCCCAGCTTCATGCTGCTGGACGAGCCGTTCGCGGGCATCGACCCCCTGGCCATCGCCGACATCCGCCAGGTGATCCGCTATCTGTCCAGCCAAGGCATCGGCGTACTGATCACCGACCACAATGTGCGCGAGACGCTGGACATCATCGACCGCGTCTCGATCATCTCGTCCGGTTCGCTGCTGTTCGAGGGCACGGCCGATGAGGCCGTCGCCGACGCCGAGGTGCGCCGCGTCTACCTGGGCGAAATGTACGCCTGACGCCCGCAAGGCTTTACGCGCAGGCCTGTTCGCCTCGCGTTAACGGCTTCCGATCCATGATCCCAGCAAGAAGCGGGCCAACAGCGCCTGCGTGCGGGGTTGAAACGACGTGATCGGTCAGAGGCTGGAGGTCAGGCAGGGGCAGGGGCTGGTCATCACGCCCCAGCTGCAGCAGGCGATCAAGCTGCTGCAACTGTCGAACCTTGAGCTGGAGGCCTTCGTCGAGGGCGAGCTGGAGCGCAATCCCCTGCTGCAACGGGACGAGGGCGAACCCGCCCCCGATAACGCGCCCGAGGCCGCCAATGACGCCGCCCCGTCTGAAGGCGACGGCGAGATGCGCTTTGACGAAGGCTCGGACGTTCACGCCCGGAGCCTGGACGCCGGCGCCGACGATCTTTACGGCGACGCCGCTCCCGGCGAGCGCGTCAGCGACCGCCAGGACGATCAGGCGACCGACCAGCCCGGCCTGACCGACTGGTCCCGCGCCGGCTCCGGCGGCGGCCTGGCCGACGGCGAGGAGCGCGAACGCCCCGACCAGCGCGATGAGACGCTGTGGGAGCATCTGCAGGCCCAGGCCTCGGCCGCCGGGTTCAGCCCCGCCGACCACGCCATCGCCCTGACCCTGATCGACGCCACGGACGAGGGCGGCTATCTGCGCGCCGACCTAGGCGAGATCGCCGAGCGGCTGGGCGTGGACGAGGCGCGCATCGAGGCCGTGCTGGCCGTCTGCCACGGCTTCGAGCCGACCGGCGTCATGGCCCGCTCCATCCCCGAATGCCTGAAGCTGCAGTTGATCGAGCGCAACCGCTTCGATCCGGCCATGGACGCCCTGCTGGACCATCTGGAGCTGCTGGCGCGACGCGACCTGGCCGGGCTGCGCCGCGTCTGCGGCGTCGACGCCGAGGATCTGGTCGAGATGATCGCCGAGCTGAAGGCCCTGACGCCGCGCCCCGGCGCCGGCTTCGGCGGCGAACCGGCCCAGACGGTCGTGCCCGACGTCCATGTGCGCCCCGACCCGGCCGGCGGCTGGCGGATCGAACTGAACACCGACACCCTGCCCCGCCTGCTGGTCGACAAACGCTATCACGCCGTGGTGGCGGCCGGCGCCCGATCGGACACGGAAAAGACCTTCGTCGCCGACTGCGCGGCCCAGGCCAGCTGGCTGGTCAAGTCGCTGGACCAGCGCGCCCGCACCATCATGAAGGTGGCGTCCGAAATCGTGCGCCAGCAGGACGCCTTCCTGGCCTTCGGCGTCGAGTTCCTGCGGCCCCTGACGCTCAAGACGGTGGCCGAGGCCATCGAGATGCACGAATCGACGGTCAGCCGCGTGACCTCGAACAAATACGTCTCCACCCCGCGCGGGGTGTTCGAGCTGAAGTTCTTCTTCACCGCCGCCATCCAGTCCAGCGACGGCGGCGCGGCCCACTCGGCCGAGGCCGTGCGCCAGAGAATCAAGACGATGATCGACGGCGAATCCGGCGGCGGCGACGTGCTGAGCGACGACCGCATCGTGGAGATCCTGAACGAGGCCGGCATCGACATCGCGCGACGCACTGTGGCGAAATATCGCGAGGCGCTGCGCATTCCCTCGTCGATCCAGCGCCGCCGCCTGATGAAGGTCGGCTGACCCCTTCTCAAGCGTCACCACAAATCGGTGATCGGCATTGACACCAAAGCCAGTCAGTCGCGTTCTAGGGACATGAAGATCCAAGTCAGCGGCAAGCAAGTGGATGTCGGCGAAGCGCTAAGCTCGCGCATCTCCCAGGAACTCGAAGAGGGCATCGGCAAGTATTTCGCCCGCGGCGCCCAGGACGCCGAGGTCGTGGTGTCCAAGGATCGACACGGCTTCCGGGTCGATTGCTGGGTGCGCCTGGCCTCGGGCCAGTCGCTGGTGACGACCGGCTTCGGCGGCGACGCCCAGGCGGCCTTCGCCGACAGCCTGGCCAAGCTCGAGAAGCGCGTGCGTCGCTACAAGCGCCGCCTCAAGGACCACCACATCGGGCCCAAGGGCCTGTCGCCCGAGAAGACCGAGAACGCGGCGCGCGAAGTCGCCGCCCTGACCATCTTCCGCGATCCCGACACTGTCGAGGACGAGGAGTTCGGCGAGGCGGGTCTGCCGGGCGAGCCGCCCCCCGTGGGCATGGTCATCGCCGAGACCGAGGCCGAGATTCGCACCCTGACCGTGGGGCGCGCGGTGGCCGAACTGGACATGACCGGCTATCCGCTGGTGATGTTCCGCAACGCCGCCCACGGCGGCCTGGCCGTGGTGTATCGCCGGCCCGACGGCAACGTCGGCTGGATCGATCCACAACGCACGACCAAGGGCGCCGCGGTTCAAGCCGTCGGCTGAGGCTTCCTCAGGAAGGGCGAAGGCGCTAAAGAGCACCCGCCCTTCCGCCAATGTCGGGTTCGATTTTCGGGGTAGAGATGGACATCGCTGATTTGCTGTCGTCGGACGGGATCGTCCTGCGGGGCGGGGCGTCATCCAAACGTCAGGCGCTGCACGCCGTGGCCGAGGCCTTCGGCGCCGCCTTCGACCTGGACGCCGACAAGGCGTTCGAGGCCCTGCAGGAACGCGAGGCCCTGGGGTCGACGGGTCTGGGGTCGGGCGTCGCCGTGCCGCACGCGCGCATCAAGGGGCTGGAGCGCGTCTGCGCCGTCTTCGTGCGCCTGGACACGCCGGTGGCCTATGAATCGCTGGACGATCGTCCGGTGGACCTGCTGTTCGCCCTGTTCGCGCCTCTGGACGCCGGGGCCGAGCATCTGCGTGCGCTGGCGGCGGTGTCGCGCGCTCTGCGCTCGCCGGAACTGCGCGAGCAGCTGCGCCAGGCGCGGACGGTGGACGCCATTCGCGCCCTATTCGTCAAGGATGTGTCGAAGACCGCCGCCTGAGCGGTCTTCCTCACGTCTTCATCCGTCTTTCAAGAACGGCGCAGATGCGCCTAATGGACCGACATCGGCTCCAGGTCATGCGCCACGGCGGCCGCGAAGGCGGTTTCCCGGTCCAGCATGACGGCCAGGCGCTCGCCGTCCGCGCCATGCACGGCGTAGAGAATCTGATCGGGATCGATTTCGATATCGGCGGCCGTCTCGACCCTGGCGTCCTCCAGGACGTCGGAGGCGCGGATCGCGCGGACATAGACCAGATCCGGGGCGCCGAAATCGGCGAAGTCCTTCGTATTCATGTTGGGCGTCATAAGACCGCCTCCTTACGCTTGACTAAACGCCTGGGAAGCCAGGCGGTTCGACGGCCTTCAGCCCGTCGTGATGGGTATGCGTCGCACGGTACGTTCCTGTTCCGGGCGGATCAGCTCGACGTGCAACAGACCGTGCTCCAGGCGGGCGCCCGCGATCTCCAGCCCGTCGGCCAGGACGAAGTTGCGGACGAAGCCGCGCGCCGCGATGCCTCGGTGCAGGAAAGCCTGAGGATCGCGCCCGGCGTCCTCGCGCTTGCCGGTGATGGTCAGTTGGCGCCCTTCGACCGTGACCGACAGCTCTTCGGGGGTGAAGCCCGCCACCGCCAGGGTGATGCGCACGGCCGCCTCGCCGAGTTGCTCGACGTTATAAGGCGGATAGGACTCGGCCGCCGCCTTGGTCGCCCGATCGATCAGGGCGCGCGTATGGTCGAAGCCCAACAGAAAGGGGCTGTCGAACAGCAGGGTGCGTGCAGTCATGGGGCCCTCGCAATGAAGCGACCTCGGCCGTCCGGCGCCCCCCGTGATCGGCGAAGCGCCCGGCCGCTGTTACAGATGGGGGGGCTGGCTCCGGAGGTCAACGGCAGGCGTCCCCGCTGCGCGTTCATGGTCCATACACATTGAAACCTTAACTATAGGGCAAGCGTTCACGCGACCAGACGTCGCTATCGAAAGGATTCTTCATGCGCGCCAAGCTTGCCGTCGCCGGCCTGAGCATCGCCGCCCTTCTGGGCGCCGCCGCCTGCACCACGACCGACCCCTACAGCTCCACGCCGCGCCGTAACAACACCGGCACCGGCGCCGTCGCGGGCGCCCTGGGCGGCGCGCTGCTGGGCTATCTGACCAACACCTCCAGCGGCGAACAGGGCCGCAAGAACGCCCTGATCGGCGCGGGCATCGGCGCCCTGGCCGGCGCCGGGGTCGGCCAGTACATGGACGGCCAGCAACGCGCCCTGGAAGCCGAACTGTCGGGCACCGGCGTCGGCGTGGCGCGTCAGGGCGACAACCTGGTCCTGCGGATGCCGTCGGACGTGACCTTCGCCACCAACCAGTCGGACCTGGACCCGCGCTTCCTGCCGGTGCTGGACGACGTGGCCCGTGTGATCAGCCAGTACGACCGCTCCATGGTCGACGTGATCGGCCACACCGACTCCTCGGGCGGCGACGCCATCAACCAGCCGCTGTCGGAGCGCCGCGCCGCCTCGGTCGCCTCGCACCTGATCAACCGCGGCGTGATGCGTGAGCGCATCTATGTCGCCGGCATGAGCGCCCGCGCGCCGATCGGCTCCAACGCCACCCCGGAAGGCAAGGCCCAGAACCGCCGCGTCGAAATCCTGATCCGCCCCTTCACGGGCTGATCGGCGAAACCAGAACGTGAAGAAGGGGCGGCCCGTTCGGCGCCGCCCCTTTTTTCATGCCCGACGGTTCACGTCCGGCGGTTCAGCTCGGAAACAGCACAGCTTTACGCCCTGCCCTCTTGCCTTGAGAGGCAGACTGTCGGCCTGCTGTTCCGGCAGGAGATTCGGATGGAAGACGACGGCCTGGGCCGGGCGATGAAACTGGTCGGGATCGCGGCGGCGTCAGCCGTCGTGGTCGCCGCCATGGTCATCACGGCCGGCCGCCTGCTGCTGCTCTAATCAGGCCGCGTCCAGAGGGCGGCCGATGGAGAAGTAGCGGAAGCCCCGCGCCCGCATGTCTTCCGGACGATAGACGTTGCGCAGGTCGATCATGACCGGCTGCTTCAGCAGCAGCTTGATCCGGTCCAGGTCCAGGGCGCGGAACTGGTTCCACTCGGTCATGATGACGGCGGCGTCGGCGCCCGCCAGGGCGTCGTAGGGGCCATCCTTGAACACCACGCCGTCCAGCAGCTTGGCCGCCTCTTCCATCCCTTCGGGATCAAAGGCCTGAACAATGGCGCCGCGCTCGATCAGCGCCGGGGCCACGTCCAGCGAGGGCGCGTCGCGCATGTCGTCCGTGTTCGGCTTGAAGGTCAGGCCCAGCAAGGCGACCGTCTTGCCCTTCAGATCGCCGCCCAGGGCCTCGGCGACGCGGTCGGCCATGGCCTTCTTGCGCGCGTCATTGATGGCGACCGTAGTCTCGATCAGCTTCAGGGGCGATCCGGCGTCGGTCGCCGTACGGACCAGGGCCAGGGTGTCCTTGGGGAAACACGATCCGCCGTAGCCTGGTCCCGCGTGCAGGAATTTCGAGCCGATGCGGTTGTCCAGACCGATGCCGCGCGCGACCTGCTGCACGTCGGCGCCGACCGCCTCGCACAGGTCGGCGACTTCGTTGATGAAGGTGATCTTCATGGCCAGGAAGGCGTTGGCCGCATATTTGATCAGTTCGGACGTGCGCCGCCCGGTGAACATGATCGGCGTCTCATTGAGATTGAGCGGGCGATAGAGCTCGGACATGACGGCGCGGGCGCGCTCGTCGGTCGTGCCGACCACCACGCGGTCAGGGCGTTTGAAGTCGCCGATGGCGGCGCCTTCGCGCAGGAACTCAGGGTTGGAGACGACCGCGAACTCGGCGTCGGGCCGGCGCTCGCGGATGATGCGCTCGATCTCGTCGCCGGTGCCCACGGGGACGGTGGACTTGGTCACCACAACGGTGAATCCCTGCATCAGGTCGGCGATCTCCTCAGCCGCCGCATAGACATAGGACAGATCCGCATGACCGTCGCCGCGTCGCGAAGGCGTGCCCACGGCGATGAAGACGGCGTCCGCCGTGCGGATCGCCTCAGCGCCGTCGACGGCGAAGGCCAGGCGTCCGTCGCGGACGTTGTTGGCCACCAGATCATCCAGCCCCGGCTCATAGATGGGCATGATGTTCTGGTGCAGACGCTCGATCTTCGAGGCATCCTTGTCGACGCAGGTCACCGTGTGGCCGAAATCGGCGAAACAGGCGCCTGACACCAGGCCGACATAGCCCGTTCCGATCATGGCGACGCGCATGGACTGCTCCTCTTATCAACCGTTCCTGCCGCAATAGCCCCGGTCGCGGCGGATCACCAGCGACGCCCGGCCGCAGGTCTAAGAAAAAGCCAAAGAAAAAGGACGGCCGACCCGCGGGATCGACCGTCCTTCATGTCTTGCAACCTCAAGGTATCGGGGGCCGATCATGACCGGCCCCCTTAAGCCTTAGAAGTTGATGTCGACGGTGGCGCGGCGGTTCAGCGGCTCACGCACGCCGTCGCCGGTGGCCTTGGCCGGCTGGGTCTCGCCCTTGCCGTCCAGGGAGATCACGCCGCCGTTGACGCCTTGAGCGACCAGGGCGTCAGCCACGGTGCGCGCACGGCGGTTCGACAGGCCTTGGTTGTAGGCCGCAGCGCCCTGGGTGTCGGTGTGGCCGACGACCAGCACGCGGGTCGGAGCGCCCGACTTGGCGTAGTTGGCGGCTTGCGTCACCACCGAGCGGGCTTCCGCCGTCAGGTCCGAACGGCCTGTGCAACTCGACGCCGGCCACCGGCGCCTGCCACTCGCCGGAAGGCGATATTGAGTCCATGTCGCTGATGGCGAACGTCATCTATGATTTCGGCTCGCCGGACTGGACCATCCGTCCGTTCGTCGGCCTGGGCGCCGGCGTGAACCGCGTCAGCACCGACGCCGTCGGCCGTCTGCGCCAGAACCCGGGCGTCACCTTCACCGCTGACGACAGCTCGACCCGTTTCGCCGCTCAGGCGATCGCCGGTCTGGCCTGGGCTGTGGGCGACCGCGCCAACATCGACCTGACCTATCGCTATCTGACCGGCGACATGCGTTTCGACACCACGCAGTCCGCTGCTCCGGCCTTCGGCACCCTGGAAGGCGATTACGACCAGTCGCACACCGTGACGCTGGGCCTGCGCTATGCGTTCAGCGGCTCACGCACGCCGTCGCCGGTGGCCTTGGCCGGCTGGGTCTCGCCC
>NZ_FUIE01000058.1 GCF_900163625.1 Brevundimonas diminuta 3F5N
GCCCAACCTGCCGCGCGGGCGGCGGACAACTGGCTGGTCGCCGGCCTGTCGCCCGCGCGGCAGGTTGGGCCGAGGCTGGAGGGGCTGAAGCTGCAATCCTCGGCCGAGGGGGCGCCGATGGCCTGCGTCTTCGGACGGGCGCGCATGGTCGGGCAGGTGATCTGGGCGGCGCGCTTTCTGGAGCGCAAAGAGAAGCGGTCGGGCGGCAAGGGCGGGCGGAAGACGGTCGACTACGCCTATTCGCTGAGCTTCGCCGTGGCCCTGTGCGAGGGGCCGATCGACGGGATCGGCCGGGTGTGGGCCGACGGCCAGCCGATGGACATGGCGGGCGTGACGATGCGGCTGCATCGCGGGACCGAGGATCAATTGCCCGATCCGCTGATCGAGGCGGTGGAGGGACGGTCGCCCGCCTATCGCGGGACGGCCTATGTGGTGTTCGAGGATCTGCCGCTAGATGCTTATGGCGACCGGCCGCCGCAATTGGCGTTCGAGGTGTTTCGGCGGCCGCAGGGGGCTGAGCCGCAGTTGGAGGACCGACTGGAGGGGGTGTGCCTGATCCCCGGCGCGGGGGAGTTCTGCCTGGCGACGGAGCCGGTGATGCGGCGCGAGGGGCTGGCGAAATCCACGCCCGAGAACGTGCACCTGACGGCGGGTCAGACCGACCTGGAGGCCTCGCTGGATCAGCTGACGGCCCAGGCACAGAGGTTGAAGCGGGTCAGTCTGGTGGTCGGCTGGTTTGGCGACGACGTGCGGATGGGTCACTGCCGTATCCGGCCAGGGGTGGAGCGGCGCGACAAGCCGACCCGGCCGCTGGCCTGGAGCGTGGCGGGGGTGACGCGCGCGGATGGGCACCTGATCTCGCAGACGGATGGCGGCCCGGCCTATGGCGGGACTCCGTCGGACGACAGCGTGCGACAGGCGATCCGGGCGCTGAAGGCGCGCGGGCTGGAGGTGACGCTGTATCCCTTCGTCTTCATGGACTGCCCCGGCTATCCGTGGCGGGGGCGGATCGCTGGGACGGACGGCGCGGGGGCGACGGCCGAGGTCGCGGCCCTGTTCGGGACGGCGGGCGGTTGGGGCTTGAGGCGGCTGGCGCTGCACTACGCCCGGATCGCCGCCGAAGAGGGGGCGGACGGCCTGCTGATCGGCTCGGAGATGCGGGGGCTGACGTGGACGCGCGATGCCGACGGGGGCTTTCCGGCGGTGGCGCAGTTCAGGGCGCTGGCGGCCGAGTGCCGGGCGGTGGTCGGGGCGGGGGTAAAGCTGAGTTACGCCGCCGACTGGTCGGAGTATTTCGGTTGGCAGAGGGGTGGAGAGGCAAGGTTTCACCTTGACCCGCTGTGGGCGGACCCGAATATCGATTACGTCGGCATCGACTGGTATCCGCCGATGGGCGACTGGCGCGGGGGCGCAGGCGGCCTGGATGGGCAAGCGTTCAAGGGGGCGTCAGACCCGGCCTATCTGGCGGCGCAGGTCGCGGGCGGCGAAGGGTATGACTGGTTCTACGCCAGCGCGGCGGATCGGGCGGCGCAGCGGCGCACGGTGATCACGGACGGCGCCCACGGCGAGGACTGGATCTGGCGCTACAAGGATCTGAAGGGCTGGTGGTCGAACCGGCACCATGAGCGCGTCGGCGGGGTGCGGCAGGCGGCGCCGACGGCCTGGGTTCCGGGGATGAAGCCGATCCGGCTGACCGAGTTCGGCTGTGCGGCGGTGGATCGCGGGGGCAATGCGCCGAACCTGTTTCAGGACCCGAAGAGCAGCGAGAACGCCCTGCCGCCGCACTCGACGGGCGCCCGCGATGACCGGATGCAGCGGCGGCTGATCGAGGCGGTGCTGACGCATTATGCCCAGCCGGCGAACAATCCGATCTCGGGCGTCTATGGCGGGGCGATGCTGCAGGGGGCGGACGTCTGGTGCTGGGACGCGCGGCCCTATCCGGCGTTTCCGGCGCTGGGCGAGGTGTGGGCGGACGCGGGCGCCTGGCGCACGGGGCACTGGCTGAACGGGCGGATGGGCGGCGATGCGCGGGGGCTGATCGAGGCGATCCTGAAGCGCGGCGGCCTGAGCGAGACGGACTATGCGGTCGGGGCGGTGGACGGTGCGGTGACGGGCTATGTCATCGACCGGCCGATGGCGACGAAGGATGCGCTGTCGCCGTTGGTGCAAGCACTGGGGGCGACGACGGCCGAGCGCGACGGTCGGGTGGCCGTGCTGGGCGAGACGGCGCGGGAGATGACGCTGCAGCAGGCGGTGCTGGCTCTGCCTGACAAGGGCGGGAGCGAGGCGGCGGATCGGCGGCTGACGCCTCGGCCCGGCGCGGCGCGGCTGCGCTTCATCGACGAGGCGGCGGATTATCAGCTGGGCGTGGCGACAGTGCGCGGCGACGGCGAGGGCGGCGGCGTGGATGCGGCCCTGCCCGCCGTGGTCGGGGCCGGGCTGGCGACGGCGGCGGCGCAGCGGCTGTTGCAGGGCGAGGCGGCGGAGCGTCTGACGTTGAAGCTGGGGCCGCTGGAGGCGCTGAGGCTGGAGCCGGGCGATGTGACGGCGGTGGAGGGGCATGCGGGCGACTGGCGCATCGAGCGGCTGGACTGGGACGAGACGCCCAGCGCGGTGTTGGCGCCGGTGGTCGAGGTGGCGGTCGTGGATGCGCCGGAGGACTGGCGCGGCGACGGCGGCGGGGTTGCGACGCCGGGGGCGCCGTTCCTGATGCTGCTGGACTTGCCGCCCCTGCCGGGGGAGGAGGCGGACGGGCGGCCGGTGGTCGCGGCGGCGGCCGAGCCGTGGACGCCGATGGCGCTGCATGGCGGGGCCTCGGTCGACAGTCTGACGCAGAGGGCGGTGGTGGAGACGCCAGCGACGGTGGGGACGCTGACGGCGGCTTTGCGGCCCGGCGTGGTCGGGCGCTGGGACGAGACGGGCGTGCTGACCGTGCGGATCGAGGGGCAGGCGCCGCAGAACCGACCGGCCGAGGCGGTGCTGTCGGGCGCCAATCTGCTGGCGGTGCGGAGTGTCGACGGATGGGAGTTGGTGCAGTTCCGTCGGGCCGAACTGGTCGGCGGCGACGTGTGGCGGTTGGGCGGCCTGTTGCGCGGACAGCAGGGGACGGAGGAGGCGGCCGCGGGCGGGGCGGAAGCGGGGGCGCTGGTCGTTATGCTGGAGCGCGGCACGCCGCGCGCCGAGGTTGATGCGGTCGAGCGCGGATTGCCTCGAATCTGGCGGGCGGGGCCTGTGGGCGCGCCGCCGGGCGGGACGGGGACGACGGAGGTCGGCTTCGTATGGAGCAACCGGAACGCGGCGCCGTGGCGACCGGCGCACCTACGGGCGACGGCGCAGGGCGGCGGGTGGCGGTTGAACTGGTTGCCGCGCGTGCGTCTGGGCGGCGACGGCTGGGAGGGCGAGCCGGTCGAAGTTGATCCGAGGCGTTTTAGGGTGCGGGTGCTGGACGGCGCGGTCGTGCGCCGGATCTGGGAGGTCGAGGGATTGGAGGCCGTTTATGGGGCGGCTGAGGTCGCGGGGGACTTTCCGGGCGGCTTCGGGGCGGGCGTGCGGGTCGCCGTGGCCCAGCGGGGCGACGGGTATGGCTGGGGAACGGAGGCGATAGTTCCGCTGAACCTGCCGATCTAAACCATGTCGGCCCCTTTCGGCGGGCGGGCGCATGGCTTAACTGACGCTCTGGTCCGTATTGATCCGAGTGGAGCGAAAATTGGCTGGCGATCCCTATCAGGAACTAGGCGTTTCCAAGGGCGCGAGCGCGGACGAGATCAAGAAGGCGTTCCGCAAGCTGGCCAAGGAACTGCACCCCGACAAGAACCCCGGCGACAAGCCGGCCGAAGAACGGTTCAAGCGCATCACCGCCGCCTTCGACCTGCTGGGCGACGCTGAGAAGCGCGCCAAATATGATCGCGGCGAGATCGACGCCGATGGACGCGAGCAGTTCCGCGGCTTCGGCGGCGGAGCGCAGGGCGGACGGCCCGGCGGCTTTGGCTTCGGCGGGCGCGGCGAAGGCGGCCCCGGAGGGCGCGCCAGCTTTGACGACATCGACTTGGAGGACATCTTCGGGGCCTTCGGCGGCGGACGGGGGGCCGGGCGCGGTTTCGGCGGCGGGCGCGGGCAGGACGTGCGCGCGACGCTGGATATCAGCCTGGAGGACGCCATCGCCGGGACGACGCGGCGCATCCAGTTCTCGGATGGGCGGATGCTGGACGTGGCGATCCCCAAAGGCGCTGCCGAAGGCCAGGTGATCCGGCTTAAGGGCCAGGGCGCGCCGGGACGCGGGGGGCAGGCGGGCGACGCCCTGATCGAGCTTCGCATCCAGCCGCATCCGGTGTTCAAGCGCGACGGGGCCGATCTGACGATGGACCTGGCGGTGTCGGTCCCCGACGCGGTTCTGGGCGGCAAGATCCAGGTGCCGACGCCCGAAGGCGCGGTGATGATGACCATCCCCAAGGGCTCGAACTCGGGCAAGGTGCTGCGGCTGAAGGCGCGCGGCGCCTATGCGAATGGCAAGCGCGGCGATCTGCTGGCCCGGCTGGTGGTGACGCTGCCGGAAACGCCGGACGACGAACTGGTCCGGTTTGCGACCGAATGGCGTGAGCGCCGGCCCTACAAGCCAGGCCGTTGATGGCCTAAGGGCTTCGCTTCCTTTCTTCTCCTCCCCGAGACTTCAGAGACCGTCATGACGCCCAAGCCCGCCGCCAAGCCCGCTCGCCCCTGGTTTTCGGCCGGGCCGACGGCCAAGCGTCCGGGCTGGTCGCTGGCGGGGCTGCCGACCAATCTGATGGGCCGGGGCATCCGCGCGCCGGAGGTGGTCGAACGCTTCGCCTATGGGCTGAAGCTGACGCGCGAGGTGCTGAGCCCGCCGGACGACTATGTGCTGCTCTATACGCCGGGGTCTGACACGGGCGCGGTCGAGGCGGCGCTGTGGTGCATGCTGGGCGAGCGGCCGGTGCAGGTCGTCGCCTATGAGAATTTCGGCCAGGTCTGGGCGACCGACGTGCGCGACCACCTGGAGCTGGAGCCGGAAGTGCTGACGGCGCCCTGGGGCGAGCTGCCGGACCTGTCCCAGGTCGATCCCAAGAAGGACGTGGTGTTTCCCTGGAACGGTACGACCTCGGGCGTGCGCGTGCCGAACGGCGACTGGATCGCTGATGATCGCGAGGGGCTGACCATCTGCGACGCGACCTCGGCAGCGTTTGCGATGGATCTGCCGTGGGACAAGCTGGATGTGACGACCTTCAGCTTCCAGAAGGCGCTGGGCGGCGAGGCGGGCATCGGCCTGATGGTGCTGTCGCCGCGCGCCGTGGCGCGGCTGGATGCGTATCGTCCGGACCGGGCGGTGCCCAAGGTGCTTCGGATCGTCGACAAGAAGGGCTTTGACCGGACCCTGGCGGACGGGGTGGTGATGAACACCTTCTCGGTCCTGACCATCGAGGACTGGATCGATGCGCTGGACTGGGCCAAGGTCGTGGGCGGATTGCCTGCGCTGATCGCGCGTACCGACGCCAACTATGCGGCTCTGGCCGAGTGGGTGGAGCGGACCGACTGGATCGACTTCCTGCCGGAACGACCGGACATCCGCTCGACCACTTCGGTCTGCCTGAAGTTCGTCGATCCGCGCATCGCGGCGATGGATGAGGCGGGACAGAAGGCCTTTGTGAAGCGGTTCAAGGCGCTGCTGGAAGACGAGGGGGCGGTCTATGACATGGAGCCGCACCGCTACGCTCCGCCGGGCCTGCGCCTGTGGTGCGGCTGCACGATAGAGACGGCGGACGTCGTGGCCGCGACGCCGTGGCTGGAATGGGCGTTCCAGACGGCGGTCGGTGAACGGGTCGGATAATTCTGCGGCCCATTCCGTGCCCTTTGGGGGGCGACTCCGGACGATTCAGGGGTTATAGGCTCCCACCGCATTCTGGATTGCGGAGAAACGATCTTGGCGAACGTCGCAGTAGTCGGCGCCCAATGGGGCGACGAGGGCAAAGGCAAGATTGTCGACTGGTTGTCGAACCGGGCCGACATGGTCGTGCGGTTCCAGGGCGGCCATAACGCCGGGCATACGCTGGTCGTCGACGGCAAGGTCTACAAACTCGCATTGCTGCCGTCGGGCGTGGTGCAGGGCAAGCCTTCGATCATCGGCAACGGCGTGGTCGTCGATCCCTGGCATCTGGTCGGCGAGATCGAGAAAATCCAGGCGCAGGGCGTGGCCATCACCCCCGACATCCTGACCATCGCCGACAACGCCTGCCTGATCCTGCCGATCCATCCGGCGCTGGACGTGGCGCGCGAGGCGGCCGCCAGCGCGCCGGGCGCCAAGATCGGCACGACCGGCCGCGGCATCGGCCCGGCCTATGAGGATAAGGTCGGCCGCCGCGCCATTCGCGTCTGCGACCTGGCCAATGAAGACGACCTGAAGATCAAGATCGACCGCCTGCGCTCGCACCATGATCCGCTGCGCGCGGGTCTGGGGCTGGAGCCGATCGACCCGGCGGCGCTGCTGGCGCAACTGCTGGAGATCGCGCCGAAGATCCTGCCTTACGTCAAACCGGCGTGGCGCGTGCTGGACGCCGCGCAGAAGGCGGGCAAGCGCGTGCTGTTCGAGGGGGCGCAGGGCGCCTTCCTGGACGTGGATCACGGCACCTATCCCTATGTGACCAGCTCCAACACCATCGCTGGACAGGCGGCGGCGGGGTCGGGCGTCGGCCCGCGCGGCGTCGGATACGTGCTGGGCATCGTGAAGGCCTATACGACCCGCGTGGGCGAAGGCCCCTTCGCCTGTGAACTGAACGACGAGGTCGGCGAGCATCTGGCGGTCGTCGGCCGCGAGGTCGGGGTGAACACGGGCCGGGCGCGCCGCTGCGGCTGGTTCGACGCGGTGCTGGTGCGCCAGTCGGTGGCGATCAACGGCATCGACGGCATCGCCCTGACCAAGCTGGACGTGCTGGACGGCCTGAAGACGCTGAAGATCTGCGTCGGCTATCGCATCAATGGCGAGGTGCTGGATTATCTGCCGTCGAGCCTGAAAGATCAGGCCTCGGCCGAACCGGTGTTCGAAGAGCTGGAAGGCTGGACGGAAAGCACGGGCGGCGTCCGCAGCTTCAAGGACCTGAACGCCCATGCGCTGAAGTATGTGCGGCGGATCGAGGAGCTGATCGGCGCGCCGGTGGCCCTGCTGTCGACCAGCCCCGAACGGGACGACACCATCCTGATGCGCGATCCGTTCCAAGGATAACCCTTGAAACGGAGGCCTGATGCGCGACTTGTTCCAAGGCTAGATTTACATTTTTGGTCGAGGCAACGACGCCTTAACCCGTGAGGCATAGGGTCGGGCTCTGAAATGGAGCTCGCCCCGTGTTCGCCCTAGACGCCAAAACGATACAGAGGATCGCGCCGGTGGTTCGGCGCGTGCTGATCGTTGACCCCAATCCCGCCGCCGCGCGCCTGCTGATGGACCTGTTGAAGGGGTTCGGATCGCGCGAGATCGTGGTCGAGGGCGACGAGGCGCGGGTGCTGGACCTGGCGCGCGAGATGGAGCCGGGCCTGATCTGCACCGAGCGGGCGGGACCGAAGCTGGACGGCGAGGCCCTGGTGCGGCGTATCCGTCGCTCCAGCCTGTCGTGCCGACGCGCGCCGATCATCATGGTGACGGCCGAGGCGACCGCCAGCGCCATCAAGGGCGCGCGCGATTCCGGCGTGCACGAGTTCCTGAGAAAGCCCTTCACCAGCGGCGATCTGCAACGGCGGATCGAGAACCTGGCGACCAAGCCGCGCGATTGGGTCGAGGCGGTGGGCTATGTCGGGCCGGATCGGCGACGCTTCAACTCGGACGATTACGCCGGGCCGCAGAAGCGCAAGGCGGACAAGCCGCGTTCCGGCGCGGAAGCCGCCGTGGCGGTCAAGGATCAGGCGATGCGGATCCTGTTCTCGGCCCTGACGCAGTTCGACAGCGATCCGATGCAGGCCGTGCGGGCTATCAAGCAGCAGGCGGAGACGCTGAAGGCCCTGGCCATCAAGACCGGCGATGCGCCGCTGGCGATCGCCGCGGCGGGGCTGGATACGGTGCTGGCCGCCGGCGCGCCGACCAAGGCCGCCCTGACGGCGCCGGTTCAGGCGGTGCTGAAGCTGGCGCCGCCCGAGACCCTGGCGCGGGCGGGGTAGGGGGAGAGATGGGTCGACGTCAGGCGTCGACCAGGTTCCGTTCCTCAGCCGCAGCCCGCATGGCTTTCTGCAGCTTTTCGAAGGCGCGCACCTCGATCTGACGCACGCGCTCGCGGCTGACGCCGTACTGGCCGGCGAGCTCCTCCAGCGTGACCGGGTCGTCCTTGAGGCGGCGTTCGGTCAGGATGTGCTTCTCGCGGTCGGTCAGTTCCTCCATGGCCTCTTGCAGCAGGCTCATGCGGATCGACTTCTCCTCGTTTTCAGCGAGTTGAGTCTCCTGGCTGACGGCGTTGTCGTCGGCCAGCCAGTCCTGCCACTCGCTTTCGCCGTCCGCGCGCAGCGGGGCGTTCAGCGAGGCGTCGCCGCCGAGGCGGCGGTTCATGTTGGTGACTTCTTCTTCCGACACGCCCAGCTTGGTGGCGATGGCCGCCAGGTGTTCCGGGTGCAGGTCGCCTTCCTCGAAAGCCGAGATCTGGCTCTTGGCCTTGCGCAGGTTGAAGAACAGCTTCTTCTGCGCCGCCGTGGTGCCCATCTTCACGAGCGACCAGGAGCGCAGGATGTATTCCTGAATGGACGCGCGAATCCACCACATGGCGTAGGTCGCCAGGCGGAAGCCCTTGTCGGGATCGAATTTCTTGACGGCCTGCATCAGGCCGACGTTGCCCTCGGAGATCACCTCGCCGATCGGCAGGCCGTAGCCGCGATAACCCATGGCGATCTTGGCCACGAGGCGCAGGTGAGAGGTCACGAGACGGTGGGCGGCCTCAGGATCCTGGTGTTCGCTCCACCGTTTGGCGAGCATGAACTCCTCATCCTTGGTCAGCATGGGAAACTTACGGATTTCCGTAAGATAACGGGACAGTCCCTGTTCAGGCGACATCACCGTCAGCGTATTGTTGGCCATATGGTCCCTCCGGCTGCATGAGCTGGCGCTACGGTTCCGACCACATGACGTGCATCATCACCTCGCCCCTCAACTGACAAGATGGGAATCCGTTGCCCGAAGCGAAAGGGGCGGATTGTCCCAATTCGGCGGCGACCCCTGGCCGTTCACCGTGGCGGATTATCTAGCACAGATATTGTTGCTAATAAAGCGGACAGTTTGGCGCAGCCGCGACGCCGGGGCAGAGCGTCAGAGCTCGGCCAGCAGGGCTTCCAGCCGTTGCATATCCTCTGGCGGGGCGGTTTCGAAGCGCAGCGCCTGGCCGGTGACGGGATGGACGAAGCCGAGGACGGCGGCGTGCAGGGCCTGGCGTTTCAGGCCGGACGCCTCGACGGCGGCGCGGACGGGGGCGGCGGGGCTGCCCGAGCCGTAGACGGGATCGCCGAGCAGGGGCGCGCCCTTGGACGCCATATGGACGCGGATCTGATGGGTGCGGCCGGTGTGCAGGGTGCAGGCGACGCGGGCCGCCAGGGGGGCGTTGGAGGCCTTGGCGGGGCGGCCGAATGTCTGCTGAACCACATAGTCGGTGATGGCCTCGCGTCCGCCGGAGCGCAGCACGGCCATCTTCTTGCGGTCGCCGCTGGAACGGCCGATTTGGGTCTGGATGCGGCCTTTCTCGGGCGTGGGCGCGCCGCGCGTAAGGGCCACATAGGTGCGCTCGATGTCGTGGGTCGCGAACAGGGCGGACAGCCCTGCATGAGCGGGGTCGGACTTGGCGGCGACCATGACGCCGGAAGTGTCTTTGTCGAGGCGATGGACGATGCCGGGACGGGCCACGCCGCCGATGCCGGACAGGCTGTCGCCGCAGTGGGCCAGGAGGGCGTTGACCAGGGTGCCGGTCTCGCAGCCGGGCGCGGGGTGGGCGGCCATGCCGGGGGCCTTGTCGATGACGATCAGGTCGGCGTCCTCGAACAGGACGGTCAGAGGGATGACCTCGGGCTGAGGCGTGGCCGGGGCGACCGGCGGCAAGGCGACGGCATAGAGGCCAGGCTGGGTCTTGGCCGAGCCGTTGGAGATCGCCTGACCGTCGCGGGTGACGGCGCCTTCGGCCAACAGGGCCTGAAGCCGGGCGCGCGACAGGGTCGGGAAGGCCTCGGCCAGGGCCTTGTCCAGGCGCACGCCGGGGGCGTCGATGCGCGCGTTAAGCACGTCCGGCGTTTCGTCGTCTTCCATCAGCAAAGGTTCATCGGCCATAGTGTGAAATAGCACGGCTTGCGTGAAGAGGCGTCATCGGACCTCAGGCGCGGCCTGCTATGGAGAAGACTAAATGAAGTTGCTCACCGCCGCCGTCATTGCGGTATCGAGCGTCGTCCTGTTGTCGGGCTGCGCCACGATGAGCGAAGGCCAATGCATGGTCGGCGACTGGGGCGGGCAGGGCTATCGCGATGGCGCGGAGGGGCGTCCGTCCAGCCGTCTGGATGACCACGCCAAGGCCTGCGCCAAGCACGGCGTCAGCCCGAACATGAGCGCCTATATGTCGGCGCGCGAGGACGGACTGCGGACCTACTGCACCTGGGAGAACGGTTTCCGCGCGGGGCGTGCGGGCGGAACCTATCAGGGCGTCTGTTCCCCGGCGGAAGAGCGGGCCTTCGTGCCCGCGCATCGCGACGGGCGACAGCTCTATGAGGTGGAGCAGGCGGTCTCTTCGGCCGAAAGCGCGCTGAACTCGGCGATCCGTCGCATCGAAAGCCGCGAGGACAAGCTGGACGCCAAGCGGCGCGAACTGCGTCAGGAAGGCCTGACCTCCGAAGAGCGCCAGCGTATCCGCAACCGCATTCGCGAGGTCGAGGGCGAACTGGACGACGCGCATCGCGCCGCGCGCCGGGCCGAAGACGACCTGCGCTACGCCGAGGTCGAGCTGCGGGCGGTGCGACGCATGCTGGATGGCCGTTACGGCGTCTGGTGAATATGAAGACGCCCGCCTCCGGTCGACGGAGGCGGGCGTTTCAATCTGATCAGACTGCGACCGGCGATCAGCCGATGCGCGGGTCCAGTTCGCCGCCGGCGTAGCGCTTGGCCATCTGGGCCGTGGACAGCGGCTTGATCTTGGAGGCCATGCCTTCGCAGCCGAACTGCAGGTAGCGCTCCTGGCACAGCTTGCGCATGGCTTCCTTGGCGGGCTTTAGATAGGCGCGGGGGTCGAACTCGCCCGGCTTCTCGGTCAGCAGCTTGCGGATGGCGCCGGTCATGGCCATGCGGTTGTCGGTGTCGATGTTCACCTTGCGCACGCCGTTCTTGATGCCGCGCTGGATTTCCTCGACTGGCACGCCCCAGGTCTGGGGCATCTGGCCGCCATAGGCGTTGATGATGTCCTGCAGGTCTTGCGGCACCGACGACGAGCCGTGCATCACCAGGTGGGTGTTGGGCAGGCGGCGGTGGATCTCCTCGATCACGTTCATGGCCAGGACTTCGCCGTCCGGCTTGCGCGTGAACTTATAGGCGCCGTGGCTGGTGCCCATGGCGATGGCCAGGGCGTCGACCTTGGTGGCCTTGACGAAGTCGACGGCCTGATCCGGGTCGGTCAGCAGGGCCGAGTGGTCCAGCTTGCCCTCGAAGCCGTGGCCGTCTTCGGCCTCGCCCATGCCGGTCTCCAGCGAGCCCAGCACGCCCAGTTCGCCCTCGACCGAGACACCGCAGCTGTGGGCCATCTCGGTGACGCGGCGCGTCACTTCGACGTTGTATTCGTAGGAGGCGGGCGTCTTGGCGTCTTCTTCCAGCGAGCCGTCCATCATCACCGAGGTGAAGCCGTACTGGATGGCGGTGGCGCAGGTGGCCGGGCCGTTGCCGTGGTCCTGGTGCATACAGACCGGGATGTGCGGATACAGTTCGGCCAGGGCGTCGATCAGCTTGGCCAGGACGACGTCGTTGGCGTAGGAGCGGGCGCCGCGCGAGGCCTGGATGATGACCGGCGCATTCACGGCGTCGGCGGCCTCCATGATGGCCAGGCCCTGCTCCATGTTGTTGATGTTGTAGGCGGGCAGGCCGTAGTCGTGCTCCGCCGCGTGGTCGAGCAGTTGTCGCAGCGTGATGCGCGCCATGGGTAGTCTCCTGAACCAGATATGATTTTGCCCGAGGTCTTAGCCGTTCGAGCGGGGGAAGTCACGCCGATGTGACAGGGCGCAAGCGTGGTGGACTTTGGACGCGCAGCCTCTAAGTGGACGCGACGCCTCGGGCGTGTCTGATCAAGGAGCGGCGATGAGCCAGAACGATGATGCGCTGGATGAAGACGGCGGCGGTTTCGACGTCGACGACTGGTCGCGGCTGACGCCCTTCGCGGGCGCGGTGGCGACGCTGGACGACGTTCAGGCGGGCAAGGCCGTCTTCGCCCTGGGCGACACCGAAGAGGCGCGCGTCATCGACATGGAACTGCCCCAGCCGGTCATCTGGTGGGAAGACGACGGCGAACAGGCGGCTGTGATCGTTCAGGCCGAGGCCCATGTCGGGCCTGACGGCGAACTGATGGAAGTGCTGGGCCTGATCCTGCCCGACGGCGGCGGCGCGGTGGCCCTGCTGGACGACGTTGATCTGGTGGACGACACCGATCCGACGTGGCGCGATCTGGTCGCGCGGGCCGTCGATATGGACGGCGAAGACTGAAGCTTCGGACATCAGGGGCGAGGGCTGCGAACAGCCCTCGCTTTGACGTTTTTAGGCGGCGCGCAGGGCTTCGACGCCCGGCAGAACCTTGCCTTCCATCCATTCCAGGAAGGCGCCGCCCGCGGTGGAGACGAAGGTCATGTCGTCGGCCGTGCCTGCGTGGTTCAGGGCTGCGACCGTGTCGCCGCCGCCGGCCACGGCGACCAGCTTGCCGGACTTGGCCAGTTCGGCGGCGTGCTTGGCGGCCTCGACCGTGGCCTTGTCGAAGGGCGGAACCTCGAACACGCCCAGCGGGCCGTTCCAGATCAGGGTCTTCGACAGGTCCATGGCGCGGTTCAGGCGGGCGACCGTCTCCGGCCCGGCGTCCAGGATCAGGTCGTCGGCGACGATGCGGTCCAGAGCGCGGACGCCCGATTCGATGCCCGGCTTGACGCCCTTG
This sequence comes from Brevundimonas diminuta 3F5N, assembly GCF_900163625.1. Classification (GTDB taxonomy): domain Bacteria; phylum Pseudomonadota; class Alphaproteobacteria; order Caulobacterales; family Caulobacteraceae; genus Brevundimonas; species Brevundimonas diminuta_A. The sequence goes on from NZ_FUIE01000058.1 coordinate 13,134, forward strand.
GCCACCACCACATCGACCGGCAGCAGCAGTTCGCAGCCCTGGCGGCGGGCTTCCTCGATGATCTCGCGGGCGGTGTCGGCCAGATCCTTTTCGCACAGCGAACCGCCGACATCGACGCCCTGGGCGAACAGGAAGGTGTTGGCCATGCCGCCGCCGATGGCCAGGTAGTCCAGCTTGGCGACCAGGTTCTTCAGCAGGTCCAGCTTGGTCGAGACCTTGGCCCCGCCGACGATGCCGATGACCGGCTTCTGCGGCGCGCCCAGTGCGGCGTCCAGCGCCTGAAGCTCACGCTTCATCGCCTCACCCGCATAGGCGGGCAACAGGCGGGCCAGACCCTCGGTCGAGGCGTGGGCGCGGTGCGCGGCCGAGAAGGCGTCGTTGACGTAGAGGTCGCCCAGTTCCGCCAGCTGTTGGGCGAAGGCGGGGTCGTTCTTTTCCTCGCCCTTGTGGAAGCGGACGTTCTCCAGCAGCAGCACGCCGCCCGCGTCCAGATCGGCCACGGCCGCCTTGGCGTCATCGCCCACGCAGTCGTCGGCGAAGCGGACGGGGCCGTGCAGCAGCAGTTCCAGCGGCTCGACCACAGGCTTCAGGCTCATCGACGGCACGCGCTCGCCCTTGGGACGGTCGAAGTGGGCCAGCAGGACGACCTTGGCGCCGGCTTCGCGCAGGCGGTGGATGGTCGGCAGGGCGGCCTTCAGTCGAGTGTCGTCGGTGACGTTCCCGTCCTCCATCGGCACGTTGAAGTCCACGCGGACCAGGGCGGCCTTGCCTGAAAGGTCGGAAACGTCGTCGAGGGTGCGGAAGGTCATCGGTGATCCGTCTTTTGATCTAGGGCGGCGAGCCCGTCGTCTTGAAACAAGGGGCTCTCAGCCGTTCGGCGAGAGCCCCTCATAGGTCAGCGGTCTGTCAGGCGCGAGGCCGGATCAGAGGAACTTGGCCATCACCAAGGCGGTGTCGGCCATGCGGGTCGCGAAGCCCCACTCGTTGTCGTACCAGGTCAGGACGCGGGCCAGCTTGCCGTCGACGACCTGCGTCTGGGGCAGGGCGGCGGTCGAGGAGGCGGCGACGTGGTTCAGGTCGATCGACACCAGCGGATCGGTGGTCGTGGCCAGGACGCCGTTCATCGGGCCGTTGGCGGCGGCCAGCAGGGCGGCGTTGATTTCCTCGACCGTGACTTCGCGACCGGCGACGACCTTCAGGTCGACGACCGAGACGTTCGGGGTCGGGACGCGGATGGACGAGCCGTCCAGCTTGCCCTTCAGTTCCGGCAGGACCAGGCCTAGGGCCTTGGCGGCGCCGGTCGAGGTCGGGATCATGCTGAGGGCGGCGGCGCGGCCGCGGTACAGATCCTTGTGCATCGTATCCAGCGTCGGCTGGTCGCCGGTGTAGGCGTGGATGGTGGTCATGTAGCCACGCTCGATGCCGAACAGGTCGTGCAGCACCTTGGCCACCGGGGCCAGGGCGTTGGTCGTGCACGAGCCGTTGGACACGACGATGTCGTCGGCCGTCAGGGTCTCATGGTTGACCTTGAAGACGATGGTCTTGTCGGCGCCGTCGGCCGGGGCCGAGACCAGCACGCGCTTGGCGCCAGCCTTCAGGTGGGCCGAGGCCTTGTCCTTCGAGGTGAAGATGCCCGTGCATTCCAGGGCGATGTCCACTTTCAGCTCGGCGTGCGGCAGGTTGGCCGGGTCGCGCTCGGCCGTGACCTTGATCTTGCCGGCGCCGACGTCGATCCAGTCCTCGCCGGTCGTGACCGTGCCGGGGAAGCGGCCGTGCACCGAGTCATAGCGGAACAGGTGGGCGTTGGTCTCGACCGGGCCCAGGTCGTTGATCGCCACGACCTCGATGTCCTTGCGGCCGTGCTCGACGATCGAGCGGAGGACGAGGCGGCCGATGCGGCCGAAGCCGTTGATGGCGACGCGAACGGTCATGGGGCGGGGTCTCCAGAGCAGGGGCGATTATGATGGGCGCCTTAGTGGGACGGAGCGCGCGCAGTTGCAACCCCGTCGCCGTAACAAGGCCCGTAACAAGATATGATCGCCTGTAACCGTCCGAGGACGGTCAAGCCGCCTCAGCAGCAGCGGAAGCCGCCGCCTTCGCCGAAACGCCGGGCTTCATGCAGGCGGAAGAAGGCGGTGCGGTCCAGCGGCTCCTGATCCGGGTGGGTGACGGCCGCATGGGCGACATAGGCGTCATAGTCCGGCTGGCCGATCATCAGCCCGGCGGTGCGGCGGGCGTCCTTGCCCCACCGCACCAGCGTATCCCGGCAGGCGCAGAGCAGGTCCGCGCCGCCGGTTGATGCCGAGGATGACGACGACCTAAGCACGGGCGATGTCCATGGCCTCGTCGGCCAGGGTCAGCTCATGCGCGGCCGGGGTCTCGACCACGGTCGGCTGGTCGGACTTCAACGCCTTGAGGCAGGCTCCGACGCCATAGACCACGACCGTCAACACCACGAACAGGAAGCCCGCGGTCAGCGCCGAGTTGACGTAGTCGTTGATGATGACCCGGTGCATGTCGCCGATGGTCTTGGCCGGGGCCAGGATGTCGCCGGCGGCCATGGCGTCCTGATACTTCCGCGCGTGGGCCAGGAAGCCGATCTTCACGTCGGGATGGAACAGCTTCTGCAGCCCCGCCGTGACCGTGCAGATCAGCAGCCAGACCGCGGGAACCGCCGTGGCCCAGGCGAACCTCTGCCGCTTCATCTTGAACAGGACGACCGTGCCCAGGATGAGGGCGACCGCCGCCAGCATCTGGTTGGCGATGCCGAACAGGGGCCACAGGCTGTTGATCCCGCCCAGGGGATCGACCACGCCGGTATAGAGGAAATAGCCCCACAGGCTGACCGTCAGGGCGGTGGCCACGACGTTGCCGGTCCAGGACTGGGTCTGGCGCATCTTGGGCACGGCCATGCCCAGCAGGTCCTGGATCATGAAGCGGCAGACGCGGGTGCCCGCATCGACGGTGGTCAGGATGAACAGGGCCTCGAACAGGATGGCGAAGTGATACCAGAAGGCCATCATGGCCTTGCCGCCGATGACGCCCGACAGGATGTGCGCCATGCCGACGGCCAGGGTCGGCGCCCCGCCCGCGCGCGACAGGATGGAGTGCTCGCCCACATCCTTGGCCAGTTGCTCCAACTCGGCCGGGGTGATGTGGAAGCCCCACTGGGCCACGGCGGCGGCGGCCGATGCGGCGTTGTCGCCGATGACGGCGACCGGGCTGTTCATGGCGAAATAGACGGCCGGGTCCAGCACGGTGGCGGCGATCAGGGCCATGATGGCCACGAAGCTTTCACACAGCATGGCGCCGTAGCCGATCAGCGGAATCTGGTTCTCGTTCTCCAGCAGCTTGGGCGTGGTGCCGGACGAGATCAGGGCGTGAAAGCCGGACACGGCCCCGCAGGCGATGGTGATGAACAGGAAGGGGAACAGGGCGCCCGAGAAGACCGGCCCGGTCCCGTCGATGAAGGGGGTGATGGCGGGCATCTGCACATGCGGCCGCACGATCAGTATGCCGATGGCCAGGGCGACGATGGCGCCGATCTTCAGGAAGGTGGACAGGTAGTCGCGCGGCGCCAGCAGCAGCCACACCGGAATGACCGAGGCGATGAAGCCATAGGCCATCATGGCCAGAGCCAGGGTCGTGCCCGACAGGGTGAAGGCCGGACCCCAGAACGGATCGGCCGCAATATGGCCGCCGCCGATGATGGCCAGGACCAGCAGCACCACGCCGATGACCGACACCTCGCCCACGCGACCCGGCCGCAGATAGCGGGTGTACAGGCCCATGAAGATGGCGATGGGAATGGTGGCGGCGACGGTGAAGGTGCCCCACGGGCTCTCGGCCAGGGCCTTGACCACCACCAGCGCCAGCACGGCCAGGATGATGACCATGATCATCAGCACCCCGACCTGGGCGATGACGCCGGGGATCGGACCCATTTCGGTGCGGACCATGTCGCCCAGCGAGCGGCCGTCGCGGCGGGTCGACATGAACAGGACGATCATGTCCTGCACGGCCCCGGCCACGACGGCGCCGACCAGAATCCACAGCACGCCGGGCAGATAGCCCATCTGCGCCGCCAGCACCGGACCGACCAGCGGTCCCGCGCCCGCGATGGCTGCGAAGTGGTGGCCGAACAGCACGTTCCTGGGCGTCGGGACATAATCCAGCCCGTCGTTGTGCCGGACGGCGGGCGTGGGCCGCCTTGCGTTCAGGCCCAGGACCTTTCCGGCCAGATAGCGGGCGTAGAAACGGTAGGCGATGGCGTAGACGCACAGCGCCGCAACCACGATCCACACGGCGCTGATGCTTTCGCCCTGGTGCAGGGCGATGACGGCGAGGGACACGGCCCCCAGGATGGCGATGGCGCCGAATATCAGCGCCGTCTTGAGCTTGCCCATGGCGAACGGTCCTCCGGGTCGACTGGGTGCGACCTTTCGCCTTTTTTGAACCTTAATCGCGCGCGGCGCCAATCGACAAAAGTCGAAGAAGCGGTGCGGGAGACGTCAGGGCTTCACCACCCGCACCTTGCCCGCCGCCTCGGTCGCGCGCTGGCGGGCTTCGTCGGTGTCCGCGCCGCGGGCCAGGGCCACGCCCATGCGGCGGCGTTCGAAGGCTTCGGGCTTGCCGAACAGGCGCAGGTCGGCGGTCGGGACCGACAGGGCTTCGGCCACGCCCTCAAACACCACGCCCTCGGCCTCCATCCCGCCGTAGATGACAGCGCTGGCGCCTGGCTCGCGCAAGGTCACGTCGACCGGCAGGCCCAGAATGGCGCGTGCGTGCAGGGCGAACTCGCTCATGACCTGCGTGGCCAGCGTCACCAGTCCGGTGTCGTGCGGACGCGGCGACACCTCCGAGAACCAGACCTCGTCGCCCTTCACGAACAGCTCGACGCCGAACACGCCGAGACCGCCCAGCGCCTCGGTCACCTTGGCGGCGATGGCCTGCGCCGCCTTCAGCGCGGCGGAGCTCATGGCCTGCGGCTGCCAGCTTTCGACATAGTCGCCCTTCTGCTGGCGGTGGCCGATGGGGGCGCAGAAGTCGGTGCGGATGGCGCCGTCACGCAGCGATCGCACCGTCAGCAGGGTGATCTCATAGTCGAAGTCGATCCGCCCCTCGACGATGACGCAGCCGCCCGCGACCCGGCCGGACGCTTCTGCATAGGCCCAGGCGTCGGCCACGCCCTCGGGGCCTTCGACATAGGACTGGCCCTTGCCCGAGGACGACATCACCGGCTTGACGAAGCAGGGGAAGCCCACGGCCTCGGCGCCCGCCGCCAGTTCCTCGGCCGAGACGGCGAAGGCGTAGGGGCTGGTCGGCAGGCCCAGCTCCTCGGCGGCCAGACGGCGGATGCCCTCGCGGTTCATGGTCAGTTGCGTCGCCCGCGCGGTGGGGATGACGCGGGCCAGACCTGCCGCCTCGATGCCGGCCAGGACGTCGGTGGCGATGGCCTCGATCTCAGGCACGATGATGTGCGGGGCTTCAGCCAGGATGACGCCGTTCAACACCTGGGCGTCGGTCATGGGGATGACGTGGCTGCGGTGCGCCACCTGCATGGCGGGGGCGTTGGCGTAGCGATCCACCGCGATCACCTCGGTGCCGAGGCGTTGCAGCTCGATCGCGACCTCCTTGCCCAGTTCGCCCGAGCCTAGCAGCATGACGCGCGTGGCGTGGTCGGTAAGCGGCGTGCCGATCTTCATGGCGTCAGGCTCCAGCAGCGGGTTCGATCAGGTCCCAGGCGTTGCCGTAGAGGTCTTCGAAGACCACCACCTTGCCATAGGCCTCGTGACGGGGCGTTTCGCGGAAGACAACGCAGGCCTCTAGCCAGGCGGCGTGATCGCGCATCAGGTCGTCGGTGTAGAGAAACAGCCAGACGCGGCCGCCCGCCTGATCACCGATCCGGGCGACCTGTTCCGGCGTCGCGGCGCGGGCCAGCAGTAGGGAGGTCTGGCCGCCTTTCGGCGTGACGCGAACCCAACGCTTGCCGCCGCCCATGTCTGTGTCTTCGCTGAGGTCGAAGCCCAGCTTGCCGACATAGAAGGCGATGGCCTCGTCATAGTCGCGGACCAGCAGGCTGACGGCGCCGAGGTGGCTCATGGGGCAGGCGCCGCATAGAGGCGGCGGAAGGCGTCCAGCGCGGCGCCGTGATAGATGGTGGCGTGGCTCTCGTTCGGGCGCGGGGTGAAGTCCCATTTGACGCCGGGCAGGGCGTGGTCGCGCAGGTTGGCGGTCAGCACATCCATCGGCGCCTGCATCATCTCGCCCTCGTCGCCGAGCGTCAGGATCAGGGTGCGCGGGTCATTGGAGTGGTCGCGCAGATGCGCTCCCGACTGCCGCGCCAGCTTGCCGCCGTCCCACCACAGGCTGGGGCTGACGGCGACATAGGCGTCGAACGTCTGCGGCTCTTTCAGGAAGGTCTCGACCACGAACAGGCCCGCCAGAGACTCGCCCATCAGCGCCGTCTCGCCGCTGGTGCGCAGGCGGCTTTCGATGAAGGGCTGGACCTCTTCGGCGATGAAGCGGCGGAAGCGGTCGGAATGGCCCTGCGTCGGATAGCGGGCGATCAGTTCGGCGTCGTCGGTCGGCAGGGCCAGCTCGTTGCGGCGGTCGACCGAGGCGATGCCCACGACGATGACGTCGCGCGTCGTACCGACGATGGTCCCCAACTGGGCGATGCCCGAGATGTGGTGGAAGTCCTGATCCTGTCCGCCGTCCAGCACATAGAGGATCGGATAAGTCTGGCCGCTTGCAGCATAGCCGGGCGGCAGCCAGACGTTGATCTCGCGCGTCTGGTTCATGACGGCTGAGGGCAGGGCGTAGGACTGGCCGATGACAACGGGCGTCTCGACCGCCAGGGAGGCGCTTGTCTCGGCGAAGGCAGACGCGCCGCCCGCCATCGACAAGCCGAGGCTCAGGGCGAGGGCGAGGCGGCGCATGAGGTTTACAGCCGCGCCTTGGCGGCTTCGACCACGGCCTCGGCAGTGATGCCGAACTCGCGGTAGAGGACGTCGGCCGGAGCCGAAGCGCCGAAGCCGGTCATGCCGACGAAGCCGCCGTCCTCGCCGATGAAGCGTTCCCAGCCCTGCTTGATCGCGGCCTCGACAGCGACGCGGACGGTGCCGCGGCCGATGACGGCGTCCTGATAGGCCTTGGGCTGCTGCTCGAACAGGGCGAAGCAGGGGACCGAGACGACGCGGGTGGGCACGCCTTCGGCCTCCAGCGTCTCGGCGGCCTTCAGGGCCAGGGCGACTTCGGTGCCGGTGCCGAACAGGGTGACTTTCGCCTCGCCGTTGGCGGCCTTCAGCTCATAGGCGCCCTTCCTGGAGAGATTTTCGCCCGCGTCGGTCACGCGCACGGCCGGGGTCTTCTGACGCGACAGGCACATGGCGGTCGGCGTGGTCTTGTTCTGCAGGGCGACCTGCCAGCACTCCAGAGCCTCGACCGTATCGGCGGGGCGCATGGTCAGCAGGTTGGGGATGGCGCGCAGGGCCGCCAGATGCTCGACCGGCTGGTGCGTCGGGCCGTCTTCGCCCAGGCCGATGCTGTCGTGCGTCAGGACGTGAATCGCGCGCACGCCCATCAGGGCGCCCAGGCGGATCGCTGGACGGCTGTAGTCCGCGAACGCCATGAAGGTGCCGCCGTAGGGGATGACCCCGCCGTGCAGCGCCAGACCGTTCATCGCCGCGGCCATGCCGAACTCGCGGATGCCGTAGTTCAGGTAACGGCCAGCGTAGTCCGGCGCGTCCATGATCTGGGTGTTCTTGACGAAGGTGTTGTTCGAGCCGGTCAGGTCGGCTGAGCCGCCGACCATTTCGGGGATGGCGTTGAACACCGTCTCCAGCGCCTCGCCCGAGGACTGGCGCGTGGCCAGGGCGGGCTTATCGACGACCAGCTGCTTCAGCTTGGCGTCCAGCGTCTCGAAGGCGCCGGTGGGCAGGTCGCCGGCCATGGCGCGGGTGAAGTCGTCGCGCTGGGCGTGGTTCAGCAGGCGGGCTTCCCAGGTCTTGCGGGCCTTGCCGCCCTGCTTGCCGACCTTGGCCCAGGCCTTCTGGACGCCTTCCGGCAGTTCAAACGGCTCGAACGGCCAGTGCAGCGCCTGACGCGTGGCGGCGATCTCCGTGGCGCCCAGGGCGGCGCCGTGGGTCTTGTGGCTGCCTTCCATGGTGGCGGCGCCCTTGCCGATCTTGGTCTTGCAGGCGATCAGCGTCGGCTTGTCCTGCTTGGTCGCCCAGGCCAGGGCCTTCTGGATCTGCTTGTAGTCGTGGCCGTCGATGGCCTTGACCGCCCAGCCCGAGGCCTTGAAGCGGGCCAGCTGGTCCGTCGCGTCCGACAGCGACACCTTGCCGTCGATGGTGATCTCGTTGTCGTCCCACAGGACGCACAGCTTGTTCAGCTTCAGGCGGCCCGCCAGGGCGATGGCCTCCTGCGACACGCCTTCCATCAGGCAGCCGTCGCCGGCGACGACCCAGGTGCGGTGATCGACCAGATCCTTGCCGAAACGCGCCGCCAGATGCCGCTCCGCCAGGGCGAAGCCGACCGAGGTGGCCAGACCCTGACCCAGGGGGCCGGTGGTCGTCTCGATCCCCGCCATGTGGCCGTATTCCGGGTGGCCGGCGGTCTTGAAGCCCCACTGGCGGAAGTTTTCCAGCTGTTCCCGCGTCGCGTCTTTGTAGCCCGTCAGGTGCAGCAGGCTGTAGATCAGCATCGAGCCGTGACCGGCTGACAGGATGAAGCGGTCGCGGTCGGCCCAGTCGGGGCGGCTGGCGTCGAACTTCAGGAATTTCGAGTAGAGGACGGTGGCGACGTCGGCCATGCCCATCGGCATGCCGGGGTGGCCGCTCTTGGCCTTTTCGACCGCATCCATGGACAGCACCCGGATGGCGTCGGCCATCTGCTTGGGCGAAGGCTTGGCGAATGCGGCTTGGGCGTCGGTCACGGCGAGACCTTTCCTCAGGAACAGGATAAAGCGGGGGTGGCGCCGCTTTACCCCGGCGCGCCGGCAGGTTCTACACGGAATCTGGAAGAAAGGACCCCCATGGACGCCGTTACGGCTGCAAAGGCGCGGATCGATCGAGCGTTAGCCGATCTGGAGCGCAAGGTGCTGGAGCTGAAGGCGAGGCCCGCCTCGGCGCCGCCTATCGCGGACGACGACCTGTTCGCGCCGCGTCCCTCGAACGCGGCCGACTTGGCGCGCATCGCCGAGCTGGAGACGGCTGGTCAGGAAACCGCCCAGGCGCTGGCCCGCGCGGCCGACGCCGTGCGCGAGGTGCTGACGCAGCAACAGGCCGCGCAGCAAGAGGAGGCGAACTGATGGCGACGGTGACGGTAGAGGTCCACGGCCGCCCCTATGCGGTGGGTTGCGCCGACGGTCAGGAGGCGCGCGTGCGCGACCTGGCGGCTCAGTTCAACGAGCGGGTGCAGGGCGTGGCAGATCAGGTCGGCCAGGTCGGCGACGTGCGCCTGTTCCTGATGGCGGCGCTGATGCTGGCCGATGAGCTTGGGGAGGCGAAGCGTCAGGCGGCGGTTCAGAACTCCGGCCGCGCCAAGGCGGCGACGGCGGTGGTTGCGGCGCCCGCCTCGGCCAGCGACGGCGTGGCCGAGGCGCTGAACGCGGTGGCCGCTCGCATCGAGAAGATCATCCAGACGATATAGGGCGACGCCCCTCTTCCTCTCCATGAAGGGGAGGGATAAACACGCGCTTCGCCATTGTTGAAAGCGCCACGAACGCCTATCTTGCGCAGCGGCGGGTCCTGCTGCGGCTCACGTCGAAGACAACATATCCTTCTGACCTTAATTCACTCATAGGGATCTGTCCCTGTCCGGGCTTGAGGGCCTGGGCATACGGAGCCCACCTGGCTACCCAGGTCGAGAGGATTTAAACGTTCTTCACGGCTCACGCGGCGCCGCCAACCCTCTTCTTTTCCCGCTAACGCTTGCCGCGCGGCGGCGCGCTGCTTGAGCGCCTTCTCCTCCCCATTTGATGGGGAGGTGGATCGGACGCGATAGCGGACGAGACGGAGGGGCTGCTGGGTTCCGCTGATGTAAAGCCCCTCCACCGCTTCGCGGTCCCCCTCCCCACGGTGTGGGGAGGAAAGGCGGGCGGCGTTGGTGTAGAGAGCCCTCATGACCCCCAAGCACCAACTCCGCGCCGCCATGCGCGCCCTGCGCAAGCGTCTGGCCGAGACCGACCCCGAGGCCGCCGAACGCGCAGCGGGTCATGCCGAAGCCTTGCCGAGCGGCGCCGTCGTCGCCCTGTATCGCGCCATGGGGTCGGAACTGGACACGGACGCCTTGGCCAATGTGCTGCATCAGGCGGGGCGTCGCCTGTGCCTGCCGGTGGTGATCGAACGCGACGCAGCCATGATCTTCCGCGCCTGGACGCCGGGCGAGCCGCTGGAGCTGGACGCCGCCGGTTGCCCCGCGCCCCTGCCGCTGGGCGAGGTGGTGCGGCCGGACCTGATCCTGACGCCCCTGCTGGCTTTCGACGGTCACGGCGGCCGGTTGGGGCAGGGCGGCGGCTATTACGACCGGACGTTTGCGGTGCTGCCTGACGCGCGCCGGGTCGGCTTCGCCTACGCGGGACAGGCTGTGGATCGCCTTGATCTGGAGCCGCACGACATCCGCCTGCATGGCGTTCTGACCGAGACCGGTTATAGAGCCATCCCATGAGATTGGCATTTTTCGGTGACGTGGTCGGCAAGTCCGGGCGCGATGGACTTTCGGACCACCTGCCGGGGCTGAGGCGTGACCTCAAGCTCGACTTCGTGGTGGTCAATGCGGAGAACGCCGCGGGCGGTTTCGGCATCACCGAAAATACGGCCAACGACATCTTCAACGCCGGGGCCGACGTCCTGACGCTGGGCAACCACAGCTGGGACCAGCGCGAGGCCCTGACCTATATCGTGCGCGAGCCGCGCCTGATCCGTCCGGCCAACTATCCGCGCCTGATGGACGCGCCGGGGCGCGGCGCCGACGTCTTCGTCACGCCGGACGGTCGCCGGGTGTTGGTCATCAACGTCCTGGGCCGCGTCCACATGGACCCGATGGACGACCCGTTCAGCGCGGTGGAGCGCGAGCTTGAGGCCGCGCCCTTGGGCGTCGTCGCCGACGCCGTCATCGTCGATATGCACGCCGAGGCGACCAGCGAGAAGATGGGCATGGGCCACTTCTGCGACGGCCGCGCCAGCCTGGTGGTCGGCACCCATACCCACGTCCCGACCGCGGATGCGCAGATCCTGCCCGGCGGCACGGCCTATCAGACCGACGCGGGCGGCTGCTGCGACTATGACTCGGTCATCGGCAACGACAAGGAAGAGCCGTTGCGTCGCTTCACCACTCGCCTATCTGGCGGGCGCTACACCCCGGCCAGCGGCCCGGCGACTATCTGCGGCGTCTTTGTCGAGACGGACGACCGCACGGGCCTGGCTACGCGTGTCGAGCCGATCCGCGTCGGCGGCCGTCTCAGCCAGGCGATTCCGCAGGTCTGAGGGCGTTTACGCGCGCTTGGCCTGCACCAGCCGCTGACGCAGGGCGGCCAGTTGTTCGGCGCGGTGCGACGGCGTGTGGGTCTGGGTGACATAGGTCTGGGCCGCGCGCGCCATATCCAGGCGACGCTCAGGCTCCTGCACCAGTCGGCTGATGGCGTCCTCCAGCGTCTGCGGCGTCAGGTCGTCGACATAGAGAGCGTGGGGGCCGCTGGCCTCGCGCAGGCCGCCGCGTCCCGATGAGATCAGCGCTGCGCCCGCCGCATGGGCCTCCAGCGCCGTCAGGCCCAGAGGCTCGGCCCAGACCGAGGGCGTTAGGGCGATCGCCGCGCGCTGCATCTCGGCGCGCACCTGCGCCAGCGGCGCGGATTTCAGCACACGCACCCGCTCGCCGAACCGTTCCAGCGGCGCAATGTGGGGCGCGGCCCAGTCCGCATGACGGTCCCAGTCGTTGAGCATCAGCACGGCGCGCCAGTCGGGATGGCGCTCCAGCACGGCAGGCAGGGCGGCGCAGATCAGGTCCACGCCCTTTTCCGGCATGGCGCGCCCGGCGAAGGCGATCAGCGGCTCGCGCCCCTCGACCGGCGCGCGCCACAGGTCCACGTCGATGGGGTTGGGCACGGCGAAGGCCTTGGCCTCCAGTCGGGGAAAATCCTTCAGGAAGTCCAGCCGCGCCGCCTCGCTGACGAAGATCAGACCGTCCATGCGGTCATAACGCCGCTCATAGCGCCAGCGGTCGATGACGTGGCGCGGCGGTTTCACGGCATTGTGGCGATACAGGGTGATGGCCGCATGCGGGAAATGCGGAGCCAGCGCGACGGCCTGCTGCGTCTGCTGGTGGAACTCGATGACGTCGGGGCGATAGTCGGTCAGCGCCTGACGCAGGGCCTTCAGCCGGTTCGCAGCGGGCAGGGTCTGCACCGGCAGGTCGCCGTGCTCCTGGGCGCCTTCGCAGCAGAAGATGCGAACCTCGCCGCTGTCGGCCTGCGCCAGCGTGCGCGCCACCGTCTCCATCGAGTTCGGCTGATGCAGGTCGAAGCGCGCGCCGACAGGCATGACGACGGCGGTTCTCATGACCCTGCGTGTCTCCGGTTAGTTGGACGCTCTGGCGGCGGCGCGGGCTTCCAGCGCGCGCAGACTGGCTTCTTCAGCCTTCAGGTCTTCGGTCAGTTGAGCCTTCAGCGCCGGATCGGCGATGGCGGCCAGGGCCGTGCGTGTCTCTTGCACCGCCTGACGGCGGGCGGCGATCAGGCGCGACAATTCGTCCGGCTCATGCAGGGCCGGGCCGGAGGCGGTCGGGCGACGGATCGCCTGAGCTTCTTCTTCCTCGGTGGTCTTGAGCGCGGCGGCCTGCCGGGCGGCGGCCGCGTCGCGCAGGGCGTGCTGGACGGGATCGCCGCCCTCGAACTCGCAGGCCGACAGCAGGGCGGCGCCCGCGACGACGAGGATGAGGGCGGCGCTGCGCATCAGCCTTCGATCCAGTTCGGCATCCAGCCTTCGTGGAACTCACGTAGGTGGGCGACCGGCAGGCGGAACAGCTCGCCCTTCGGACCAGAGGAGGCGAAGTCCGTTCCCTTGACCAGGCCCACGACCGAGGCGTGCAGCCCCGCGTCCTTGGCCTTGGCGATCAGGGCGTCGGCGTCGGCCACGGCGACCAGATAGCGGGCCTGGTCCTCGCCGAACAGGAAGGCGTGGGCGTGGGCGGCGCTGGAGGCGTTCAGCTCGACACCGACGTCCGAAGCCAGGGCGATGTCCGCCGCCGCCCCGACCAGGCCGCCGTCCGACAGATCGTGGACCAGGGTCAGTTCGCCCGCTTCGATCAGACCGCGCACGAAGTCGCCGGTCTTGCGTTCCAGCTTCAGGTCCACCGGCGGCGGGGCGCCGTCCTCGCGGCCCAGAACCTCGCGCAGATAGATGGAGGCGCCCAGTTCGCCGTGCGTCTGGCCGATCAGCACCAGTTGGTCGCCCTCAGCCGCGCCGCCGAAGCCGGTGGTCACGTCATAGTTGGTCAGCAGGCCCACGGCGCCGACAGTCGGCGTCGGCGGAATGGCGACGCCGTTGGTCTCATTATACAGGCTGACGTTGCCGCTCACGACCGGGAAGTCCAGCTCGCGGCAGGCCTCGGCCATGCCGTCGGTGGCGCGCACGATCTGGCCCATGATCTCAGGGCGCTGCGGGTTGCCGAAGTTGAGGTTGTCGGTGATGGCGATGGGGCGGGAGCCCACGGCCGTCAGGTTGCGCCAGGCCTCGGCCACGGCCTGTTTGCCGCCTTCATAGGGGTCGGCCTGAACATAGCGCGGGGTGCAGTCGCTGGTGACGGCCAGACCCTTTTCCGTGCCGTGGACGCGGATCACGCCCGCGTCGGCGCCGGTCGAGGAATCCTGAAGCGTGTCGGCCATGACGTGGCGGTCGTACTGCTCCCAGATCCAGCGCTTGGACGCCATGTCGGGGCAGGCGACGACCTTCAGCACGGCGTCGTTCCAGCTTTCCGGCGCCGGGACTTCGGCCGGGTCGAGGCGCGGTTGCAGCTCGGGCTGGACCCACGGGCGGTCGTACAGCGGCGCATCGTCGAACAGCGGAGCCAGCGGCACGTCGCAGACCACGTCGCCATGGTGCTTCAGCACCAGATGGCCGGTGTTCGTGGTCTTGCCGATGACGGCGAAGTCCAGGCCCCATTTCTGGAAGATGCGATAGCCGACGTCTTCATAGCCGGGCTTCAGGACGGCCAGCATCCGCTCCTGGCTTTCCGACAGCATCATTTCATAGGCGGTCATGCCGGTTTCGCGCTGAGGCACCTTGTCGAGGTCCAGCTCGACGCCGACGCCGCCCTTGCCCGCCATCTCGACGGAGGACGAGGTCAGGCCCGCCGCGCCCATGTCCTGAATGGCGGCCACGGCGCCAGACGCCATCAGCTCCAGCGTGGCCTCGATCAACAGCTTCTCGGCGAAGGGGTCGCCGACCTGCACCGTGGGGCGTTTGGCGTCCGACTCATCGTCGAACTCGGCCGAGGACATGGTGGCGCCGTGGATGCCGTCGCGGCCGGTCTTGGAGCCGAAATAGACCACGTCGTGGCCCGCTTCCGGCGCGGCCGAATAATAGATCTCATCGGCGCGAGCCAGGCCGACGCACATGGCGTTGACCAGGATGTTGCCGTTGTAGCCCTTGTGGAAGTTGGTCTCACCCGCAACGGTCGGCACGCCGACGCAGTTGCCGTAGCCGCCGATGCCGCTGACGACACCCTTGACCAGACGCTTGGACTTCTCATGCGACGGATCGCCGAAGCGCAGGGCGTTCAGCAGGGCCACCGGGCGCGCGCCCATGGTGAAGACGTCGCGCATGATGCCGCCCACGCCCGTCGCCGCGCCCTGATAGGGCTCGATGTAGGAGGGGTGGTTGTGGCTCTCCATCTTGAAGATGCAGGCGTCGCCGTCGTCGATGTCGATCACGCCCGCGTTCTCGCCGGGGCCGCAGATGACGCGGTCGCCCGTGACGGGGAACTTCATCAACTGCTTCTTGGACGACTTGTAGGAGCAGTGCTCGGACCACATGACCGAGAACACGCCCAACTCGACCTGGTTGGGCTCGCGGCCCAGCCGGTCCAGCAGGACCTGATATTCATTGGGGGCGAGGCCGTACTCTTCGGCCAGCTGGGCGATGGTCTTTTGGGGCGCGCTCATGGGCGGGCCTTCTAGCCGTCTCTGGAGCGTCTGTCAGCCCGTCACCGGCGTTCGATACCGCGCCTCAGACCGAAGACGATGATGACCCCCGCCACGACCAGCGCGAAGGCGGCCGCCAGGGCCGTGAAAGCCAGCACTGGCTTGACCTCCTGCTCGGCCACAAAGGCCCCCACCAGCCCCCAGGCGATGGGCAGGGGATAGGCCAGGGTCCGCAGCGCCCAGGTCACGCCGACGCCGACCAGGGTCGTCACGACCACGGCCAGAACGGCCCAGCCGGTCGGCGACAGGGCGGCGGGCAGGGCCTCGAACGCCGTGGCCACGGTGATCAGGTTCAGCGGCGCCGCCACGGTCAGCCAGCCCGCCAGCGCCGCCAGCGGCCAGATCAGGAACCAGCGGTCCCGCTCCATCGTCCCTGTGGCGCGGATGGCGCGCGCGCTGGCCAGCATCGGCAGCAGTAGGGCCAGGAGCGAGGCGAGGATGACGACGACGCTGGCCGCCTTCAGGTTCAGCGCCGCCATGACGATCCAGAAGCCGATACCGAAGAAGGCCACGACCGACGGCCAGCCCATGCGGTTGATCAGTACGCTCTCGCCCGTCTGGGGCAGGGCCTGACGCCCGGCGTAGATCAGTATGCCCAGATACAGCAGGCTCCAGATCGAAAAGGCGTAACCCGCCACCCGCAGCGTCTGGTTTCCGTCGGCGGCGAACTCCGCCTGGCTCAGGCCGAAACCGCCCAGCATCTGAACCAGCGGGACCATGACAGCGAAGATGGCGGCGGCTAGCACGGCCAGGCGGCGCGTCTGCTGGGCGGGGGTGGGGCGTTCGATGGCGGTCATGCGTCTCTCCGGCTCAGCTTCGCCGTATCTACGCGCCGCGCTGAAGAAGGTTCAAGGGAACTTGTTCGCGGCTTTTCGCCTTGCTTTGAGACAGACCGAGAAGGAAGCCGCCATGCCTGATCCCAACGCTCCCGCGCCGATCGAGCAGACGCTCGAGGAAGAAGTCGAAACCAACCGCGCCCTGGAGCGGGGCCTGGGCGTCGGCGCCCGTGAATTGGCGGCCATCCACGAATCCGGCGCCGAAGGCACGCTGGAGCGCGCGGTCGACGAGGACGGCGAACCGATCGAGGAAGACGTCGAGGTCGGGGACGCCGGGCGCAGCGCCAGCGTTCTGGATCGCAAGGACGGCTGAACGCTTGACCGTCGCCGCAGGGGGCGGTTCCATCCGCTCATGACCGACGTTCACCCTGCGGATCCGCAGCTTCAGGCCGACGCCCTCATCCGCGAGGCTCGCCAGGCGCGCGAGCGGTCGGATGCGGTGACCCTGGCGGCGGCGGCTGAGGCCCTCTTGCGGCTCAATCCGCGCGAGCCGCGCGCCCTGGTGTTCAAGGGCGACGCCCTGAGCGCCCAGGGGGATCATCGCTCGGCCATGAGTTTTTACGGCGCCGCCCTGGCTCAGGGGCGGGCGATCGCCGCCCCGCCGCCGGACCTGCGCGCCGAGCTTCAGCACGCCGCCGCGGCTCAGGCTGAAGGCGCGCGCCGCTTTGAGCAGGGGCTGCGGGACGGCCTGGCCCAGCGCGGCTTCGACCCCGCGACGTCCAGCGCACGCTTCGCCGCTTCTCTGGATCTGATGACGGGACGGCGGCGGCTCTATTATCAGCAGCCGAAATTCTACATGTTTCCGGGCCTGCCGCAGATCGAGTTTCAGCCGCGCGAGACCGTCGCCTGGCTGGCGGAGGTGGAGGCGGCGGCGCCAGCCATTCGCGCCGAGCTTGACGCCATCCTGGCCGAACCGGCCCTGTTCGCGCCCTACATCGAGGATCGCGCCAACCGCCCCCGGCACGATCAGGCGGGCCTGCTGGGCAATGACGCTTGGAGCGCGGTTTTTCTCTGGAAAGACGGGGTCGAGGTTCCCGAGGTCGCCGAGCGCTGCCCGCAGACGATGAAGGCGCTGGCGGCGGCGCCCTTATGCCGCATCCCCGGCCGCTCGCCCTCGATTCTGTTCTCCAGACTTCAGGCGGGGGCGAAGATTCCGCCGCACCATGGACTGATCAATACGCGGCTGATCTGCCACCTGCCGCTGGTCGTGCCGCCGGACTGCTGGTTCCGCGTCGGCGGCGAAGAGCGTCAGTGGAAGGCGGACGAGGCCTGGGCCTTCGACGATACGATCGAGCACGAGGCCGCAAATGACAGCGACCAGGATCGCACCATCCTGATCTTCGATGTCTGGAAACCCGAGATCACCGCCGAGGAGCAGGAACTGATACGGGCCCTGTTCGCGACGATCGACGCCAGCGGCGCGGCTGCGCCTAAACTGGGCGTTTAGGCCGCCGCGTAGATGCTCTGGAACAGGGTCGCGCCGTCGGCGCTGCCCAGTTCGGCTTCGAACGCACGGTCCGGGTGGGGCATCATGCCCAGGACATTGCCGCGTTCGTTCTGCAGACCGGCGATGTCGCCGACCGAGCCGTTGGGGTTGTCGACGTAGCGGAAGACCACCTGGCCCTCGCCCTCGATGCGCTTCAGCGTCTCGGCGTCGGCGAAGTAGTTGCCGTCGGCGTTGCCCTGGGTCATGACGACTTCGCGCTGGCCCTGATAGCCCGAGGTGAAGCGGGTCTGGGCGTTGGCGACGGTGATGCTGATCGGCTTGCAGATGTATTTCAGGCTGCTGTTGCGCATCAGGGCGCCCGGCAGCATCCCGGCTTCGCACAGGACCTGGAAGCCGTTGCAGATGCCGACCACGGTGACGCCGTCGTCCGCAGCCTTCTTGACCGCCTGCATGATCGGGGCCTGGGCCGCCATCGCGCCGCAGCGCAGATAGTCGCCGTAGGAGAAACCGCCCGGCAGCACGATCAGATCGAGGCCCTTGGGCAGCTCAGTCTCGGCGTGCCAGACCATCTGGACCTGCTCACCAGTGGAACGTTCGACGGCGACCTTGCAGTCGCGATCGCAGTTGGAACCGGGGAATACAATGACGGCTGCGCTCATGGCCGGGCCTCCTAGCACCCTTCGCGACGAATGTCAGGCGTCGCTTTGCTGCGTGTTACGTCCTGTCGTCCACGCCACGACCCAGACGGCGAAACCGGCCAGCGACAGGGCGACGCCGACCCAGCCGGTCGAAGTCCAGCCCCAGCCCGCCGCCACGGCCATGCCCGCCAGCAGGGGGCCGATGGCGTTGGCCGTATTGAAGGCCGAGTGATTCAGGGCTGCGGCCAGGGTCTGGGCGTCGCCGGCCACGTCCATCAGCCGGGTCTGCAGCACCGAGCCCAGCCCGCCGCCGCCGCCGATCAGCAGCACCACGATCATCATCGCCCACAGGTGCGGCGCGGCGAAGGGGTAGAGGGCCAGCGCCGCCGCGCTCCACAGCAACAGGCCGCCCGCCGCCAGCATGCCGAAGCGGTCGGCCGCCCAGGCGCCCAGCAGATTGCCCGCCACCATGCCTAAGCCGAACAGGGCGAAGACCCAAGGCAGAACCTCCGGCCCGACGCCCGTCACCGCCTTCAACGTCGAGGCCAGATAGGCGTAGACCGCGAACATGCCGCCGAAGCCGACCGCGCCGACGCCGAGCGTCAGCCAGACCTGGCCGCGCTTCAGGGCGCCCAGTTCGCGCCAGGGGCTGACGTCGGGATGGGCCGGATCGCGCGGCGCGAACAGGGCGACCAGGGCCATGGTCAGCACCGCCAGCACGCTGACGATGGCGAAGGTCCAGCGCCAGCCGAAATGGTGGCTGATGGCGTTGGCGACCGGCACCCCGATCACTGTCGCGACCGTCAGGCCCAGCAGGATGGTGGAGACGGCGCGGGTTCGGAGCCTGAGCGGCACCAGCGACGCCGCCACCAGGGCCGCCACGCCGAAATAGGCCCCGTGCGGCACGCCGCTGAGGAAGCGGAAGGCCAGCATCCACTCATAGGTCGGGGCGATGGCGCTGAGCGCATTGCCGACGGCGAACAGGGCCATGAAGCCGATCAGCAGCAGCCAGCGCGGCAGGCGCGCGCCCAGCACGGCCAGAATCGGCGCTCCGACCACCACCCCGGCGGCATAGGCGCTGATGACATGGCCCGCCTTGGGCTCGCTGACGCCAAGACCCGCCGCGAAGTCGGGCAGGACGCTCATGGCCGCGAACTCGGTCACGCCGATGGCGAAGCCGCCCATGGCCAGCGCCAGCAGCACCAGCGCCACCTTGCCCGGCTCGGCTATGCGCTCGTCGCTGCCGGGCGCAACGTAGCGCGGATCGTCGATGCAGGGAGCGTCGGCAGAGGCCATGGATTGTCGCGATGCAGCAAGGGGGAGGTTGCGTTGCAAAATAAGGACGCCGCCCACGGCATCAACCGGGGCGGCGTCGAAGCGGTCATCACGCTTTGTGTCGGCTGGTCAGCCCCGGTTCTCGTAGGTCGCCGTGATCGATGTCTTGGCCAGGGTGTGGAAGTGCAGGTTGAAGCCGAAGACGGCGCCCGAGTTGTCCTCGTTCACGTCCAGCCGATCCACGTCGACGGCGAAGACGGTGAAGATGTAGCGGTGCGGGCCGTGGCCGGGCGGCGGGGCGGCGCCGCCGAAACCGGCCTCGCCGTAGTCGGTGCGGCCTTGAACGGCGCCTTTGGGCAGGTTCGCGCCGCCCTCGGCGCCCGCGCCGGCGGCCAGAGCGTTCACATCGGTCGGGATGTTGGCGACCGTCCAGTGCCAGAAGCCCGAGCCGGTCGGGGCGTCGGGATCATAGCAGGTGACGGCGAAGCTCTTGGTTCCTTCGGGGGCGCCCGACCACGACAGCTGCGGCGAGATGTTTCCCAACGCCTTGACCTGGGCGTCGGGCAGGACGCCTCCGTCGGAAAAATCGGTCGAGGTGACGGTGAAGCTCATGGCGGCGCTCTCCCTTGGGCGGCGGATCAGGCGACCCAACTAACGAAAGACTGGTCACGGACGTTGCGTCGCGACATTCTGTCCCTAGCTAAGGTCAAGCTGTCTTGATGAGCGGAGGAACGGGATGCTGCAAGCCCTGTTGGACCGAACCTTTCAAACGCGGTCGATCCGGGTGCGGCTTCCGGATGGTCGCGAACTGACGGCGGGGCCGGGCGAACCGGAACTGACGGCCGTGCTGGCCGATATGAAGACCGCCGTCGCCATCGCCGCCAATCCCGATCTGGCGCTGGGCGAAGCCTTTATGGAC
The DNA here is from genome assembly GCF_900163625.1 of Brevundimonas diminuta 3F5N. GTDB lineage: Bacteria > Pseudomonadota > Alphaproteobacteria > Caulobacterales > Caulobacteraceae > Brevundimonas > Brevundimonas diminuta_A. The sequence goes on from NZ_FUIE01000058.1 coordinate 33,454, forward strand.
GGGACGTTCCGGATCGAGGGCGGAAGCATCTATGACTTCCTGCAACTGACGACCTCGCAACTGGCCCTGCGTCCGCGGTCGCCCAAGCTGACCTGGATGCAGCGGCTCAAGCGCGGAGCGGAGCAGGCCAACGACCGGCTCCACGCGCGTAGCAACGTCAGCCATCACTATGATCTGACGGTCGACTTCTATCGCCTGTTCCTGGACGAAGACCTGCAATATTCCTGCGCCTTCTTCGAGACGCCGGACGCCAGTCTGGAACAGGCCCAGGTCGCCAAGAAGCGCCGCCTGATCGACAAGCTTCTTTTGGAGCCGGGACACAGCGCCCTGGACATCGGCGCCGGGTGGGGCGGGCTAGGCCTGTCCATGGTCGAGCGCGGAGCGCGCGTGACCGGCGTCACCCTGTCCACCGAACAGCACCGCACGGCCAATGAGCGGGCGACGGCTTTGGGCGTCACGGACCGGGTCGATTTCCGGTTGCAGGACTATCGCGACCTGAACCAGACCTTCGACCGCATCATCTCGGTTGGGATGTTCGAGCACGTCGGCGTGCCGAACTATCAGGAGTATTTCGACACGGTCGCCCGTCTGCTGGACGACGACGGCGTGGCGGTGATCCACGCTATCGGCCGCAAGTCGCCGCCCAACCGAACCCAGCCGTGGGTGCGCAAATACATCTTCCCCGGCGGCTATATCCCGGCCCTGTCCGAAGTGCTGCCCGCCATCGAGCGCGCGGGCCTGTGGGTCACGGACATGGAAGTGCTGCGGCTGCACTACGCCGAGACGCTGCGGCTTTGGCGCGAGCGGTTCCTGGCGAGGCGCGGCGAGGCCCTGGCCATGTATGACGAACGCTTCTGCCGGATGTGGGAGTTCTATCTCGCGGCCAGCGAGGTCGCCTTCCGCGAGCTGGGCCACATGGTGTTCCAGCTGCAGCTGACGAAGAAGCAGACGGCCGTGCCGCTCAGCCGCGACTATCTGTGCGGGTGACTTTCCTCCCCATGCAATGGGGAGGGGGACCGCGTAGCGGTGGAGGGGCTTTACGACAGCGGAACCAAGTAGCCCCTCCGTCACGTCGGCTGCGCCTCCGCGCCACCTCCCCATTGCATGGGGAGGAAAAGAAAAAGGCCGCCCTTTCGAGCGGCCTTGATCGTCTGAACCGTCATCGCCCTCAGGCGACTTCGATCCGGTAGCTTTCGATGACCGTATTGGCCAGCAGGGTCTCGCACATGCGCTTCACCTCGGCCTCCTTGTCGGCGACGGCGTCGTCGAGGTCAAACTCGATCAGCTTGCCGACGCGGGCGTTGGCGACGCCGTTCCAGCCCAGACCCTGCAGGGCGCCTTCGACGGCCTTGCCCTGAACGTCCAGGACGCCGGGCTTGAGGAAGACGTGAACTTTAACCTTGGCCATTAATGCAGCCCTCCCTGAATCACGGTCGGCATGTCCTTCATGATGCCGAGGCGGCGGGCCACCTCGGTGTAGCTTTCGATGACGTCGCCCATGTCGCGACGGAAGCGGTCCTTGTCCAGCTTCTCGCCCGTGGTCGAATCCCACAGACGGCACGAGTCGGGGCTGATTTCATCGGCCAGGATGACGCGGGCGAAGTCGTTCTCCCACACGCGGCCGAACTCGATCTTGAAGTCGACCAGGGTGATGCCGACGGCGCCGAACATGCCGCACAGATAGTCGTTCACCCGCACCGTCATGGCCAGAATGTCGTCCAGTTCCTGGGTGGTGGCCCAGTTGAACGCGGTGATGTGCTCTTCCGTCACCATCGGGTCGTTCAGCTCATCCTTCTTGTAGTAGAATTCGATGATCGAACGGGGCAGGGGCGTGCCCTCTTCCTGGCCCAGGCGCTGGGCCAGCGAGCCGGCGACGACGTTGCGGCAGACGACTTCCAGCGGAATGATCTCGACTTCGCGGATCAGCTGCTCGCGCAGGTTCAGGCGTTTGATGAAGTGGTTGGTCACGCCGATCGAGTTCAGGCGCGACATGATGAATTCGCTGATGCGGTTGTTGATGACGCCCTTGCCCTCAAGCGTCGCCTTCTTCTGCGCGTTGAAGGCGGTCGCGTCGTCCTTGAAATACTGGATCAGCGTGCCCGGCTCAGGACCCTCGTACAGGATCTTGGCCTTGCCCTCGTAGAGCTTCTTGCGCTTGGTGTTCATCTTCGGGTCCCGGACGGGAAGGAAACGGACGGTCTCAAAACGAAAAACGCGCGGCCCGAAGGTCAGGGCGGCGCGGTTCTGAATCGATGGCGGCTATATAGAACCTCGCGCCCTTTAGCCGAAGGGCGTCTGTGACACAAATATCCTGAACCGCCCCTAGGTCAGCTTGTCCGACCGAAGTCTGGTTGCGTTCGGTCGCGCCGGGGGCCATAGAGCCGTTTGCGGACGAGACTGGTCCGTGACTGGAGTTACGACGCGCATGACGACCTTCGACGATCGGGAACAGGCCTATGAGGCCAAGTACGCCCTCGATCAGGAACAGGAATTCAAGGCCATCGCGCGTCGCAACAAGATGCTGGGCCTGTGGGCTGCCGAGAAGATGGGCCTGTCGACCGAGAGCGCCGAGCAATACGCCGCCGCCGTGGTCCGCGCCGACTTCGAACAGCCCGGCGAGGAAGACGTCTTCCGCAAGGTGGCCGGCGACTTCAAGGCCTCGGGCATGACCGTGTCCGAAGGCGAGCTGCGCTCCAAGATGGACGAACTGGCCTCGATCGCGCGCGAGCAGATCCGCGCCGGCGAGTGATCTGCGTCACAGACTGATCCCAGAAGGGCCGCAACCGTCGCCGGTTGCGGCCCTTCTTCGATCTGCCTCCCGCCGGGGAAACGGGAGTGACCGGAGGCGCCGGGGCGCATCTGATCAACGCGCCCGCAGCCGGTCGGTTCGATCCGACGTCTATTTCGGCATCAACACCGTATCGACGACGTGAACCACGCCGTTCGACTGGGCGACGTCGGCCTGGGTGATGGTCGAGGTTCCGCCCTTGGCGTCGGTGATCCGCCACTGGCCGCCGCCGGCGTCCTTGACCATCAGCTTCTCGCCCTGGACCGTGGTCAGGGTGGCTGTTCCGCCGTTGGCCTGGGCCTGGGCGGCGATGTCGGCGGCGGTCAGACGACCGGGCACGACGTGATAGGTCAGCAGCTTGGTCAGCGCCGCCTTCTGGGCGGGCTGCATCCAGCCCTCGCGCGTGGCCGCGGGAATCTTGTCAAAGGCCGCGTTGTCAGGGGCGAAGACGGTGAAGGGGCCGGGGCCTTGCAGCCGTTCGGTCAGACCGGCGGTCTGGATCGCGCTGACCAGGGTGGTCAGGTTCGGGGCCTTGGAGGCGTTGGCGACCAGGTTGTCGGACGGATTCATCGCCACGCCGCCGACCATGGGCTCGGTCGTGGCGGGAGCCATGGCGGGCGGGGCGGTCTCGACCGGCGCCGGCTCCTTCTTCGTCTCGTTCTGGCCGCAGGCGGCCACGGCCAGCAGGGCGGCGGACGATACGGCGAGGGCGGTGGTGCGGGTGAATGTCATGTGATTCCTCCATCGACGTCGGCTTGCGGGCGGGGGAAGGCCGCGTCGGGAAGGAATACGGCTGCCCGCGCAAAAGGATGCGCTCTCGATCAATTTTTCCGGCGCGGCGCGTGATGTGCGGTGAGGCTCGTCTCAGCTCAGATAGGGGGCGAGGGCTGACCAGTACGACAGTTTCTCGGCGAAGGGCCGGGCATGGGCGGCGCTGGACGAGGGCAGGTCGATAATGGCGACGCCGGACATTTCGGACAGGGCGCGTCGACCCAGTCGCGCCGCCGTCCCGCCGTTGAAGGCGACCGCGCGCAGGTCGGGCAGGCGCGCCGTCAGGTCGGCCAGGTCGGCTCCTTCGGGGTTGCGGATGGCGGCGTCCAGGCTGCCCTGCCGCTCGGCCGAGGCGATCACGTCCCACAGGCCGATCCGCGTCGCCCGCAAGCGCTCCAGCCGCGCCTCATAGGGCAGGGCCGCCAGGTCCGGCTGAGCGGCGACGACCCCGATCAGCCGCCAGAAGCCGTTTTGCGGATGGGCGTAATACTGAGCCGCCTTCAAGGAGGCGTCGCCCGGCAGGCTGCCGAGAATCAGGACGCGGGTGCGTGCGTCGACGACGGGGGCGAAGCCTTGCCGGCGCGCGTCGTCCGGGGACGTCATCTCAGCGGGGATTTTGAGGCGGGTCGTCCCGCAGCCAGCCGGTCACGGTCAGGCGCGGCTTGGCGGCGTAGTTGGCCACCTGAGAGACGGAATGGAGCTGAGGGGTGCGGAAGACGGTCCAGGCGTTGAAGCGCGGCTTGAAACCGCGCAGCACGTCGCCGCCTGCGTCGTGGAACAGAAGCTGGCCGCCCCAGTCCCCGCGCCATTCACGCGTCAGGCCCAGGGTATAGGCCGCGCGCCGCTCTCCATCACCCGTATCGTCGTGCAGGGTCAGGAAGTTGCCCGGCTGAAAGCAGGTCGCCTGGGCGTCGATCTTGGTCAGATTGGGCTCGCGGGTCACGGCGCGGGCGAAGGCGAGGAAGGTCGGGCTGTTGAAGAACTCGGCCAGGACATGGGTCGGGTGACCGGGATCTTCACCGTCCAGCAGGGCGCTGATGATGGGGTAGGCTTGATAGACGAAGGCGAACCCGTTGGCGGCATCCGCGCTTGCGGCCGCGACGCGGCGTTGCAGTTCGGCGCCGCCGAGAGCGCGGGCGTCCTCGGCTTTCAGCATCTGTCCGCGCCCCTGGTGAGACAGGGCCAACTGCCAGGGCGTCGCCCGTTCAAGCGTAGAGGCCAGCCATTCGGCGCTTTCCTCGGTCAGGAAGTCGCCGATCTGCACCATGCCGTCGCGGGCGTAGATTTCCGCGTGGTCGGCGGCGACCAGCGCGGGGTTGAGCGCCAGGCCGCCTGCCGGAATCATGCCCCGAACACCCGCTCGAAGATCACATCCACGTTCTTGGTGTGGTAGCCGAGGTCGAACAGGGCCTCCAACTCGTCGTGGGGGAGGGTGACGCGGGCGTCGGCCTTCAGGAAGTCGATGAAGACGCCTTCGCCGCGCCAGACCTTCATGGCGTTCTCCTGAACCGCCGCATAGGCGTCCTCGCGCGACACGCCCGCCTGGGTCAGGGCCAGCATGACCCGTTGCGAGAAGACCAGGCCGCCAAGGCGGTCGATATTCTTCTGCATGTTCTCAGGATAGACGTTCAGGCGCTCGACCACGTTCGCCAGACGGTGCAGGGCGAAGTCCAGGTGGATGGTGGCGTCCGGACCGATGCCGCGCTCGACCGAGGAGTGGCTGATGTCCCGCTCGTGCCACAGGGCGACGTTCTCCATCGCCGGGGTCACGGCCGAGCGGACCAGACGCGCCAGACCGGTCAGGTTCTCGGTCAGGATCGGGTTGCGCTTGTGCGGCATGGCCGACGAGCCCTTCTGACCCTTGTCGAAGAACTCCTCGGCTTCGAGGACTTCGGTGCGCTGCAGGTGGCGGATTTCCACGGCCAGACGCTCGACCGAGGAGGCGACGACGCCCAGGGCGGCGAAATAGGCGGCGTGGCGGTCGCGCGGGATCACCTGGGTCGAGACCGGCTCGACGGCGAGGCCCATCTGGTCGGCGACGTATTGTTCAACGGCCGGATCGACGTTGGCGAAGGTGCCGACGGCGCCCGAGATGGCGCAGGTGGCGATCTCTTCACGGGCGGTGATCAGGCGGCGCTTGGCGCGCTGGAACTCGGCGTGATAGCCGGCCAGCTTCAGGCCGAAGGTCACCGGCTCGGCGTGGATGCCGTGCGAGCGGCCGACGGTCGGGGTGTATTTGTGCTCCTTGGCGCGCGTTTCCAGCGCGGCCAGAACGCGATCGACGCCGCCCAGCAGCAGGTCGGTCGAGCGCGCCAGCTGCACCGCGAAGCAGGTGTCCAGCACGTCCGAAGACGTCATGCCCTGGTGCAGGAAGCGGGCTTCCTCGCCGACGATTTCCGACACATGGGTCAGGAAGGCGATGACGTCATGCTTGGTGGTGCGCTCGATCTCGTCGATGCGGTCGGCGTCGAAGGTCGCGTCCTTGCCGTTGGCCCAGATGGCCTCGGCCGATTCCTTGGGGATCACGCCCAGCTCGGCCATCTTGGTGGCGGCGTGGGCCTCGATCTCGAACCAGATCTTGTACTTGGTCTCTTGCGACCAGATGGCGACGGCGTCGGGGCGGGAATAGCGCGTGATCATGGTTGGGTCGTGTCGGTCCAGAGGGGCTGGGAGTCAAGACGGGGGGCGGGTTTCCTTCTCCCCTTGAGGGAGAAGGTGGCAGGCGGAGCCTGACGGATGAGGGGTGTTTGCGTCACAGATGACAATTTTGCTCCGACAGCCCGCGCCTCTTTTCGGCATGTCGCGCCGCCACCCCTCATCCGAGCGCCTCCGGCGCCCACCTTCTCCCTCAAGGGGAGAAGGAAAAAGAGAGTCGAATTCGTCTGAATCGTCTGAAATCCCCTGTGGCGGACAGGGCAGTCTGGCACAGGCGCCGGAGTAGGCTGGCCGATTGCAGAAGAAAAAATTCAGAGGGCGCGCATGATGAAGGCGGTGAAGCCCGCCTCATCCTCGAACCGGGTGACGACGGGCCAGGCGGCGACGGCGGCGCGCTGGTCGGGCGTCAGGCGCACCCAGTCCTTTTCGGTGGTGACGAGGCCCGCCTCATAGACGGCGGCGCGGTCGTTCAGGAAGGCGAAGTCGCGGTCGGACAGGGCGGCGTGGTCGGGGAAGGGGACGAAATCCTTGAGGTCGCAGCCTGCGGCGACCAGCGACCGCTCGACCTTCCACGGCTTGGCTATGCCGGCGAAGCCGACCTGAGGGCCGGGCGGCGGCGGGGCGGCGGGCTCCAGCCGGGCGATGAAGACGGGCAGGTCGCCGAAGACCTCCAGCAATTCGGGATCGGCGGCGTCCGCATCGGTTGGCAGCATGACAACCACGCCGTCGGCGCGCGCCAGACCAGCCTTCAGCGGCTCGCGCATCGGGCCGGAAGGGAAGACGGAGCCGTCGCCGAAGGGCCATTCGTCGCCGCGCGTCTCGCCATCGACCACGATCAGGCTGAGGGTCTTCTTCAGCGCCGGGTTCTGGTGGCCGTCGTCCAGCACGAGGGCCTGCACGCCGTCGGCCGCGGCGGCGCGGGCGCCCGCCACGCGGTCGCGCGCGATCCATGCGGGGGCGTCCTGCGCCAGCATCAGGGGTTCGTCGCCGACGTCGGCGGCGGTGTGTTGGTTCAGGTCGACGCGGACGGGGCCTTCCAGCCTGCCGCCATAGCCGCGCGACAGGGCGGCGGCGTTGACGCCCTGGGCGCGCAGCAGACGCAGCGTCTCGCGCGCGACGGGCGTCTTGCCCGATCCGCCGACCGTCAGATTGCCGATGGAGATGACCGCCGCGCCCGGATCGACCGGCGTGGCGCGGGCGATCCTGCGCGCCGTCACGCCCGCCCACAGCCAGGAGGCGGGCTTCAGCATCATCCGCGTCATCGGGGCGTGGCGACGGTCGCGGCTGTACCACCAGCGGGGGGTGTTCAGTTTCATGGGCGCCTGCGTGAAGGGGCGGCGGGCAGGTGGGACTGAAGCGCCAGCCACAGGCGGTCCAGCCCGGCGGCCGCTGCTTCTGCGGATCGCCGGGCGCGCTCGCCCATGTCGCGGGCGGCCTCGGGATCGGCCAGCATGGGACCGACGACCGAAGGCAGTTCGGCGGGCGACAGGACGGAGACGAGGCCGCCCGCCTGTTTCAGCATCCGGGTCACGGCCTGCCAGTTGCTGGCGTCGGGGCCGGTGACGATGGGTTTGGCGAGGCGCGCGGGCTCCAGCGGGTTGTGGCCGCCGACCGCGCCGCCGCCCAGCGCCGGGGCGAAGGAGCCGCCCATGACCACCACATCGGCCAGCCGCAGGAACAGGCCCAGCTCGCCCAGCGTATCGGCCAGATAGATGTCGGTCTGGTCGCAGATCGGCTGGCCCTGACTACGCCGGGCGAAACCGTAGCCGTCGTGGGCCAGGGCTTCGGCGATGGCGTCGCCGCGTTCCGGGTGGCGTGGCACGACGATCAGGAACAGGCGGTCGGCCAGATGATCCAGCGCGCCGACGATGGCCATTTCCTCATGCTCATGGGTGCTGGCGGCGACGACGACGGGGCGGTCGTCGATCAGGGCCGACAGGCGGGCGAACTCGCCCTTGTCATAGGGCAGGGGCTCGCCGGACAGCTTCAGGTTCACCTGACCGTCGACGCGGGCGCCCAGCGCGCTCAGCCGGTCAGCGCTGTCCTGATCCTGCGGCCAGACGTGCGAAAAGCCGTTCATCAGGGCGCGGGCCATGCCGGGGGCCTTCTTCCACCCCTGCGCCGTCTTGTCGGTGATGCGGGCGCTGACGAGGGCCAGAGGCACGCCGCGCTTTTGCGCCGTGGTCAGCAGGTTCGGCCACAGCTCGCTTTCGACGAAGACGCCGACATTGGGCCGCCAGTGGTCGAGGAAGGCCGCGACGGCCGAGGGAGCGTCGACCGGGGCGAACTGATGGATGACGCCGCGCGGCAGGCGGCTGGCCAGCACCTGAGCCGAGGTCAGGGTGCCGGTTGTGACCAGCACGGTCACATCGGGCCGGTCCTTGCGGATGCGCTCGGCCAGCGGAAGGATCGACAGGGCCTCGCCGACGCTGACGCCGTGGATCCAGACCAGAGGCCCGCCCGGGCGCGCCATGCCGGGCTGGCCCAGCCGTTCATCGACGCGGGCGGGGTCTTCCTTGCCCTTCTGGACGCGCGCGTCCAGAAGGCGCGGGGCCAGCGGCTCCAGCAGGCGGGTCAGCAACTGATAGGCGATCAGGGCGGGGCTGAAGGACACGCTCAGACGCGCTCCAGCCCGGTGAGGGCGTCGGCGCGCGCCTCGACGGCGGTCAGGCGCTCGCCCCACTCGGCGGCGACGGCGGCCAGATCGCCGCCTTCGGGCCAGTCGACCCGGTCCCAGACCACGGCGCCCTTGCCGAACGGCAGGGGCAGCAGGGCGCGGTCCCAGCTGTTCAGCCGGATCGCCGGTTTGCAAGACATGCCGATCAGCAGCACGGGCGCGCCGGAGATCTTGGCCATCAGGGGCAGGCCCTCGGCCATCTGGCGGGCGGGGCCGCGCGGGCCGTCGGGGGTCAGGGCCAGGGCGCCGACCTTCAACTGTTTCAGCCCGTCGCGCAGGGCCTGCGTGCCGCCCTTGGCCCTTTCCGCCTTGTCCTTGTTGGTCGAAGAGCCGCGCACGGCCGGAAAGCCCTGACGCGACACGGCCTTGGCGATGAACTCGCCGTCGGCGGACAGGGAGATCAGCACCTTGGCGGGCTGGGCGCGGTCGCGCGGCCAGCAGGACGGCGCCAGGCTGATGCGCGAGTGCCAGAAGGCGCACAGCACCCCGCCGCCGTCGCGCCAGACCTCCTCGGCCAGATGCTGGTCTTCATGGGTCCAGCGGGTGGTGGCGATGCAGAAGCGCATCCATTGGGCCAGGGTCCAGGCCAGGGCGTTCTGGATGGCGGGGTTGCGCAGCGGCCTCATGCGCCGGTCTCGTCGGGCAGTTCAGCCAGCGGGGGCAGGGCGACCGGGTCGCTGTCCAGCGACTGCTGCCGGGCCAGGCGGGCGTAGAGGCCGCCGCGCGCGACCAGGGCGTCGTGGGTTCCTTCCTCGACCACGCGGCCG
>NZ_FUIE01000017.1 GCF_900163625.1 Brevundimonas diminuta 3F5N
CCGGCGAGTGGCAGGCGCCGGTGGCCGGCGTCGAGTTGCACAGGCCGTTCGGACCCGAGACAGCGCGCACCGTGCCGATGTCGCCCGAGCGGTAGCCGCCTTCGAGTTCCATGCGCCAGTTCGGGTTGAAACGGTAGCCGAGGCGAGCGAACGCCGCCCAGCCGTCGTTGACTTCCCAGTTCCAGTGGTGGCCGGTCGCCGACGCTTCCGTGTTGATGTCGTCGATGATGTGGTAGCCGGCGTCGATCGCGCCGTACCAGCCATCGGGCTCAGCCGAAGCAGCGCCGGCTGCGAACAGCCCCGCAGCAGCGACACTGGCCAGAAGTTTCAGCTTCATGGTGTCCTCACACTCTTAGTTGATCCGAAAGCCCATGCGATACCGCGAAGGCGCTCGAAAGCCGAACGATATTGCAGTGCAGCGGTTCCCAATCTGGGCGTTGATTGTGTTCACTGTGGCGCCATTTCAACATAAATTTCGATCGTGCGCGCCTGCACTTCATAGTTGAGCATCGGTTCTCAATAGGTTTACGGCGGCCGCCGGTCCAGAAACGACCTCGCTTACGCCGCCATCAGCGCCCGGACATAATCGTCGCGCCAACGAGCGACATCCGTGTCGCGCACGACCTTCATCAAGGCCTTCCATTTCCGTATCCGTTCCGGCCGCGGCATGGTCAGGGCCTTCTGGATCGCCTCCGACAACTCCTCGCGGCTGAAGGGATTGACCAACAGCGCCTCCCCCATCTGTTCCGCCGCGCCGGCGAAGCGCGACAGGATGAGCACGCCGGGGTCTTCCGGATCCTGCGCCGCGACATATTCCTTGGCCACCAGGTTCATGCCATCGCGCAGCGGCGTGACCAGACCCACCTTCGCCGCGCGATAGATTCCCGCCAGCTGGTCACGGCGGAAGGTGCGGTTCAGATAGCGGATCGGCTGCCAGTCCATGTCGGCATAGGCGCCGTTGACCCGCCCCGCCAGGGCTTCCAGCCGCACCCGCATGTCCTGGTAGGTATCCACTTCGTCTCGCGAAATCGGCGTGACCTGCAACAGGAAGACCTCGCTTCGCAGTTCGGGATTGTCCTCCAGGAATTGCTCATAGCCGAGCAGGCGCTGCTCCAGACCCTTGGAGTAATCCAACCGATCGACGCCGACGATCATGGAGCGGAAGGCCGCCGAGGCCGACATCCGATCATAGGTCCGTCGCCCCAGCGGCGAGTTCCGCGCCGCCAGAAAGCCGTCCACGTCGATGCCGATGGGGAATGCTCCCGTCTGGACGCTGCGGCCAAAGGCCTCGACCCGGCCGTCGGCCTGCACCCTGCCCCCCGCCTCGACCTCGACATAGCGCTGGAACAGGCCCAGCCACTCGCGGGTCTGGAAGCCCAGCAGGTCGAAATCGAACATGGATTCCACCAGCCGCCGGTGATGCGGCAGCGTCACCAGCAGCTGTCGCGCGGGCCAGGGCGTGTGCAGGAAGAAGCCGATGCGGTTCTTCACCCCCAGCCGCCGCAGGTCCCGCGCCATGGGGATCATGTGATAGTCGTGGATCCAGATGACGTCGTCGGGCTGGAGCAACGGTTGCAACACCTCGGCGAACCGGCGGTTGGTGCGCTCATAACCCTCGCCATAGGACCGCTCATAAGCTGTCAGATCGACGCGGTGATGGAACAGCGGCCACAGCGTCTTGTTGGCGTAGCCGTTGTAATATTCGTCGACGTCCTGAGGCTCCAGATCGACGGTGGCGACGGTGACGCCGGCGCGGTCCTCGATGTTCAGTTCGCCGGTGAAGTGCTCGACCGTCTCGCCGGACCAGCCGAACCACAGGCCTTCATATTTTCGCAGCGCCGCTGACAAGGCCATAGCCAGGCCGCCGACCGAGCCTGAAGCCGGGTCCTTGGGCGCCGAGACGCGGTTGGAGACAACGATCAGGCGGCTCATCGCGCATCCGTCCACGATCGACTGAGCAGGACCGCGCAGTTGATGATGCCGACCAGGGAATAGGTCTGGGGGTAGTTGCCCCACAGTTCGCCGTCCTGGATCGAGATGTCTTCGCTGAGCAGGCCTGCATGGGTCCGGCGGCTGAGCATCTCCTCGAAGATCACCCGCGCCTCTTCGGTGCGGCCGTTCAGGTGCAGGGCCTCGATGTACCAGAAGGTGCAGAAGTTGAAGGCCGTCTCCGGCTCGCCGAAGTCGTCGGCGTGGATGTAGCGGAACAGATAGGGGCCGCGCTTCAGATCGCGCTCGACCGCCTCGAAGGTCTTCACCTGGCGCGGGTCGCGGGCGTCGAGGAAGCCCAGGTCCGTCATCTGCAGCAAGGCTGCGTCCAGCTCCGTCCCGCCGAAACTGGCGGCGAAGCGACCCTCGTCCGGCAGATAGGCCTCGGCCTCGATGCGCTCGCGGATGATGCGGGCGCGCTCGCGCCAGAACTCGCAGCGATCATCCAGGCCCAGATGATGCGCCGCCTTGGCCAGGCGGTCGCAGGCCGCCCAGCACATGACCGAAGAATAGGTGTGCACCCGCGCGATGGTGCGAAACTCCCACAAGCCGGCGTCGACCTGATCGTGCAGGGCGAAGGCGCGGTCGCCGACGGTCTCCAGGGCGCGGAAGTCCTCGATCGTGCCGGGCCGCAGCAGACGCTGGTCGAAGAAGGCCTGAACCAGCGGCAGGACGATCTGGCCATAGACGTCGTGCTGCAGATGCTCGTGCGCCTGATTGCCGACCCGCACCGGCTTCATGCCGCGATAGCCTTCGACGCTGTCGACGATGCGCTCGACGATGGCGGGCTCCAGCCCCACGCCATAGACCGGCTGGACATGCCCGCCCGCTGCGTCATCGACGAGGTTGCGCAGATAGCCGAGATAGCTCTCCAGAATGTCCACCGCGCCCAGCCGGTTCAGCGCCCGCACCGTATAATAGGCGTCGCGAATCCAGCAGTAGCGATAGTCCCAGTTGCGCCCGCTCTCGGGGAACTCGGGCACCGAGGTCGTCATGGCGGCGACGATGGCGCCCGTCTCTTCATAGACGCAAAGCTTCAGGGTGATGGCGGCGCGGATCACCGCCTCCTGCCAGTCCAGCGGCAGATAGAGGGTGCGGGTCCAGTGCTTCCAGTGGACGATCGTCTGATCCAGCGCCGCATTGACGCCCGCCAGGACCGACTGATCATAGCCTTCGTCCGGGCCGAGGAAGAAGGCCATCTCCTCTTCCAGGCGGAAGGTGCGTTCGTTCAGCACATGGCTGACCGGGCAATTGGTGGTCAGGCGCAGGGTCACGTCGCTGCACAGATAACGGATGTGGTTGGAGCCCGAGGTGCGTTCCGCCGCCCGTGCGCCCCAATCCGCCGACGGGCGAAGGCGCATGGTGACGCGCGGCGCGCCTGACAGGGGCCGCACCACGCGCGCGAAGGCGATCGGCCGATAGATGCGCGCGTGCTTCAGATGCCGCGGGCAAAAGTCCAGTATCTCGACCGCCCCGCCGTCCCCGGCCCTCAGCACGGTGCGCAGGACGGCGGTGTTGCGGACATAGGCCTGCTCGACCGCGACCAGCCCCTCAAGCTCCACCGCCCAGAAGCCGTGTTCCGGCGAGGCTCCGTCCATCAGGGCCGAAAAAACGGGATCGCCGTCGATGCGCGGAGCGCAGGCCCAGACGAACCGCCCCTGCCGATCGACCAGGGCGCTGACCGAACAATTGCCGATGGGGGCCAGATCCAGGTTAGACGTCATGCGCGCGCCTCCTTCTCCTCTGTGACGGCCGAGGCCAGACCGCCGAGCCAGTCGAGCACCGCCTCCACGTTTTCGAGCCGATAGCGGGCCGCCGTCGACCGCTCAGGCCCGACCAAGACGCCGAAGCCGCCCAGAGCTTCCGCCGCCCGGAACCCCGCCTCGTCGGTCAGGTCGTCGCCGACCATGACGGGCGCAGCGCCGGCGAAGGGCGCCTCGGCCATGAAGGCTGCGACGGCCGTGCCCTTGTCGGCGCCGGGCGTCTTGAGCTCCAGCACCATCGACCCCGGCTGAAGCGCCAGGCCGGTTTCGTCCGCCAGGGCGGTCGCCAGGGCCAGCGCCGCATCGGCCTGGCTCGGCGCCTGCCTGAAATGCAGGCCCGCCGACAGGCCCTTGTCCTCGACCAGCACGCCGGGCCGGGCCTCGGCGAAGTCGTGGAAGGCGGCCAGCGCCGTTTTCACCGAAGGCGCAGGGACGCGGGCGCTCAGCACGCCGTCGGCGCGACGATGTTCCAGCCCATGCACGCCCGAGGCCGCGCGCGCCGCTCCGTCGACGATGCGATCGATTTCGGCCAGGGTGCGGCCGCTGACCACCGCGACCCGGCCGCCGAGGGCCTGGGTCAGTCGCTCAAGCGTGCGGGTGCGACGCGGTTCCGGCCCCACGGCGTCCGGCGTCGGCGCCAGCGGAGCCAGAACCCCGTCCAGATCAAGGAAAAGCGCCGCTCCGCTCAGGCGTTTCGGCGGCGCAGGCAGTGCGGGGCGCGCAAACCCCTGTGCAAAAGACATGCGTTTCAAGGTGCTTTCTGTGCTTGGAACATATGGCAACGCATGACGCCCATAATGGTTGTCGCTATTCATCGTTCATTCACCTGCGGCGACGCCATTGTGCCGAACTCTCGAATGAGGCATTTGCCACTGCGCTACGAAGAGCCGCAGAAGCGGCCCCGGCGCCTGGAGCCGTCATGACTGCTTTTTCCGTTCCTTCCTCTCCCGAACAACTCGCGGCCATGTCTGACCGAGCGCGCGAAGTCGTGCGTCTGAACATAGAAGCTCTGGAAGCGCTGGAACGTTCGCTGGATTCCTCGATCGCGCGGGCAGCCGACATCATCCTGTCGCGCCCCGGCTATGTCGTGGTGACCGGCATGGGCAAGTCAGGCCACATCGGCGGCAAGATCGCCGCCACCCTGGCCTCGACGGGAACCAACTCCTTCTTCGTCCATCCGGCCGAGATGAGCCACGGCGACCTGGGGATGCTGCGCCCCGACACCACCCTGCTGGCGCTGTCCAACTCGGGCGAAAGCCGCGAACTGCGCGATCCGCTGATCTTCTGCGCGCGCAACGACATTCCGGTGATCGGCATCACCCAGCGACCCCAGAGCTTCCTCGGCCGCCATTCCGCCGTCTGCCTGACCATGCCCAAGGTGGCCGAGGCCTGCCCCAACGGCCTGGCGCCGACGACCTCGACGCTGATGTCCCTGGCCATGGGCGACGCCCTGTCCATGGTGCTGATGGATCGACGCGGCTTCACGCGGGAAGATTTCGGCCTGCATCACCCCGGCGGCGCCCTGGGGATGAGCCTGCAGACCGTGCGCGAATGGATGGGCGACAACGCCGCCGCCCCGGCCAGCGTGCCGCTGGACGCCGACTTCGGCGTCGTGGTCTCGGCGATCACTGAAGGCCGCAAGGGAGCGGTCGCCGTCCTGGCCGCCGACGGCGCCCTGGCCGGCATCATCACGGACGGCGACGTGCGCCGCGCCTTCTCTCACGATATCTCAGTCCTGCGCGCCGAAGACATCATGAGCCGCAGCCCGATCACGGTCGATCCCGAGGCGCGCATGAGCGACGTTGTCGATCTGCTGACGGCCAACAAGATCAGCAATCTGTTCGTGCTCGAGGATCGTCGCCCGGTCGCCATCATCCACATCGCCGAGTTGATGCAGGCGGGCTACGTTTCCTGATGATCGAGGACGTCCTCTTCGACGCCAGCCGGTTGCTCAGCCGGACCGAGCGTAGCGCCCCGACCGGCGTGGACCGGGTCTGTCTCGCCTATGCCGAATGGCTGATCGAGCACCCGACCTATCGGATGACGCCCGTACGGGCGCGCAAGGACCAACTGGCGCGTGTCGATAACGACTGGTTCCGCGAACGGCTCGCCGAGCTGCGGACGCGCTGGACGGGTCCCGGCGCCGTGACCGAACTCGGCCCCGAGGCCCGCAAGCTGTTCGACGCCCTGCGCTCACCAGACGACGGCGCCTCGATCATAGGGCACGCGCCCGAAGAACAGGCGCCGCCCAAGACCAAGCCGAAGCGGATCTGGAAGCAGTACTTCAGGTCACGCCGCATCGCCGCCCCCCCGTCGGCGCGCGCCTATATAAATGTCGGGCATACGAGCCTGAACACGCCCGATATTCTTACCTCCCTGGCCGACGGCGGTATTGAGCGGATCATCATGGTCCATGACCTGATCCCCGTGACCCACCCCGAGTTCTGCCGCCCCGGCGACGGGCTGAAGCATGTGCGGCGGATGACCAACGTGTTGCGCCACGCCTCGCGGGTCATCGTCAACTCCCACTATACGGCTGAAGAACTAAAGAGCTTCGCCGACCGGTCGAACATCGCCGCCCCGCCGATCGAAGTCGCGCACCTGGGGCTGGAACGCACCTTCGACAGCCGCACGACGATTGCACCCGCCCGCCCCTACTTCCTGCACGTCGGCACGATCGAGGCGCGAAAAAACCTGGCCTTCCTGCTGACCGTCTGGCGCCGGTTGCAAGAAACCATGGGAGCCGAAACACCCCGCCTGGTCCTGGTCGGCCGTTACGGATGGGAAAACGAGGCCGTGCTGGACCACCTGCAACGCTCGCCCAACCTGCGCGGCCTCGTGCACCAGGCCGAAAACCTGCCCGACTGCGCCCTTTCGGCTCTGATGCGGGGCGCTCGCGCCATGGTCGCGCCGTCATCGGTCGAAGGCTTCGACCTGCCCGCCGTCGAGGCCAGCGCCATGGGCGTGCCGCTCATCGCCTCCGACATCGCCGCTCACCGCGAACTGGTGCCGCACGCCCGTCTCATCGATCCGCTGGACGGCCTGGGATGGCTGGCCGCGCTTGAGGACTGGACCCGAAACCCGCCCGTCGCGCCTCCCTATTCCGCACCCAACTGGGACCAGCATTTCGATGTCGTCCAACAACGGGTGCTGTCTTCCTCTGGCGGCGCGGCTGTCTCGGAGGTAAGCATCTGATGGAACTGAACCGAGGCCCCATGTCCAGAACCGCCGCCAGCCTGCTCATCGTCGCTCTTCTGGCGGGGTGCTCGACCCTGCCCCGCGACGGGCCGTCCGGCCGCAACGTGGTTCAAGGTTCGTCTACTCCGGAACGGGCGGGCGACTACGCGCTCGTCGATCTGGATTTCGCGCTGAGCGAGCGGTTGAAGGCGGCCCCTCCGCCGTCCTTCTCGAGCTTGGCGCTCGCCTCCAGCGAAGCGCCTACGGACGTGATCGGCGTCGGCGACACGCTTGCCGTCAGCATCTTCGAGCCGGGCGGCAGCCTGTTCGGCGGCGGCTCCTCCCGAGACAGCGCCAGCACCGGCAACCAGACCCTGCCGCCGCTAATGGTCAACCGCAACGGCGCCGTCCCGATTCCCTTCGCGGGTGACGTGCCCGTGCAGGGCCTGACGCCGACACAGGCCTCCGCAGCCGTGCGTCGCGCCCTGATCGGCAAGGTCGCCAACCCGCAGGTGATCGTCACCATCGCCGGCAACGCCTCTAACGCCGTCACCGTGCTGGGCGACGTTCGCAACCCCGGCCGCCAGCCCCTGGCGGCCAACAGCGACCGAATCCTGGACGTCATCGCCGCCGCCGGCGGTCCGTCGCGCTCGCTTCACGACATAGACGTGCGCATCCAGCGCGACGGCAAGGTCTATACGGCCCCGATGTCCATCGTCACGACCGAGTTCAACGAGAACGTGCGCCTGCAGCGCGGCGATCAGGTCAACCTGGTCTACAAGCCCCGCCGCTTCAGCTCCTTCGGCGCCTTCAACGCCGTGGCGCGCAGCGAGCTACCGCCCGGTCCGCTGACCCTGGCCGAGGCGCTTAGCGGCGTCGGCGGGCTGGATTCCAACATCGCCAACGCCCGCTCTGTGCTGGTCTTCCGCTTCGAACGTCCGGAAGTGGCCCAGGCGCTGGGCATCCAGCAGCCCGCCACCTCGCGCGGGGTGCCGGTGGTCTATCGCCTGAACCTGAACGAGGGCGAAGGTTTTTTCATCGCCAGCAACTTCCAGATGCAGTCAGACGACCTCATCTACACGCCGCGCGCGGGCGCGGCCGAAATGCGCAAATTCTTCGAAGTGGTCCAGAGCATCACCCGCGTCGTCTATGACGTCTCGGTCACCAGCACGCTGAACCTCAACTAGGCCGCCATGCTGGAACGCTTCAGCCGCGCCCTGTTCGGCTCTCCTGACAAGGGCGCGGCCGAAGAGCGCGCGCTGGTCGTGCCGGCGATTGGTCATGAAGCCCTGCTGGCTCAGGTTGCGGCCGTCGAAGCTGTCGCCGCCGAGATCTACGCCCGCCATGACCTGCCTGATCAGGCGGGTCAGTACCGCCGCCGAGGTGAGACGGGAGCGTGGGAACTGCTCGCTGGTGAGATGACACCGGCGGAGAAATGGGCCCTTATTCAGTCCACGCCTGCGGATTCAGGTTGGCGCTTCGCCTCGCTGGCAGGCGTCGGAGCCCGCTCGCCGGTCGCTGAAGTGCGACAGGCCTCCGCCATTCTGGCCGCCTGTCAGGGCCTGCGTCAGCGCCTAGCGGAACAGGCGCCCATATCGGCCCAGGACCTGGCCGACGCCATCCGCCTGGGCGCCGCGTGGCGACGGCTGACGACACCCGAAGCCATGGCCGACGATGAGGTCGAGCCGTTGCGCTTCCTGCCTGGCGAGAGCGAGATCTAGCCGCCCGCCTGCCCCGTAACCTGGGCCAGCAGTTCGAGCGAGCGCACGCGGGCGGCCGGATCCCAGATCTGACTGGTCAGCATCAGCTCATCCGCCCCGGTCTGAGCGATGAAGGCGTCGAGGGCGGCCTGGGCCGTCGCGGGCGCGCCCACCGCCGAACAGGCCAGGGCGGCGTCGATCATGCCGCGCGCCGCGCCGTCCAGCCGTTCATAATAGCCCTCGACCGGCGGCGGCAGCTTGCCGGGACGGCCCGTTCTCAGGTTGACGAAGGCCTGCTGGACCGAGCTGAACAACAGGCGCGCCGCCTCGTCCGTCTCGGCCACAAAGGCGTTGTAGCCCAGCATGACGTAGGGCTTTTCCAGATGCGGCGACGCACGGAAGGTCTGTCGATAGATGTCGAGGGCCCGCATCATCTCGCCCGGCGCGAAATGGCTGGCGAAGGCGTAGGGCAGGCCCAGGTGCGCCGCCAGCTGAGCGCCGTAGGTCGAGGAGCCCAGGATCCAGACCGGCACGGCCTGCCCCTCGCCCGGATTGGCGATGATGCGCTGATCCGGCGTGGCGGGCGCAAACCACTGCATCAACTCCATCACGTCCTGAGGGAAGGCGTCGTGGTCGCCCTGAAGCGTGCGGCGCAGCGCCCGCGCCGTCGCCTGATCCGATCCCGGCGCGCGGCCAAGGCCGAGGTCGATCCGGCCGGGATGGAGCGCGTTCAGCGTGCCGAACTGTTCGGCGATGACCAGGGGGGCGTGGTTGGGCAGCATGACCCCGCCGGCGCCGACGCGGATGCTCTTCGTCGCCGCCGCCACTGCGCCGATGACGACCGAAGTCGCGGCGCTGGCGATGCCCGGCATATTGTGATGCTCGGCGAGCCAGAAACGATTATAGCCCAGCCGATCGGCATGGCGGGCCAGGTCGATGGTGTTGGCGAGCGCCTGGCCCACGTCGGAGCCTTCCGGCACGGGGGCGAGGTCGAGAATGGACAAAGGGATCATCCGACCGATATGGGGCCGCTTTGCAGCGACGCCATACCGGCCGTGACGATCAATCGTCTAGCGCAGACGCTTATTGACCAGCGGGGCAGTCGCCGATGCGCTCAGCCGTCATGGTGACCTTGGTCTGGGCCATCTGCGGCGTCGGGGCCGGGTCCATCTTGGTCGTGACCTCGGTGACGTAGCGGCTGTTGAAATCGCCGGTCACGCGGATGGTGGAGTCCGCCTTCATATTGCCCGGCAGGGTGCACGACGAGGCGGCCACCATGGCGTCGCCCTGACGCGCGAAAGGCTGGGTCGTACAGTCGGCGCCCGGCTGCTGGGCGCTGGCAGGGGCCTCAAGCTTGGCTTCCTTGATGCAGACCTCCTGCGCCGGGACAGAAGCGCCGCCCGGCATGCCTTCCATGGCCGTGGACACGCGCCACAGGCCCGGCTTGGGCGCATCGAGCGTCGCCGGCGCAGCGGCTGTCGAGGCGGTCTCAGCCCCTTCCGCCGGCGTTTCAGCCTTGTTGTTGTTTCCGCAGGCCGACAGACCCAGCAGGCAGGCGACGGCGACGCCGCCGATGATCACTGAACGCATGGAGCGCTCCCCTCTCGTTAAGAACCGAGGGGAGAACGCCGGTCTGGCTTAACGGTTCACGCGGACGTGAGATTCAGTCGAGGATGACGCCCGTGGTGCGCATGATCTCGGCGCGCAGCTCGGGCAGGCCGAAGCCCTTTTCCGACGAGGTGACGGCGACATGCGGATAGGCGGCCGGGCGTTTGGAGATGGCCTTCAGCGTCTCCGCCTGAACCTTCTCGGCCTCGCCCTTCTTCAGCTTGTCGGCCTTGGTCAGGACGATCTGATAGCTGACGGCGGCCAGATCGAGGGCCTTCAGCGCCTCATCGTCCACCTTCTTCAGCCCGTGGCGGGCGTCGATCAGCAGATAGACACGCTTCAGCGTCACCCGGCCGCGCAGATAGTCGCGACCCAGATCCTGGAACTTCTTGACCGTGGTCTTGGACGCCTTGGCCCAGCCGTAGCCGGGCAGGTCGACCAGGCGCATCCGGCCGTCCAGGTCGAAGAAGTTGACCTCGCGCGTGCGGCCCGGCTCGTTCGAGGCGCGGGCCAGCTTGTGCATCCCGACCAAGCCGTTGATCAGGCTGGACTTGCCGACGTTGGAACGGCCGGCGAAGGCGATCTCGGGCAGGTCCGGGGTCGGCAGCTGCTCGATCTTGGCGCAGCCCAGGACGAAGCTGGCCTGGCGCGCGAACAGGACGCGCGCCGCCTCGATCTCGGCGTCCGAGTATTCTCCGACCTTGGGCTCGTCAGAAGCGTCCAAATGATCAGGCCTTCTTGAAACGGGCGAGGAAGCTGTCGATCGGGTTCTCGGCCTTGAAGCGATGCATGATCACATACTGCTGGATGATCGACAGCACGTTGTTCCACGCCCAGTAGATCAGCAGGCCGGCCGCGAACGGAGCCATGATGAAGGTGAAGACGATCGGCATCAGCTGGAAGATCTGACGCTGCATCGGATCCTGCGCCGGCGGGTTCATCGCCATCTGCAGCCACATGGTGAAGCCATAGACCAGCGGCAGAACGCCCAGGTGCAGCGGGCCGTTCAGGATGCCGCCCAGCAACGGCAGGGTCGCCGGATCCCACGGAATGGCGCCGAACAGGTTCCAGATCGTCGAAGGGTCGCGCGCCGACAGGTCGCGTATCCAGCCGAAGAAGGGCGCGTGACGCATTTCGATGGTGACGAACAGCACCTTGTACAGGGCGTAGAAGACCGGGATCTGCACCACCATCGGCAGGCAGCCCGCCAGCGGATTGATCTTCTCCCGCTGATAGAGGGCCATCATTTCCTGCTGCTGCTTCTGCGGCTCGGCCCCGTGCTTCTTCTTGATCTCCTCCATCTTGGGCTGGAGGTTCCGCATCTTCGACAGGCTCTCGTAGGACTTGTTGGCCAGCGGGAAGAGGATCAGCTTGACCACCACCGTCAGCGCCAGGATGGCCAGACCGAAGTTGCCCAGGACGCCGTAGAAGAACTCCACCACGGTGAAGATCGGGCGCGTCAGGAACCAGAACATGCCCCAGTCGATAGCGTAGACGAAGCGCGGCAGGCCCAGCGACTGCTCATAGGTCTTCAGCACCTCGGCGCGCTTGGCGCCGGCGAACAGACGCTGCGTCTCCTCGATCTGACGGCCCGGCTGGATGGTGTGGGTGGCGCCCAGCATGGCGGCTTCGTGGATGTTCATCCCCTGCGCGTCGCGCACCGAGAAGCGGCCTTCGATGGTCTCGTCCTGGGTGGGGATCAGGGCCGCCAGCCAGTATTTGTCGGTGATGCCCAGCCAGCCGCCGGTCGATTGATTCTCGATGCGCGGCTTCTTGGCCCAGTCCTTGTACTTGACCTGTTCGGTCGAATAGCTGTCGCCGTCGCCGAAGGTGCCGATGGCGCCTTCGTGCAGGATCATCTGCTTGCCCAGATCGACCGGAACGCCCTGGCGCTCGACGCGGCCGTAGGGCGCGATGGCGATGGCCTGGGTTCCCAGGTTGGCGACCGTATCCTTGACCGTGAACATATACTGGTCGTCGATCGAGACGACGCGGGTGAAGCGCAGACCCGAGCCGTTGTCCCAGGTCAGTTCGACCGGGGTGGTCGGCGTCAGGGTCGAACCGTTGGTCAAGCGCCAGACGGTGTTAGGGCCGGGCACGCCGCCGGTGACGTTCGGGCCGCTCCAACCGAACTGGGCGAAATAGGCGTGCTCCATGCCCTGCGGGCGGAACAGCTCGACCGGCGGCGAATTCTTGTCCAGCGTTTCCTTGTAGTTCGTCAGGTACAGGTCGTCGATGCGCGCGCCCTGCAGCGACAGCGAACCCTTCAGGGTCGGGGTCTGGATCGGCACCCGCGC
>NZ_FUIE01000009.1 GCF_900163625.1 Brevundimonas diminuta 3F5N
GGCGCCCCTCCCACAGGATCATGGCCAGGGCTTCGGGATGGGCTTCCTTCTTCCTGAAGACGCCGCCGAGAATCTTGCCGAGTATGCTCATTCGCCTGCTCCTGATCATGGGGATCGAAGCCCTTTCAGCGAATGAGGCGCGGCCCGGTTCCGTGAAGCTTGCGCGACGGCAGCTCATTCGTGGCAGGGAACGGCTACGCGCAAACGCGCTCAAGCAGCTCGTGACCGCGTCACGAGTGGTAGCGCACAAACGCACTCAAGCAGTCGATCACCGCGTGATCGACGATAGCGCACTAAAATATCAGGAAAGTAGAGACCGCGACCCGAAGGTGAATTCGTTGTGGCTGCTGCCTTCCGGCCCTGACCAGGTTGGCGAAGCCTTCGCCCGCGATCTCCGAGAGGGGATATGAAGGCGGACGGCGCGGGAATCAAGCCCTCCCCTGCACGCGTCGTCGGGGCTATGAAGCCTCATGCCCTATCGCAACGCCTTTTCAGGCAATCCGCTCGACCGCTCCGGCGACCTTCGCAACGACGCCGCATGGCTGGCCGAGCAGGAAGCCAATCCCGAAGCCCTGGCCATGATCCTGTGGGAGGGGCGCCCGCTGATCGAAACCCATGAGGGGGCCGAGCGGCTGGTCTGGCTGTCGCTGGGTCATGCGCGCGATCTGGCGCGCGACCGCGACATCTTCCTGGGCCTGTGGAAGGGGGCGCCGGTCTTCGCCGCCGAGTTCGAAGGCTCCATCGACCCGACCAGCGGACCCGCCGGGGGGCTGGGCCGCTTCGTCGAAATGCGTGAGGCGGCCATCGTCCTGCCCGAGGCCGACGCCGGCATCGCCGCCACGGCCAAGAGCCTGTTCGACTGGCGCCGCCGCCACGGCTTCTGCGCCGCCTGCGGCAAGGCCACGGATCAGGCGTCCGGCGGCTGGAAGCGCGTCTGCCCGGCCTGCGGGACCGAGCATTTCCCGCGCGTTGATCCGGTCGTCATCATGCTGCCGGTCTATAAGGGCGGCGCTGAACCCGTCTGCCTGCTGGGCCGTCAGGCCGCCTGGCCCGAGGGCCGAATGTCGGCCCTGGCCGGTTTCATGGAGCCGGGCGAAGCGATCGAGGAGGCCTGCGCCCGCGAGGTGATGGAGGAGGCGGGGCTGACGGTGTCGGACGTGCGCTACCACTCCAGCCAGCCCTGGCCCTTCCCCGCCCAGTTGATGATCGGCCTGATCGCCGAGGTCACGACTGACGAGGCGGCCCCCGATCAGACCGAGCTGGAAGCCGTCGCCTGGCTGACGCGCAGCGAAGCGCGCGCCGTGCTGGACGAGACGCACCCGACCATCCATGCCCCGCCGCCCTACGCCATCGCGCGACGGCTGCTGGAAAGCTGGGCGCACGGCGAGGACTAAGCCCTCGGGACAAGGCCCGAGGGCTGACCGGCTTACAGGATCTGGGCGGCTTCCTCGAAGTCGAGGCGAGGCGAGCGCGGGAACAGGTTCTCGTCCGTGCCGTAGCCCAGGTTCATGATGAAGTTCGGCTCGACGTTGCTGTCGGGGAAGAACTCAGCCTTCACGCCTGCGGCGTCAAAGCCCGACATCGGACCGACATCCAGACCCAGGGCGCGTGCGGCGATGGTCAGATAGCCCCCTTGCAGCGAGGCGTTGCGGAAGGCGGCTTCACGACGGCCGGCTTCTTCCGGGAACCAGTCGCGAGCGCCCGGCGCGTGCGGGAACAGCTTGGGCAGGGTCTCATGAAAGTCGACGTCCTGGGCGATGATCAGATTGACCGGCGCGGCCAGGGTCTTGGCGCGGTTGCCCTCGGCCATGTGGGTCGACAGCCGGGCCTTGGCCTCGGGCGAGGTGACGAAGACGAAGCGGGCCGGGGTCATGTTGACCGCCGTCGGGCCGAACTTGGTCAGGTCGTAGAGCTTGCGGATCAGGGCTTCGGGCACGGGGCGGTCGCTCCAGCCGTTGCGGGTGCGCGCCTCGGTGAACAACTGGGCCAGAACCGGATCGGAGACCGGCGTGTCGCGGGTCGGAAGGGCGTCAAAGGCCATCAGGGCTTCTCCAGAAACTGATTGGTAACTTCAAGTGTGGCTAATTAGGTTTGCGCTGCGACATCGTCAAGGGGATCGGCTACATTTGTTGTGACGAATGCTGAAACGACAGGTCGGGCAGGGCTTTCTTCGCCGGGGTCTGGAGCCGCGCGGCGCTTCGCCTTATCTAGAGGCCATGAAAGACCTCAACGCCCTGATGCAACAGGCCCAGGCGATGCAGCAGAAGCTGCAGGACGCCCAGGCGAAAATGGCCGAATCCACCGCCGAGGGCACCTCGGGCGGCGGCCTTGTCTCCATCGCCCTGAAAGGCCCCGGCGAGATCACCTCGGTGAAGATCGACGACAGCCTGATGGCCCCCGGCGAGGGCGAGATCCTGGCCGACCTGATCGTCGCCGCCCACGCCGACGCCAAGCGCAAGCTGGACGAGATCAACAACGCCCTGATGCGCGACGCCGCCGGGCCGATGGCCGGGATGAACATTCCGGGAATGCCGAAACTCTTCTGATGGCCGCTTCCGCCGGGCCGGAAATCGAACGGCTCATCAGCCTGCTGGCCAAGCTGCCGGGCATGGGGCCGCGCTCGGCTCGGCGCGCGGCGCTGGCCCTGCTGAAGCGGCGCGAGCAGTTGTTGGTCCCGCTGGCGGCGTCCTTGGCCGAGACGGCGGACAAGGTCGTCAACTGCTCGGTCTGCGGTTCGCCCGATACGCGCGATCCCTGCTCGGTCTGCGCCGATCAGAGCCGCGACAACACCCTGATCTGCGTGGTCGAGGAGGCCGGCGCCCTGTGGGCGATGGAGCGCTCGGGCGCCTTTCGCGGCAAGTATCACGTCCTGGGCGGCCTGCTGTCCGCCCTGGACGGCGTCGGCCCTGAACAACTGCGCATCGCCGAACTGATCGGCCGAGTCAAAGGCGGAGAGATGGGCGGCGGGGAGGCGAGGGAAGTCGTCCTGGCCCTGCCCGCCACCGTCGACGGCCAGACCACGGCCCACTACCTGGCCGAGCGCCTGTCGGCGGCGGGGGTGCAGGTCACGTCGCTGGCGCGCGGCGTGCCCGTCGGCGGCGAGCTGGACTGGCTGGACGACGGCACCATCATCCAGGCATTGCGGGCGCGACGACCCGCTTAGGGCCTTCGCCTGATCCGCCGCCGCATCACGCGGTCGCCTAGCGCCTCGGCGTATTTCAAGGTGAAGGCCAGGGCGGCGGGATTGCCGCGTCGGGGACCGACCGAATCAGCCATCACCGCTCCGCGCTCGCCGAGCGGCAGGGGCGCGCCCGTGGTGGTGTCGAGCGCCGTCTGGTGCTCGATCTCGGCGTTCAGTCGGGCGCCCATCAGGATCACCTGCACCGAGAACCAGGTCCACAGCAGGAAGCCCATGGCCGCCGCCAGCGGGCCGTAGGAATCGGTGCGGACGAAGGTGGTCAGAAACCAGCTGAACAGGAAGGACACCAGCAGGCTCAGGCCGGCCGCGAACAGCGCGCCCGGCGTCAGCCAGCGCCAGCGCGCCCGCGCTCGGCTCGGCCCCAGCCGGTAGATCAGGGCCAACGCCCCGACATAGCCGAAGAACAA
The DNA here is from genome assembly GCF_900163625.1 of Brevundimonas diminuta 3F5N. Classification (GTDB taxonomy): domain Bacteria; phylum Pseudomonadota; class Alphaproteobacteria; order Caulobacterales; family Caulobacteraceae; genus Brevundimonas; species Brevundimonas diminuta_A. Next base: position 3,607 of record NZ_FUIE01000009.1, read on the forward strand.
GAGCGGCCAGCGCAGCGGCGCCAGATAGGCCCACTCGTCCTCCAGGCCGAATACGGCCAGCACCACGGGCACGCCGACCACCAGGGCCGAACTCAGCATCACCGCCGCCATGGCCGAGACGGTGAAGCCCATGCACACCAGATTGTAGATCACGATATTGCGCCGTTCGACCTCGTGATAGGCGAGGTTCAGGCCATAGAAGAGGGTCTTGATCCCCCCATTGGCCGCCCACAGCGTCAGCAGCAGGGTCCAGATCAGGGTGAAGGTCAGCTGGCCGGTGGAATTGCCCGCCAGCCGCGTCATCTCCGTTCCCAGGAACTGGGCCACGTTCGCCGGCAGCACCTCATAAAGGAAGCTGAGTTGGCCCCAGGCGTCGGCCGGATCGGCGAACAGGCCGTAGATGGTGACGAAGGCGCCCAGCGTCGGGAACAGGGCCAGCAGCAGGAAGAAGGTCACGCCCCCGGCGACGAAGCCGACACGGTCGCCGAAATAGCCCATGACCGTCCGCCACAGGATGTCGACCCAGCCCTTGTGCGGGATTTGCAGCGGCCGCTGGGCCAGGCGGCCGCGGCCGGGCTCTTCGGCGTCATAGTCCTCGGGCGTGGGATCGCGCGGGGGCAGGGGCTCGGGCCGCTGGGGCCGCAGCTCCAGGCCGAAGCGATGGCCTTGAGTATAGAGCAGGTGCGCCGCCGTGGCGCCGGTCGCCAGTCCGCCCGCCGCCGCGGCCAGATACCGCAGCAGCCCGCCCGCCGCCCCGTGTGCGCCACCCGCCGCACGGCGCTTCCGGGCGCTCGACGCGCGATGATTCGACCGTGGTTTCATCCCCATTCGCCCTTCAACGGCCACGCTGTCGGGCCGTTCCGTCTTGAAATCATCTCTTACAGACCCCAATCACCGGGAATGTCCGATCAGAACACCCCACCGACCCTGCTGACCGCCTGGAAAGGCGCCCAGGCGCGCCTGAAGGCCGCCGGCATCGACAGCCCCTCCATCGACGCGCGCCTGATGCTTGAGGCGGCGACGGGCGCGGGCCGTGTCGATATCCTGAACGACCCCTACCGTGCGCTCAGTCCTGAGCAAACCCTGGCGCTGGACGCCATGGTGGATCGCCGCCTGCGCCGCGAGCCGGTGTCGCGCATCCTGGGACGCAAGGGCTTCTGGAAGATCATGCTGAACGTCACCCCCGACGTGCTCAGCCCGCGTCCCGACACCGAGACGGTGGTGGACGTCATCGTCCGCGCCTTCCCGCCCAACAGCGCCTTCGACATGGCCGACCTGGGCACGGGTTCGGGCGCCATCCTGCTGGCCGCCCTGGCCGAGCGGCGCGGCGCGCGCGGCGTCGGCACTGACATCTCGACCGAGGCCATCGCCGTGGCGCGCGAGAACGCGGCCAATCTGGATCTGAACCACCGCTGCACCTTCATGCGGACCGACTGGGCGGCGGGCTTCGCCGACGACAGTTTCGACCTGGTGGTGTCCAACCCGCCCTACATCCCCAGCGGCGACATCGCCGGTCTGGATCCCGAGGTGCGCGAGCATGACCCGCACCTGGCCCTGGACGGCGGTCCGGACGGGTTGCAGCCCTATCGCGACCTGGCGCCCGAGATCGCCCGCATCCTGCGCCCCGAAGGCGTCTTCGCTGTCGAGATCGGCTGGGACCAGGGCGATGCGGTCAAGGCCCTGTTCGAGACGGCGGGCTTCACCGACGTCAAGGTTGTGAAGGACCTGTCGGATCGCGACCGCGTCGTCACCAACGGTCCGGACCCGCGCGTGGGCCCGATCCCCGAGGCTGAAGCGCCGCTGCAATAAAAACCCTTGGAAAGCGTCTCTCTGCGCGCTAAGTCCGTGTTGTTCCCCATTCAAACGCATCCTTTTCGGGCAGGTTCGCTCGTTTAAGCGCGTCTGGGTTCAGTGATGGCCGCGCCCCTAAGACGGACGCGGCGGACCACGGGGGACACACGGTTTTCCGAACAGCTCGCACCGGGGATTGGCCCCGAACGAACGGAACGACGAACAGGGTCCCGACCGTCCTTTATGACGGCGGCCCGCACCAGCACGGTAAGCTCCGATGAGAGATTTCAAGGGCATGAAGCGTCAACGCGGACGCAACCGTAAGCCCGGCGGCGGTAATAACGCCAACGCGACCAATCCGAACCGGTCGTGGGATTCGCAAGGTCCCGAGAACATCAAGGTCCGGGGCAACGCTCAGACCGTCTATGAACGCTATATGCAGCTGGCGCGCGACGCCGCGGCCGCCGGCGACCGCGTTCTGGCCGAAAACTACACCCAGCACGCCGAGCACTATTTCCGCGTGTTGCGCGCGCTTCAGCCGCAGCGCTCGGTCAGCGAAATCGCCCAGCGCGAACAGGCGGGCCAGGGTTTCGACATCGACTTCGAAGATGAATCCGGCGCTCAGGCGGCGGCCATCATCGCAGCGGCCCAGGCCGAGCAGCAGAAGGCCGAGGACGAGGCGCGCCGCCAGGCTGAACGCGCTGAGCGCGAGGCCAACCGCGATCGCGAACCGCGTGAGCCCCGCGAACCCCGTGAACCGCGCGAGCCTCGTGAAAACGGCGACGTCGACAACCGCGAAGGCGGTCGCCGCGAAACCCGCCGTGAGCGCTGGGAGCGCCGCCGTGAGGAGCGCAACCGTCGTTTCGAGAACGGCGAATCCGACAATGGGGCCGATGACGACGCCGGCCAGGACGACAGCCAGCCTTTCGAAACCGCTTCGGAGGTTTCGGCCGACGAGCGTCCGCATGAGGCGCCGGCCGTCGAGGCCGGAGCAGAGTCCGACGCCCCGGCCGCCAAGGCGCCCCGCGCCCCGCGTCGTCCTCGCGCGACCGCGGCCAAGGATGAAGCGGCCAGCGACGACGCGGCGGCCCTGCCGGGTTTTCTGACCCGTCCGACGGCGATCGAGGAAACGGCGTCGGATGACGAGACGCCCGCCCCGCGCACCCGCCGCCCGCGCCGCAAGGCTGAGACGGCCGCCGACGACGAATAAGGCGGCGACACAACCCAAACGGGTGTGTTCATTTTAATGCAACCAATTACACGTCACTCTCGATCTATCGGGAGGACGTGTGATGCAATTCGTTCTACTGGCGATCGCCCTCGGACTGGCGACAGGCGTCGCGGGCGTCCGGCTGTCGCTCGGCGCCCATGGGCGCATACGCGCGGTGCAGCGGCTGCATGACGGTCAGGTCGACGCCGCCCAGCGGCGCATCGCCGACCTTGAAGGCGCCGCTTGCGATGTCGAGGCGCGCCTGCTGCGCGCCCAGGCGGTCGAGGCCGCCGGGCGCCGGACCCATGCGGCACTGCTCACCGCTTTCAGCCGTGAGATGCGCGGGCCGCTCGACGCCATACTGGGCTTTGCCGATCTGCTGCGGATCAATGCGGTCAATGAACCGCTCAGCCGACGCCAGAGCCAGGCCGTCGATCAGATTCACGATGGCGCGGCGCGCCTGAAGACTCTGGTTGAGGGGCTGACCGCCTTTGCGGACGCCTCGGCCGTCGGGGCTACGCGCGAGCGCCTGGACCCTCTGCTGATCGCCCGGCGCATCTGCCAGTCTCTGACCGGCCTGGCAGAGACGGCGGGGGTCGATCTGCGTCCGCCTCCGTTTCAGGCGGGGCTGACCGTCCAGTCCGAGGCCCGCGCCCTGGATCAGGTGCTGACCAGCCTGATCCGCAACGCCGTGCAGCACAATCGGCCGGGCGGAACGGTCGTGATTGAAGGACGCCGCGTCGCCCAGAAGGTCTGGATCACCGTGCGCGACACCGGGCCGGGCTTGTCTCCTCGCCGGATCGAGACCTTGTTCGAGCCTTTCGCCCGACGCGGCCGGGCCGCCTCGCCGGTCGATGGCGCGGGCGTCGGCCTGGCCGCGGCGCGCCGTCTGGCGGTCGCCATGGACGGCGACTTGACGGTCGAGAGCCAGGAAGGCGAGGGCGCGGCCTTCATCCTGCGTCTGCCCGCTTCACCCCAGGCCCAGGCCGAATCTCGGGCCGAGCTTCAGGCTGCCTTGCCGCTATCGCGCCTGCCGGACGCGGTCCTGCTCTATATCGCCGAGGATGCGGCTGCGGTCGCCTTCATGCGTCATCTGTTGCACGGATTGAGTCCGGTCCAGCTCCACGTCGCGGCGACTGCGCAGGAGGGAGCGGACCTGGCGCGCGACCTTCAGCCCGACGCCGTCATCCTCGATCTGGATCTGCACGGCGGGCAAGGCCTCGCGGTCAAGGCCGCCCTGGCGCAGGAGCCTCTGACCCGCGACCTGCCCGTCATGGCCCTGTCGGCGGCGGTTGAACCGGACGAGGTGCGACGCGCGCAGGCGGCGGGCTTCGCCGAATACCTGATCAAGCCGATCGGGCTTGCCGATCTGGCGGCGGGTTTGTCGCGTCTTCTCGCACCCTCCGGCGTCTCTTCGCAGACCGTGCCGAAGACCGCACGCACCTGACGACTTCACGCGGTCGCGACGACGGGCGGGATTGACGCCGCGCCTCATGGCGGCTTCCTAAAGAGAAACGGGGCTTTCGATCCTCGTTGCTTGAGAAGACCGATATGCCGCGTACGCCGAACCGACCTTTCCGGCTCGCTTTCCAGCCCCTGTTCAAGACCATGGTCGGCCCGGCTCTGGCCTCGGCGGCCCTAGCCGCCTGCGCCACGACGCCGCCCCCGCCGCCTCCGCCGCCGATGGCGGTTCCAGCCGCGCCCGAGGCGCCGATCGGGGCCGTTCTGGACGACTGGCGGGGCGTCATCACCCCGGCGGACCGCGACCGCTATCAGCGCCGCGCCGCCGCCTGGAGCCTGGCGCTGGAACAGGCCCGGCGCCAACCCGGCTCGGGCGACCTGTCGGCTCTGGGCGAGCTGATCGACCCTGACGCCGCCCGTTCCAACGTCGCCCCGCCGCCCGGCGCCTATCGCTGCCGCACCGTCAAACTGGGCTCCCAGGGCGATGAAGGCGGGCTCGGCTATGTGGTTTATGGCTGGTTCGCCTGCCGCATCGAGCAGACGCCCGGCGGGCTGAAACTGGTCAAGCGCACCGGCTCCCAGCGTCCGGCGGGCCTGCTCTTCCCCGAGAGTGACCGCGAGATGGTCTTCCTCGGCTCCATGGCCTTGGCGTCCGAGCCGATGGCCCGCAGCTACGGCCAGCGCGCTGAACGCGATCTGGTCGGCGTGCTGGAGCGGATCGGCGAGCGGCGCTGGCGCCTGGTCACGCCCTGGCCGGCGGCGGAATCCAACCTCGATCTGCTGGAGTTGGTCCCAGCGCCGCCGTCGCGCTGAACCGTCGCCGTTCCTGTCCGTTAGGGCTGGATGATTGTGGAGACCCCCATGCGCCTCGGATTCGCCTGCGCCGCTGTTCTCATGAGCGCCGCCCTGGCCGGCTGCGACCGCGCCGCCGCGCCGGATCAACCGCCCGCCTCCTCGCCTGCCGCGCCCGATGAAGCGACGCCCGAGGTCGTTTCGCCCGCGCCTGAGGCTGTCGCGCCGTCCCCCGGCGAGCAGGGCGGAGGCGACGACTGGCGTGCGGTCGCCGCGCCCGCCGACGCCAGCTTGCTGGGCCGCCTCGACCAGGCCTGGAGCCTGGCCCGCGCCGAAGCCGAGGCGCGGGGCTTCGCCGACGAAGTCGAATCCCTCGGCGTCCTGGTCGACCCCAACGCCGGACAGGCGGGCCGTCTTCAACCGCCGCCGGGCGACTACCGCTGCCGCACCGTCAAGCTGGGCGCGCGCCAGCCGCAGGGTCTGGCCTATGTCGCCTATCCGGCCTTCCGTTGCCGCGTCGAACTGACGCCCGGCGGCGACCTGATCCTCGAGAAGACGACCGGCAGCCAGCGCACCCGCGGCCTGCTCTACCCCGACACCGACCGGCGCCTGGTCTATGTCGGCGCCCAGGCCTGGGGCGACGAGAGCGGCTTTCCCGCCTATGGCGCCAAGGCCGAGCGCGACCAGTTGGGGGTGTTCGAACGCATCGGGCCGCAACGCTGGCGCCTGGTCATTCCCTTCCCCAAGCAAGAGTCCAAGCTCGACATTCTGGAGCTGACGCGCTGATCGCAGCTTGACCGGGCGGGGCCGCGCCCGCCACCCTGAACGCCTCATCGCTTTCAACCTTGGAGCACCCGCATGCGCGGCGTCGGCCTCACGCTCGGATCCATCATCGCCATCGCCGTTGTGCTGGCGGTCGTCCTGATCGGCTTCCCCACCTACAACGTCTATTCCAAGCAGATGGCGGGCAAGGCCGCCTATGAAGAGGCGGTGCAGAACCGCCGCATCCGCGTGCTGGAGGCCCAGGCCGCCCTGGACTCGGCCAAACTGACCGCCGCCGCCGAGATCGAGCGCGCCAAGGGCGCCAATGAGGCGAACCGCATCATGGCCGAGGCGCTGGGCGGCCCCGAGGCCTATCTGCGCTGGTCCTACATCAACATGCTGCAGGAAACGGCCGGCAAGGAAGGTCGCCAGACCATCTACATCCCCACCGAAGCGGGGATGCCCATCCTGGAAGCCGGCCAGCGTCCGGTGACCCGTTAGGTCGAAGGCTACGGAACCGGGGGCGTCGCTCAGGCTTTCTGTCGATCACGAACGGTTGAAGGAAGGGATGTTTCATGAAGTTGCGGCTGTCAGTACGGGGCTTGCCCGTTCTCATCGGATTCATGATGCCGGCTCTGGCGGCGTGTGGTCAGGGTCAGGCGGAAAAGGCTGAGAACGCGCTGCCGCCGCCCGCAGTCGCCGCGCCTGAAACGGCGCCGTCCTCGACGGTCGCGGCGTCTCCAGCTCCTCCTCCGGCGGCGGCGGCGCTCCGCTCCTCGCCAGGCCCTCGAGGGTCGACCGTGGACCTGACGCGGGTCCAGGTCACAGGCTCCATCCTGACGGTGGAACTACGCTACACGCCGCCGCCTGGCGAAACGGTCTCCCAGTGGTTCTTCAACCTCAGCGACGTCAGCGTCATCGACGACGCCACCTCGCAGCGCTACGGCGTGTTGCAGGACGAGGAGAAGAAGTGGATGGCCGCGCCGCTTTCAGGCGGGCGGATCGGCGTCAGCACAGGGCGGGACAAGCCGGCGATCATCTGGTTCAAATTCCCAGCGCCGCCCGCCGACAGCGCCACCATCTCCTTGAACATGCCCGATGTCAGTCCGTTTGACGGCGTGCCGGTGCAGCGGTGAGTCGAGTGCGCGTCGGGGCTTGCGTCGCCCTGGCGACAGGGCTGGTCGTGGCTCTGGCCGCCTGTTCCGGCGAGCGGTCCGATGAGTCTGGCCCGTCGCCCACCGCTGCGCCGACGCCTTCGTCGCAGGTTGAGGCGAACCCCGTCACGCCGCCAACGGCGGGGGCTGGCGCCCAGAACGGCGGTTTGGGCGGCGGCGCTCGCCTGACAGGTCAGGTCAGCGGCCTCACCGGCCGGATCAGCGGCTTCGCCATGCGCCAGACCGAGGCGCAGACCATTGTCGAACTGGCGTCCGACGTGCTGTTCGCCTTCGATTCCGCCCGGCTGACGGCAGAGGCGGAGGCGGCGCTGCGACGCACGGCCGAACTGGCTGCGCAGGCGGGATCGGGCCGCATCACCGTGGTCGGCCACACCGATTCGGTCGGCGAGGACGCCTATAACCTCGCGCTGTCCAAGCAACGGGCCGAAGCGGTGGCGCAGTGGCTCGCGGCGTCGGGCGGCGTCCCGGCTGATCGCCTGCACGCCGAGGGGCGCGGCGAAGCCGAGCCCGCAGCGCCCAATGCGACGAGCGACGGCAAGGACGACCCCGAGGGCCGCGCCAGGAACCGCCGCGTCGTGGTCGCTATTCCGCGCGCCTGAGCCGCCGCTTCACACCCGCGTCAACCGCAGGTCCTGATAGTCGTAGCTGAAGTCGATGTCGGGCGAGACGCCCTTGACCGTCGCCGTGGCGGGCTTGGCCGTGGCGATGCTGAAGGTGATGAAGGCGTCTTCCTCGCGCTTGTCGGGGAAGCGGGTGCGGAAGGTCTCGCCGTCATAGGGCTCCAGCCAGCCTTGCAGCGCCGGGGTGTGGGTGAAGCGTAGCCACAGGCCGGACTTGCGGTTGCGACCGCGCCCTTCCGTCTTCGGCTCGATGACGATGTCGCCGTACCAGGGATCGCGCCAGGTTCCGGCATAGACCTCCAGCGGCATGGACGGCGCCGCGCCCGCCGCCTGTTTGGCGTCGATCTCGACGGCGGCCTTCAACGACTTCTCGGTCCCCTCAGCTTCCAGTCGCTTGGAATCGGCGATCCAGTCGACGTCGACCTTGTTCATGGCGATGTCCGACAAGCCCGAGCGCAGGGCGCGTAAGAGGAAGCTCTCTTCCGCGTTGGTGAAGACCGAGAAGCCGATCTTGCGGCCGGGGATCAGCACCGTGGCCGAGATGCCGCCGGGCGAACCGCCGCCGTGGGTCGCCAGCCGCTCGCCGCGATAGTCCTGCACCTGCAAGCCCATGGCGTAGGTCGAGGCCACGGCCCGGTTGGGCAGGGCCGCCGTCGGCCCGTTGGACGAGGAGACGACGATGTTGGGCTTGTACATCTCCTTGGCGGCGGCTTCGGAGAACAGGCGCGTGCCGTCGGCCAGCTTGCCGTCGTTCAGGCGCACGGCGATCCACTTGGCCCAGTCGTGGGCGCTGGCGCAGATGCCGCCCGCCGCCGCCGCCGAATCCCAGTTCCAGACCTCGACGATGGATTCAGCGATCTGGGTCATCGGCCCCTGATAGCGCAGGGGCGGCCCGACGCGGCCGTGCGGCAGGGCGCTCTTCTTCGGATCGGCCAGACGGGCCAGGGGCGCGCTCTCGCTCATGCCCACGCGGTCGAAGATGCGGGTCTGGACGAAGGCCTCCCACGACAGGCCTGACACCTTCTCGATCACCGCGCCCGCCACCACGAACATCAGGTTGCAGTAGTGGTAGTCCTCGCGGAAGCCGTCCTCGATGGGCACGAAGGCGGCCTGGGCCAGAACCTCGGCGCGGGTCCGGTCGCTGTTGGGCCAGAACAGCAGGTCGCCCGCGCCCAGGCCGAAACCGGCGCGGTGGCTGAGGGTGTCGCGCACGGTGATGCGCTCGCCCACCATCGGATCCGACAGGGTGAAGCCAGGCAGATAGGTGCGGATCGGCTCGTCCCACTTCACCTTGCCCTCGTCGACCAGGATGGCCAGGCAGGCGGCGGTGACGTTCTTGGAGTTCGAGGCGATGGCGAACAGGGTGTGTTCGTCGGCCGGTTCGGCCTTGCCCTGACGGCGCACGCCATAGCCCTTGGCCAGCACCGTCTTGCCGTCGCGCACCAGGGCCAGCGACACGGCGGGCTGCTCCGGCCAGGCGGCCATGCAGCGCTGAACCCAGGCGTCGGCGGCGGCGGCGATCTCCTCGTCCGAGCGCGTGTCGGCGCTGGTCTGCGCCCAGCCGGTCGCGGGCAGGGCCGCCCCCGTGGCGGCGACGGCGGAAGAGATCAGCGCCGCGCGGCGCGACAGGCGGATGGACATCAAGGACGCTCCCGAAGACTGAACGGCGACGCTAACGCCGCCGGTCCGCCGGGCCAAGGGGCGACGCTCTTCAATCCGCTCGTCCCGGCGTCCGCCGGGGTGAGCGGAGATTTCACAAACCCTAGGCCGCCAGTCGCCACCGTTGCAGATGCTCCAACACGTCCGCCACGATCTGGGCGCGGGTGAAGCCGGTCACGTCGCGCGGGCGCATGCCGTCGCCGGTTACGGCGCTGAGGCGCCACTCCAGGGCCCGGCGGCTTTCAGGGGCCTCCAGCGCGGTCAGGGCAGGCAGGGGCCGCGAGCGCGCGCCCAGCCGATAGAGGAAGTCCCGCCCGTTGGCGTGCTCGACCCTTAGCCAGACGCCGTTGTCGTCGCTCTGGACCTCGCTGTTCTCCAGCCCCTCGGCGGCGACGGCGGCGCGCACTTCTTCCAACGCCGGGGCGCCGTGACGGGCGATCTGGCGGTCGATGTCGCGGCGGCTGGCGGGCGCCAGGATGCGCTTGAGCTGTTCGCGCAGCGGCGGCGCCTCGGTCTCGACGGCCTCGCCCCTCAGGTCGGCGTTCATCTGCCGCGCCAGGCCGAAGCAGGCCAGGATCATGATGACGGCGAAGGGCAGGGCCGCCACCAGGGTCGCCGCCTGCAAGGCGCCGAGGCCCCCGGCCAGCAGCAGCAGGGCCGCCGCCAGCCCCTCCATCGCGCACCAGTAGACACGCTGCCAGCGCGGCGTGTCCTCCGCCCCGCCCGAGGCCAGGGTGTCGATGACCAGAGAGCCGGAATCCGCCGAGGTGATGAAGAAGACCGCCACCAGGGCGATGGCCAGGACCGAGGTGATCGCCGTCCCCGGCAGATACTCCAGGAAGCGGAACAGGGCCGTCGACAGGTCCGCCTGCACGGCCTCGGAAATGGCCCCGGCCGCCACGCCCAGGTCCAGGCTCATGGCCGAATTGCCGAAGACCGTCATCCACAGGAAGGTGAAGCCCGTCGGCACCAGCAGCACGCCGATCAGGAACTCGCGCACCGTGCGCCCGCGCGAGATGCGGGCGATGAACATGCCCACGAACGGCGACCAGGCGATCCACCAGGCCCAGTAGAACAGGGTCCAGTCCGCCATCCAGGCGCGCGGCTCATAGGCGTAGAGGGTGAAGGTGCGGACGAAGAAATGGTCCAGATAGAGGCCGAAATTCTGCACATAGGCCCGCAGCAGGAACAGCGTCGGCCCCGCGATCAGCACGAACAGCATCAGGCAGACGGCGATGACCAGGTTCAGCTCGGACAGTCGCCGCACCCCCTTGTCCACACCGGTCAGGACCGAGATCGTCGCCGCCCCCATGACCACGGCGATCAGCCCGACCTGCATCATCACATTGCTGGGCACGCCGAAGACGTAGTTCAGTCCCGAGTTCATCTGCGCCACGCCCAGCCCCAGCGAGGTGGCGATGCCGAACAGGGTGCCGCAGATGGCGAAGATGTCGACCGCGTCGCCCAGCCAGCCGTTCACCCGCTTGCCCAGCAGGGGATAGAGGCTGGACCGCATGGTCAGGGGCAGGCCCTTGCGGTGCGCGAAATAGGCCAGGCTCAGCCCCACCACGGCGTAGATGGCCCAGGCGTGCACGCCCCAGTGGGTATAGGTGATGACCATGGCCTCGCGCGCGGCCGTCAGGGTGCCGGGCTGCGCCTCGGGCGGGGCGATGTAGTGCTGCACCGGCTCGGCGACGGCGAAATACATCAGGCCGATGCCCATGCCCGCCGCGAACAGCATCGCCAGCCACGAGACATAGGGGAAGTCCGGTTCGGCGTCGTCCGGCCCCAGCTTCAGCCGTCCGGTCGGCCCGACGGCCAGAACGGCCACGAACAGCAGGAAGCCCGCCACGGAGGCCACGTAGAACCAGCCGAAGGTGTCGATCACCCAGGCCTGGGCGCGCCCGAAAAGCAGGCCGGACGTGGCGGGCGCCGTCAGGGCGAGCAGCAGCAGCCCGCCCGCGATGGCGCTGGCCCCCCAGAAGACACGGGGGTTCATCTTAGTCGTCAGCATGGGCTCCTAATCGCACAGCGACGCTTGAGGTTCCAATTGAGGTCCAATCGCAACCGGCGGAAGGACTGACGTTGCGGCGAAGCTTGCGGACTTTATGACCGTCGGATGCTGGATATGCAGCTGGACATGCGCCGTCTCGCCATCACTCGGGACGGCTTTACGCGACGCTGAAGCAACACCCCCTTGCGTGTCCTCTCGGCCACACCCACCTCCTTTGCGACAGCTCAAGGCGTCGCTTCGTGAAAGGGCGCATTGAGTCGAAATCCGCCTCCTGAGGGGAAACCGAACGACATGAATCTCGACCTCTATTCCGACCGCGCCAAACAGGCTGTCCAGTCCGCCCAATCGCTGGCGCTGGCTCGCCGCCACCAGCAGTTCGCGCCCGAGCACCTGCTCAAGGTGCTGCTTGAGGAACGCGACGGCCTGGCTCGCAAACTCATCGATCAGGCGGGCGGCGATCCGTCCGCCGTCGAACTCGTTACGGAGGGCCTGCTGAAGAAGCGGCCCCAGGTCGAGGGCGGCTCCGGCCAGCTCTATCTGGACGGCGACACCGCCCGTGTGTTCAGCGCCGCCGAGGACGCCGCGAAAAAGGCGGGCGACGCCTTCGTCACCACCGAACGCCTGCTGGCCGCCATCGCTAAGGAGGGCGGCGCGGCTGCCGAGGCGCTGAAGTCCGCCGGCGTCACGGCCAAGAAGCTGGATGACGCCGTCGCCGAGATCCGCAAGGGCAAGACCGCTGATAGCGCGGGCGCAGAGGACAGCTTCGACGCCCTGAAACGCTATGCCCGCGACCTGACCGAGGCCGCGCGCGACGGCAAGGTCGACCCCGTCATCGGCCGCGACGAAGAAATCCGCCGCACCATTCAGGTGCTGGCCCGCCGCACCAAGAACAACCCCGTCCTGATCGGCGAGCCGGGCGTCGGCAAGACCGCCATCGTCGAAGGTCTGGCCCTGCGCATCGTCAACGGCGATGTGCCCGAAAGCCTGAAGGACAAGAAAGTCCTGTCGCTGGACATGGGCGCGCTCATTGCGGGCGCCAAATACCGCGGCGAGTTCGAGGAACGCCTCAAGGCCGTGCTGAACGAAGTCGCCGCCGCCGAGGGCCAGATCGTCCTCTTCATCGACGAGATGCACACCCTGGTCGGCGCGGGTAAGGGCGACGGGGCGATGGACGCTTCCAACCTGCTGAAGCCGGCCCTGGCGCGCGGCGAACTGCACTGCGTCGGCGCCACCACGCTGGACGAGTACCGCAAGCACGTCGAGAAGGACGCGGCCCTGGCCCGTCGTTTCCAGCCGGTCTTCGTCTCCGAGCCCACCGTCGAGGACACGGTGTCGATCCTGCGCGGCCTGAAAGAGAAGTACGAGGTCCACCACGGGGTCCGCATCAGCGACAGCGCCATCGTCGCCGCCGCCACCTTGTCGAACCGCTACATCACCGACCGCTTCCTGCCGGACAAGGCCATCGATCTGATCGACGAGGCCGCCTCGCGCGTGCGCATGGCCGTCGACTCCAAGCCCGAGGCCCTGGATGAAATCGACCGCCGTCTGGTCCAGCTCAAGATCGAGCGCGAGGCCCTGAAGAAGGAAAGCGACAGCGCCTCGCAGCAGCGTCTGGAGAAGCTCGAGGATGAGATCGCCGACCTGGAGGGTCAGTCGGACGACATGACCGCCCGCTGGAAATCCGAGAAGGACAAGGTGGGGCAGGGCGCCCAACTGCGCGAAACGCTTGACCGCCTGCGCGCCGAACTGGCCGCCGCCCAGCGCGTGGGCGACCTCGGCCGCGCCTCAGAGATCGCCTACGGCCAGATCCCGCAACTGGAACGCCAGCTGGCCGAGGCCGAAGCCGCCGAGAAACCGGCGGAAGGTCCGCTCACCCCCGAGGTCGTCGATGCCGAGCAGATCGCCGCCGTGGTCAGCCGCTGGACCGGCGTGCCCGTCGACAAGATGCTGGAAGGCGAGCGCGAGAAGCTGCTCAAGATGGAGGATGAACTGGGCCGCCGCGTCGTCGGTCAGGACGAGGCCCTGGCCGCCGTCTCCGACGCCGTGCGCCGCGCCCGCGCCGGTCTGAACGACCCCAACAAGCCGCTGGGCAGCTTCCTCTTCCTCGGCCCGACGGGCGTGGGCAAGACCGAGCTGACCAAGGCGCTCGCGGGCTATCTGTTCGACGACGACAACGCCATCACCCGCATCGACATGTCCGAGTACATGGAGAAACACAGCGTCAGCCGTCTGATCGGCGCCCCTCCGGGCTACGTCGGCTATGACGAGGGCGGCGCCCTGACCGAGGCCGTGCGCCGTCGCCCCTATCAGGTCATCCTGTTCGACGAGGTCGAAAAGGCCCACCCCGACGTCTTCAATGTGCTGCTTCAAGTGCTGGACGACGGCCGCCTGACCGACGGTCAGGGCCGCACCATCGACTTCAAGAACACCCTGATCATCATGACTTCCAACCTGGGCAGCCAGTATCTGGCCGACCAGCCAGAGGGCGAGGACGTCGAGGCCGTGCGTCCCCTGGTCATGGAACAGGTCCGCGCCCACTTCCGGCCCGAGTTCCTCAACCGCATCGACGAGATCATCCTGTTCCACCGCCTCGGCCGCGAACAGATGGGCGGCATCGTCCGCATCCAGTTGGCGCGTCTCGAAAAGCTGATGGCGGACCGTCGCCTGACGCTGGCTCTGGACGGCAGCGCCCTGACTTGGCTCGCCGACAAGGGCTACGACCCAGTGTATGGCGCACGGCCGCTGAAGCGCGTTATCCAGAAGGAACTGGTCGACCCCATGGCCAAGAAAATGCTGGCCGGCGAGATCGAGGACGGCAGCGTGGTGGCCGTGTCAGCAGGCGCCGACGGGCTGGAGATCGGCAAGGCGCGGGTGCATTAAAGGTTGTATTCGTCCGCGAGGTTGCGCCAGTATAGAACGTAGTTCGGCGACCGGGGAGGGGCGCTTGATACCTGCGTTCAATAGTGCTGGCATCATTCCGCCATATCTTACGGCTGCGGGGAGCGGAGATCGCTCCCCGTACCAGTCCGATCTTGTGGAGTTGGTCCGGCGCTTCGGATTTTCTTCCGAACGTCGCCGAATTTTGCGCGGGCTCATTGGCTATCGGACTGCGCTGGCCGCCGGCGGCTTCACTGCGGGTTTCCAATTGATTGACGGGAGTTTCTCGGAAGATTGCGAGAAGCTTCGACACCGCCCTCCTAATGACATCGATATCCTGTCGTATCTGGAGATGCCTGCGCACTATGTCGCCGATATCGATTTATATAGGGCTGAAGCAGTTCCGTTTCTTATGGCTGATATGATGGGTGTTCAGGCGAAGGCTGCGTACTCAGTGGATGCCTATCTGGTCGTGAACCCTCCGGGCATGTCGCTTCGCGAGTTTTTCCATATCTTCGCGCACTTCACGCTGCTGTTCTCACATCAAAAACAGACAGATGTTTGGAAGGGAGCTATCTCCATTCCGCTGAATGCAGCCCACGACGCAGCTGCGCTGCAAGTTCTTGACGATTTGGAGCCAGCCAATGGCTAGGGCGCTCATTCGCGAGGATCTTCTTAGGGAGCGCGCATCCGTTCTGTTGCATCTCGGTGATCCGCAGGCTTCGCTGCTCGGATCAGCCGTTTGGCGTGCCAGGCTGGATGCGCTTGATGAACAGTTGGCTGAGATTGGTGAGGGGCTAGAAACGCGTGCGAGCGTCGCTTTGCTGTTCGAGGGAGATCCCGTTGTAGGTACAACGGAAATCCGAGCGGATTTTGCAGCAAAGATGCTGGACGGGTTCCAGAACCTCGTTGGTGTCATGTTTGCGCAGTCTTCGGGCCGGCATTTGAATGGTCAGGGCAGGGCGCCTCTGCTCGATCAATCGCGGCTCTATGTGCGGGAGATGGCGAGGGGTTCGGTTGGTTTTGTGCTTGAGGAACGCGAACTTGAGCAAACCGAGTTTGTTGATAGCTCTCTAAAAGCTGTGGTCGAGGACGCAGTTGGCATGATCGAAGCGATCTCTTTGCCAGCCGTACGGGATGCCGACCCGCTCGAAGGTTTGAGCCCTCGAGTGATCCAATCTGCGCATAAGTTTGCGAAAGCTCTGGCGACCTCGCGCGCAACAGCCAAGATCATGTCTGACACTCACAATGTCCTGCTGCCGGAAGAGCGGGTGACAGCATTGTATCAGCGTCTTGATGAAGCTCGTGTAGTCGAAGAAGTTGAGAGAATTCCTGGTATTATCCTTGGTTTGCTTCCGGATTCTGGCAAGTTCGAATTTAAGGCGGCGTTGAGTGATCAGACCACCTTAGGGGACACCTCTACCGACATTCAATTCAGGTATATCGCCGATCCCATGTTCCATGATCGGTTTGTGATGAGACCTGTATTTGCAACCATCCGGAGTCTGCAGATAATTCGCGCTGGTCGACCGGGGAAGCGTGACTTCGTTCTTGAAGATGTGGAAGCTCGAGACGACGCCGCTACTCTCGAGTCTCTTATCTGATACGTCTTGGGTAGTAGGTCCGATCAGAATGAACTGAGCCTCACCCCAACACCGGCATCACCTCCACCCCGTCGCAGACGAAGATGCCCATGTGGGGGTGGTTCTCGAACAGGCGGGCCGCCGCCTCGTGGCTGTCGGCGCGCACGACCATGAAGACGGTCAGCAGGTTGACGACGTCCGTCACTTCGCCGTTGTCGCCGATGCGTTTGGTCGGGCCCAGCGGGCCGCCCTGAAAGACGATGGAGTCGCGGTGCGCCTCTTCCCATTCGGCGACGGCGGCCACGCCGATGCGGGCTGTCTCGGCTTGCTGGGCCTCGCTCATGGCGCGCCAGGCCCGCCACTTGGGGCCGGTCTTGTCGCTTGTGAAGACGGCCAGGTAATGGGTCTCGGCGCTCATCAAAGCCTCCCGTTTGCGGAAGCCTCGTTCCTTTGCGCGTGCTGGGCAAGCGGCGCCGAGCAGGGTGTTCGACGCGGCCTGCTCGACTGCGCTCAAGCAGCGAGCGACCGCGTCGCGAGCGTTAGCGCCCTTAGATGTGGATCGCGTGGCCCAGCGCCCGCAGGGACGCCTCGTGGAAGGCTTCGCCCAGGGTCGGGTGGACGTGGATGGTTCCGGCCACGTCTTCCAGCACCGCGCCCATCTCCAGCATCTGGGCGAAGCTGTTGGACAGCTCCGACACGTGCTGGCCGACGGCCTGAATGCCTAGCAGACGGTGGTCTGTCTTGGAGGCGATGACGCGGACGAAGCCGCCGTCCTCGCCCGCCTCGATGGCCAGGGCGCGGCCGATGGCGGCGAAGGGGAAGACGGCCTGGATCACGTCATCGCGGCCCTTCACGTCATCGAGGCCGAGGCCCGCCGAGACGATTTCCGGCTCGGTGAAGCAGACGGCGGCGATGGTGGTCGGATCGAACACGCGGTCGTGCCCGGCGATGATCTCGGCGACCACTTCGCCCTGGGCCGAGCCTTTGTGCGCCAGCATGGGTTCGCCGGTCAGGTCGCCGATGGCCCAGACGTTCTTCATGCTGGTGGCGCAGCGATCATCGATCTTCACGAACGGGCCGTTCATGGCCACGCCCATATTCTCCAGGCCCCAGCCCTTGGTCCGCGCGCGGCGGCCGACGGTGACCAGCACCTTGTCGGCGTCCAGCTGGATCGGATTGCCGTCCTTGTCGGTGACGTTCAGCTTGCCGTCTCCGAAGCCGCCTGCGCGGGCGCCGAGCAGCAACTGGACGCTGTGCTTTTCAAGCCATTTAGCGACGGGGTCGGTCAGGGCCTTGTCGTAGAGCGGCAGGATGCGCTCGGCCATCTCGACGATGGCGACCTCCGAACCGAGTTTGCGGAAGGCGATCCCCAGCTCCAGGCCGATATAGCCGCCGCCGACGACGACCAGCTTCTTCGGCACTTCCGGCAGGCTCAGGGCCTCGGTGGACGAGATCACGTCGCCGCCGAAGGGCAGGAAGGGCAGTTCGACCGGCTCCGACCCCGTGGCCAGGATGACGTGTTCGGCGGTGATGCGGATGTCGCCGTCGTCGGTCTTCACGGTGCAGGTCTTGGCGTCCGAGAACTCGGCCCAGCCCTTGATGACCTTGACCTTGGCCTTCTTCAGCAGGGCGGCGACGCCCGCGTTCAGCTTCTTGACCACGCCGTCCTTCCACTCGACCGTCTTGGACAGGTCGATGGCCGGTGTCGAGGCGGTGATGCCCAGCGTGCCCGCGTCGGACGCGGCCTTGGCCACCGTCTCAAACTTGCCCGCGGCATGGATGATGGCCTTGGACGGGATGCAGCCGACGTTCAGGCAGGTGCCGCCGAGGCCCGGCGACGCATCCACCAGCACGGTGTCGAGACCGAGTTGGCCGCAACGGATGCCCGCCACATAGCCGCCGGTCCCGGCGCCGATGATCAGGACTTTGGTTTTCAGGTTCTGGGTCAACGATAGGCCTCAATGCGAGAGGTGAATTCGGGAGGAATTTGCTGGGGTTCAAAAAGGCGTACGGCGCCGTTCGGGGTTTCCATCCCGAGCACGAGGTGGCCGACTTTCACGCGCTGAAAATCGACGCAGACCATGCCGGTGTAGTCGCCAAGGCGGCGAACGTTTTCGGCGGCCGTTAGGGTGTAGATCGACTTGGCTTGGCCCTGGATCGTTTCCAGGCGCTCGATGGTGGCCTTGGATCCCGAGATTTCCAGGGTCGCTGTGCGACGCGGTTCCGCCAACGGCTCCACGGTGGTCACGCGGCCAATAAAGAGTGCGGGGCCGCCAGCCCGCAGGATCGACGTCCAGAGCGGGGGCGGTTCCGGAAGACAGGCGTGAGCAGGGACTGCGCCGAGGGTGGCGAGCGCGAAGGCGATGATCAGAGCACCAGTCTTCATCTGCGGCATCCTCTCTTCCGCTCGCCCTGCTTTCGTTGGGCGAGCGGAAGGGGTGAGTTGGATTAGCTCATCCAGAGCGTGGCCGGGTTCTCCAGCAGGTTCTTGATCCTCTGCACGAAGACCGCCGCGTCGTGGCCGTCGACGATGCGGTGATCGAAGCTGGAGGACAGGTTCATCATCTTGCGCACGACCATCTGGCCGTTCCGCACCACGACGCGCTCTTCGATCTTGTTCGGACCGACGATGGCGACTTCGGGGTGGTTGATGATGGGCGTGTGCACCACGCCGCCGAGCATGCCCAGCGAGGTGATGGTGATGGTCGAGCCGGACAGCTCCTCGCGCTTGGCGCTGCCGTCCTTGGCGGCGCCCGAGACGCGAGCGATCTCCTCGGCCGTGTCGTAGGCGTCGCGCGCTTCGGCGTGGCGGACGACCGGGACCATCAGGCCGTTCGGCGTCTGGGCGGCGATGCCCAGATGGACGGCGTTGTGCTGGGTCAGCACGCCCGCCTCGTCGTCATAGGTGGCGTTGATGTTCGGCTGGTCCTTCAGGGCCACGACGATGGCGCGGGCGATGAAGGGCAGGACGTTCAGTTTGGCGCGGCCTGTGCCCTTGTTCTGGGCGTTCAGGTGGGCGCGCAGCTCTTCCACCGCCGTCATGTCGATGTCCTCGACATAGGTGATGTGCGGGATGCGACGCACGCTCTCGGCCATCTTCTCCGCGATCTTGCGGCGCAGGCCGATGATACGGACTTCGTTGGCGCCCTCGGCCTTGGCGTAGAGCGAGCCGCCCGAGGCCGCAGCCGGGGCGATCGTCCCGCCGCGCGCGACGAAGGCGTCCAGGTCGGCGTGCTCTATGCGGCCTGCGGGGCCGCTGCCCGGCACGAAGACCAGGTCGATACCCAGATCACGCGCGCGGTTGCGCACGGCGGGCGAGGCCAGCGGGCGCTCGCCCGGCTGGCGGCCGGTCAGGGCCGGAACGGGTTTGGCGTCGACCTTGGCGACAGACTTGGGCGCGGGCGCCGCAGCCGGTGCGCCGGCAGGCGCAGGTGCGGCCTTGGCGACAGGCACCGGGGCAGCGGCGGGGGCCTCGACGACATTGCCCTTGCCCTCGACCTTGAAGCTGACCAGCGGGCCGCCGACGGCGATCTGTTGACCGGCTTCGCCGTGCAGGGCGACGACGACGCCGGAGACCGGACTGGTCAGTTCGACCGTGGCCTTGTCGGTCATGACCTCGGCCAGGATCTGGTCTTCCTGAACCGCGTCGCCGACCTTGATGTGCCAGCCGACCAGCTCGGCCTCGGCCGTGCCTTCGCCGACGTCGGGCAGTTTGAAGACGTGGTTGGCGCCGGCGGCGGCGGCCGGGGCCGGGGCGGCCTCGACCTTCGGCGCGTCGACCGGAGCAGCAGCAGGTTCCGGCGCGGCGGGGACGGGCGCGGGGGCCGGTTCATCGGCGGCGGCGTTGCCTTCGCCCTCGATCTCGAACTCGGCCAGCGGGCCGCGCACGGCCATCATCTGACCGGGCTCGCCGTGCAGGGCGGTGACGACGCCCGCGACCGGGCTGGTCAGTTCGACCGTGGCCTTGTCGGTCATGACGTCGGCGACGATCTGATCCTCGGCGACGGTATCGCCGACCTTGACGTGCCAGCCGACGAGCTCGGCTTCGGC
Organism: Brevundimonas diminuta 3F5N; assembly: GCF_900163625.1. Taxonomy (GTDB): domain Bacteria; phylum Pseudomonadota; class Alphaproteobacteria; order Caulobacterales; family Caulobacteraceae; genus Brevundimonas; species Brevundimonas diminuta_A. Next base: position 23,601 of record NZ_FUIE01000009.1, read on the forward strand.
GGTGCCTTCGCCCACGTCGGGCAGCTTGAAGACGAAACGACCCATCTTAACGGCCTCCCGACATGACGGCTTTCAGCGCGTCGGCGACCCGCTGCGGTCCGGGGAAATATTCCCATTCAAAGGCGTGCGGATAGGGCGTGTCCCAACCGGTCACGCGCGCCACCGGCGCCTCCAGGTGATAGAAGCAGCGCTCCTGCACCAGCGCGCTCAGTTCGCCGCCGAAGCCCGAGGTTTTCGGCGCCTCGTGCACGATGACGCAGCGGCCGGTTTTCTTGACCGAGGCCTCGATGGCTTCGATGTCCAGCGGAACCAGGGTGCGAAGGTCGATGACCTCGGCGTCCACGCCCGCATGTTCGGCGCCCGCCAGCGCGACCCAGACCATGGTGCCATAGGCCAGGATGGTGACGTCGGAGCCTTCCTTCATCACGCGGGCCTTGCCGATCGGCTCGACGTATTTGCCGGTCGGGACCTGGGCCAGTTCCTGGGCCTTCCACGGGCTGACCGGCTTTTCGTGCCAGCCGTCGAAGGGGCCGTTGTAGAGGCGCTTGGGCTCGAAGAAGATGACCGGATCGTCGTCCTCGATCGCTGCGGTCAGCAGACCCTTGGCGTCATAGGGGTTGGACGGGATCACCACCTTCAGACCGGCGATGTGGGTGAACAGGCTTTCCGGCGACTGGCTGTGCGTCTGGCCGCCGAAAATGCCGCCGCCGTAGGGGCTGCGCACCACCATCGGCGTGGTGAACTGGCCGCCCGAGCGATAGCGCATCTTGGCCGCTTCGGAGACGATCTGGTCGTAGGCCGGATAGATGTAGTCGGCGAACTGGATCTCGACGACCGGGCGCAGGCCATAGGCGGCCATGCCGATGGCGGCGCCGACGATGCCGGTTTCCGAGATGGGGGCGTCGAAGCTGCGGTTCATGCCGTGCTTCTTCTGCAGATGGTCGGTGACGCGGAAGACGCCGCCGAAATAGCCCGCGTCTTCGCCGTAGGAGACGACGGTCGGGTCTTCGGCCATCTTGACGTCCAGGGCCGAGTTCAGGGCCTGGATCATGTTCATCGAGGCGACGGCGGGGGCGGCTGCAGAGGCTTCTGGGGCGACCGACGCCGGGGCGTTCTTCTGGTCGACCATGTCGGCTTCAATCTTGTCGTTGATCTCGGCCATCACTCAGACTCCTACTTCGCGGCGCTGTTCGACCAGACGCCAGTCCTCGGTCGCATAGACCTCCTCGAACATGGTCTTCACGCTGGGGCGCGATTGGCCGAGCGTGCCGATGGCCTCGGATTCCTTGGCGGCGGCGCGGACCTTTTCGACCGCTTCCTTCTCGGCTTCTTCCTGCTGTTCGTCGGACCATTCGCCCAGACCGATCAGGTGCTGCTTCAGGCGAGCGATCGGGTCGCCCAGCGGCCACTTTTCATGCTCGTCGCCGGGGCGGTAGCGGCTGGGGTCGTCCGAGGTCGAGTGCGGGGCGCCGCGATAGGTGAACAGCTCGATGATCGTCGCGCCCTGGTTGGTGCGGGCGCGCTCCTCGGCCCACTGGGTCGCGGCCCAGACGGCCAGGAAGTCGTTGCCGTCGACGCGCAGGGCGGGCAGGCCATAGCCGATGCCCTTGGACGCGAAGGTGGTCTCAAGCCCGCCGGCGATGCCCTGGAAGGACGAGATGGCCCACTGGTTGTTGACGATGTTCAGGATGACCGGCGCGCGATAGACGGCGGCGAAGGTCAGGGCCGAGTGGAAGTCGCTCTCGGCCGTCGAGCCGTCGCCGATCCAGGTGATGGCGATCTTGTCGTCGCCGCGGATGGCCGAGGCCATGCCCCAGCCCACGGCCTGGATATACTGCGTGCCCAGATTGCCCGAGATGGTGAAGAAGCCGTAGTCCTTGGCCGAGTACATGATCGGCAGCTGGCGGCCCTTGATGGGGTCTTCGGCGTTCGAATAGATCTGGTTCATCATGGTCGCGAGCGGATAGTCGCGCGCGATCAGAAGGCCCTGCTGGCGATAGGTGGGGAAGCCCATGTCCTCGCGGCTCAGGATCATGCCCTGGGCGACCGCGATGGCCTCTTCGCCGGTGCACTTCATGTAGAAGCTGGTCTTGCCCTGGCGGTGGGCGCGGTGCATCCGGTCGTCGAAGGCGCGCGTCAGGATCATGGCCTTCAGGCCGCGACGCATCGTCTCAGGGTCCAGCTTGGGGTCCCACGGCCCGACGGCCTGGCCTTCATCGTCCAGCACGCGGATCAGGCGGAAGGCGTGATCGCGCATTTCGGCAGGCGCCGTGCTGACGTCCGGGCGGTCGACCGCGCCGGGCGCGTCGAGCTTCAGGTGGCTGAAATCAGGCGTGTCGCCCGGCCGGCCCGAAGGCTCCGGCACGCGCAGCGACAGCGTCGGGGTGTTCTTCATCAATGCCTCCCGTCCGGTTGAACCGGCCGCGTTTCCTTATGGATGAGGGCATAGCATGGCGTATGATTGTTGGCTCTCCTAAAAACACCCTTGCCAAATGGCGATTTGGGGTATTTTATTGCGCAGAAAGCTAATTCGGAGAAAGCCTTTGGCCGACGACCTCGACCCTATCGACGCGCGCATCCTCGACATCCTTCAGCAGGACGCAGGCCTGTCTGTCGCCGAGGTCGCCGATCGCGTCGGCCTGTCGGCCTCGCCGTGCTGGCGCCGGATCAAGAGACTGGAGGACTCTGGCCTGATACGCAAGCGTGTCACGCTATTGGACGCCGGTCTTCTGGGCCTGGACTTCGAAGTCTACGCCATCGTCAAGCTGAGCCTGCCGACCCGCGACAACCTGCAGATCTTCGAACAGGCCGTCGAAAGCTGGCCCGAAGTGGTGCAGTGCGCCACCATCACGGGGCGCGAGGATTACGTCCTGCGCATCATCACCACCGACATGCACGCGTTCGACCAGTTCCTGCGCGACAAGCTGCTGACGCTCGGCATCGTCTCCAACTGCGAGAGCCACATCGTCACGCGCGGGGTGAAGAACGTCACCACCCTGCCGCTGGGCATCATCACGCCGCACGTCGGCTGAGGCTGAGCGCGCCGTCGCCTTTCGTCAGCTCAGGCGGTCGAAGGCGACGGCGTGGACCTTGTCCCGCCCCAGCAGGGCGGCCAGCGGCGGGACGGGAAACAGGTCCGCGATCGCCCGGTCGCGCACGTCCAGCCCGCCGGTGAAGGCGCCGAAGGCGGGCAGGATCAGCCGCCGCCCATCCGTGACGAAGCAGGGGCGCCGCACGCCTCGGCCATAGGCGGCGACGCGCGCGGCGGGATGCAGATGGCCCGCGACCTCGCCCGGCGCGGGTTCAGCCTGCGGCTCGTGGATCAGGAACAGACCGCCCAGCGACAGGGTTTCGACCACTCGTCCGGGCAGGCGCTTGTAGGGATTGGCCAGCGCGCCGGCCAGGGCGTCCAGATCATGATTGCCCTCCAACCAAATCCAGTCGCGCCCGGCGGCCAGGCTTTCCAGCCGCGCCAGTTGATCGCCGCCCATGCGCGACACCGCCTTTGAATCGTGGAAGCTGTCGCCCAGCAGGACGACCGCGCGCGGGTCCAGCGCCTCGATCTCGGCCTCCAGCCGGGCCAGGGTGGCGGGGCTGTCATAGGGCGGCAGCATCTGCCCGCGCGCCGCGAAGGCCGAGCCCTTCTCCAGATGCAGGTCCGAGGCGATCAGGGTCTGACGCTTCGGCAGCCACAACGCGCCTGAACAGCGCAGCACGCAGGCTTCGCCATTGACCGTGAGCTTCAGCCCGCCGCAGGGATGGCGATGGGGCGACAGGATTTCCCGTAACGCCGCGTTCATCGCCCTTCCCCCCTCGGGGGAGAAGGTGGGCGGCGGAGCCGCTCGGATGAGGGGGCTGTATCCGCAAGCAAGCCGTCAGACCGGGAGCGCGCGGCGGGCGTCCCCCTCACCCCTCTTGCTCCGCAAGCCACCTTCTCCTCCGAGGGGAGAAGGATGCACGATATCGTCACGCCGCCCCTTTCAGCGCCTGGGGCGCGTCTTCCATGACCTCGGCGATCAGAGCCTCGGCGGATTCATCAAGGATCATCTCGGCGGCGTCGCCCCCTACGCGCTCGCGCCCGATTTGCACCAGCACCGGCACGCTGAAGGGCGAGGGCCGGTCCAGCCGCCTATGCACGATGCGGCCGTGGATGCGGCTCAGAAGTTGGCCCAGCCGCGCCACGTCCAGCAGGCCCGTCGCCGCATCCGCCCGCGCCGTCCTCAGCAGCAGATGGTCCGGCTGATGCCGTCGCAGCACGTCGTAGATCAGGTCGGTCGAAAACGTCACCTGCCGCCCGGTCTTCTCCGCCCCCGGCTGGCGCTGCTCGATCAGGCCGGAGATCAGGGCGCAGTTGCGGAAGGAGCGCTTCATCATGAAGCTCTCCTCCAGCCAGGCCTCCAGATCGTCGCCCAGCATGTCCGGCTCGAACAGGGCGTCCAGGTCGAGGCCGTCCATCGGCCGGATCGACCAGATGGCCAGCGAATAGTCCGTCACCACAAAGCCCAGCGGCCCGACGCCCATCCGGTCCAGCCGCCGCGTCAGCAGCATGGCCAGGGTCGTGTGCGCCAGCCGCCCCTCGAACGGATAGGCGACCATGAAATGCCGCGTCCCGCGCGGAAAGGTCTCGATCAGCAGGGTCTGCGCCTCCGGGATGGCGCTGCGCACGGCCTGCAACTCCAGCCATTCCTGCACGTCGGGCGGCAGGACGCGCCAGTGATCGCGGTCCTGCACCATGCGCCGCACCCGCTCGGCCAATGATGTGCCCAGCGGGAATTTCGAGCCGCCGTAGGAGGGGATCTTCGGGTCTTTATCGACAGCGGGCGAGACCAAGGCGTCCGTCTTGACGATGCCCTGAAAGGCCCAGACCTGACCGGCGAAGACGAAGGTGTCGCCCGGCGTCATCTGCTCGAAATACCACTCCTCGGCCTCGCCGATCTTGCGGCCCGCGACCAGATGCTTGCCGCCCGCACGCCGCCCGGCGACGCGCACATTGAGATTGGCGGCCGAGACGATGGCGCCGACGTTCATCCGATGGCGTTGGGCCATCTGGGCGTTGCGGACCGTCCACTTGCCGTCGCGGGTGCGCACGATGCGGGCGAAGCGGTCATAGGTCCGCAGCGCATAGCCGCCGACCGCGACCAGATCGACGACCTCCTCGAACGCCTCATAGGTCAGGCCGCGATAGGGGCCCGCCGTCGTCACCTCGGCGAACAGTTCGCTCAGGTCGAAGGGTTCCGAACAGGCGCAGCCCATGACGTGCTGGGCCAGCGTATCCAGCGTGCCGGTATGTTCCGGCTCCCAGTCGAAGGCGTTCTCGGCCACGGCTTCGCGCGCGGCCTGACACTCCAGCATCTCGAAGCGGCTGGCGGGGACCATCAGGGCGCGCGACGGCTCGTCCAGCCTGTGATTGGCGCGGCCGATGCGCTGGACCAGGCGACTGGCCCCCTTGGGCGCGGCCAACTGGATCACCAGATCGACGTCGCCCCAGTCGATGCCCAGATCCAGCGTCGAGGTGCAGACCACGGCCTTCAGATCGCCGCGCGCCATCGCCGCCTCGACCTTGCGCCTTTGCTCGGCGGCCAGCGAGCCGTGGTGCAGGGCGATCGGCAGGTCATCCTCATTGATCGCCCACAGCGACTGGAACACGAACTCGGCCTGCCAGCGGGTGTTGACGAAGATCAGGCTGAGGCCTGCCTGTTTGATGGCGTCATAGACCTCGGGGATGGCGTGGACGCCGGTGTGGCCCGCCCAGGGCACGCGGCCTTCGCTGACCAGCACATCCACCACCGGCGGCGCGCCCGGATCGCCGAGGACGATCCGAATCCCTTCTCCCCTCGGGGGAGAAGGTGGCTCGCGTAGCGAGACGGATGAGGGGGCGGGCGGATCTATACTGGCGGCGTCGGGCTTGTTCCTGGCGTCCCCCTCATCCGAGCGGCTCCGCCGCCCACCTTCTCCCCCGAGGGGAGAAGGGGAGAGCCAGTCTGCGATCCTGTCCGGATCATCCACCGTCGCCGACAGCGCCACCCGCCGCATCTCAGGCGCGAACTGTTGCAGCCGCGCCAGCCCCAGCGCCAGCAGGTCGCCGCGCTTGCCGCTCCAGATGGCGTGGACCTCGTCCAGCACGACGCATTTCAGATCGGCGAAATAATTCCGTGCTCCCTCCCAGGCGCAGAACAGGGCCAACTGTTCCGGCGTGGTCAGCAGGATGTCGGGCGGGAAGTCGCGCTGACGCTGCTTCTTCGACTGTTTGGTGTCGCCGGTGCGGCTCTCGACGTGGATGTTCAGCCCGATCTCGCGGATGGGCGTCATCAGGTTGCGCTCGACGTCGGTGGTCAACGCCTTCAGCGGCGACAGATAGAGGGTGTGAACGCCCGATCCCGGCCCGGCCTCGGGCCTCGGGCCGCGCTCGGCCAGATCGATCAGGCTGGGCAGGAAGCCCGCCAGCGTCTTGCCTCCGCCCGTCGGCGCCACCAGCAGGGCGTGCTGGCCGGCCTTCGCCGCCGCGACCATATCCTGCTGATGTCGGCGCGGCGACCAGCCCCGACCGGCGAACCAGTCGGCGAACAGAGGCGGAAGCGTTGCAGTGATCGGCGTCGTCACGCCAAGCCTATAACATGTTCCCGTTCCGTTTCGTCACCTTCGACGCTATCTAGCGAGGGTGACTGTCGAATCCGCCGAGATCAGCACCGCGTCGTCCCTGACGTTCGACCTGCCGCCCGCGCTGGCCACGCCGCCGGGGGCCGGAGCCGTGTGCGACGATCAGGGGGCGAGGAAGATCGGACGCGGCGCCGCCGAGGGTCTGTTCACAGGCGGCGACGTCATCGTCGCCCACGCCGGGCTGACCGCGCGGCGGCTGGGTCTGGCGCCGCCGCCGCGCTCGGCCGAGATGCTGGACGCGCTGGAGCTGTTCGCTTTCGTGCGCCCCGCTCGGTTCTGCGCTCCGTCGCCGACCGGACTGGCCCTGGCGCTGGGCGGTGAGGAGCCGAGGGGCGCCGAGGCGCAGGCCGCCGCCCTGCGCGCCGCCGCCGCCGACCTGCTGGCCGAGCTGGCCGCGCCCGCCTATCCGGGGCGAGAGGAAGCCTACACGCTGGCCCTGACGCTGGAGCGGGCGGGCTGGGGCTGGTCGCCGCGCGTGCTTCAGGCCCTGCGCGCCGGGCCGTTGCGCGATCGCCAGCAGCGCGGCTCGGGCCTTGACGTCTGGGCGCGGCTTCAGGAGTGGGAGGACGAGGCGCCGCGCGGCGAGGCGGGGTCGGCTCCGGTCGATTCCGAGAGCGCCCGCATCCGTCTGGACAAGCTGCTTCAGGCCTCGGGTCTGGACGAGACGCGACCCGCCCAGTCCGACTATGCGGCCGAAGCCGCCTATGCCTTCTCGCCGCGCAATGAAGAGGGCCGCCCGCGCGTCCTACTGGCCGAGGCGGGGACCGGCACGGGCAAGACGCTGGGCTATCTGGCGCCCGCCAGCCTGTGGGCCGAGCGCAACGCAGGCGCAGCGTGGATCTCGACCTACACCCGCGCCCTGCAACGCCAGATCGACCGCGAGAGCCGCGCCCTGTGGCCCGATGAAGCCGAGCGCCGCCGCAAGACGGTGGTGAGGAAGGGGCGCGAGAACTATCTCTGCCTGCTGAACCTTCAGGACATGGTGCAGGCGGCGCAACTGGGGAACGGCGATCTGATCGGCATGGCGCTGGCCGCGCGCTGGGCCGCCCACACCCGCGACGGCGACATGACCGGCGGCGACTATCCCGGCTGGCTGCCCGGCCTTTATGCGACGGCGCCCATGCATCAGGCGGGCCCGGCCAATCTGGTCGACCGGCGCGGCGAGTGCGTCCACGCCGCCTGCCCCCACTATCGCCTGTGCTTCGTTGAAAAGACCATCCGCGCCAGCCGCCGGGCCGATCTGGTGGTGGCCAATCATGCGCTGGTGATGACGCAGGCGGCCTTTGACGGCGCCCGCACGGCGCGCGGCCTGAAGCAGGACGGCGAGACGGCGGCGCTGAAACGCATCGTCTTCGACGAGGGCCACCATCTGTTCGACGCCGCCGACAGCGCCTTCTCCGCCTGCCTGTCGGGGCAGGAGGCGGCCGAACTGCGCCGCTGGATCAGGGGGCCGGAGGGGCGCGGCCGTCGCGGACGCGGGCTGGAACAGCGTCTGGGCGACCTGACCGCCGACAACGAAGCCGCCGCCAAGGCCCTGAAGGACGCGCTTCAGGCCGCCGCCCAACTGCCGGGCGAGGGGGTGTCGGGCCGCATCGCCCCGGCGTCTGGCGAAGTGAACCCCATCGGGCCGATCGAGCGGTTTCTGGTCGCGGCGCTGGAGCAGCTGCGCGCCCGTGCGGCCGAGAACGGCGGCGCCGAGTTCGGGCTGGAGTGCGCCCTGCGCCCCGTCACCGAGCCGGTGCTGGAGGCCGCGCGCGAAGCCGCCCGCGCCATCGCCGCCGTCGAGGCGCCGCTGCTGGCCCTGTCGCGCCATCTCGAAGACATTCTGGACGAGGAGGCGGCCGAGCTGGACGGCGCCGCCCGCGCCCGCATCGAAGGCTCGCTGCGCGGGCTGGACCGACGCGGCCGCATGACCCTGCCCGGCTGGCGCTCCATGCTGGCGGCGCTGGAGGAGGGCGGAGACGAACCTGATCCCGACTATGTGGATTGGCTGAGCGCCGAGGCCGCCTTCGGCCGCATCCACGACGTGGCCCTGCGCCGCCATTGGATCGACCCGACCGTGCCGCTGGAGGCGGCGGTGGTCATGCCCGCGCACGGGGTGCTGGTGACCAGCGCCACCCTGTCCGATCCGGCGGCGGAAGACCCTTTCGACCTGGCCCGCCTGCGCACCGGGGCCGCGCGCCTGATCGAACCGGCGCGGACGCTGAAGGTCGACAGCCCCTTCGACTATGCGACCAACAGCCGGGTTATCGTCGTCAATGATCTGGTCAAGGACGACCCGCGCCAGATCGCGGCGGCCATGCGCGAACTGTTCCTGGCGGCGGGGGGCGGGGGGCTGGGTCTGTTCACCGCCATCCGGCGGTTGAAGGCGGTCTATGAACGGCTGGGGCCGGAGCTGGCGCGGGCGGGCCTGCCGCTCTACGCCCAGCACGTCGATCCGCTGGAGGTCGGGGCGCTGGTCGACGTCTTCAGGGCCGAGCGGGACAGCTGTCTTCTGGGCACCGACGCCGTGCGCGATGGGGTGGATGTGCCGGGGCGGTCCTTGCGCGTTCTGGCCTTCGACCGCGTGCCGTGGCCGCGCCCGGACCTGCTGCACAAGGCGCGGCGCGAGCGGTTCGGCACGGGCTCGGGCGGGCGGTCCTACGACGACGCCCTGGCGCGCGGGCGCATCGCCCAGGCGTTCGGCCGCCTGATCCGCCGGGCCGATGATCGGGGCGTCTTCGTCATGCTGGACGCCGCCTGCCCGACGCGCCTGTTCGCCGCCTTGCCGCCGGGAACCGAGGTGTTGCGTCTGGGCCTGGCCGAGACGGTGGAGTTGACCAAGAGCTTCCTGGCGGAGCAGACCGACTGACCATGTCCAGAACCACCCCCGCCACCGTCGCCCTGACCAAGGCCGGCGTCGCCTTTGAACTGCACCCTTACGACTACGATCCTGACGCGGCGCGCGTGGGATTGCAGGCGGCCGAGGCGTTGGGCTGGGCGCCGGAGCAGGTGTTCAAGACGTTGATGACGCTGGTGGACGCCAAGCCTGTCTGCGTCATCCTGCCGTCCGACTGCGAGGTCAGCATGAAGAAGCTGGCCGCCGCCGCGGGGGGCAAGTCGGCCCAGATGATGAAGCCCGCCGACGCCGAGCGCCTGACCGGCTTTAAGGTCGGCGGCGTCAGCCCCTTCGGCCAACGGAAAGCCGTCCCGACCTTCATCGATGAGACGGCGATCCTGTTCGACCGGGTGCTGATCAACGGCGGCCAGCGCGGCCTGCTGCTCGAACTGGCGCCTGATGAAGCGGCGCGCGCCTGCGCCGCGACCTGGGCGGATCTGACGGCCTGATCGGCCTAGCCCTCGAACGTCACGACCACGCTGTCGGCGGAACGCTCGGCCTCGCCGTGGAACACCGCTTCGATGTTGTTGCCGTCCGGGTCCAGCAGGAAGGCGGCGTAGTAGCCGGGGTGATAGGGTCGTTCGCCCGGCGCCCCGTTGTCGGTTCCGCCCGCCGCCAGACCCGCCTTGTGGAAGGCCTCGACCATGGCGCGATCCTTGGCCTGAAACGCCAGGTGGCAGCGGCCCGTCGGACGACCAGCCGCCGCGATGCTGTCCACCGCCGAGACGAACAGTTCGTCGGCCCAGAAGAAGCGTTCGGCCTCGCCGGCGATCGGCACGCCCAGGGCCTCCAGCACCGCGCCGTAGAAACGGCGGCTGGCCTCAAGATCGGGCGTCACCAGTTGCAGATGGTCGATCAGCCGACCGCGATGAAGCTGTTGCGTCTCCATGGTCCTCGTCTCCTGTCAGATTGCGATTCGAACGGGCGGCAGCCTGGCCTGTTCCTGCTGACAGGGCGTGTCAGCAGCCTCGCGTCCTGCTAAAGCGCGCTCATGACCGACACGACCGCCGCCGCTCCGCATCACAGCCGCAAGGGACTGATCATCCCCTTCGTCATCGTCGCCGTGGGTCTGGTCCTGTGGACCGGCTGGTGGTTCTTCCTGACCCAGCAGATCGAGCGCCGGATGGAGGCGAAGATCGCCGGGCTGCAAGAGAGCGGCTGGACCATCAAGCACGCGGGAATCGCTACGACCGGCTGGCCCATGCACGCGCGCGTGACGATCAAGCATCTGGATGTGATCGCGCCCTCGGGCCATGCCGTCGAGGCGCCCGAGATGGTGGCCCAGGCCAACGCCTATAATCCCACGCGCTGGGTGCTGGCGGCGCCGGACGGCCTGACCGTCACGCGGGGCGAGAAGGGCAAGACCGCCATCCGCGCCGAGGGCATCCGCATGAGCCTGCACGGCCTGACGCAGCGCTGGCCCAATGTGGCGCTGGAGCTGGAGAAGCCGGTCTTCACCGCCCTGCCGGACGCCGAGCCCTTCCCGCTGAAACAGGCGGGGCTGGTGCAGTTCTACATGCGGCCGCACATGGTCGGCTCCGACACCCCGACCGATGACGTGGACGTGCTGTTCCGCCTGGTCGACGGCGAGGGCCGTCCGAACGGCCCGGTCGAAGGCTTTACCCAGTCGGGGATGCTGAACGCTCAGGTCGAGGCGGTGATCGAAAAGGCTTCGGCCCTGCGCAAGGGCGCGGACGCCAAGGGGCTGCTGACCGCCTGGACGGCGGCGGGCGGGCGCTTCATCGACGTGAAGGGCCAGCTTCAGGCGGGCGAGAGCAAGGCCTTCGTCTCCAGCGACGCCCTGTCGGCGGACGCCAAGGGGCAGTTGGAAGGCGAGGTCTTCGTGCGCGCCGAGAAGCCCCTGGCGGCCATCGTCGGCCTGGCGGGCGCCCAGCAGGGCGGGGCGCTGGACCGCGCCGCCGCCGCCAGGGCCGCCGCCGCCACGCCTCAGGGCGGAACCGGCGATGAAGGCCAGGGCGTGGAGCTGGCCATCCTGTTCCGCGGCGGCCGCACCTATCTGGGGCCGTTCGCCCTGGCGCCCGCGCCGCAGCTGTTCTGATGCTGCCCTTGTCATGCTGATCGAGCCGCCCGCCGACGAAGCGCGTCTATCGCTGGAGCGGGCCGTGGCCGAGGCCGTGCGCGCGCGGCTGGCGGCGGGGGCGCGCGGCTCGGTCGACGGCGACGCCATCGCCCTGCGCGCCGTCCTGTCAGGAATGAGCCTGGCGGAAAAGGCGGCGGTGCGCGCCGTACTGGGGCGGTTGGAGGCGACGAACGGGCGGCCCTTGATCGCCTGCGGAGCGCTGTCGTCGGTGCTGGCGGCCGATCGCTGGGGTCTGGCGGCGCGGCCCATGGCGGAAGCGGATCAGGCCCTGATCGCCGTGCGCGATGGCGCAGCGCAGAAGGCGCGCGCCCTGATCGACCTGTCGGCGCGGCCGTGGTGGGGGCGGCTGCTGGCCCTGCCCATGCTGAAGGTGATCGCGGCCCTGCCGGATGACGCCGCCGGAGCGCCGCGCGCCCTGCTGGTCGGGACCGAGGCGCCGGGGCCGACGGGCGACGACCGCACCTTCTGGGTGACGGACAGCGCCTGGCCCGACGCCCGCATCGTGGAGGCCCTGGGCCAGGCGGGGCTGGCGGCCGAATTTCTGTCGGGCGGAGGCGGGTTGAAGCTGTTCGTCCTGACGGGCTATGTGCAGGCGGAAGATATCAGGCTGGGCGGCGCGCCCGGCGGCCTGACCGGCGTCATCGGCGCCGCTCCCGTCTTCTGAACACTGCGGCCGACAGGATGACCCGCGCATGACCGAAGCGAACGCCCCCGAGGGATCGCCTCAACCCAAGAGCGGCGTCCTGGACATCGCCCCCTATGTCGGCGGCAAGAGCGCCATCGCCGGGGTGGCCAAGCCGATCAAGCTGTCCTCCAACGAGAACGCGCTCGGCGCAGGCGAAAAGGCGCGCGAGGCTTACGCCGCCGCCGTCGTCTCGATTCACCTCTATCCCGACGGCCGGGCCGATCGGTTGCGCGCCGCCGTGGCCGAAACGCATGGTCTGGAGCCGGAACGGCTGATCTTCGGCAATGGGTCGGACGAGGTCTTCGCCCTGCTGAACCAGACCTATCTGGAGGCCGGAGACAATATCGTCACCAGCCAGTACGCCTTCGTCGCCTATCAGATTTCCGCCCGCGCCTGTCAGGCCGAGGTCAGGCTGGCGGCCGAGCCGGACTACCGCGCCGACGTCGACGCCATGCTGGCCCTGGTCGATGAGCGGACCAAGCTGGTCTATCTGTCGAACCCCGCCAATCCGACCGGCAGCTTCGCCACGGGCGAGGAGATCCGCCGCCTGCACGCGGGCCTGCCTGCCCACGTCATCCTGGTGATCGACGAAGCCTACGCTGAGTTCGTGACCGAACCGGACTGGGAAAGCGCCTTCGATCTGGCGCGCACGGCGCCCAACGTCGTCGTCACCCGCACCTTCTCCAAGCTGCACGGCCTGGGCGGCCTGCGGGTCGGCTTCGGCTATGCGCCGCTGTCGGTGGAGCAGGCCATCGACCGCATCCGCCTGCCGTTCAACGTCTCTGTGCCGGGCATCGAGGCGGCCATCGCGGCCCTGAGCGACGAGGCGCACCAGAAGGCCTCGCGAGATCTGGTGGCCGAGTGGCGCCCGCGCCTGATCCAGGCCGTGCGCGGCTTCGGGTTCGAGGTGCTGCCCGCCTCGGGCAACTTCATCCTGATCCGCTTCCCGGACGCGAAACGTCCGGCTTCGGCGGCGCAGGACTATCTGCAGTCCCAGGGGATCATCGTGCGCGGCGTGGCGAGCTACGGCCTGCCGGACTGCCTGCGGGTGACGGTCGGAACGGCGGACCAGAACCGCGCCGTCATCGACGCCCTCAGCGAGTTCGCGGCGCGCTGAGGCGTCAGATCAATGGCCTAGTCGCCGCTGTTGAAGCGCACCACGCCGATCACTCCGGCGCGCCAGATATAGTCGTCCTCGATCAGGGGGCTGTCCTTGATGTCGCCCAGGCGCTGTTCGTAGTTGACGAAGGCGCCCATGCCGTAGCGATCGCCGATCGGAATGGCCAACAGGGCTGCCGCTCCCGCCGCCGACAAACCGCCCGAAGGCTCGAAGGCGGTGAAGCCGCTGCTCGCGGCCTCGGCGGCGCTGACGCCATAGTAGCGCTGGACCCGTTCGTCGTCGGCGGCGCGCATATAGGCCATGGTCTGCAACAGGCCGATGGGGGTCACGCGCTGATGGCTGACGGTGCCGTAGTATTCCATTCCGGCGTCGTCGCCGGTGGCGTCATGCTGGATACGACCGCCTACGACGATATTCCCCGGCAGACGCTTGTAGGCGTAGAGCGCTGCATCCGCGCCCAGCTCCGGTCGGTCCATGCCGTCGATGTCGCCCGCCGCGAAACGGGGGCGCAACTGCACGCCGGCGTGGAAGCCGTCGCGCTTGATCGCATTCCAGCCGAGACCATCCAGGCCGTTGGCGTAGACGATGTCGCGATAGGAGGCCGAACCCCAGGCGGTGAAGCTGGCCTCGTCGCTGTTGTTGCCGGTGGCGCTGAAGCCGCGCACCACGCCGCCGCCGATATCGACCTTCCACGTCTGCGGGGCCTCGACCGGCTGGAACGGCTGCGCCTGCGCCAGGGCGGCGGCGGGCAGGCCCGCGAGGGCGGCGGTCAGCAGCGCGAGGCGGAGGGTGGTGCGTGAAGTCATGAGCGGGTCCCAGGTCAACAACTGATGATATAGGGGCCCGCTCTCCAAAGCCTAGGTTTTGGGCGGCAACAAGGCGGTCGAGGCTCCTTCGATCCGGCTTTCCAGTTCAGCCATGAAGGCGGCGCGTTTCAGACCGGCCGGGATCGGCGGCAGGAACTCGAAAACAACCGTGCCCGGATAACGTTTAAAGCCGTGGGCGGGCCAGTGGACGCCCGAGTTGGTGGCGATGGGCCAGCAGGGCGCCTCGACGTCGCGATAGATGGCGGCGACGCCGGGCTTGTAGTCGGCCGGCTCGCCCGGCGTCGTGCGGGTGCCTTCGGGAAAGATCAGGATCTGACGGTCCTCGGCCAGACGGGCGCGGGTCTGGCGCACCATGTCCTTCAGCGCCTTGGCGTGGGCGGCGCGGTCGACTGCGATCATCTTCGTCTTCCAGGCGAACCAGCCGAAGAACGGCAGGGGCATCAGCTCCTTCTTCATCACGAAACAGGCGTCGTCCAGGAAGGCGAAGGGGGCGATGACGTCCAGCATCCCCTGGTGCTTGGCGGCGATCAGGGCGGGGCCGGTCGGGCGATGCTCCAGCCCGCGCACCTCGACCTTGATCCCGGCGATCCAGCGCAGGCCGAACAGGACGAAACGCGCCCATAGCTTGATCACCCCCATGGCGACCCCGTGCGGCATCAGCAGCGCCGGCGACAGGCCGACGGCGAACAGCGGCATCGACAGATAGAGCCACAGGGTGAAGATCAGGGATCGGACGGTCGTCATGCGGCGGCCTTGCTCGGTTCGGAGGCGTCGGCCTCAGCGGTCGGGCCGGGGCGTTCGGGGTGGCGGCCGGTCAGGCGGTGCATCCCCTCGCGACCCAGAACGGCCAGGTATTTCATGTATTCCAGCGTCATGCGCCGGGCGGTCTCGGTTGCGCGCCACCATCCGGCGTTGTCCAGCGACGGGGTGGAGACGGCGTAGGGCGTCAGCCGCACGCCCGGCGCAGCGCCGCGAATCTCCAGCAGGCTGCGGGGCATATGATAGTCGGAGGTGACGACGATCAGGTCGTCATAACCCTTGGACCGCGCCCAGGCGGCGATCTCCTGGGCGTTGCCGACGGTGTTCTCAGCCTCGAAGCCCAGGTCGACGCAACAGTTGAACAGCTTGCTGGAGCCCGGCGTCAGGGCGCGCAGCTCCTGGCGACGAACCTCGCGGTTGACGCCCGAGATCAGCAGTCGGTCGCCCTTGTCCTGCTCCAGCAGGCGGATGGCGGCGTTGACGCGCTCGGCCGACGGCCCGGTCAGGGAGACGATGGCGTCGGCCCGCGCCGGTTCAGGCGCGGGCGTGAAGCCGCGCACCCGCTCGGCGAAGACGAACAGGCCCGTCAGCCACATCAGCGCCACCACGGCGATCAGCGTCAGGAACTTCATAGGAGTCTAACTAGCTACGCTGGCCGAGCTTCGCCAGCGCCGTGAGGCGGGCGGCCAGGACGGCGACGGCGCCCGCCAGCAAGGGACAGGCGATCAGCACTGACAGATCGACCCAGGCCAGCGGCAGGGCCGGGGTCAGCCCGCCTGCGCCGCCGATCAGGCGCAGGACGGCCAGCATCAGCGCCGCCAGGCCGCCCCGGCCGCCGCCGCCTGACGCACGCGGCGCTTGCGTTCG
>NZ_FUIE01000012.1 GCF_900163625.1 Brevundimonas diminuta 3F5N
AGAGCGTGCCCAACGCGCTGGAGCAGGCCAAGCAGGCGGCCTCGGCCATCGTCGGCCGCGCGGCCCCGGCGCCGGAGGTGCCGTGGTTCTGGTCCGACCAGTATGACGTCAAGCTACAGATCGCGGGCGTCCCCTTCGACGCCGACCGCCAGCTGCTGCGCGGCGATCCGGCCAGCGGGGCCTTCTCCGTCTTCCACCTCAGCGGCGAGCAGATCGTATCGGTCGAGGCGGTCAACGCCCCCGCCGACTTCATGGGCGGGCGGATGCTGATCGGCAAGGCGACGCCGGTGGACGACGCCCTGCTGGCCGACCCTGCGGTGTCGATCAAGGCGGTCGCCAAGCCCCAGGTGTGACCTGCGTGTGACACCTGATCCGCAAGTGCGATTTAGTCGCAGGAGTCAGATTGTCGCACCCTGAAATGGTGCTAATGCGAGCCGGTCTCATTCATTGACCGGTTCCTCCCCCCATGTCCGACGCCCGCTCCGACACTCGCTCCGCCGCCCTCAAGGCGCTCCTGTTCGCGTCCAGCGCCGTCGGGATGCTGTGCGCCGCGCCCGCCGTGGCTGCGGCGGCTGACGAGGCTGCGCCTGCGGACGGCGTGATCAGCCAGGACGCCACCAATCTGGGCACGGTCGATGTGAACGGCCATCGCGTGAAGCGCGAGCCGAAGGATCCGCAGTTCGTCACGCCTCTGGTCGATACGCCGCGCACCGTGACGGTGATCCCGCAGCAGATCATCGAACAGACCGCCGCCACCTCGCTGCAGGACATTCTACGCACCTCGCCGGGCATCACCTTCGGCGCGGGCGAAGG
The DNA here is from genome assembly GCF_900163625.1 of Brevundimonas diminuta 3F5N. Classification (GTDB taxonomy): domain Bacteria; phylum Pseudomonadota; class Alphaproteobacteria; order Caulobacterales; family Caulobacteraceae; genus Brevundimonas; species Brevundimonas diminuta_A. The sequence goes on from NZ_FUIE01000012.1 coordinate 814, forward strand.
CGGCCAGCCCCTGGCCCACCGCCCCTTCATCCGGGGCCAGGCTTCGGGCAACAACATCTTCGTCGACGGCATCCGCGACACCGGCGGCCAGCAGCGCGAGGTCTTCAACCTGGAGCAGGTCGAAGTCATCAAGGGCGCCGATTCCGTCTATTCGGGTCGCGGCTCGGGCGGCGGCAGCATCAATCTGGGCTCCAAGTCGCCGCGCCTGACCAACTTCGTCAACGGCTCGGCCGGGGTCGGTACGGATGACTATCTGCGCGGCACGGTGGACGCCAACTGGCAGGTCGGTCCGACGGCCGCCATGCGCCTGAACGTCATGGCTTCGCAGGGCGATGTGCCGGGTCGCAACGGCGTCGACTTCGACAAGTGGGGCGTCGGGGCTGCGGTCGCCGTGGGCCTGGGCACGCCGACGACGCTGACGGCCAGCTACTACCACCTCGACAGCAACCAGATGCCTGACTACGGCATCCCGCTCTACACCAAGCGGGGCGGGGCGAACGCGCCGCGCCCGGACGCTTCGGGCATTCTGGACGTGCCCTATGACAGCTTCTACGGCCTGAAGGCGCGCGACTATCTGAACAATACGGTCGACAGCCTGACGCTGGAGGTCGAGCACCGCTTCAGCGACAACCTGGCCCTGCGCAACGTCACCCGCTACTCGCAGACGCTGAACGACTATGTCGTCACCAACCCCGGCGACGGCGGCGCGGCGCAGCAGATCAATGGCGTCTGGTGGATGAAGCGGGGCCTGAAGTCGCGCTGGAATCCGGCCGAGACCCTGGCCAACGTCACCGATCTGCACGGCTCCTTCCTGACCGGCTCGATCAAGCATGACTTCGACGTCGGCCTGGAGCTGTCGCGCGAGAAGAACCGCAACGCCTCCTATACGGTCACGACCCTGACCGGCACGGCCTGCCCAGCGCCGCTGACGGGCCTGGATTGCACCCAGGTCTATGCGCCCAACCCGAACGACCCGTGGACGGGCACGATCACGCGCGGTCTGGTCAGCACGACGGACACGGATTCCTTGGGGGTCTACGCCTTCGACGCCATTCATCTCAGCGACAAGCTGATCGTGAACCTGGGTCTGCGCTGGGACGATTATTCGGTCGATGCTGTCAATGCGTCGGGCACGGTTTCGGCGCCGGTCTACAAGCCGGTCAGCAGCGGCTGGGACTTCGTCAACTACCAGGTCGGCCTAGTCTACAAGCCGACGGCGAACAGCAGCATCTACGCCTCCTATTCCACGGCCTCGACGCCGCCGACCATTTCGGCCGGCGACCAGAACGGCGGCACGGGGACGGGACCGGGCGATCTGGGCAATGTCGTGCTGGACCCGGAAGAGACCGAAAACTTCGAGATCGGCGCCAAGGCCAATCTGTTTGGCGATCGTCTGGCGCTCAGCGGCGCCTTGTTCCACCTGACGCGCAAGAACGCGGCCATCCTGATCTCCGGCTCGGACTATGAGCAGGTCGGCGAAGCCAAGGTCCAGGGCCTGGAGCTGGGCGTGTCGGGCAACGTCACCGACAAGTGGCAGGTCTTCGGCGGCTACACCTGGATGGATTCCGAACTGGTCAACGGCGCGGTCAACAAGGGCGCGCAACTGGCCAATACGCCGGAGCACAGCGCCAGCCTGTTCACCACCTACCGTCTCATGCCCAAGCTCAGCCTGGGCGGCGGCGTCTACTACGTCTCCAAGTCTTGGGGCGGGAACCAGGGCGGGGCCGGCGGCGGCGCAAACCGCGTCTATGCGCCGGAATACACCCGCGTCGACCTGTTCGCCTCCTACGACATCAGCGACCGCGCCTCGCTGCAGCTGAACGTCCAGAACGCCGGGGATGAGGAATACATCATCCGCACCAACGGCGTGCACCACGCCGATGTCGCCCCGGCGCGCCAGGCCATCCTGACGCTGAACGTCCGCTACTAAGAGGCCGCGTTTCGCGTCATCATGTCGGCCCCGTCGTTCACTGGAGCGGCGGGGCCGATGCGTTTCCAGACGGTGAGAAAGCCATGCTGCTGCACATCCCCGAAGTCTTCACCAAGGCCGAGGTGAAGGCCCTGCGCCAGACCTTGGACGCTGGGCCCTGGGCCGACGGAAACATGACCTCGGGCCATCAGTCGGCGACGGCCAAGCGCAATCAGCAACTGCCCGAGGACAGCGGCCAGGCGCGCGAGGTGTCGGCCCTGGTGGTCCAGGCGCTGAACGCCAATCCGATGTTCGTTTCGGCGGCCCTGCCGCACACGATCTTCCCGCCCCTGTTCAACCGTTATGAGGGCGGCGGCGAGTTCGGGACCCACGTCGACAACGCCATCCGCCAGCGGGACGGGCATCGCATCCGCAGCGACCTGTCGGCCACCCTCTTCCTGTCCGAGCCTGAGGACTATGACGGCGGCGAGCTGGTCATCGAGGAGATGTACGGCGCCCAGTCGGTCAAGCTGCCGGCGGGCGATCTGGTCCTCTATCCGTCCAAGAGCCTGCACCGGGTGACGCCGGTCACGCGCGGCGCGCGCGTCTCCAGCTTCATGTGGCTGCAGAGCCTGATCCGGGACGACGCCGACCGCGAGAATCTGTTCCGCCTCGACGTGGCGATCCAGCGCGTCAACCTGGACAAGGGGCCTAAGGATGCGGCGGTGATCGAGCTGACCGGCGTCTATCACAACCTGCTGCGGCGCTGGTCGGAGGTCTGACGCTCCCTCAGGCGTCGTCCAGCATGGCGGCGAAGGCGCGGGTCATGCGTTCGGTCAGGCCATCGGACGTGCGTGCCGTGAAATGGGCGGCCAGGCCCAGGGCCTCGGCCAGTTCAGGCCCCTCGATCGGCCCCAGCACGGTCAGCGCCGTGGCAAGGGCGTCGGCGCGCATGGCCGAGGCGTCGAAGACCGTGACCTGGGCCAGGCCGTTGTCGACCGGCCGCCCCGTCGCACCGTCCAGGGTGTGCGAATAGAGCCGCCCCTCATGGGTGAAGGCGCGCCGCCCGTCGCCCGAGGTCGCCATGGCTAGATCGAACAGGGCCGCCACTGTGCGCGGGGCGGGCGAGCCGGGGACCGCCTCGATCTCGACCCACCAGGGCTGGGCGTCGGGCTTGACGCCGCGGCCCTTCAGTTCGCCGCCGATCTCGACCAGGTGCGAGGTCGCGCCCAGAGCGCTCAGCCGGTCCGAGACGCGGTCGACCGCATGACCCTTGGCGATGCCCGAGAAATCCAGCTTCATGCCTCCGATCTGGATCGCCGCCTGAGCCTCGCGGTTCAGCCGCAGCTTCTGCCAGCCCGAGACGGCGCGCGCCGCCTCGACCTCTTCGTCGGATGGCAGGGGCAGCAGGACCGAGCGCGGCCCCGGCGGGCCGAAGCCCCACAGGTCGACCAGGGCGCCCAGGCTGGGATCGACCGCGCCGTTGACGTCGTCGGCCAGGTCCAGCGCCTGGGTCAGCAGGGTCCAGAAGTCGTCCGACAGGGCCCAGGTTCCGGCCGGGGCGGCGTTAAAGCGGCTGATCTCGCTGTCGATCTCCCACGGGCTGAAGACGGCGACGACGCGGGCCAGTTCTTCCTCGATCGCCGCCGCGAAATCGCCCTGGGCGGCGCCCGGCGGCGGGACCAGGCGCACCGACCAGGTCGTGCCCATGGTCTCGCCCGTCAGCGACCAGATCAGATCGCTGGGCGGTCGTTCGGGCGCGCCGGTCATCGGCGGAATCAGGACGCGGTCGTCGCGTCGGCTGTCGTCCGCACTTCCGATGAGGATCGGCGACGGGGTGGAGGCGGAACGTTTCATGGGACGCGCAACGGTCTGGCTGAGAGGACGAAGCCCCCCTTATGACCGGGATCGTTCAGCGGGTCACGGCGACACGCACTGCGCGTAGTTCGGACGACCCCGTCCCGGCGGCCGTATTGGCCGCGCCCCAGCGGAAGGGCACGCGCACGGACTCGCGCCCGCCCATCTCGCGCGCGGCCTCGACGACCAGCGTGTACTGCCCGGCGGGCAGGTTCCGCAGGCGCGCGCCAGGCACGGTGAAGGCATGACGGCCGGGGGCCTTGGTCGGGCCGGAGATTCCGTCGGCGGGCATGGCCATCGCCCGGCCGCCCTTGCGCCACCAGGCGCGCAGATCCCGCAGCCAGTCGGTGCCGTCGCCCTGACTGTTGCGGCTGCCGGGGTGATACCAGACGGCCACGGTCTGCACTGCGCTCTGGTCAGGCTTCTCGATCCAGACGGCGACATAGGGACGATGATAGGCGGCGCTGTTGATGCGCGGCAGTTCGATCGACACCGACAGATCGGCGGCCAGAGCGGGCGCGGCCGCCGCCGTCAGGCTCGCTGTCGTCAGAATGAGGGGAAGCGAGCGCATGAAGCGGCTCCTCAATGAATGAAGAACAGGGCGAGCACGGCGGGAATCAGCAGCCCCAGCCCGACCAGCGGCCAGGTCGAGGGCCGCCGCCAGGCGTGCAGCCACAACAGGCCCAGCCCCGTCAGGGTGAAGACGACGCAGGCGACGGCGAAGACGTCGATGAACCAGAACCAGGCCCGGCCGGTGTTGCGGCCCTTGTGCAGATCGTTCAGCCAGGCGATCCAGCCGCGCGTGGTCTTCTCATGCAGCGCCTCGCCCGTCGCCCGGTCGATGGTCAGCCAGCCGTCCCCGCCGGGCATGGGCAGGGCGACATAGATTTCCTCGGCCGTGGTCTCGGTCGGCTTCCCGGCGATGCGGACGTCGAAGGCCTCGTCGGCCCAACGCGCCACGGCGTCGGGCGCGGGATCGGTCGTCTCTTGCGGAAAGTCGTTCAGCCGCGCCAGCAGGGGGGCGGGCAGGACGGCGGTCTGTTCGCGCACGACCGGCTCGGCGGGAATCTGGGCCGCGTGGTTCAGGGTGATCCCGGTCACGGCGAACAGCAGCAGGCCGACCATGCTGACCGCCGCTGAAATCCAGTGCCAGCTTTGTAGTTGCCTCAGCCAGAAGGCGCGCGCGGGCGGCCGTGCGGCCTTGGCCTTCGGACGGGCGGGGGGCTTTGCAGAAGAGGCTGCGGCGTCGGTCACGCCGACGGCCTTGCCATGAAATGCAAATGACTTGCAACCGCGACTGTCGGCGTCGGACCCGATCAGGCGGCTTGAGCGGCCTGTTCGCGCGACAGGACCAGGCGGATGGCGTTCAGCAGGGCTTCGGGCTGGATCGGCTTTTGCGCCACCCCGTCCATGCCCGCCGCCAGATAATCGGCCTCGTCGCGCGGGTCGGCGTTGGCGGTCAGAGCCAGGATCGGCAGGGCGGCGACCGAGCCGGGCAGGGCGCGGATGGCGCGGGTGGCGGCGACCCCGTCCATCACCGGCATCTTCACATCCATCAGGATCAGGTCGAAGCGGCCCGCCATTGCGTGCTCCACCGCCTGCCGGCCGTTTTCGGCCGTTTCATGGGTGCAGCCGAATAGCTCCAGCACCTTGCCCGCCACGAAGCGGTTGGCGGCGTTGTCGTCCACCACCAGCACATGCAGGGTCGCATGGGCGGTCGGGTCGGCCATGGCGCCGTCATCGCGGCGTCCGTCCGCTTCGGCCAGGGGCAGACGCAGGTCGAAGCGGAAGCGCGCCCCGCCTTGCGGCGAACGCTCGACGCTCAGGCGGCCGTCCATGCGGTCGATGATCTGGCGGCAGATGGCCAAGCCCAGCCCCGCGCCCGCGCCCTGGCGGCCCGCCTCGCCGGTGTTGAATGGCTCGAAGATGGCGCGCGCGGCGTCTTCGCTGACGCCGGGGCCGCTGTCGTCGACCGTGGCGGACAGGCGCACCTGTCCGTCCTCCAACGCCGTATCCAGGCGGACCTCGACGGCGCCTCCTTCCGTGAACTTCAGGGCGTTGCCGATCAGATTGTTCAGCAACTGCTTCAACCGCATCTCGTCGCCGACGATCCAGCGTGCGGCGCGCAAATCGCCATGGACGCGCAGGTTCAGCGCCTTCTCCTCGGCGCGGGGGTTCCAGAGGGCCGACAGGTCCGTCGTCACCACCTGAAGGTCCAGCGGGGCGGGCTCCAGCGTCAGCATCCCAGCCTCGGCCCGCGACATGTCCAGCGCATCGGTCAGCAGGCGCAGCAGGCTGTTTCCAGAGTCCAGGATGGTGCGGACGTGGGGGCGCAGGTCTTCCTGCGTCAGCTGACGTTCCATCAGGGCGGCCACCCCCAGCACGCCGTTCAGGGGCGTGCGGATCTCATGGCTCATGACGGCCAGGAATTCGGACTTGGCCCGGCTGGAAGCGCGGGCCTCGGCCTCGGCGCGGACCAGGTTCTGGGCCAGCTCGGCCATGGCCTCGGCGCGGCGCTTGTGGATCGCCACCCCGGCCTGAAGGACATGCAGCCCGGCGCCGACCCCGACATAGCGGCCGCGCGAGACGACGATGAACCCCTTCAGCAGGGCGCCCAGCCCGGCCGCATCCATTGACTGGAACAGCACGTCGGCCGAGGCGTCGGCCTCCACCATCATGGGGTCGGGGTCCATCAGGGCCGAGACTGGGCGTCGGGCGTAAAGGGCGCGGCCGAACTCGGCCGCCAGCTTCAGGGTGAAGGCGTTGCGCTCGATCAGGCCGACGGGCCGCCCGTCGGCGTCGGCCACGGCGATGACCAGGGTCTCGGGTTCGGCCTCGAAACGGGCCAGGGCGTCGGCCCCCGGCGCGTCCGGCGCCATGGGCGCCGAGGCGTCCACGAAGTCTCCGATCCTGGCCATTCCAGCCGTCCCCTGCGTTTTGCGAGAGCAGGGTTAGGCCAGGGCGCTTAACAGGCGATTTGCCGGAAGTGAATGTTTTGCAAGGCTAATCTGACAGATAATCCGAGTGCGGATTATTCAGAGCCGCGCCAGCAGCTCGGCCGCGAAGGTCGACAGGCTGTCGTCGCGCGCGCCCATCACCACCACCCGGTCGCCAGGTCGAGCGATCTCGACGATACGGTCGCCGCAGTCGGCGCGCGTCTCCAGCGCCTGCGCCTGGCGGCCCGCCGCGCGCACGCCCGCTGCGATGTCCTCCGAGCCGACGCTGCGATCGGTGGTGCCGCCGTAATAGACCGGCTCGGGCATCAGCAGCACGTCGTCCGGCCGCATCAGCCCGGCGAATCCTTCGACGAACTCGTGCTTCATCAGCTTCAGCGGGCCAAAGCCGTGCGGCTGGAACAGGATCAGCAGCCGCCCGTCAAAGGCGTGCAGGGTCTTCAGGGTGGCGGCGATCTTGTCCGGGTTGTGGGCGAAGTCGTCGATGACGGTGACCCCGCCCTGCGCCCCGACCACCTCCAGCCGCCGCCGGATGCCGCTGAACGTCTCCAGCGCCGCGACGGCCTGATCCATGTCCACGCCCAGCGCCTTCACGGCGCCCAGCGCCGCCAGCGCATTGGCGACGTTGTGCGCGCCCGGCACGTTCAGTCTCGCCGCCCGCGCCGCCTCGCCGCGCACGCGCAGTTCAAACGTCATGCCGGTCGGCAGCGGTTGCAGGTCATGCGCCGACAGGTCGGCCTCTTCCTCGCCCAGCGCGAAGGTGGTCGCTTTGCCGGGCGCCAGGGTCTGGGCCAGCGCCGCCGTCTCGGGATTGTCGAGGTTCAGCACCGCCGTCATCGCCCGGCCGACGAAGCCGCCGAACAGGTCGCGCAGCTCCTCCATCGACTTGTGGTCCAGCGAGATGTTGGAGACCACGGCCACCGTCGGGTCGTAGCGGGCGATGGAGCCGTCCGACTCGTCCACCTCGGCGACGAACAGGTCCGGTCCGCCGACCAGGGCGCTGGCGAAGGGGTGGTCGGCGTCGGCGAAGTTCTTCATCACGGCGCCGTTGACCACGGTCGGCTCACGCGCGGCCTGATCCAGAATCCAGGCGATCATGCCGGTGATGGTGGACTTGCCGCTGGTGCCCGCCACGCCGATCGAGGTCGGAGCCGCGTTGAACAGTTCGCTCAGCAACTGAGGCCGGGTCTTGATGAGGGCGCCGACGCGCTTGGCTGCGCCGATGTCGGGCACCGTATCCTCGACCGCGCCGGTGGCGACGACCACCTGATCCTTGCTGACCACGCCCGAACCGTCCTGCGGGTGCAGGGTCACGCTGTGGGCGCGCAACCAGTCGAACTTCTCGGGCGTGCGGCCCTGATCCAGGGCGCGGTCGGAGCCGGCGATGCGGCCGCCTTGCGCCTGAACGATCATCGCCAGGGGCAGCATGCCGGAGCCGCCGACGCCGCAGAAGAAGTAGTCTTTGTTCATCGGCTTGATTTCAATGCGGGAAACCGGGGAATGTCTGATCTGACTAGCACGCAAGACGCCCGAGGCCACCCCGTCCATGCAGACCAGACCGTTCCGAATCGGCGTCGTCAACGCCAGCTCCCGCCTGGACCCCGCGCGGGGCGAGGCGATCCGGGCCTGGGCAGCGGCGACCTGGCCGGACGGCGCGGTCGAACTGGTGCTGCATCCGGCCCTGCATGAGGTCCACGGCCACTTCGGCGGCGACGACGCCACCCGCGCCCGCGCTTTCGTCGAGACGGCCAATGACCCCGACATCGACGCCGTCTGGTTCGCGCGCGGCGGTTACGGCGCCTGCCGCATCGCCGAGGCGGTGATCCCCGAACTGAACGCTCACGCCTACGCCAAGCGCTATCTCGGCTACTCCGACGCGGGCAGCCTGCTGGCGGCGCTCTACCGCGCGGGCTTCCCCCACGTCGCGCACGGGCCGATGGCCTCGGACGGATCGCGTCATGACGCCACGGGCCTGCGGGCGGTGAACTGGCTGCGAAGCGGCGATGCGGCCTCGCTGGAGCCGTCCCTGCTGACCGACGCCCGGCCCGCCGTCGGCTTCAACCTGACCATCCTCAACGAACTGGTCGGTACGGCGATCGAGCCGGACCTGACCGGCCACGTCCTGATGCTGGAAGAGGTGTCCGAGGCCCTCTATCGCGTCGATCGGATGGTGTTCCACCTGACCGGCCAGGCCTCGATCCGCCGCGTTGCGGGCATCCGTCTGGGCCGGGTGTCGGACGTCACCGTCAATGATCCCGATTTCGGCCAGACGGCGGAGGAGATCGTGCGGTACTGGTGCGTGCGGTCGGGGATACCCTATCTGGGCGGCGCTGACATCGGCCATGACCGAGACAATAAGGTCGTGCCCTTCGGCCGGCGCGGCTGAGGCGCGTTCAGCCCCTGAGGATCAGGCCGTCGGGCCGCGCCTCGAAGGCCGACAGTCGGCCCAGGAAGCTCATGCCCAGCAGGGCCGCGGGCATGTCGCGATCGACCACCAGGGCCTCGACCGAGGTCATCTCCACGCCCGCCACCGACAGGGAGGTCAGCAGCACCCGCGCAGCGGGCACCTGGCCCGAGGCGGTGTTCAGCGTCTGGTTGAAGTCATGCGGTTTCAGCCGCACGCCCAGCCGTTCGGCGTCGGCGCGGCTCAGCGTCACCACGCTGGCGCCGGTGTCGACCAGCATCCGCATGGGCCGCCCCTCGACCGTCGCTTCGGCCCAATAGTGGCCGTCGGCTGCACGCGTCACCGACGGCGCTTCCTTCAGGGCGACGGCGGCGTAGGCTTGAGCCGGGCCTTCCCACCACATCAGGGCGCCGATGCACGCTGACGCCGACGCCAGGGCGGCGGCGAAAACAACAGCGGAGCGCGGGTCAAAGCGGATCATGAGACGGACTATGCCGCCTTGGTCTTCCCATGCGGTGAAGCGACGTGGCGAACGAAAGGTTGACGAAGCCCGCCCTTCGCAAGACGGCCTTCATTCGCCCAGCAGGCGGGGATCGATCCGCCCCTTGCGGCCCGGCAGGTCGATCATGACAGCGGCGCGGGCCTCGTCCGTCATCCGGCTCCAGGTCGCGATTTCCTGAAGCGTGCGGAAACAGCCCAGGCACAGGCCCGACGCGCCGTCGACGGTGCAGACCATGACGCACGGACTGGCGACAGGTCGGGGCGGGCGAGGGGCGGAGGCTTCGGGCATGATTCGTGACGCTATCGCTACATTGCGTCCGAGAACGGACTATAATTCTTGACTTTTTCCACAGCTTCGCTATCTTCATCGTCGACGCGAAACGACTGACAGGGTGAGAGTCCCAATAAGCACGACGTGTCTTCTTTCATCGTTCAGCGAAAGGAGACGCCAAAAATGAACGAAAACAAAGAGCGCAATCTCCAGCACGCCATGCTGTCCTTCGCCCTATTCGGCGGGATGCTGGTGAATACGAAGCAGATGAACGGCGCAGGCGACCGCGTGGTCAGCCATCCGTCCAACTTCGTGCCCATAACGATCAAACGGCCGCGCGCGTAGTCGCGAGACTGGATGATCCAACCAGAAGCCCCGGTCAGAACGACCGGGGTTTTTCAATTCCGCCCTTGCCATCGCGCCGCTCGGTGGCCGACACCCGAGGCTTCATTGGTGAAGAGGAAGCGCGGCATGGGTCTGATCGTCGAAGAGCGCAAAGGCGCGGTCATGGTCTGGACCCTGGATCGGCCCGACCGTCTGAACGCCCTGCCGGACCTGGAGGACGGCGAGGCCTTCGCCGCCGCTTGCGACGCCGTCAACGCCGACCCGTCGATTCGCTGCGTAGTGATGACGGGGGCCGGGCGCGCCTTTTCGGCGGGCGGCGACCTGAAGGCGATGAAGGACCGCCGCGACCTGTTCGAAGGCTCCGGCGCCGCCATCCGCGAACGCTATCGTCGTGTCGTCCACCGCATCGTGCGCGCCCTCTACGGGCTGGAGGTTCCGCTGGTCAGCGCCGTCAACGGCCCGGCCATGGGGCTGGGCTGCGACATCGCCGGGCTCGGCGACATCCGCATCGCCTCGGATCGCGCCAGCTTCGGCGTGCCCTTCATGAAGCTGGGCATCATTCCCGGCGACGGGGGTTCGTGGCTGTTGCCGCGCAACATCGGTTACAACCGCGCCGCCGAACTGTTGTTCACCGCCCGTTCCATCGACGCCGAGACGGCCGAGAAATGGGGGCTGGTCAACCGCGTCGTCCCGCATGAGACGCTGATGGACGAGGCGATGGAGACAGCCGGCCAGATCGCGGCCCAACCGCCCCAGGCCCTACGCATGGCCAAGAGCCTGCTGCGCCAGGGCCGTGACATGAATTTCGATCAGATGCTGGAGCTGTCCGCCGCCATGCAGGCCCTGGCCCACCTGACCGACGACCATATCGAGGGCGTGACGGCGGTGCTGGAGAAGCGGCCGGGGGCGTTCACGGGGAACTGACCCTTTCGGTCCCGAGAAACCCGCCAATAAAAAAGGGCGCCTCGCGGCGCCCCTTTCCATTTGCGATGGCGTTTCCAGCTTAGCGGCGAGCCGGGGTCTGCATCGAGCGGGTGGCGGGCACGCCGGCGACGTTGGTGTCGCGCTTGGCGCCGGCCGTCTCGCCCGGCTTCATGAACTTGACCAGAACGCGCTGGCCGATCAGCAGCGGCGCGTCGTTGACGGCGACCACCACCTCGACCACGCGCTCGTCGGTGCGCTGCGAGGGGTCGTCCGAGGCCAGCTTGCGGGCGCCGAAGACGGCGGCGCGGCGCAGCACCTTGCCGACATACACCTTCGACGGATCGCCTTCCGGGGTGATCTCGACGGCCTGATCGGGCGTGATGTTCGGAATGTCGGCCTCGACGATTTCGGCGCGGGCGATGCGCGGGGCGTCGGGCTCCAGGTCGAACATGTTCGACACGTTCAGGGTCGAGGCGCCGGCGCCGGGGTTGGCGTAGCGGCGCACGATGCGGCCGTCCGCCGGGGCGCGGATGACGGTCATCTCGACATTATAGGCGGCCTCGTCGCGGCGGGCGCGAGCGGTCTGAACGGCCGACTGCTGCGAGCCGAGGCGGGCCTGAGCCTGCGCAATGGCGTCGCGGGCCTGATCCAGGCGCTGGGCGGCGACGAAGTTGGTCGAGACCAGCTTCTGCAGGCGATCGTATTCGCGCTGGGCCGTGGCGATATCGACGTTGATCAAACGCAGCTGGCTTTCGGCTTCCGACAGGTTTGCGGCGGCGGTTTGCAACGCCAGGCGCGGCTCGTCGTCCTCCTGGCGCGCCAGGATCTGGCCGGAGGTGACGCGGTCGCCTTCCTGCACCAGGACTTCGCGCACCACGCCGCCGCGACGGGCTGCGATCTGGATGATGCCGCCCTCGATATCGACCTTGCCGTTGGCGATGGCGGAGTAGGGGCTTTCGACCTTCTTCTCGGCGGCTTGGGCCAGTTCGGCCTTCTTCGCGGCTCCGGCTTGCTGGAACATGCTGAAGGCGATGATCAGAACGACCAGCAGCGCCAGGCCGATCCAGAGCCATTTGTTTTTCAGAAATGCGGGCATGTGAGTCCTCAAAGGATCGGTGTCAGTGCGAGGCCAGGACGGCGTCGGGATTGGGGGTGCGGCGCTGATCGTCGATGATCACGCCATCTTCGATGTGGATGACGCGGTCAGCCCAGGCTTCCAGGCGCGGGTCGTGCGTCACGCAGATGACGGCGGCGCCGTGTTCGGTGGCGGCGCGTCGCAGCAGGCGAATGACCACCTGGCCGTTTTCGCCGTCCAGCGCCGAGGTCGGCTCGTCGGCGAACAGGATCTGCGGATCCTTGGCCAGGGCGCGGGCGATGGCGACGCGCTGCTTCTCACCGCCGGACAGAGCCGCCGGGCGTTGATGCAGACGATGGCCGAGGCCGACTTCCTCCAGCGCGAGGGTGGCGCGTTTCTTCGCCTGATCGGGCGTCAGTCCCTGGAACTTCAGAACCGTCGTCACCTGCTGCAGGGCGCTGAGCGCCGGGAACAGGTTGAAGCCCTGGAAGATGAAGCCGCAGTGATCCAGGCGGAACTTGTCGATCCGGCCTGACGACAGCTTCCACATGTCGTCCACGTCCAGGGCGTCGACGCGGCCTTCCTCGGGACGCAGCAGCCCGGATAGCGCCGCGATCAGCGTCGATTTGCCCGAGCCCGACGGCCCCATGACCATGGTCAGGTCGCCGTGCCGGGCGTCGAAGTTCACGCCCTTCAGAACTTCGACGTAGTTCTTGCCGGACTTGAACCGCTTGACCAGTCCCTTGGCCTCGATGGCGAATTCGCCATGCTTGCCGTGCACTTTCGTGTGCCCAAAAGCCATAGTGTTCATCGCAGCAGATCCGCAGGTTGGCTCTTCTTCAGGATGCCCATCGACAGCAGGCCGGACACCATGGCGATGGCGATCAGTCCGCCGCCCACCACGATCAGCAGCGGCAAGGGCAGGGCGATGATGACCGCCTTGGACATGGCGAACAGGGACAGCAGCCAGGTCAGGCCGATGGCGGCGGCCACGCCGACCACGCCGACCCAGAAGCTCAGCTCCATGACGATGCGGCGCAGGGATCCCATGCCGACGCCCAGGGCGCGCAGAGAGGCGAACTCCTTGATGTTGGCCATGATGGCCCCGCGCAGGGTCTGCCAGGTGATGGCTACGCCGATGATGATCCCCAGCACCACGCAACCGCCGATGATGATGACCAGGATGCCTTCCTCGAACATGGCGCCGGCGTTGGCGTCGGCCAGGTCCTGACGGGTCCAGGCCTTCCACTGGCCGTTGCCCATGGCGTTCAGCTGGGCGACCACGATAGGGGCGCGGGCCGGATCCTTGATCTTGATCATCAGGGGGCCGACGCGCGGGCCGGTGTCGGCCTGACCCAGCATGCGCAGGGTGTCGCGCGACATGACCACGCCGGGCTGCATCATGTTGGGATAGCCGCGGGTGACGCCGACGACCGTGACGGTCTGACCATTGTACAGGGCCTTGTCGCCCAGCTTGACGCCCAGCGGCGTCAAGGCCGTTTCATCGACTGCGACGGTAAAGGGCTGGCGCAGGGCGTCGACCAGTTCCTGCGAATAATCGGTCGGAATGGTGACAGAGCCGGGCGTGGTGTCGATGATGCTGGACTGGACGAATTTCAGGCGCGGGGCGCCTTGTTTGGCGTTGTCGGCCTGGCTGCGGGTCGGGTCGACCTCCTTGACCGACTGGAAGGTGCCGCCGGCGCCGTCCAGAGGCTGGACCTCGACCACCTCGGGATGGTTGTAGGCTAGGGGGATGAAGCGGCGTGGCACGCCGGACGGTCCATTGATCAGGCTCTTGGCGCCCGGCTGAAGGATCATGATATCGGCGCTCGAGCGTTCGATCTGGGCGGTGAAGCCCTTGCCGATGCCGATGAAAACTCCGGTCATGGCCAGCACGAGCAGACCCGAAAGGGCCAGCGCCATGACGGCGGCCATATAGCGGCGCCACTCAAAGAGCAGCGTGGACAGCGCGAGCGACATGACGCGTATCTATTCCCCTGACTTGCGCTGTTATCTGACCGCGCCCCGGCCTGGGGCCAAGTTAAATCGGGGTAAGGCTGGCGCAGCCGGATTTGTTACGGGGGTTGAGGAAGCGGCCCTGGCAAGGCTAGTGACGCGCAACAGCAAGGCGTGGCGTGGTGTCCCGCCTATTCGGAGACGCCCATGTCGCTTCGTCGCACTCTTTCGTTCACGGCTTCCCTGGCCGCCCTCGGCATGGCCGCAGTGGTGATCAACGCCCCTGCTTCGGCCGCGCGCGCCGACGAGGGCATGTGGACCTTCGACAACTTCCCGATCCAGACGGTGAACGACACGTACGGCACCCGCATCGACCAGTCGTGGCTGGATCGCGTGCGCAACGCCGCCGTGCGTCTGCAGGGCTGCTCGGCGTCATTCGTGTCGGGCGAAGGCCTGATCCTGACCAACCACCACTGCGTCATCTCCTGCGTTCAGGACCTGTCCACGGCCCAGAACGATTACGTCAAGAACGGCTGGATGCCCGCCACGCGCGAGGAAGAGAAGACCTGCCCCGGCCAGACGGCCGAAGTCCTGACTGACATCACCGACGTGACCGAGCGCGTCCTGGGCGCCGGTTCGGGCCTGGAAGGCGCGGCCTTCGTCGCCGCCCGCTCGGCCGAGATCGATGCGATCCAGAAGGAAGCCTGCGGCGACGACCGCAAGCTGACCTGCCAGGTCATCAGCTTCTACCGCGGCGGCAAATACGCCCTCTATCAGTTCCGCAAGTACGAAGACGTGCGTCTGGCCTTCGCGCCAGAGTTCCAGGCGGCCTTCTTCGGCGGCGACCCGGACAACTTCAACTTCCCGCGCTACGCCCTCGATGCCGCCTTCCTGCGCGCCTATGAGGACGGCAAGCCGGTCTCCAGCCCGAACCACCTGAAGTGGAACCCCAACGCCCCGGTCGACGGCGAAGTCACCTTCGTGGCGGGCAACCCCGGTTCGACCTCGCGCCTGCTGACGATCAGCCAATTGGAGCG
Source organism: Brevundimonas diminuta 3F5N (assembly GCF_900163625.1). Taxonomy (GTDB): domain Bacteria; phylum Pseudomonadota; class Alphaproteobacteria; order Caulobacterales; family Caulobacteraceae; genus Brevundimonas; species Brevundimonas diminuta_A. Next base: position 16,047 of record NZ_FUIE01000012.1, read on the forward strand.
TCTGCGCGACCAGCAGATCCCGATCACCCTGATCCAGAGCGCCGAACTGCGCGGCCGTCTGGTCGAATATTCGACGACCGGCGAGGAAGAGAAGCGCGTCGCCCTGGACCCGATCTTCGGCCTGGAGAACAGCTTCAAGGTCTATTACGGCCAGCAGGGCGCCCTGACGGACCCAACCTTCATGGGCAAGAAGCGCCAGGAAGAGGCCGAACTGCGTCAACGCGTCGCCGCCGACCCGGCCGTGGCTGAGCGCATCGGCGACCCGTGGGGCGATCTGGAGAAGGTGCAGGTCACGGCCCGCGATCTCTATCTGCCTTACCGCCAGCTTGAGGCGAACGCGGGCGGCGGCTCGACCCTCTACTCCTATGCCCGGTCGATCGTCCGCGCGTCGAAGGAGCGCGCCAAGCCGGCGGCTGAACGCCGCGCCGGCTACGCCGACAGCGACATCGCCGCCCTGGGCCGTCGCCTGGCCTCGGAAGCGCCGATCCCGGTCGGCGTCGAAGAGATCCAGCTGTCGCACTGGATGCTGAAGACCCGCGAATATCTGACGGTCGACAGCGCTGACGTGAAGACCATGCTGGGCGCCGAAAGCCCGGAAGTCATCGCCGCTCGCCTGGTGCAGAGCCGCCTCATCGACCCGGCCTTCCGCGCCGAGGCCCTGGCCATGACGCCGGAGCAGCTGGCCGCCTCGGGCGACCCGATGATCGCCTTCGTCCTGGCCAACGACAATGCGGCGCAAGCGATCCGCACCCAGTGGGACGCCGGGGTCAACGCCCCGACCGCCCGCGCCGCCGAAAAGGTCGCCCAGGCTCGCTTCGCCGTCTATGGCGACAACCTCTACCCCGACGCGACCTTCTCCTTGCGCCTGTCCTACGGCCAGGTGAAGGGCTGGACCTATCGCGGCGTCACCGTGCCGTCCTTCACCCACATGGGCGGCCTGTATGGGCGCGCCACCGGCGCCGAGCCGTTCAACGCCTCCGAGCGTTTCGTGGCGGCGCAGGACCGGATCAACAAGGACGTCGTCTACGACTTCGTCTCGACCAACGACATCATCGGCGGCAACTCCGGCTCGCCGGTGATCAACGCCAAGGGTGAAGTGATCGGCGCCGCCTTCGACGGCAACATCCACTCGCTGGGCGGCTCGTTCGGCTACGACGGCGAGCTGAACCGCACGGTGTCGGTCTCGACCGCCGCCGTCACCGAGGCCCTGCGCACCGTCTACAACCAGCCGCGCCTGCTGCGCGAACTGGGCGTGCGTCGCTAAGCCTGTCGGATTTAGGTCCGGGATTGGGGGGCGCCGTCGGGAGTCCCCTTTTTCTTTGTCCGCTCAGGGCTACTGCGGCTTGCCGCGGCTCTTTTCGACGAGCACCGCCTGCTGCCAGCGACTGGGCGTCTTGTCTGTGCGGTGGATGCACCCGGCCCAGCAGCAGGGCCGTCGCTTGCCCTCGCGCAGTTCCTCGACCGCGCGCTCGATCCGTTTCTCGCGGGTGGCGGCCTGTTTGGCGTCTTCGACCCAGCAGATGAATTCATTGCGGCCCAGCGGCGTCAGCCCGCGCCACAGGGCCAGGATCTCGGCGTCGGAGGACAGCCGCGCCTGCATGTCTTTGCCGGCGACGTGCACCACGCCCTGGGGGAAGTCGTCAGACATGGCGTCAATCCCGTCCCGTTTCGTCATTCGCCGAATCTAGACCCGCGAACGCGCGCTGTGAATGCGTCCGCCAGGGGTTGCGGTTTCCGTCCAGGTTCTGTTCAGACTGACCGCAAGACGGCCTCGGTTTCCAGGGGGCTGAAACAGGGCCTCGGCGACAGCCGAGCCGCGACGTCGAGGATGTCTCATGCGCACCACCTACACCCCGATACTCTTCGCCTCGGCCGCCGTCCTGGCCTTCGCCGCCGCTTCTTCGGCCAAGGCGGAGGAGGGGATGTGGACCTACGACAACTTCCCCATCGCCCGCGCCAATCAGACCCTGGGCACGAGCATTGACCAGGCCTGGTTGGATCGCGTCCGCCAGTCCTCGGTGAAGTTCGGCGGTTGCTCGGCGGGCGTCATCTCGGCTGAGGGGCTGGTGATGACCAACAACCATTGCGTCGCCACCTGCGTCGCCAACCTGTCCACGCCCCAGCTACAATACGCCGAGACCGGCTTCACGCCGAAGAGCCGTGAGGAAGAGCTGAAATGCCCCGGCGGTTCGGCCGAGATCCTGACCGACATCTCCGACGTCACCGAGCGCGTGCAGAAGGCGGGCGAGGGTCTGGACGGTCAGGCCTACACTCAGGCGCGCGAGGCCGAGGCCGGTCGCATCGAGACCGAAAACTGCGGCGATGACCCCAAGATCCGCTGCCAGGTCGTCAGCCTGTATCGCGGCGGTCAGTTCAAGCTCTACAAGTTCCGCAAATACTCCGACGTGCGCCTGGCCTGGGCGCCGGAGGATCGCGCGGCGACCTTCGGCGGCGATCTGGACAACTTCTCCTTCCCGCGCTTCGCCATCGATGCGGCCTTCATCCGCCTCTATGAGGACGGCAAGCCCGCCGCGACCCCGACCCACTTCACCTGGAACCCGAACAGGCCGACCGAGGGCGAGCCCGTCTTCGTCACCGGCAACCCCGGCTCGACCCAGCGCCTGCTGACCCAGGCTCAGCTGATGACCATCCGCGACGTGGTCCTGCCGCTGGACCAGCTGATCGCCTCGGAGCTGCGCGGTCGTCTGATCCGCTATGCCGAGGAAGGCGAGGAGCAGGCCTTCATCGCCATGGACCCCATCGTCGGCGTCGAAAACACCTACAAGCGCGGGCGGGGCCGCATGGCGGCCCTGATCGACCCGGCCTTCATGGATCAGTTGGCCGGTCAGGAAACGGTCTTCCACCGTCGCGTCGCCGAGAACGAGGCCCTGTCGGCCGAGGTCGGCGATCCCTGGGCCGCCCTCGCTGAAGTTCAGCCGATTGCTCGCGAACTCTACGCGCCGATGGCTCTGCTGGAAGGCGGCACGGGCATGGGCACCACTGCGGTCGCGGGCGGTTCGCCGCTGTTCCAGTGGGCGCGGGCCATCGTGCGCGGGGCGCAGGAGCGCGCCAAGCCGTCCGATCAGCGCCTGCCCGAGTTCGCCGACAGCCGCCTGCCGGGCGTACAGTCCGGCCTGTTCGCCGAGCGCCCGACCTATCCCGAACTGGAGCAGATCCGTCTGGAGTGGTGGCTGTCCAAGACCCGTGAATGGCTGACTGTCGACAGCCCCTACGCCCGCACCCTGCTGGGCAAGGACAGCCCCGAGGCCCTGTCGGCGCGCCTGATCGAAGGCACGAAGCTGGCCGATCCCGCCGTGCGCCGCGCCCTGTGGGAAGGCGGCCTGCCCGCCGTTCAGGCCTCGACCGATCCGCTGATCCAGTATGTCCTGGCCATCGACGCCGATGCTCGCGCTGTTCGCACCGAGTGGGACAACAAGGTCAAGGCCCCGACTGATCGCGCGTCCGAGCAACTGGCCGCCGCCCGCTTCGCCGCCTTTGGCGACGCCGTCTATCCGGACGCCACCGGCACCCTGCGCCTGACCTACGGCCGGGTCGAAGGCACCGACGTTCCGGGCCAGCGTATCGGCGCCTTCACCACCTTCGCCGGCCTGTGGGACCGTGCGACGGGCGCTGAACCATTCAACGTTGCGCCCAAGCTGCTGGCCGCCAAGGACCGCATCGACCCGAACGCGGTGATGAACATGGCGGTGTCGTCCGACACCATCGGCGGCTCGTCGGGCTCGCCCGCCGTCAACGCCAAGGGCGAGATCATCGGCGCCAACTTCGACTCCACTGTCCTGACCCAGCGCAACGCCTATGGCTATGATCGCAACGTCAACCGCAGCGTCATCGTCACCACCCAGGCCGTGACCACGGCCCTGCGCGACGTCTACGGCATGGATCACCTGATCCGGGAGCTGGGCGTCCAGTGAGCGAAGCGAGCTTCCGTCCCGCCGCGCCGGACGATGTTCCGGCGCTGCACCGCCTGATTGAGAGCGCCTATCGCGGCGATAGCGCCAAGGCCGGCTGGACCCATGAAGCCGACCTGCTGGGCGGCCAGCGCACGGATGAGGCGGAACTGCGCGATATCTTGACCGATGCGTCGCGGGTCATCCTGCTGGCTGAGGTCGAGGGCGCCCTGACCGGCTGCGTCCAGGTGGCGGATCAGGGCGAGGGTCTGGCCTATCTCGGCCTGCTGACGGTCGATCCGGCGCGCCAGGCTGGCGGCTTCGGCCGCCTTCTGATCGAAGCTGCAGAAGCCGAAGCTGTCGCCCGATTCGGCGCGTCGCGCATGGAGATGACGGTCATCCGCCAGCGGTCTGAGCTGATCGCCTGGTACGAGCGCCGGGGTTACGTCCTGACCGGCGAGACTCGGCCTTTTCCTTTCGACGAAACCACTTTCGGCCTGTCGGACCGCGACCTGACCTTCGTGGTCATGGAAAAGGCGCTGGGTTACCCCAGCGCCTTCTTCATTTTCAGATTGTCCGAGAAGGAATCAGAGGTCCCGCATTTGCTTCTGGGCGGCGCTGAAATACTGCCAGCCGGTCCACAGGGTGACGAGGGCGGCCAGCCAGATCAGGGCGTCGGAGAACAGCTGGAAGGCGGGCAGATAGTCGAACGGCAGACCCCAGCCGTCCCAGTTGCGGGCGAACAGCTGGCAACCCAGGGCGACCATCTGCAGGGTCGTCTTCCACTTGGCGGCCAGGGTGACGGGCAGGTTGATGCGCCCCGCCATCGTCTCGCGCAGGGCCGAGACGGCGAATTCGCGGAACAGGATCAGGCCGCAGGGAATGATGATCTGCTGCACCGAGCCTGAGGTCAGCACGCCCAGCACGGCGCCGGTGACCAGGATCTTGTCGGCGATCGGATCCAGGATGGCGCCCCAGCGCGTCTCCGCCTTCCAGCGGCGGGCCAGCCAGCCGTCGACCCAGTCGGTGGAGGCGGCGATGACGAAGATCCAGAACCCCGTGCGGTACATGGCGAACTGATCGTCAGGGCTCAGCCAGGCCGAGACGAAGGGGAAACCGCTGGTCGCCCCCGCCAGCAGCAGGAACATGACGATCCCCGCCGCCAGGCGCAGGCTGGTTAGGATGTTGGGGATGGCTTTGTAGGCAGGGGCCATGACGTCTTCCGTTGCAACGCGCCGGGTGTGCCACGGTTCGCGGCCAGTGGCGAGGCCAGAGGCGTGGGCGCCGCTTAGTCCAGCCGCTCGAACCGTCCCGGTCCCGTCAGCTTGGACAGGATGCCCAGGGCGATGCCGAAATGCAGGCCGCTGAGCTTGAGCTCGCCCGCCGCCTCCTTCTCCGCGATCCAGGGGAAGGTGCGCAGGTTGTCCAGCGACAGGCGCACGACGGCCTCCTCGGCGGCGCACTCGACCTGTTCGGCGGGCAGGGCCTCGACCGCGCGGCGCACGCTCGGGGCGGCTTGTTCGACCCAGGGGGCGACGAAGTCCTGACAGTTGGCGGGCGCGCCGTTCAGCATGGCGTTCACCCCGCCGCATGAGGCGTGGCCCATGACGACGACGTGTTTGACCTTCAGCACATTGACGCCGAACTCCAGCGCCGCCGAGACGCCGTGCAGCTTGCCGTCGGGCTGATAGGGGGGGACCAGATTGGCGACGTTGCGCACGACGAACAGCTCGCCCGGCGCGGTGTCGAAGATCAGGGCCGGATCGGCGCGGCTGTCGGAGCAGGCCACGACCAAAGTGTGCGGCTTCTGACCGTTGGCGGCCAGGGCTTCGTATTCGGCGCGTTCGGACGGCCACCGATTCTGGCGGAAGCGGTGATAGCCCTTGGTCAATTCGTTGGTCATGAAGCGTTTCCTAGACCCGCGACGGTTGGTCGCTCAACCCGAAATCTTCGTCTGTCAGGACTTGTGAAAGAAGCCGTGGATGCGTTCGGCCAGCGACTGATTGACGCCGGTGACCTTGATCAGATCGGCGACCGAGGCGCGGCTGACGCCCTTGGCAGAGCCGAAGGCGTGCAGCAGGGCCTTCTTGCGCCCCGGCCCGACGCCCTCGATCTCGTCCAACGGGTTCTTCTTGATGTCCATGGAGCGGCGCTTGGCGTGGGCGCCGTTGGCGAAGCGGTGCGCCTCGTCCCGCAGCCGCTGCAGGTAGTAGAGGGCGGGGCTTTTCAGCGGCAGCATGAAAGGCGCCTTGCCGGGCATGAAGAACTTCTCCAGCCCCGCATCGCGGTCCGGTCCCTTGGCCACGCCGACCACGGCGATGTCGTCGACGCCCAGATCGGCCATGACGGCCAGCACCTCGGCCAGCTGGCCCGCTCCGCCGTCGATCAGCAGCAGATCGGGGCGCTCGACCGCCTCGCCGGCCTCTTCGTCCTTGACCAGCTTGCCGAAGCGGCGGCGCATGACCTCGCGCATCATGCCGTAGTCGTCGCCGGGGCTCAGGTCTTCGCCCTTGATGTTGAACTTGCGGTACTGGTTCTTGCGGAAGCCCTCCGGCCCCGCGACGATCATGCCGCCGACGGCGTTCGTTCCCTGAATGTGGGCGTTGTCATAGACCTCGATCCGCTCGGGCCGGGCGTCCAGACCGAAGGCCTCGCACACCTCGTCGAGGATTTTGCCCTGCGCCGAGTTCTCGGCCAGCTTGCGGCCTAGGGCCTCGCGGGCGTTGGTCAGGGCGTGGTCGACCAGGCTGGCCTTGCCGCCGCGCTGGGGGCGGGCGATCTCGACCCGGTGCTCGGCCTTCATGCTGAAGGCTTCCTCCAGCAGTTCCAGTTCATGCGGGCGGACGTTGGACAGGATCAGGCGCGGAACCGGCTTGTCTTCATAGAACTGGCCCAGGAAGGCGGCGAGGATTTCCGGGTCGCTGTCGGTCTTGTCCACGCGCGGGAAATAGGCGCGGCCGCCCCAGTTCTGGCCTGCGCGATAGAAGAAGACCTGAACGCAGGCCTGACCGCCCTCGGCGTGCAGGGCGAAGACGTCGGCCTCGGCCACGCCTTCGGCGTTGACGCTGTTCTCCATGGCGATGGCCGACAGGGCGCGGATGCGGTCGCGCACGCGGGCGGCGGTCTCGAAGTCGAGGTCGTCGGAGGCGGCCTGCATCTCCTGCGACAGGCGGCCGATGACGGCGCGCGACTTGCCGCGCAGGAACTGTTCGGCCTCGGTGACCAGATCGCCGTAGTCCTCAAGCGAGATCAGCCCGGTGCAGGGCGCTGAGCAGCGCTTGATCTGGTGCAGCATGCAGGGGCGGGTACGCGTCTCATAAACGCTGTCCGAACAGGACCGCAGCAGGAAGGCCTTCTGCAGCGTGTTCAGCGTATGGTTGACCGCCCAGGTCGAAGCGAAGGGGCCGAAATAGTCGCCAGGAATGGTGTGGGCACCGCGATGCTTGCGGACCTGAGGGGCGCGGTGGTCGCGACGGATCATCAGTTCAGCGAAGGACTTGTCGTCGCGCAGCAGGACGTTGAAGCGCGGCTTCAGCTTCTTGATGAAGTTGGATTCGAGCAGCAGGGCCTCGGTCTCGGACGCCGTGACCACCAGCTCCATCGAGCGGGTCAGCGACACCATCAGGCCGATGCGCTGGGTGTGGAACCGCCCTTGCGCATACTGCACCACCCGCTTCTTCAACGACTTGGCCTTGCCGACATAGAGGCAGGCGCCGTCCTCGCCGTACATGCGATAGACGCCGGGCTTGTCGGGCGCGCGCCGGGCCTCGTCCGCGATCAGTTCGGCGGCCTGAAGCGGAAGGGCGTTCGCCTGCGAGTCGGGCGTCTCCGGAATGTCGGGCGTCGGGTCGGTCATCAGGCGAGATATAGGCTCAGCCGCGCCGGACCAGAAGCACCCCGCCGATCACCAGCAGCACTCCGGCGATGCGGGTCAGGCTGATCGGCTGCTGCGGCACGCCCATGACGCCGAAATGGTCGAGGATCAGACTCAACGCCAGCTGGCCCGCCACCATCAGGGTGATGGTCAGCGCCACGCCGATCTTGGGCACGCCCCAGGCGGCGGCCACCACGAAGACGCAGCCGTAGAGTCCGCCCAGCCAGGCCCAGGCGGGCAGGGCCTTCATCGCCTGCACGTCCGGCCGCGCCTGCAAAGTCATCGCCAGCACGCCCAGCGCCACCGTCCCGACGAAGAAGGAGACGAAGGCTGCATTGACCGGCGAACCGACGGCGGAAGCCAGCCGCGCATTGGTCGGCCCCTGCAGGGCGGTGGCGGCGCCGCCGATGACCATGGCCAACAGGGCGAGGACGGGAAGCTGCATCGGCGGTCTCACCAGTTCGGATCGGGCGCGACGCCGCCGAAGATCTCGGCCAGGCGGTCGCGGGTGGCGCGGGTCGTGTCCTCGGGCAGGGCGTTCGGATGAAACCAGCCGATCTCGGCGATCTCGCCGTGGCTGGTCCGCTCGGTCATGTCGAAGACGTCGATGCGGTAGACCAGGACGTGATCTCCCGGAAAGAAGCGTTCGTTGGAATGGACCGACAGCAGGTGCGGCTCGCCCCTGACGATCAACCCGGCCTCTTCGCGCAGTTCGCGGATGACGGCGTCTTGCGTCGTCTCGCCCTTGTCCACCCCGCCGCCGGGCAGCCACCAGCCCTCCAGATAGGTGTGCTTGACCAGCAGCACCCGGCCCTCGCCGTCGACTGCTGCGCCGCGCACGCCCAGCGTCATGCCCCGGCTCATCCGCGACCATATGAAGAACAGCGGCCGGGTGAAGGGTTCAATGCGGGTACGCCAGTTTGCCATGCGGGAACGATAGGCTGTCGCCGGGCGGCTTGAACAGGGGCGCGCTTGCCCCTATTCGGGGGCGGAACAGGAGACCTCTCATGCTGGCCATCGCCACCATCTTCGCCTTCATCGCCGTCGTCGCCGCCTTCAACTACTTCGAGTTCGGCCGGGTTGACTGACTCCAGGTCGGCTGACGCCCCTTCGCTGGCTCAGTCCAGGGGCGTGGCGCTGGTCACGGCCGCCTCGCGCCGGATCGGGGCGGTGCTGGCGAAGGCGGCGGCCCAGGCGGGCTATGACGTCGTCGTCCACTACCGTTCGGACGCGCAGGGGGCCGAGGCCGTGGTCCGGGCCATCGAGGGTCTGGGGCGGCGCGCCGTCGCCGTTCAGGCCGAGCTGACGGACGCCGGGGCGCGCGCCGCCCTGATGGATCAGGCCGCCGCCTTCGGGCCGTTGCGGGTGCTGGTCAACAACGCCTCCCTGTTTGTTTATGACCAGCTGGAGACCTTCCAGGAGGCGGACCTGCGCCTTCATCACGAGGTCAATGTCCTGGCGCCCCTGGCCCTGATCCGCGACTTCGCCGCGCGCCTGCCTGACGGGGACGAGGGCGTGGTGGTCAATATGCTGGACTATAAGGTCACGGCGCCGAACCCCGACTTCTTCTCCTATACCGTCAGCCGTGTGGGCATCGCCCATATGACCGGAGCCCTGGCCCTCGCCTTGGCGCCGCGCATCCGGGTCTGCGGCATCGCGCCGGGCCTGACCCTGCCCTCGGCCGGCTGGCCCGAGGCCGATTATCTGGCCGGGGCCGAGGCCACGCCGCTGAAGCGGCCGGTGGCGGTCGAGGATCTGGCGGCGGCCCTGACCTTCATCCTGACGGCGCGCAGCCTGACCGGCCAGAATCTGGTGGTGGACGCCGGGGCCGGCCTGACCCGCCGCGACCGCGATCTGGAGTTCGCCTGAGGGCGTTCGCCGCCACATGACCTTTATTTGCCGATAGGTTGGTGCTTTAGCTGCCGCCGTTCATCCTGAGACCTTCATGCCCGCTGTCCGTTTCACTCGCCGCTTCTCGATGGCGCACCGGCTGATCGCCGATGCGGGGTCGAAGTGCGCCGTGCCGCATGGGCACAATGAGTTCGTGACGGTGACGTTGGAGCCGACCGCCGAGATCGCCTTCGGCGCCGCAAACCATGCGGCTTCGTTCGAGCGGCTGAAGGCGCGCTGGCACGGTTTCGTCGACCGCAGTCTGGATCACGCCTTTCAACTGAATCGCGCCGACCCCCTGCTGGCCTGGTTCCAGCAGCACGAACCGCATCGCCTGAACCAGGTGCTGACCGTGGACGGCGACCCGACGACCGAGGCCCTGGTCATCGCCCTGTGGCGCAAGCTGGAGGTCATCCTGTCGGCCGAGAGCCTGCCCTTCCGGCTGGCCGAACTGGCCATCGAAGAGACGCCGACCAATACCGTTCTGACGCGCGGTCTGACCGAGGCGGAGCGGGCCTGGGAGCTGGGCGCCTGGTGCGACCGGGCCGATTTCAGCATCAATGATCTTCTGCCGCCGGAGACCTGGTCTTGAGCGCCGTCGTCACCCCCCTGCCGTCCGTCGAGCCGCGCCGCCTGGGCCTGAAGGTCATGGTCCGCGCCCTGAAGGTCGAGGCCTCGATCGGCTTCTACGACCATGAGCATGGGCGGTTGCAGCCGCTGGTGGTGGATGTCGAACTGGACCTGGGCGCCGCTCCGGTCGAGCGGCTGGCCGAAACGCTGGATTACGACGGCGTGGCCCGCATCGTGCGCGAGCTGGCTGCGGGGCCGCACATCGCCCTGATCGAGACTTTCGCCGAGCGCACCGCTGTCGCCTGCCTGGCCGACCCGCGCGTGCTGAACGTCGTCGTGCGGGTCGAGAAGCCCGGCGCCATTCCCGATGCGGCGGCCGCCGCCTGCGAAGTCGCCTATTCGCGCTGAGGCCGGTTGCGCGGGGCCGTCCGTCCCGCCATCATCCCGGCCTGACAAGAGGTTCCGATGGTCCAGTCCGGCGATTACAGCAGCAGCACGAACGCCGAAGCGGCGCCCGCCGATCTGGCGGGGCTTTACGCCGGTTATGCGCTGATCCTGTTGGCGGCGCCGACCTTCGGCGTGGCGGCGGCGATAGGCCTGTTGCGCGTGTGGCGTCGGCCTGCGCCGGTCGATCCGGTGTTGCGCAGCCACTTCGTCTTCCAGCAGCGGACCTTGCTGGCGGCGGTGGTCGCCATCATCGCCGGGGCGGTGTTGATCCTGGTCAACGTCGGGGTCTTCGTCCTGTTCGTCATGGCGGTGTGGACCATCGTGCGCGGCGCCCTGGGACTGAAGGACTTGCTGACGGGCCAGGCCATCGCCGAGCCGCGTCGTTTCTTCTACTGAAAGGCCCGCCGTCATGAGCGATCAGAACCCCGCCGCGCCGGTCGCGGGCCGAGACGGCGCCGTGGTGGCGTGGATCCTCTACATCCTGTCGATCCCCAGCGCGAACCTGCTGGTGCTGGTCGGCCTGGTGCTGGCCTATATGAACCGGGGCTCGGCGACCGGGCTGGCGGCCCAGCACGTCGAGGCGCAGATCAGGCTGTTCTGGTCGGTGTTCTGGATCAGCGCCGTCCTGTGGGTGTTGTTCATCATCGGCCTCGTCACGTCGCCTTTCTTGATCGGCCTCCCGGTTCTCCTGGTCTCCGGACTTCTTTTGCTGCTGGTGTCGATCTGGTTCACGGTGAAAAGCGTTCTGGGTCTGATGGCCCTGCTGAACGATCGGCCGGCCTGATCTAACCGCACTCGGGAGGAGCCGCCGTGCCCGCCTTCAAAGACCACGCCGCCGACCGCCGTTTCCAGCAGTTGTTCGCCGACGCAGATGGAACCGAGCATCCCGTCTGGGCCGAGTATGCGGTGCGCGGCCACGCCCGCGTCATCCTGCACGTCGAGGCGCACCCGGCCCTGCGCGGCACGGGCGCGGCGGGTCGCTTCATGCAGGCCCTGGCCGAGCACGCCCGCGCCGAGAAGCTGACCCTGATCCCGCACTGCAGCTACGCTGTGGCCTGGCTGAAGCGCCATCCCGAGTACGAAGACGTACTCGGTTCCTAGCGGGCCGCGGTCAAAAGGCTGCGCCTTGTGGCTGCTTCGCGCCGCCCTTCGGGTCGACCCGACGCGGCCTGGCGCTTCGCGCAGGCGCTCAACCAGCGAGCGACCGGGTCGCGAGCGATAGCGCCCTTAAATCAAGGATGACTCTTGGCGACGATGGCCTTCATGGTCTCGGCCTTGGCGGGCAGATCCTGGACCAGCCGCGCGGCCAGTTCGCGGGCGCCGACGGGATAGGCGTCGCCGCCGTCGGCGATCTCCTTGGCCATGTCGGCGGCCTTGCACAGGGCGACCTCGAGGGCCTCGACCTGTTCGAGCGCCAGGGCGCGGGCTTCAGCCTGCAGGCGCTTGACCCGTTCGGCGGTGGTTTCGGGCGCGCGCATCAGGTCATAGACCTCGGCTTCCGGCGAGGAGACCACGCGCAGGGCGGCGCGGGCGTCGGATTCATTGCTGGACTTGGTCATCGGCGTCTCTCCTGAACGCACCATGCCGCATTTTCGCCGCAAGGTCGCATCCGATTTTGCGGCCAAGCTCGAAGCCGCGCGGCCATGTTGCTCGTAAGCCTCATGAACCGGGCCTCATGAATCGGGGATGAAGGGCGGCGTCGCCCAGCGGACGCGACGCCGCTCGGCGATGGCCCACAGGTGATCGATGCGGCTGGCCAGTTCACGCCGCAGACGCCGCCCTTCATCCCCGATTCATGAGGCCCGGTTCATGAGGCTTACGAGCAA
>NZ_FUIE01000081.1 GCF_900163625.1 Brevundimonas diminuta 3F5N
ACTGGGTCCCGGCCTCCGCCGGGATGAGCGGTAAGTGGGGCGCTACCCCGCCTTCGCCGCGATCACCCGCAGCACCGCATCCGCCGCCAGTTCCGACGGGTCCGGTCCGCCGCGTCCCATAAGGTCCAGCGCCTCGGTCTGACGGCGCGCCTGATCGGCCGCCGCCTCGGGATCGGCCAGCAACCGCGCGACCGCCTTGGCCAGCGCCTGCGGCGTCGCCTCGTCCTGGATGAACTCCGGCGCGATGGCCTCGTCGGCGGCGATGTTGAACAGGGTGATGTGCTTGGCCGTCACCAGCCGCTTCATCAGGACGTAGCTCAGCCCGTCGATCTTATAGGCGATGACCATCGGCGCGCCCGCCAGCGCCAGCTCGGTCGAGACTGTGCCGCTGGTCGCCAGGGCGGCGTTCGCGGCCTTCATCGCGTCGTACTTGTCGGCCTCCTGCACGACATGGGCGCGGAACGGCCAGGCGGCGACCCGGCCCGCCACATCGGCGGCGACGGTGCCCGCCGCGACGACAGCCACCTCCAGCCCCGGAACCTGCGCCTTCAACTGCTTCACGGCCTGCTCATAGACGGGCGTCATGCGCGTGATCTCGCTGGGTCGGCTGCCCGGCAAGACCAGCAGCAGCGGCGCATCCGCCGCTATGCCCCGCGTCGCGCGGAAGCGGGCGCCGTCGGCCCCCGCCATGTCAACGTGCAGCGCCTGCGAGCCGACGACGGTCGTCGGCAAACCCGCCTTCTCGAACCACGGTGCATCCAGCGCATAGAGGGCCAGCAGGTGATCCACCGCCCCCGCCAGCGTCTTGGCCCGCCCCGGACGCGAGGCCCAGACCTGCGGTCCGACGTATTTGATCAGCGGCGTCTTCGGCGAGGCGGCGCGGATCGCCTGCGCCACGCGGATGGTAAAACCCCAGCTGTCGATCAGCACCACGGCGTCCGGCTTCTCCACGGCCGCCAGCGCCGCCGTCTCGGCCACGCGCTTCTTGACCCGGCCATAGGCCTTCAATCCCTCGATCCAGCCCAGGATCGACAATTCGGCGATGTCGAAGGGGCTCTCGACGCCCTCAGCCGCCATCTTGGGTCCGCCCACGCCGACGAAGACCACGTCCTTGCCCAGCCGCGCCTTCAGCGCGCGCGCCAGCCCGGCTCCCAGGGCGTCGCCCGACGCCTCGGCGGCCACCAGCATGACCTTCAACGGACGGCTCATCGCGGCTCTCCCCAGACGAACAGGCCCAGACGGTCGGCCGCCTCGACCAGACCTTCGTGGTCGATGACGATCAGCCGTCCCTCGAACCCGCCGATCCCGGCCAGACCTGCGGCGGCCGCCAGTTCGACCGTCGTCGGTCCGATAACCGGCATGTCGACGCGCAGATCCTGAATCGGCTTGGGCGCCTTGCCCAGCGCCCCGCGCGCATAGCCGGGCGAGCCGCGCAGGTCGGCCGGCAGGCCCGCCACACGGCGCAGCATCTCGTCCGTGCCTTCCTGCGCCTCGACCGCCAGCACCAGTCCGTCGCAGACGACCGCGCCCTGACCAATATCCAGTTCACCTGACTTTTCAGCGACATGCAGCGCCTTCTTCAGGTCCGCCAGTTGCTCCGCCGTCGGCGTCACGCGGCCAAGCGCGCCCGCCGCCAACATCTCGCCGCCCAGAATGTCGTCCGCGCCCTCGACGGCGAAACCTTCATCCTCGAACACCGACAGGATCTTGCGCAGCAGGGCGTCGTCGCCCTTGGACGCCGCCGCGATGATGCCCGGCAGCAGGGACGCGCCCTTCAGATCGGGCTTCAACGTCCTGAAATCCGGCCGGTTGACGTAGCCCGCCAAGCACACCGCGCGGCAGCCCTCAGCCCGCATGGCCTTCACGATCTTGCCGATCTCGGCCATGCCGAAATCCTGCCCCGGCCAGCGGTGCAGGTGGGCGTCGGCGAAGCCCTTCAGGCGGATGATGAAGACCTCGCGCCCCTCAGCCTCGCAACGCTGGGCGACGCGGATGGGCAGGTCGCCCGAACCCGCGATCAGAGCCAGCTTGGGCGGGGTCGTCATTCCGCGCCCGGCAGGCACAGCGGGCGCTTGCCGCCGTCACGGATGAAGGCGGTGATCTCCATGATCTCGGGCAGGTCGGCATAGGCCTGCTCGACCCGATCCAGACGCTCGGCGAAGACGCCTTCGCCCTCGAACAGGTCGCGGTAGGCGGCCAGCAGGCGGCGCACCGCATCCTTGCCGTAGCCCTTGCGCTTCAGCCCAATCAGGTTGAGGCCGTGCAGGCTGGCGTGATTGCCCCAGACCGAGCCATAAGGAATGACGTCGCGCGTCACGGCGGCCAAGCCGCCAACGATGGCGCCCTGCCCCACCCGGCCGTTCTGGTGGATGGCGCACAGGCCGCCCAGAAACACCTTGTCGCCGACATGGACGTGGCCGCCCAGGGTGGCGTTGTTGGCCATGGTGACGCTGTCGCCGACCACGCAGTCGTGGCCGACGTGGGCGCCAGTCATGAACAGGTTGTTCGAGCCGACGCGGGTGACGCCCGATCCCTGCGGCGTGCCCCGGTTGAAGGTGCAGTGCTCGCGGATCAGGTTGTTCTCGCCGATCTCCAGCCGCACCGGCTCGCCCTTATAGCCGCCGTGCTGCGGGTCGCCCCCGATGACGGCGAAGGGATGGATCGTGGTGTTCGCGCCGACGCTGGTGTCCTGCTGGATCACCACATGGCTGACCAGACGCGCGCCGGAGGCCAGCGCCACGCCCGGCCCGACGGTGCAGAACGGGCCGACCTCGACCCCGTCCGCCAAGGTCGCCGAGGCGTCGACGAGGGCGGTCGGGTGGATGCTCACTGGGCGGGCTCCGCCACGGTGACGACCATGGCCATGAACTCGGCCTCGGCGGCCAACTTGCCGTCGATGAAGGTCTCGCCGCGGAACTTGTAGGCGTCGCCGCGCGCCTTGATCACCTTGACCTCCATGCGCAGCTGGTCACCCGGACGCGCGGGCTTGCGGAAGCGCACGCCGTCGATCGACATGAACATGATGACCTTGTCGGCCACGGCCACGTCCAGCGACTTGGACATCAACAGCGCGCCCGTCTGGGCCATAGCCTCGACGATCAGCACGCCCGGCATGACTGGATCGATCGGGAAGTGGCCGGGGAAGAAGGGCTCGTTGTGGGTGACGTTCTTGATGCCGACGATCGAGGTCGCCGCCACGAAATCCTGCGCCTTGTCGACCAGCAGGAAGGGATAGCGGTGCGGCAGGCGACGCATCACCTCAGCGTAGTCGATGTTGTTGTCTTCGCTCATTCTTTCGATTCCTTCGCGCCCTTCTTCTGGGACGCCTGTTTGGACAGCCACACCGTCTCGCGCAAGAATTGGCGCAGGGGTTTGGCGGGATAGCCGGACCAGATCTCGCCCGGCGGAATGTCGGCCAGAACGCCGCCGCCGGCCGCGACGCGCGCGCCTTCGCCGATGGTGATGTGGTCGCCCACGCCCGCCCGACCGCCGAAGATGCAGTTGTCGCCGCTGGTGACCGAACCCGAGATGCCGGTGTGCGCCGCCATCAGGTTGTTGCGGCCGATGACGCAGTTGTGGCCGATCATGACCAGATTATCGATCTTGGTGTTCTCACCGATGACGGTGTCGTCATAGGCGCCCCGGTCGATGCAGGAATTGGCCCCGACCGTCACCCCGTCCTGCAGGATGACGCGGCCCAGTTGCGGAATGTCCACCGGACCGGCCTTGGACCCGGCGGCGCCGAAGCCCGCCTCGCCGATGCGCGCCCCCGCCAGCAGCTTCACCCGGTCGCCCAGCAGGGCGAAACCGACGGTGACGCCGGAACTGATCAAGCAGTCGCGGCCGATCTGGACGCCCGGCCCGATGACGGTGTTGGCGCCGATGCGGCTGCCGCGCCCGATGCGGACGCCCTCGCCCAGGACGGCGCCCGGCTCGACCACGACGGTATCGTCCTCGGCGGCCTCGGCGGCGGTGATGGCGCGGTCCAGACGGACGGGTCGGTGCAGCAGGGCCGACGCACGGGCCCATGCGGCCTGCGCCTCACCCGACACGATGACGGCGGCGCCGGCCGGCGCCGCGTCCACGGCCGACGGCGGTACGATCACGCAGCCCGCCTTCGTCTCGGCCAGGGCGGCGGCGAACTTGCGATCGCCCAAAAACGCAATCGCGCCCCGGTCCGCACTGGACAGGGGCGCGACGGCCGAGACGATGACCTCGCCGCCCCGGACCACCTCCCCGCCGATATGCTCGGCGAGGGCGGCGACCGTCAGGGGCGACAGGGTCTGGAAGAACCTCGGATCGGGCATGGCCCGCCTTAGGACTGCGGCTGGGCCGGAACCGGCATGCGGTTGAAGCTCAGCGTCGGCAGTTGGGCGTTCAGGCGCTGGATGACGGTGTCCGTCACATCCATGGCCGGGTTCATGATGAAGACGCTCTCGCGGTCGATCATGATGCCGCAGCCCTTCTCCTGGTAGACGGCGACCAGCAGGGGCTCGATGGTTTCCGAGATTTTCTGGCGCTGCTGAGCCAGGGTGTAGCGCAGCTCGTTGTCGCGGGTGCCTTCCAGTTGCTGAGCTTCCTGGATGCGGGTCTGCAGTTGCTGGCGACGCTGGTTCATCTGGTCAGCCGGAATGGTCGCAGCGCCCTGTTGCAGAGCCTGAGCTTCGGTCTGGATGGCGGTGGCGTAGGGCTGGAGTTCGCCCTGAACTTCCTGAGCCAGTTGCTCCATGCGGGTCTGCACGGCCTGACCGACCGTCGACTGAGCCAGGACACGCTGGTTGAAATAGACACAGACGCCGGGGATGGCGGGACCGGGGTTGGTCGGACCTTGCGTCTGGGCCAGGGCGGCCGAAGCGGTCAGCGAAGCGAGGGCGAAGGCGCCGATAGCGATGAGTTTCATAATCTAAGCCTTGGTAGCGGCGGTCAGACCGCGGTTAGAACTGGGTAGAGGTCGAGAAGCGGAACGTCTCGGTCTTGTCGTAGTCTTCCTTGGACAGAACCTTCGACAGGTCGAAACGGATCGGCCCCATCGGCGAACGCCAGTGAATGCTGACGCCGGCGGCGGCGCGCAGCGACAGTTCATCGACGATGTTCGGGTTACGCAACCCCGTCGTCGGATCGACCATATAGCGGTCGTCCAGCTTGCCGATGGTGCCGAAGTCCGCGAACAGCGAGGTCTTGATGCCGTATTCGTCGGGCAGATAGTTCGGCACCGTCAGTTCAACCGTGCCGATGGCGTAGAAGTTGCCGCCCAGGGCGTCGGTCGTGGTCAGGTCGCGCGCGCCCATGCCCGCCGTCTCGAAGCCGCGGAAGGTGTTGCCGCCCTTGAAGAAGCGGTCGTTGATGCGGATCGGATCGCCGCTCCAGCCGCTGACGTAGCCGGTCTGGCCCTGAACGCTGACCACCCAGTTCGGGCGGATGCCGTAGTACCAGGAGGCGTCGGCCTCGGTCTTGATGTAGTTCACGTCGCCGCCGATGCCGGCGAAGTCCTGACGCAGCGATGCGGACCAACCGCGCGTCGGCCGAACCGGGTCGTTCAGACGGTTCACCAGCAGGGTGTAGCCAGCCGAGGAGTTGATGTAGGAGCCCGCCTGGTCGCACAGCGCCGACGAGCCGGCGCCCACGCCGCCGCAATAGCCGAACGGAATGACGACCTCGTCGTCCTTCAGGAAGTAACGCGCGCTGAACGAGGCGTAACCGTTCAGCGGATAGGTGATGCGCACCCCGCCCCCGGTCGAGCGATAGTCGTAGGACGAGTATTTGCTCAGGTCATAGCGCATGTGGAACAGGTCGAAGCCCGCCCGCACGTCGCGTCCCAGGAACTTCGGCTCGGTGAAGCGGAAGTCGATCTGCTGACGCAGCGAGCCCCATTCGGCGCGCGCCACGACGTTCTGGCCCCGGCCGCGGAAGTTGCGCTCGGTGATGCCCAGGTTCAGCACGAAGGAGTCGACCGAGCTGAAGCCCGCGCCGACCGACAGTTCGCCGGTGGGCTGCTCTTCCACGGTGACGTTGACGACCGAACGGTCCGGCGCGCTGCCGCGCGTCTCCTCGATCTTCACGTCCTTGAAGAAGCCCAAGGCGCGCAGGTTGTTGCGCGACCGCTCGACCAGCGAACGGTTGAAGGCGTCGCCCTCGCCGACCATCAGCTCACGGCGGATGACGCTGTCCAGGGTGCGGGTGTTGCCGACCACATTGATGCGGTCGATGTAGACGCGCTGGCCCTCGCGCACGTTGAAGGTCACGTTGACCGTGTCCGTCTCGGGGTCGGCGCGATAGGTCGGGTTGATCTCGACGAAGGCGTAGCCGGCCGAACCGGCGGCGAAGGTCAGGGTGTCGACCGCCGCCTGGATGCGATCGCTCTCATACAGATCGCCCGAACGGATCGGCAGCAGCATCTGCAGGAAGTCGGCGTTCAGGCGGTCGTTCTCGGTGACGACCTTGATCTCACCGAAGTTGTAGCGGTCGCCCTCGTCCACCGTGACCGTCACGCCAAAGGCGCTGTTGTCCGGCTTCAGTTCAGCCACGGACGACAGGATGCGGAAGTCGTAATAGCCGCGGTTCGTGTAGAATTTCCGCAGTTGCTCGCGGTCGTAGTCGATCCGGTTCGGGTCGTAGTTGTCGTTCGAGCTGAACAGACGCCACCAGGCCGACTGCTTGGTGACCATGACCTGACGCAGGTCGCTGTCCGAAAACGCGGTGTTGCCCAGGAAGGTGACGGCGGCGATGCCGGTTTCCGGGCCTTCGTCGATCTCGAACACCACGTCGACGCGGTTCTGCTCCAGCTGGACCAGCTTGGGCGTGACCGTCGCCGAGATGCGGCCCGACAGGCGGTACAGTTCGACGATCTTGCCGACGTCTTCCTGAACCCGCGCGCGGGTGTAGATGCCGCGCGGGCGGATGGTCACTTCATCGCGCAGCTTCTTCTCGGCCAGGGCCTTGTTACCCTCGAAGGTCACCTGGTTGATGATCGGGTTCTCGGCGATCTCGACGATCAGGTCGCCGTTGGCCTGCAGGCCGATCTGAACGTCCGCGAACAGACCCGTGCGCGACAGGGTGCGCACCGCCACGTCGATGGTCACGGCGTCGATGGTGTCGCCCGGCTGGATCGGCAGGTAGGACAGCACCGTCGTCTGATCGATACGCTGGTTGCCCCGCACCACGATGCGGTTGACCGCGGCGCGCTCGGCTTCCGGTTGCGCCATCTGCACCTGCGGCGTCTGGGCCGCTGCAGCGGGCGCTTGGGCCGGCGCAGGAGTCGCCTGCTGGGCCAGGGCCGGTTGCGCCAGTCCGGCGGCGAAGGTCAGGGCCAGGGCGCTGACCCCGAGAATGCGGCCAGGAGTCTGGGTCATGAGGCGACTGTCGTTTTGGTTCATGCGGAATACCATCGGGGGCTGGCGTCGGCTCACGAGACGAGCCCGCCGAGGAATTTGAAGAGATTGAGTTTCTGCAGATCGTTCCAGGTCGCGAACAACATCAAACCCGCCAGCAAAGCAAGACCGACCCGATATCCCGCCTCCTGAACACGGGCGGCCATCGGGCGGCGCGCCACGGCTTCATAAGCGTAGAACAGCAGGTGCCCCCCATCCAGAACGGGAATAGGCATCAGATTTAAAAAGCCGATTCCGACCGAAAGTATGGCCGCGAAGCTGGTCAGCGTCAGCAACAGATTGCGAACAATGGCCCAGGGCTCGGGATTGGCCGCGACCGCGGCGTTCGTCAGAGCGCCGGACGCCTTGGCGATTCCCAGCGGGCCGCTGAACTGATCGCCCGACTCACGGCCGGTGAAGATGCGGCCGATGTAGGTCAGGGTGGTGTTCAGGATGGCGCCGGTTTCACGCACCCCCTGCCCCACCGCTTCAATGGGGCTGTAACGGACATGGCGGATTTCGTCGCGGGTCGAACCAAGCGCCAGACCGATGCGGCCGACGCTGACCCGACCGGCGATGCGGTCGGTCTCGACCCGGCGCTCGGGCGTAGCCGTCAGTTGCACCGCCTGATCGCCGCGCTCGACGGTGAAGCGCACCGGATCGCCGCTGCTCAGGGCCACGACGCGCGTCACCTCGCCCCCGTCGGAGATCAGCTTGCCGTTCACATGGGTGATCAGGTCGCCCGGCAGGAAGCCCGCCTGCGCCGCCGGCGACTGGGCCTGGACCTCCATCACCCGCGCGGGGCGCAGTTCGACGCCCACCAGGCTGAACAGCAGGGTGAAGATGAAGATGGCCAACACGAAGTTGGCGAACGGTCCGCCCGCCACGACCAGGGCGCGCTGCCACAGAGGCTTGAAATAGAGGTAGTCGCGCTCGGCGCCTGGCCCATGCTCGGCCGTCACGGCCTGGCGCAGCGCCTCAAGTCCCGCACGATCCGGCACGCCGGTCGCATCCAGGTCGCCCGAGAACTTCACATAGCCGCCCAGCGGCAGCCAACCCACGCGCCACTCCACCCCATGGCGGTCGACGCGGCGCAGCACGGCGCGGCCGAAACCGATGGCGAAGCGATCCATCTTCACGCCGAAGGCGCGCGCGGTCAGGAAGTGACCCAGCTCATGCACCGTCACGACGACCGTCAGGACGAGCAGGAACGGCACGACGTAAATCAGGACCTGGCCGAAGGCGCCTATCATGCCGGTCAATGTCTCCTGTGGCCCTTAGGCGGCTACGATCAGCGAGGCGATGGCGTCGTTCGCGATCCTTCGCGCCTCCGCATCGACCGCCAGGGCCGCGTCGCAAGCATCGTCGGAACCGCAAGACACGCCCGCGCCCGTCGCCTTTTCAAGGGTGTCGGCGACGACTGCGGCAATATTGAGAAAGCCCAGCCGTCGGTCAAGGAAAGCCAGGGCCGCCATTTCGTTCGCCGCATTGAAGACGATGGGCGCCACGCCGCCCGCCGCCAGCGCTTCGCGCGCCAGACGCAGCGCCGGGAAGCGCTGTTCATCCGGCGCCTCGAACGTCAACCGGCCCAAGGCCGCCAGGTCCAGCTTGGGCGCCGGCCAGGCCAGTCGATCCGGCCAGGACAGGGCGCAGGCGATCGGCGTCCGCATGTCCGGCGCCCCCATCTGGGCCAAAGTCGAACCATCCACATATTCCACAAGGCTGTGGATGATCGATTCCGGGTGCACCACTACGTCGACCCGATCTTCCGGCATGTCGAACAGATAGGCGGCCTCGATCAGCTCCAGGCCCTTGTTGGCCATGGTGGCGCTATCGACCGAAATCTTGGCGCCCATGCTCCAGTTCGGGTGAGCTACGGCCTGTTCCGGCGTGATCCGCGTCATGGCCGCGCGCGGCAGGGTACGGAACGGCCCGCCCGAAGCGGTCAGCACCAGCCTGGACACGCGCTCCGGCGCCTCGGCCGGAAAGACCTGGAAGATGGCCGAATGTTCGGAATCGACCGGAATCAGACGCCCGCCGCTGCGCTTGACCCGCTCGATCAGCGCAGGACCACAACAGACCAGGCTTTCCTTGTTGGCCAGGGCCAGGGTCGCACCCGTCCCCGCCGCCGCCCAGGCCGAGCGCAGGCCCGCCGCCCCGACGATGGAGGCCATGATCCAGTCGGCGGGCCGCACGGCCGCCTCGACGATGGCGTCCGGCCCTGCCGCCGCCTCGACCCCGGTTCCCGCCAGGGCGTCGCGCAATTCGTTCAAGCGCGCCGGATCGGCCGTCACAGCGATGCGCGGCCGCCACCGGCGGGCCTGCTCGGCCAGACGGGCGATGTTGGCGCCGCCGGTCAGGGCCTCGACCTCGAACGCGGCCGAGCCCGCCGCCTGGGCCTGCTCCATCAGGTCCAGGGTCGAGCTGCCGACCGATCCAGTCGAGCCCAGAATGGTGACGCGCCGCGCGATCATGCCGCCCGCTCCAGCATCAGGACGATCAGGCGCCCGGCCGACACCACGACCACGGCGAACATCAGCCCGTCGACCCGGTCCAGCAGACCGCCGTGGCCGGGGATCAGATTGCCCGCGTCCTTGACCCCGAAACGCCGTTTCAGCGCGGATTCCCACAGATCGCCGCCCATGGTGGCCAAGGCCGCCGTCAGCCCCAGAACCCCGCCCCAGAAGGCGTTCAGCAGGCCCATGTCCAGCCAGCCCGCCATGGCGGCGCCGGCGATCATCCCAGCGGTCAGGCCGCCGATGAAGCCCGACCAGGTCTTGTTCGGCGAAAAGCGCGGCCACAGCTTGGGTCCGCCGACGAAGCTGCCGACCAGATAGGCCAGGATGTCGGCCGACCACGCCACGGCGAAGACCAGCACGGTCCAGTACAGCCCCTGCACCTCGTGCAGGTCGCGCAGCCAGATCAGCAGGATGCAGGGCCAGCCGAGGTAGAGCACCCCATAGGCCGTATCCAGCAGGGACTCACCGCGCGTGCGGGCGAACAGGCCCGCCGCCAGGGCCCCGAACACCATCAGCACCAGGGCCAGTGAAATCTGCCCGACGTGGGCCGCGATCACCGCCACGACCAGGGCCAGGGCTACGCTGATCCCGATCGGCCGCCACAGGCGCGGCGCGCACATCCGCGCCCACTCGAAGGCCAGCAGAACCGCCCCCGCGACCACCAGGGCGCAGAACCAGTCGCCGCCCGCCCACGTCGCCAGGACCGCCGCCGGCGCCAGCACGACCGCCGAGGCGGCGCGCAAGGCGATATCACGAGGCTTCAACGCCATATCAGCCCACGACCTCGCCATAGGCTTCGTCCATGACCTCGCGCCCGCCGTAGCGGCGCTCACGGCAGCCGAACTGAGCGATGGCTTCAGCCAGGGCTTCCGCGCCGTAGTCAGGCCACAGGATCTCCTGGAACACCATCTCGGCGTAGGCGGCCTCCCACAGCAGGAAGTTGGACAGGCGCTGTTCGCCCGACGTCCGCACGATCAGATCGACCGGCGGCGCGTCCGCCGTGGACAGACCGGCGCCCAGCGCCGCTTCGTCGACAACCACGTCTTCGCCCGCGCGCGCGCGATCGACCAGCCGCTGGGCCGCATCCACCAGATCCGCCCGGCCGCCATAGTTGAAGGCCACCTGCAGCAGGAATTTCTCATTGTCCGCCGTCTGGGCCTCGGCCCGCGCGACGATGGCGGCGATGTCGTCCGGCAGGCCCTTTCGGCGCCCCAGCACCTTCACCCGCACGCCCGCCGCATCCAGCCGGTTCAGATCGCTGCCGACGAAGGCGCGCACCAGGCCCATCAGGTCGGACACCTCGTCAGCCGGACGGTTCCAGTTCTCGGTCGAGAAGCCGAACACCGTCAGGCATCGCACGCCCAGCTCCGGCGCTGCCTTGATCGTGCGGCGCAGGGCCTGGACCCCCTCGCGGTGACCCACGGCGCGCGGAAGGCCCCGGCGCTGCGCCCAGCGGCCGTTGCCGTCCATGATCAGGGCGACGTGACGTGGCCCCTTTGCAGGCGCCGTGGCGACGGGCTCGGCCGACATGATGGGGGCGTCCTTCCTGAACAGATCTGACCGCGTCAGACCTGCATGATCTCGACTTCCTTGGCCTTCAAGGTCTCATCGATACGCTTGATGGCCGCATCGGTGTCCTTCTGGACCTCGGCCTCCATCTTCTTCTGATCATCCTGGCTGATATCGCCGGCCTTTTCAGCCTTCTTCAGCTCGTCGTTGGCGTCGCGGCGCACGTTGCGCACGGCGATCTTCTTGTCCTCGGCGTATTTGCCGGCCAGCTTGGCCAGGTCCTTGCGGCGTTCTTCGGTCAGCGGCGGGATCGGGATACGCAGCGTCTGACCGTCGACGACCGGGTTCAGGCCCAGACCCGCCGAACGGATGGCCTTCTCGACCGAAACCACCATCCCCTTGTCCCAGACGCTGACCGAGATCATGCGCGGCTCCGGCACGCTGATCGCCGCCACGGCGGTCAGCGGCGAGGTTGCGCCATAGGCCTCAACCACGACCGGCTCCAGCAGGCCGGCGTTGGCGCGGCCGGTACGCAGGCCAGCGTAGTCGTCCTTCAGCGCGGCGACGGATTTGTCCATCCGGTCACGGAAAGTCTTGAGATCGGGTTTGGCCATGACGTGTGTCCTTGGTCCTGTCGTTTGATGACGAAGCCGCTCAGGCGGCCTTGTTGGTGATGACGGTGAAGGTGCCTTCTCCCGTCAGCGCCTTCTGAATCGATCCTTCCTCGCGGATCGAGAAGACCACGATCGGAATGCCGCTGTCGCGCATCAAGGCGATGGCCGAGGCGTCCATGACGCGCAAGTCCTTGGCCAGGACTTCCTGATAGGTCAGCGTCTCATAGCGGGTGGCCGTGGCGTCCTTCTTCGGATCGGCGGTGTAGACGCCGTCGACGCTGGTGCCCTTCAGCAGGGCGTCGCAGCCCATTTCGGCTGCGCGCAAGGCCGCGCCGGAATCCGTGGTGAAGAAAGGCGCGCCGACGCCAGCGGCGAAGATCACCACCCGACCCTTTTCCAGGTGCCGCATGGCGCGGCGGCGGATGTAGGGTTCGGCGATGGCGGCCATCGGAATGGCGCTCTGGACCCGCGTATCGACGCCGATCTTCTCGAGCGCGCCCTGCATGGCCAGGGCGTTCATGATGGTGGCCAGCATGCCCATGTAGTCAGCGTTGGCGCGGTCCATGCCCTCGGCGGCCTTGGACAGGCCCCGGAAGATGTTGCCCCCGCCGATGACCAGGCAGATTTCGACGCCCTGGCGCGCCACCGCGGCGACGGCGGCGGCGACCACGTCCACGGTCGGCATGTCGATGCCATAGGGCTGGTCGCCCATCAGCACCTCGCCCGAGACCTTCAGCAGGACGCG
The DNA here is from genome assembly GCF_900163625.1 of Brevundimonas diminuta 3F5N. Classification (GTDB taxonomy): domain Bacteria; phylum Pseudomonadota; class Alphaproteobacteria; order Caulobacterales; family Caulobacteraceae; genus Brevundimonas; species Brevundimonas diminuta_A. The sequence continues at coordinate 12,755 of NZ_FUIE01000081.1, forward strand.
CTTGTAACGAAACTCAGAGGGGGCGTCGGGCATGATCAGGGGTCCGTGGATACAGGGGGTTAGCATCCGCGCGAAGTGAATCGGCGGCTCATCATAGACGAAGGGCGCGTCAGCCTTCAAAGCCGAACGCGCCCTTTTGAAATTTCTTCCCTTTCGGGAAGGCGTTTCGAGTTAGTTGCCGCCGGTCATCGAGGCGACTTCCGACGCGAAGTCGGGGGTCTCGACCTTCTCGACGCCTTCACCCAGCGCCATGCGGACGAAGCCGGCCAGCTTCAGCGCGGAGCCCAGCTCCTTGCCGGTGTTGGCGACCAGTTGTTCGATGGTCACGTCCGGGTCCATGACGAACGGCTGCTTGGTCAGCACCACATCCTTCTGGAACTTGTTGATCTGACCTTCCACGATCTTTTCGATCATGTTTTCCGGACGGCCTTCTTCCTTGGCCTTCTCGATCAGGACGGCGCGCTCTTTTTCGATCGCGGCCGGGTCCAGGTCCGAGGTGTCCAGCGCCAGCGGAGCCGTGGCCGCCACGTGCATGGCGATCTTGCGGCCCACTTCACGCAGGGTTTCCTTGTCGCCGGCGCCTTCCAGGGCGACCAGCACGCCGATACGGCCGACGCCCGGCGAGACCGAGTTGTGGACGTAGGTCGAAACCACGCCTTCACCGACCGACAGGCGAGCCGCGCGACGCAGCTGCATGTTCTCGCCGACGGTGGCGATCAGGTTGGTGACTTCGTCCTGAACGGTCTTGCCGTTTTCCAGGGTCGCGCCGTGGATGGCGTCGACGCCGTCGTGGTGCAGGCCCAGCTGAGCGAATTCCTTGGCCGCGGCCTGGAACAGGTCGTTGCGGGCCACGAAGTCGGTTTCGGCGTTGAACTCGATGGCCGAGGCGACTTCGCCCTTGCCGTCTTCGCGCACGGCGACGGCCACCAGGCCCTCGGCGGCGACGCGGTCGGCCTTCTTGGCGGCCTTGGACAGGCCCTTGGCGCGCAGCCAGTCGATCGCTGCTTCGATGTCGCCGTTGGTCTCAACCAGCGCCTTCTTGCAGTCCATCATGCCGACGCCCGAACGCTCGCGAAGCTCCTTCACGAGGGCGGCAGTGATCTCGGCCATGTTCTTCTCCTGAAATTCAAAATGGGCGGCCGGACTGTTTAGCCCGGCCGCATGTCAAGTTGACGTCGGTCCGGCGCGCGGCGGCGCCGGAACGTCAGTCTCAGCCCTCGACCTTCTCGGCCTCGGCGGCGACCAGCTCTTCAGCCACGCCTTCCGTGCCGGCCGGAGCCGCTTCGGCTTCAGCCTTGGGGGCGTCGGCTTCGCGCAGCATCGGCTCGACCGGAGCTTCCGAAGCGCCCAGGTCGATGCCTTGGGCGACGGCGCCGGCGGCCAGGCCGTCCAGGACGGCGTCGGCGATCAGGTCGCAGTAGGTCTGGATGGCGCGAGCGGCGTCATCGTTGCCCGGAACCGGATAGGTGATGCCGTCCGGGTCCGAGTTGGTGTCCAGGATGGCGATGATCGGGATGTTCAGCTTGCGAGCTTCCTGGATCGCGATCGCTTCCTTGTTGGTGTCGATCACGAACATGATGTCCGGCACCGAACCCATGTCCTTGATGCCGCCCAGCGACAGTTCCAGACGGTCCTTCTCGCGCTGCAGGGTCAGCAGCTCTTTCTTGTTACGACCTTCACCGCCGGCGCCGACGATGGTTTCCAGCTCGCGCAGGCGTGCGATCGAGCCCGAAACGGTGCGCCAGTTGGTCAGCGTGCCACCCAGCCAGCGGTTGTTCATGTAGTATTGGGCGCAGCGCGTGGCGGCTTGCGCAACCGGGTCAGCGGCCTGACGCTTGGTGCCGACGAACAGCACGCGGCCGCCCTTGGCGGCGACGTCGCGCACAGCCACCAGAGCCTGGTGGAACAGCGGCATCGTCTGCGACAGGTCGATGATGTGGATGTTCGAGCGCGAGCCGAAGATGTAGCGGTCCATCTTCGGGTTCCAGCGGTGCGTCTGGTGGCCGAAGTGAGCGCCGGCTTCCAGCAGCGTACGCATCGAGAATTCAGGCAGAGCCATGATCGTCTTTTCCTTTTTCCGATCAAACCTAGCGCGGGCGGTTAAAAGGATCGGCTGATCCCTCGGAACGGTGCAGACCGGGATGTCTCCCCAGCCCGCGCCACGCCCACGTGCGAAGTGCGCCGCGCATGTAGGCGAAACGGCCGAAAAAGGCAAGGCGTCGAAGATGATGGGCTTTTAACTTGTCCGCGCCGGGCGGTCCCGGACAACATGGCGTCATGCGCCTTTCCCTTCGCCTGTTGTCCGCCCTGTTGCCCCCTCTGGCGTTCACCTCGCTCGTCGCGGCTCCGCTGACCGCCACAGCGCAAGTCCAGGCACAGGCGCCGGCTTCCTCGGAAGCGTATCGCCAGGACGCCTTGGCTCTGCCCGCCCTGATCGAGGCAAAGTACGCCTATCTTGAACGCTTGCCGGACGGTCGCTTTCCGATGTCGCCCGAACTGATCGCCCAGGCCGAGGCGGTTCACGACGCCGCCTCCCTGCTGAGATACGTCGAACACGCCCTGACGGTCCTGGCGGACCATCACGCCATCACCGGATCGTCCTTGACCGACAGCTGGGCCGTAGTTCCCAGCTATGCCGATCTGTGGATCGAACAGGTCGAGGGTCGCTGGACCATCACCGACGTTCGCGACGGATCGCCCGCAGCCGCAGCGGGCGTTCGTTCAGGCGACCGCCTGCTCGCGCTAGACAATCAATCTGTCGACGACGCCATCTCCCTCTTCTGGAGCAAGGTCGGCCTGGCGCCAGAGGGCGAACGCGCCGCCTTCGCCGCCCGCGTCTTGGCGGCCGGACGGCGGGATCGCCCACGCAACCTGACGATCGAGAGCGCCGACGGCGTTCAACGTCGCCTGACCCTGCCCACCCTCTACACGATGCAGCGCGACCATCCGCCGGTGCACAGCCGACCGGCCGGCGACACCCTGGAGATCCGCATCAACGACGCGCTCGGCGATCAGGCGACCATCGCCGCCTTCGACGACGCCATGGCGACGGCCCGCCCCGGCCAGACCATCATCCTCGACCTGACCGAAACGCCCGGCGGCGGCAACACCGTGGTCGCCCGCGCCATCATGGGCTGGTTCGTCGAGGCCCCCGCCGCCTATCAGATCCACACCCTGCCCGCCGAGGCGCGCGAAACCGGCATCGAGCGGCGCTGGATCGAACAGGTGTCGCCGCGCCCCGGTAAGCATCACGACGGCCCCGTCATCGTCCGCGTCGGGCGCTGGACCGGCAGCATGGGCGAAGGCCTGGCCATCGGTCTCGACGCCCAGGGCGCACAGGTCGTCGGTCGACCGATGGCGGGCCTGCTCGGCGCCATCTACGACCTGCGCCTGCCCAACAGCGGGCTAGTCGTCAAAGTCCCGGTCGAGCGTCTCTACGCTGTTGACGGAACTCCGCGTGAAGCGTTCCGACCGCAACCGGACTGATCAGAAACTGCGTCCGTCCACGCGCTGGGCCATCCAGTTCCAGGGCTCAATGTCGGTCAGGGTGCGGATGTTGACCGCCGCCACCTCGCTGCCGTCCGGCGCCACGCCATAACCGAACGGCTGCACCCCGCAGGTCTTGCAGAAGCGGTGCTCGATCTTGTGCTGGTTGAAGAAGTAGGACGTCGTCGCCTCCTCGCCCTGGGTCAGGCGAAAAGCCGAACGCGGCGCAAAAGCCAGGACGAAGCCCTTGCGATAACAGTGGGAGCAGTTGCACTCCATCAAGCCATCCAGCCCGACATCCACCTCATAGGCCACCGCGCCGCAGTGGCATGACCCGGCATGGGTCTTCACGCTCGTCTCGCTCATCAGGCGTCCTCCAGCATCACCACCCCCGGCGCCGACTTCAACGCGCCGCGCAGCGCCGCGTCCAGCCGGTATCGTCCAGGCAGCTTGATCTCCACCTCGGTGCGGCCGCCCAGCGTGGCCTGCAGCCAGACCTCGCCGCCCTTGCCCTGCGCCCGCGCCCGGTCCAGCCGAGCCTTCAGCGCCTCGGCGTCCGCCGATTGCGCCGACAGGATGACGCGTAACCCGATCTGGGCGTCGTCCAGCAGCACGTCCATGCGGCTGGCGTCATCGCCGAAGAAGCGCACCTCGCCATCCGCCGCCTTGGCCCGAACCTTGACCAGAACCGACGTCCCGACTTCCAGGACATCGCGGCAGCGCCGAAGTTGCTCCGGCGGGAACAGACATTCGAACTCGCCCGTCGGGTCCGAGAAGGTGACGAAGGCGAACTTCTCGCCGGTACGGGCGCTGGCCCGCTCCTGACGGCGGCGCACCACCCCGGCCATCTGGAAGGCTTCATGCCCCGCCTCGGCCAGGCCTTGCGCCTCGGCCACGAAGGTCACGCGCTTGCGCTTCAGTGCCGGCGTCAGTTCCTCCAGCGGGTGGCCCGACAGATAGAATCCGACGGCGTAAAGCTCCTGATCCAGCTTGTCCGGCCCTGCCCATGGCTCCATGCTCTTCAGGCGCGGGCGGGCGGCGGCGGCCTGATCGGCGCCGAACAGGCTGACCTGGGACGAGGCCCGCTCCGCCGCCACGCTCTGGCAATAGGCGATCAACACGTCGGCCTGCTCGAACAGCTGTCGACGGTTCGGATGAATGCTGTCGAACGCGCCCGCGCGCGCCAGGCCTTCCAGCGCCCGCTTGTTCACCGCCCTGGGATCGACCCGCTCCAGGAAGTCGAAGATGTCGGGGAAGGGTCCGCCCGTCTCGCGCACCTCGATGACGTGCTTCATGGCCTCCAGGCCCACGTTGCGGATGGCGCCCAGCGCATAGAGCACGCTGCCCTGCCCGTCCTTCCACGACACGTCGAAGTCGGCGGATGAACGGTTGATGTCGGGCGCCAGGACCGGAACCTCGAAACGGCGGCAGTCCTGATAGAAGACCGCCAGCTTGTCCGTGTTCGACAGATCGAGGCTCATCGAGGCCGCGAAGAACTCGACCGGGTGATTGGCCTTCAGCCAGCCTGTCTGGAACGAGATCAGCGCATAGGCCGCCGCGTGCGATTTGTTGAAGCCATAACCCGCGAACTTGGCCACCAGGTCGAAGATCGAGCCCGACTGGGCCTCCGGCACGGACTTCTCGGACGCGCCCTTGACGAAGCGAAGGCGCTGGAAATCCATCTCCTCCTTCTTCTTCTTGCCCATGGCGCGGCGCAGCAGGTCGGCCTCGCCCAGGCTGTAACCCGCCAGGATCTGGGCGATCTTCATCACCTGTTCCTGGTAGATGATGACGCCGTAGGTCTCGGTCAGCACCTCCTTCAGGCTGGGGTGCAGATAGTCGACTTCAGCCCGGCCGAACTTCCGGTCGATGTAGGTGTCGATCATCTCCATCGGCCCCGGCCGGTAGAGAGAGATCAGGGCCGTGATTTCCTCGATCGAGCCGCAACGCATCTTGCGCAGGGTGTCGCGCATGCCCTGGGATTCCAGCTGGAACACCCCGACCGTCTGACCCGAGGCCATGAGCTCATAGGTCTTGGGGTCGTCCAGCGGCAGCAGGCCCCAGTCCTGAGCCGCGCCGCGCCGTTCCAGATAGCTCTTGGCCCGATCCAGCACCGTCAGCGTCTTCAGGCCCAGGAAGTCGAACTTCACCAGGCCCGCCGGCTCCACCCACTTCATGTTGAACTGGCTGGCCGGAATGGTGGAGCGCGGGTCCTGGTACAACGGCACCAGCTCCGTCAGCGGCCGGTCGCCGATGACGATGCCCGCCGCGTGGGTCGAGGCGTTGCGGTAGAGGCCCTCAAGCTCCAGCGCCGTCTCCAGCAGCGTCTTGACCGAGGCCTCGGCGTCGCGCGCTTCGCGCAGGCGCGGCTCCAGGTCGATGGCCTGGGCCAGGGTCACGGGGTTGGCGGGGTTGGCGGGCACCATCTTGGCCAGACGGTCGACCTGGCCCAACGGCATCTGCAGAACCCGCCCCACGTCACGCAGCACGGCCCGCGCCTGCAGAGTGCCGAAGGTGATGATCTGGGCCACCCGGTCCTTGCCGTAGTGGTCCTGAACATAGTCGATGACCTCTTCGCGCCGCTCCTGACAGAAGTCGATGTCGAAGTCGGGCATGGAAACCCGCTCAGGGTTCAGGAAACGCTCGAACAGCAGGCCGAACCGCAAGGGGTCCAGGTCGGTGATGGTCAGCGACCAGGCGACCAGGGAGCCGGCCCCCGAGCCCCGCCCCGGCCCCACCGGGATGTCATGCAGCTTGGCCCATTTGATGAAGTCCGCCACGATCAGGAAGTAGCCGGGGAACCCCATCTGCTGGATGATCCCGACCTCCCACTCCAGGCGGGCCCAGTAGTCTTCCTCAGGCGCATAGGGCTGGTTCTTCTCAAGCCGCGCCTTCAGCCCCTCGCGCGCCTGGTGGGCCAGTTCGTCGTCTTCCGAGCGGCCCGCGCCCGTATCGAAGCGCGGCAGGATCGGCTTGTGCGTCTTGACCAGGAAGGCGCAGCGGCGCGCGATCTGAATGGTGTTGTCGCAGGCCTCGGGCAGGTCGGCGAACAGCTCGCGCATCGCCTCGGCCGACTTGAACCAGTGCTCGCCGGTGACGCGGCGGCGATCCTCCTGGCCCGTGAAAGCGCCATCGGAGATGCACAGCAAGGCGTCATGCGACTTCGCCTGCGCCGCCTTGGCGTAATAGACATCGTTGGTCGCGACCAGAGGCGCGTCGTTGGCGTAGGCCCATTCGACCAATCCGCCCTCGGCCACAGTCTCGCTGGACAGGCCGTGGCGTTGCAGTTCGACATAGAAACGATCGCCGAAGACCCGCTTCATTTCCGCCAGGGCCGCGGCGGCCTCCGCCGGCTTCTTCTGCACGAACAGAGGGTCAATGGGGCCGTCCGGGCCGCCCGACAACAGGATCAGCCCTTCGGACTTATCCACAACCTGTCCCCAGGGCACCCCCGGCTCGGCCATCTCGCCCGCGTCCAGGTAGGCGGCGGACGACAGGGCGCACAGGTTGAGCCAGCCCTGCTCGTTCTGAGCGATCAGCACGACCGTCGGCGTCTTGGCCCAGCGCTGGGCGACCTGCCCGCCGATATCGAGCACCGGCAGGGCGCAGGCGACGATGGGCTGAACGCCCGCATCCTTGGTCGTCTGGCTGAACTCCAGCGCGCCGAACAGATTGGCGCGATCGGTCACGCCCACCGCCGGCATTCCAGCATCGGCGGCCATCTTGCCGATCTTGCCGGCCTTGATCGCGCCTTCCAGCAGCGAATAGGCGCTGCGGACCCGCAGGTGGACAAAGCCCTGACTGTTCACCGGATCCGCCAATCGAAAACTCCGCATCGCAGCACCGCTTCAAACGGCGCGCCGTCATCATGCAGGGAGTCGCCCCTCAGTGGGGCGCGGTCATGTCACTAGGAAGGCCGCCTGCCAGACCATCCAGACGAAGCCGCCGCAGGACGCAAGCGACAGCAGATCCCTCACCCAACGCGTCATTGGTTTTATCCCCAGATCAAATGTTGCCCATTTGTTCTAAGTTGCTCATTTGTTCTCGTCAACCTCAATTCGCGAGGAAGCCGAGACGAGTCAGCGCCGAGGCCAGGGCGGCCGAATTGGGGGACTGGGTCTTGCGCAGCAGGCTCGCTCGGAAGAACTCGACCGTACGCGGACTCAGCTCCAGGTTCTGGGCGATCTGCTTGGTCGTCAGGCCCTCGACCAGCATCTCTGCGACCTGACGCTCGCGGCGGGTGAAGGTCAGTTCCTCACGGACCGGCGTGGACGCCAGGGCCGCCGCCCCGCGACGCAGGGCGCGGACCAACTCATCCATCGTCGTGGGCTTAGACAGAACATCGTCCACGCCCAGGCGCATGGCGTCGACCGTCGTCCGCACGTCCACGAAAGCGCTGACGACGATGACGGCGTGTCGGTTCAGGGCGCAGAAGGCGGCCACGAGATCCAACCCTTCGACGCCCGGCATCTTCAGGTCGGCGACGAGGCAGGTCGGATCGGCGTCGGACGCCCACATCAAGGCGTCGAGCGGTTCATGAAAACCGATGGCGGAGAACCCGGCCTCGCGCACCGCCAAAAGGGTCAGCTCCAGCAGCGCCCGGTCATCATCGATGATGGCGATTTCAGCGATAGCGCGCCCAACCCTTGCTGCATCTTGTCCATTTCGACCGCCGTCCACGCCATCACGCATCATGTCGTTGAAACTACGCAAGGCTTAGCGCCGGAAAAACCTCGTAGTCCCACGCAGTTGATCCCGCGTGAGCATACGCAGAACGATATTCCGGTTACGCCAAGGCGAACATGGAGGCTCGCTGTGTTGCAAAGCGCCGTATTCCTGACTCGGCCTCCGTCAGGATTCGCGCAAGGCGCACGGTGGCCGGCCCTGATCGACATGCGGCGCGACCAAGCCCGGTCATTGGGGCTCGCCGGCGTGGCGGCCAGCGTGGACGACATCATCATCTACGCCATGGAAGGATCGCCCGGCGCTCTTGACGGCTTCCTTCAACTGCTCGGCGCCAGTCCCTGCGAGACGGCGTCGACGGAGGCCTGGCGGCAAACGGTGCAGTTTCGCATCCACCGTGTTCTGGCGCTGTCTCAACCGCCGCTCAGACCAGACGAGACAGCGGTCTTGCGGCGCGCGATCGACCCGGTTCATCCCAGATATGCCGACGTCCCGCCGCTGCTGGGCGCGGCTGCGCTGCATTGGACCATGATGCCCTATCGCACGCCCCTGAAAGCGACGACCCGGCTCATCGCCTCCTAGTAGGCGTGGCTTTCAGCCGCCCGCTGCTCCAGATGCCCGTCCTTCAGGGCGAAGACGCGGTCCATGTGCCCGGCCAACTCCATGTTGTGTGTAGCGATCAGGGCGGCGACGCCCGTGGTCTTGGCCAGCTCGCGTAAGGACTCGAACACCGCCTGGCTGGTGGCGGGATCCAGGTTGCCGGTCGGCTCGTCCGCCAGCAGCAGGCGCGGGCTGTTGGCCAGGGCGCGGGCGATGGCGACGCGCTGCTGCTCGCCGCCCGACAGTTGCGCGGGCTGGTGCGTGACGCGCTGGCCCAGACCGAGCGCCGTCAGCTTCTCGGTCGCGCGACGCCGCGCCTCCCCTTCCCCTACGCCCGCGATACGCATCGGCAGGGCCACATTGTCCAGAGCGTCGAACTCCGGCAGCAAGTGGTGGAACTGATAGACAAAACCGATGCGGTGCAGGCGCAGGCGCGTGCGTGCGCGTTCGTCCAGACCGCCGACGTCCTCGCCGTCGATCAGCACCTGGCCGCTGGTCGGCCGCTCCAGCAGACCCGCCGCATGCAGCAGGCTGGACTTGCCCGAACCGGACGGTCCGATCAGGCCGACGACCTCGCCCGGCATGACCTCCAGATCGACGCCTTTCAGCACCGTCAGCCCGCCCTGGGCCGTCGGATAGGTGCGCGTCACCCCGCGCAGCGACAGGATGGCGCCGTTTGCCTCGGCGGCGACAGCGGGCTTCTTCTTCAGCAACCTATTCAAAGCGCAGAGCCTCCACCGGATCGATGCGCGACGCGTTCCACGACGGCGGCAGGCTGGCCAGGCAGCTCATAAAGAAGGAGAAGACGGCGACCCAGGTCACGTCCCACGGGTCCACCTTGGCCGGAACAGAATCCAGCATATAGACCTCAGCGTTGAACAGCTGGACCCCCAGCAGGCCTTCGAGGAAATGCTGGATCGCCCCGATGTTCCAGCAGAACAGCAGGCCCAGAACCAGGCCCGCGATCGTGCCGCCGATGCCGATGGCCGCGCCCGACATGAAGAAGATGCGCAGAATGGACGACTGACTGGCGCCGACGGTCCGCAGGATGGCGATGTCGCGCGTCTTGTTCTTCACCAGCATGACGATGCCGCTGATGATGTTCATGGCGGCGATGGCGACCACCATGCCCAGGATGATGCTCATGGCCACGCGCTCGACCTTCAGCGCGCCCCAGATGGCGGCCTGACGATTGCGCCAGTCGGTGACGACATTGCCCGGCCCGGCGGCGCGCTGAACCGGCGTCAGCAGGTTTTCGACCAGATCGGGCTCCGCCACCTTCATCTCGATGACATCCCAGACGCCGTCCTTGCCGAAGAAGAGCTGCGCCTGCTCCAGCGGCATGAAGATGAAGGCGCGATCATAGTCCGCCGCCCCCGACGTATAGATTCCGCCGACGATATAGGTCTTCTCCAAGCCGCCCAGATTGCCGAAGGCGCTGTCCGCGCCGGTCGGCGTATAGAGGGAGATAGGGTCGCCTTCACGCAGGCCCATCTGTTCGGCCAGGCTCTTGCCGATCAGCACCTGGTCGCCGCCGTACTGGCCCTTGCCGAACCGTTCGCGCGCCTCAGGGGTCAGGCTGTCATAGACGAACTTCGTCGAGGTCAGATCCTGCGGCCGCACGCCGCGAACCATGCCGCCGGTCGCCGCCCCGCCCGCGCGGAACATGGCCGGACTTTCGATCAGGGGCGTCACCGCCACCACGCCCGGAACATCGGCGATCCGCTTCAACGCCGCGTCGCGATCGGGCGCGTAGAGCACCGGCCCCTGCACATACATATGGCCGTTGAACGACAGGATCCGGTCCATCAGCGTGCCGCGAAAGCCCGCCATGATGCTCATCACGCTGATCAGCACGGCGACGGCCAGCATGATGCCGATGAAGCTGATCATGGCGATCAGCGCCACCCCGCCCTGCTTGCGCTTGGCGCGCAGATAGCGGAGCGCCAGCCCGATCTCCCAGCTGGAAAACGGGCCGGCGGGCTTGGGCGCAGGCTGCGGGGCGGAAGCCGTCGCGGCGTCGGTCATTTCGTCAGCAGCTCCAGGGCGGCGTCCAGCGACAGGCTCTGCTTCTCGCCCGTGGCGCGGCGCTTCAGTTCGACCACGCCGTCGGCCAGGCCCTTGGGCCCGATGGTCAGCTGCCACGGCACGCCGATCAGGTCGGCAGTGGCGAACTTGCCGCCCGGGCGCTCGTCGGTGTCGTCGTAGAGGACGTCCTTGCCCAGAGCTTCCAGCTTGGCCACGGCCTCTTCACAGGCGGCCGAAACAGCCTCGTCGCTGGCGCGCAGGTTGATCACCACCACGTCGAACGGCGCGACCGAGTCCGGCCAGATGATGCCGCCCTCGTCATGGCTGGCCTCGATGATGGCGCCCAGCAGGCGCGATACGCCGACGCCGTAGCTGCCCATGTGGACCTCGATGTCCTGACCGTTCGGTCCGGCGACCTTGGCCTTCATGGCGGACGAGTATTTGGTGCCGAAGTAGAAGATGTGGCCGACCTCGATGCCGCGCGCCGACAGGCGGTCGCCCTCGGCGGTCTGGGTCTCGAACTGCGCCGCGTCGTGCATTTCCTCGGTCGCGGCGTAGAGGGCCGTGCGCTCGTTGAACACGCCTTCCAGCTGCTCGACGCTGAGGTTGTGGCCGGGCGCATCCATCTCGACCAGTTTGCGGTCGCAGAAGACCTCGCTCTCGCCGGTCTCGGCCAGGACAATGAACTCGTGGCTCAGGTCGCCGCCGATGGGGCCGGTGTCAGCGCGCATCGGCACCGCCTTCAGACCCAGGCGGGCGAAGGTGTTCAGATAGGCGGCGAACATGCGCTTGTAGGCGATACGGGCCGAGGCCTCGTCCAGATCGAAGGAATAGGCGTCCTTCATCAGGAACTCGCGGCCGCGCATGACGCCGAAACGCGGACGGCGCTCGTCGCGGAATTTCCACTGGATGTGGAAGAGGTTCAGCGGCAGCGCCTTGTAGCTCTTCACATAGGCCCGGAAGATATCCGTGACCATTTCCTCGTTGGTCGGTCCGTACAGCAACTCGCGCTCATGACGGTCGGTGATGCGCAGCATCTCCGGGCCATAGGCGTCGTAGCGGCCGCTTTCGCGCCACAGGTCGGCCAGTTGCAGCGTCGGCATCAGCAGCTCGACGGCGCCGGCCTTCACCTGCTCGTCGCGGACGATGCCTTCGATCTTGCGCAGCACCCGCAGGCCCAGCGGCAGCCAGGCGTAGATGCCGGCGGCCTCCTGCTTGATCATGCCCGCGCGCAGCATCAGTTGATGCGACACGATCTGGGCGTCGGAGGGGGCTTCTTTCAGGATCGGCAGGAAGTAGCGCGACAGGCGCATGGGAGGATTCTCGGCAAATTCAGTCAGGCCCGAGGTTTAACCGGGCGAAGGGGACGAAAGCTAGAGCGCGTTCGCGTGAGTGATGTCGGGCACGGGGGTCCAGCCGATCCAGACGATGGCGACAATGATGAGCCAGACGATGATCGACACCCAGGTCGTGGTGATGAACTTCTTCTTGAGGTTCGGATTCTTCGGCGCGCCCCACTGGGTGCCGTCCGTCGGCGGATCCTTGATCTGGTCCGACATCCCCAGCGGCAGAATCGCGAACAGCACGATCCACCACACCGTCAAAAAGGTGGCGACCAGGGTGAAAGGGCCAAGGGGCATCGTCTCTAAAGTCCGTTCATCGCAATCATCGTCGCGGCGCGATAAGGAAAGGCACCGCAACAAGGACGCCCTGAATGCCACAGATTACGCTGGAACACTCCACCCATTTCGACGCGACCGACTGGCGCGCCCTGGCGCTGGAGATTCATCGCCTCTGTGTCGAGACGGTCGGCGCGACCCTTCCGGCCTGCAAGACACGCATCGTGCGCTGCGACCGCCTTATCATCGCCGACGGCGACCCGGATCAGGCCATGGTTCACTGCGACCTGCGCATCCTCAGCGGCCGCACGCAGGATCAGAAGACCGCCCTGGGCGAAGCCGTGCAGGCTGCCCTGCTGGCCGGCGTCGCGCCGTATGACGGTCCCCGCCAGATCTCGGTCGAGATCGGCAATCTGGATCGCGACAATTATCGGAAGGTGACGCTTTAAAGCCGTCCTCTCCCTCCCCTTCGTGGGGAGGGAGAAAGTTCGCGGATCAGGGATGCGGCCGCCCGATGCCGTAGCGCGCGGCCCAGTATGGCAGGATGTCGTCGTCCTGCAGGAAACGCGCGCCGGTCTCTTCACTGACCCGGGCGTCGGGCCAGTCGAACTCGCCGTCCAGCACCAGCAGGGGGCAGCTCTGGTTCGCCTCCCCCACCTCGGCGATCACGGCCGGGCGCGGGCGCGGGTGATCTAAGTGGGTCACCGTCAGATGCTCGCGCAGGCGCGGATACAGGCCCAGCACCCCCTCGATCCGCGCGCCGGGCGGGCAGAACCACGGTCCGCCCTGATCGTCGAACCAGTCGGCGTTCAGCAGATACAGACGGTCCGCCATCAGAGCCTCAGCACCACGGTTTCCACGATCGGACGACGATCCCAGATCTGCTGGCTGGCCTTCTTCAGGGTCCGGCTGACGGCCTGTTCGATGACGGCTTCGTCCTCCAGCGCTTCGCCCTTCAGGCCGCGCACCGTGTTCTCGACGCGCTCGGCCATGTCGTCCAGCACATCGCCCAGCGGACGGTCGGCGTCGCCCGGCAGGCCGATGCCGCGCACGTCTATGTCGCTGGCGATCCGGCCGCGCTTGTCCAGCGCGAAGCTGACGATCAGGATGCCGTTGCTGGCGGCGTGCTTGCGCTCGCGCAGGGCCTCGCCCGCCTCTTCCACCAGCATCCCGCCGTCGACGAACAGGCGGCCCGAGGGCACTTCGTCGATGATGGCCGCGGGTCCAGGGGCCAGGCGCACCATGTCGCCGTTACGTGGCGTCACCGTCTCCGGAACCTGCATATCCTTGGCCAGGTTGCCGTGCTCGATCAGGTGGCGGCGCATGCCGTGGGTCGGCACCGCGATCTGCGGCCGCGCCCACTGATACATCTGGCGCAGTTCATCACGGCACGGGTGGCCCGAGACGTGAATGCCGGGGTGATCCTTCTCAGTGTAGATGCGGATTCCGCGCTCGGCCATCTTGTCCTGCAGACGACCGATGGACAGCTCGTTGCCGGGGATGACCCGCGACGAGAAGATGCAGTGATCGCCCTCGCCCAGCTTGATGAAGGGATGCGTCCCTTCGGCCACGCGAGACAGAGCCGCGCGCGCCTCGCCCTGGCTGCCGGTGCACAGATACAGGATCTCGTTCGCCGGCCAGACCTTCGCCTCCTGTTCGGACAGGAAGGGCTTGATGTCGTTCAACATGCCGACCGACTTGGCGGCGGCGGTGATGCGGTGCATCGAGCGCCCAGCCAGGGCCACGCGACGCCCGGCCGCCTCGGCGGCGCTGATGACGCTGTGCATGCGCGCAACGTTGGAGGCGAAACAGCCGACGGCGACCCGGCCCTTCAGGCCCTGGATCAGTTCGGCCAGCTTGACCTTCACATCGCCCTCGGACCCGGCGACGCCGTCCACGAAGACGTTGGTGGAGTCGCACACCATGGCCAGGACGCCCTCGTCCCCCAGCTTCTGGATGAAGTCGACGTCGGTGCGCTCGCCCACGACCGGATCGTTGTCGATCTTCCAGTCCCCGGTGTGCAGCACCGTGCCCAGTGGCGTCTTGATGGCCAGGCCGTTCGGCTCGGCGATCGAGTGGGTGATGGTGACGTATGTCACCTCGAACGGGCCCAGGTTCACGGTCGAACCCAGCGGCGCCTCGTGCAGTTCGACATCTTCATAGATGCCGGCGTCGCGCAGCTTCTCGCGGATCAGGAAGGCGGTGAAGGGCGTGGCGTACAGCGGCGCCTGAATGCGCGGCCACAACCAGCCCAGGGCGCCGATGTGGTCCTCGTGGGCGTGCGTCAGCACGATGCCCAGGATGTTCTCACCTTCCAGGAAGCTGGGGTCCGGCACGATGACGTCCACGCCGGGCGTGGACTGGTCGCCGAAGGTCACGCCGACATCGACGATGATCCATTTGCGGTCATGCGCCGGGCCGAAGCCATAGGCGTTCAGGTTCATGCCGACCTCGTTCGAGCCGCCCAGCGGCAGGAAGACGAGTTCGTCGTTTTGATTTTGCTTTTTCATACGGCCTTACAGATGGGAGTTCCGCCGCCAGATTTCGAGTAGGCCGCGGATGGTCAGGTCCGGATCAAACCGGTCGATAGAGTCGGTTGCGCCCTCGAACAGGGAGGCGACGCCGCCGGTGCCGATGACCGTCATGGGCTTGCCCCACTCGGCCTTGATACGGTCCACCAGCCCTTCGATCAGGGCGATATAGCCCCAGAAGACGCCCGATTGCATGGAAGTCACGGTGTCGCGCCCGATCACCGTATCGGGGCGCTGGATGGCGATGCGCGGCAGCTTGGCCGCCGCCTCGTGCAGGGCCTGAAGCGACAGATTGATGCCGGGCGCGATCAGCCCGCCTTCAAAAGCCCCCGCCCCCTGCCCGTTCGCGCCGGACACGACATCAAAAGTGGTCGCCGTGCCGCTGTCGATCAGCAGCAGGTCGCCCTCATAGACCTGCAGCGCGCCGATGGCGTTGACCAGACGGTCGGCCCCGGCCTCGCTGGGCTTATGGATGCGCACCTCAATGCCCAGTTCGACGTTCTCGCCGATCACCAGGGGTTCGACGTTCAGATAACGCCGCGCCAGGTTGCGCAGGTTGAAGATCGACTGCGGCACCACGCTGGAAATGATGCAGCCATCCATGTCGGCCATGGTCTGGCCCTGACCACGCATCTCGAACAACTGATGCAGCCAGACGGCGTACTCATCAGCCGTGCGCATGGGATCGGTGGCGGTGCGCCACTGAAAAATCCACTCCTGACCGTCATGGACGGCGAACAGGGTGTTGGTGTTGCCTTGCTCGATCGCCAGCAGCATCAGGCGGCCTCTCCGAAGAAGACGTCGCCTGCGGAGATGACCCGCAGACTTCCGTCCGGCAGTTTCAGGCGCAGGGCTCCGTCGGCCTCAACGCCGTCGGCGATCCCGCTCAGGGTTTCATGGCTCAGCCGGGCCGTGCATGGGCCGAACAGGCCCGGCGTGTGCGCGACCCAGGCGTCCAGCACCGGCTGAAAGCCCAGACGCGTCCAGCGTTCCAGCCAGGCGTCAAAGGTTTCGGCCAATGCCCTGGCACCCTCCTCCATCGACGGCGCGGCGGCCACGTCGTGACGCAGGTGCTCGACGATGCAGGTGGTCGGCCGCTCGGTCCCTTCGGGCGCATGAGACAGGTTCACACCGATGCCCACAGCCAACCACAGGCCGCCGGAGGGCGCCGGACCGGACTCGATCAGTATGCCGGACGACTTGCACCCATCCAGCAGAACGTCATTGGGCCATTTGATGCTGACCAGCGCGGGCGGGACATAGCGGTCCAGCAGATCGGCCACCGCCAGGGCGGCGGCGAAGGTCAGTTGCGCCGCCTCGGCCGGAGAGCGGTTCAGCGTCAGCAGAAGGGTCGTGGCCAGATTGCCGTCCCGGCTGTCCCAGGCGCGGCCGCGACGGCCCCGCCCAGCAGTTTGACGCCGAGCCGCGATCCACAGCGGCCCGGCCTCGCCCGCCTCGGCGCGACGACGCGCCTCGGCGTTGGTTGAGTCGGTCTCTTCGAGGATCAGGACCGGAGCCGCCAAGGCCCCTTATCCGATCCCGACGCCCGCGGCCGCCGCGCGCGTCAACGGCTCCAGCCAGGTCAGGGCGATCAGCAGCACGGGGAAGCTGAAGGCCGCAGCCGCCCAGCCGATCCACTGCGAACCGGCCGGCGCCTTGTCCGTCGTCACGTCGAACTCCGGCGTGTCGAACCAGATCACCTTGATGATGCGCAGGTAGTAGAAGGCCGCGACGACCGAGGCCACCAGACCCGCGGCGCCCGCCATCCAGTAACCGGCGTCGGCGGCGGCGCCGAAGACGTAGAATTTGCCCCAGAAGCCCGACATCGGCGGAATGCCGACAGCCGACAGCGACAGGATCGTCAGGGCGACGGCCGTGACCGGGCGGTCCTTCTTCAGACCGGCCAGGTCGGCGATCTTGCGGATCGGACGGCCATTGCGGCTCAGCGACAGCAGAATGGCGAAGAAGCCGATTTGGTCCACGACATACAGGGTCATGAACATCAGGGTCGCCTGAACGCCGACCTGAGTGCCCGCCGCCACGCCCAGCAGGGCGTAGCCGATATTGATGATGGACGAGTAGGCCAGCAGGCGCTGGATGTCCTTCTGCATCAGGCCGCCGAAGGCGCCGACGGCGAAGCTGATCAGCGAGATCAGGATCAGCACCTGCGCCCACTGCGCATGGGCCAGGCCGAAGCCTTCGATCAGCACGCGGATGATCAGAACCATGGCCGCCACCTTGGGCGCGGTCGAGAACAGGGCCACGACCGGGGTCGGTGCGCCTTCGTAGACGTCGGGCGTCCACATGTGGAACGGCGCGGCCGAAACCTTGAACGCCAGACCGCAGATCAGGAAGACCAGGCCGAAGATCAGGCCCGGACCGGGGTTGGCGGTGGCGAACGCGGCGATGTCCTCGAATCGCATCGACCCGGCGAAACCATAGATCAGGCTGGCGCCGTAGAGCAGCAGACCCGACGACAGCGCGCCCAGGACGAAATACTTCAGACCCGCTTCCGAGGCCTTCAGATCGTCGCGGCGATAGGCGGCCAGGACGTAGAGGGCCAGCGAGTGCATCTCGATGCCGATGTAGAGCGAGATCAGGTCGCCCGACGACGCCATCATGCCCATGCCGACCGAAGCCAGCACGATCAGGATCGGATACTCGAACTTGGCGATGTTGTTGCGATGCATCCAGCCGTCGCCCAGCACCACGGCTACGGCGGCGGACAGGAAGATCACCGCCTTGCCGAAGACGGCCAGCGGATCGGCCACATAGGCCCCGTTGAAGGCGGAGCCCAGCGGGCCGACGACGGCCAGAACCGTCGCCGCCAGCAGCAGCAGCACCGACAGGCCCGAAACCAGGCGCGTCGACTTCTCGCCGGTAAAGGCGCCGAGCATGAGCAGCACCAGTCCGCCGACCGCAAGGGTCAGCTCCGGGGCGGCGAGTTGGAGAGCGGAGGACAGATCAGGCATTATGGTCTCACCCGCCGATCGCGGCGCGATAGGCGCTGGTCAGGGCTTCAACAGTCGGCCCGGTGTAGTCGAGAACGGCGTTGGGATAGAGGCCCAGCCAGATGGTGCCGACGATCAGGGGCACGAAGATCAGCAGCTCGCGCTTGTCGATGTCGGTGATGTTTTCCAGCGCCGGATTGGTGATCGGGCCGTACATGACGTTGCGGAACAGCGTCAGCGCATAGACCGCCGAGAAGATCACGCCCGAGGCCGCGATCAGGGCCGCCCAGGTCGAGACCTGATAGGCGCCGGTCATCGTCAGCACTTCGCCGATGAAGCCCGAGGTGCCCGGCAGGCCGACGTTGGCCATGGTGAACATCAGGAAGATGGCCGCATACCAGGGCATCCGCGCCGTCAGGCCGCCGTAGAAGGCGATCTCACGCGTATGCATCCGGTCATAGACCACGCCGACGCAGAGGAAGAGCGCGCCCGAGATCAGGCCGTGGCTCAGCATCTGGAAGACGGCGCCCTGAATGCCGGTGTCGTTGCCCGCGAAGATGCCCATGGTCACAAAGCCCATGTGGGCGACCGACGAATAGGCGATCAGCTTCTTGATGTCCGTCTGACGGAAGGCGACCAGCGAGGTGTAGACGATGGCGATCACCGACAGCGTCAGCACCAGAGGCGTGAACATCTGCGACGCCTGCGGGAACATCGGAATGTTGAACAGGATGAAGCCGTAGCCGCCCAGCTTCAGCAGGATGCCGGCCAGGATGACCGAACCCGCCGTCGGCGCCTGAACGTGGGCGTCAGGCAGCCAGGTGTGCACCGGCCACATCGGCATCTTCACCGCGAAGGAGGCGAAGAAGGCCAGCCACAGCAGCGGCTGCACCGCCGGATCGAAGGCGTACTGCTTCAGCTCCGGAATGCTGGTGGTGCCGGTCGTGTGGGCCATCCACAGCATGGCCAGCAGCATCAGGACCGAACCCAGCAGGGTGTACAGGAAGAACTTGTACGCCGCGTAGATGCGGTTGGCGCCGCCCCAGATGCCGATGATCAGATACATCGGCACCAGGGTGCCTTCGAAGAAGATGTAGAAGAGGAACAGGTCCAGCGAGGTGAACACCCCGATGACCATGGTCTCCAGGATCAGGAAGGCGATCATGTATTCGACGACGCGCGTCTCGATCGACTTCCAGCTGGCCACGATGCAGATCGGCAGCAGGAAGGCCGTCAGCAGGACGAACAGGATGGAGATCCCGTCCACGCCCAGGTGATAGCTGGCGCCCGCGAACCAGGCGTAGTTCTCGACGAACTGATAGGCCGGGTTCGACGGATCGAACTGCGCGACCAGCAGGACGGACACGGCCAGCACCACCATGGTGGTGATCAGCGCGATCCAGCGAGCGGCCGGGGCCGCGGCGTCCTGACCGTCCTTGTTCAGCAGGCGCGCGATCAGGATCGCGGCCGCGCCGAGAAGCGGCAGGAAGGTGACGATGCTCAGAATGTGAGGCACGAGGCTCAGGCTCCCCACGTGAAGATGGCGAAGGCAAGGAACGCAGCCACGCCGATCAGCATCACGAATGCATAGAAGTAGACGAAACCGGACTGGAACCGGGACAACCAGCCGCCCGACTTCAGCGAAGCCCAGGCCGCGCCGTTCGGGCCCAGACCGTCGATGATCTTCACGTCGCCGATCTTCCAGAAGAAGTCGCCAAGCGCCTTGGTCCCCTTCACGAAGGTGGCGTCATACAGCTCATCGAAGAACCACTTGTTGTAGAGGAAGGTCCACAGCGGGCCCTTGCGGTCGGCCATCTCCTTGGCCGCGCCTTCCTTCACGACATACAGCCAGTAAGCGATGGCCGTGCCCAGCAGCGTCACGATCAGCGGCGCCCACTTCACCCAGGTCGGGACGTTGTGGCTCTCGTGCAGGACGTGGTTCTCAGCTCCGACGAAGATGGCGCCGCGCCAGAACTCAGCCTCATGATGGCCGATGAAGTGCGGGGCGAAGATCATGCCCGCGAACACCGCGCCGATCGACAGCACCAGAAGCGGCACGACCATGACCAGCGGGCTCTCGTGCGGCTTCAGCGGACCATGGTGATGGTCGTCATGCGCATGATCGTCGTGGGCATGATGATCGTCATGAGCGTGGGCGTCCGCATGGTGGGCACCCTCCTCTTCCTTCCACACCGGCTTGTTGTGGAAGGTCATGAAGATCAGGCGCCACGAATAGTAGGCCGTCAGCAGGGCCGCCGAGATGCCGATGACGAAGGCGAACATGCCCGCGGCCGAGTGGCCGGTCGTCGCCGCCGCATAGGCGCTCTCGAGGATGGAGTCCTTGGAGTAGAAGCCGGCGAAGCCGCCGACGCCGGGCATGCCCAGGCCGGTGATGGCGATGGTGCCGATCATCATGGTCGCATAGGTGACGGGCAGCAGCTTCCACAGGCCGCCCATCTTCCTCATGTCCTGCTCGTGGTGCATCCCGTGGATCACCGAACCGGCGCCCAGGAACAGCAGAGCCTTAAAGAAGGCGTGCGTGAACAGGTGGAACATGGCGGGCTGATAGGCGCCGACGCCCGCCGCGAAGAACATATAGCCCAGCTGCGAACAGGTCGAATAGGCGATCACGCGCTTGATGTCGTTCTGCATCATGCCGACGGTCGCGGCGAAGATGGCCGTGATGCCGCCGATGATGGCGATGAACTGCGACGCGACCGGCGCGTGCTCATACAAGGGCGACAGCAGGCAGACCATATAGACGCCGGCGGTGACCATGGTGGCCGCGTGGATCAGGGCCGACACAGGCGTCGGGCCTTCCATGGCGTCCGGCAGCCAGGTGTGCAGGAAGAACTGCGCCGACTTGCCCATCGCGCCGATGAACAGCAGCAGACCGGCCAGATCCAGCGCCGACCAGGTGTGGCCCAGGAATTCCCAGCCCGTCCCGGCCTTGCCCGCGATCAGCGGGAACAGCTTGGCGAACTCGATCGTGCCGAACATCCAGAACACGGTCATCATGCCGAGCAGGAAGCCGAAGTCGCCGACGCGGTTGACCACGAAGGCCTTGATCGAGGCGGCGGTGGCCGAGGGCTTCTTGTACCAGAAGCCGATCAGCAGATACGACGCCAGACCCACGCCTTCCCAGCCGAAGAACATCTGCAGGAAGTCGGCGGCCGTCACCAGCGCCAGCATCATGAAGGTGAACAGCGACAGATAGGCGAAGAAGCGAGGACGGCTGTCGTCCTCTTTCATGTAGCCCCAGGAATAGAGGTGAACCAGCGAGGACACCGACGTCACCACGATCAGCATGACAGCCGACATGGCGTCGACGCGGATCGACCAGTTCGACTGGAACTCGCCGACGTGGACGAACGGCGCCAGGTGCACGGTGAAGGCTTCCAGCCCGCCCCAGGTCCACTGGCTGAACACGATCCACGAGACCGCGCACGAGAAGAACAGCAGGCCCGTAGTGACGGCCTGCGAGGCGACGTCGCCGATACGGCGACCGAAGAAGCCGGCGATCATGGCCCCCAGCAAGGGGGCGAAGACGCCGAGAGTGACGAGAGTCTGGATAGTCACGGTTCCGATCAGCCCTTCATCACGGAGGCGTCGTCGACCGCGATGTCGCCGCGGTTACGGAAGAAGGTCACGAGAATGGCCAGGCCGACAGCGGCCTCGGCCGCGGCGACGGTCAGGACGAACATGGCCATCAGCTGACCCGACACGTCGTTCAGGTGCGTGGAGAAGGCCACGAAGTTGATGTTCACCGCGAGCAGGATCATCTCGACCGACATCAGGATGATGATGACGTTCTTGCGGTTCACGAAGATGCCGAAGACGCCGATGGTGAACAGCATGGCGGCGACCGCCAGATAATGCTGGAGCGAGATATCCATTACAGAAGCTCCTCGGGGGTGACGCCCTGGCCCGTGGTCACGGACTTGATCTCGACAGCCTTGGCGCGCTCGCGGTTGGCCTGGGAAGCCAGGTCCTGGCGATGGACGCCTGGACGGTGGCGCAGGGTCAGAACGATGGCGCCGATCATGGCGATCAGCAGGACCACGCCCGCCGCCTGGAAGAAGTAGACGTAGTCCGTGTAGAGTACGCGGCCGATCGTCTCGATGTTGGTGACGTCAGGCCCGGCCGGAACCGGCGAGGTCGCGTCCCTGGCGGCTCCGCCCTGAACGACGGTGATCGACACCATGATCATCTCGGCCAGCAGCACGCCCGCCACAATGCCCGCCAGCGGCAGGTAGCGCGCGTATCCTTCGCGCAGCTTCACGAAGTCGACGTCCAGCATCATGACGACGAACAGGAACAGCACCGCCACGGCGCCGACGTAGACGACGACCAGCAGCATCGCCAGGAACTCGGCGCTCAGCAGAACGAACAGGCCGGCTGCCGAGAAGAAGGTCAGGATCAGCCAGAGAACGGAGTGCACGGGATTGCGCGCGGTCACGACCAGAAGGGCGGAAACCACGGCGACCGTCGCCAGAAGATAGAAGGCCAGGCCTTGCAACATGTGCGGGACGACGCCCCTCTTCAAAACCAATGGCCCGGACGAAAAGCCCGGACCCTTCCAGAAATCGGCCCCGGCCCGAAGGTCAGGGTCAGCGTGGCGGAATCGCCGCTCCGTTTAGCGATACGGAGCGTCGAGTTCCAGATTCTTCGCGATCAGACGCTCCCAGCGGTCGCCGTTGTCCAGCAGGCGCGCCTTGTCATAGAGCAGTTCTTCGCGGGTCTCGGTGGCGAACTCGCTGTTCGGTCCCTCGACGATGGCGTCCACCGGGCAGGCCTCCTGGCACAGGCCGCAGTAGATGCATTTGACCATGTCGATGTCGTAGCGCGTCGTGCGGCGGCTGCCGTCGGCGCGCGGTTCGGCCTCGATGGTGATGGCCTGGGCGGGGCAGATGGCCTCGCACAGCTTGCAGGCGATGCAGCGCTCTTCGCCGTTCGGATAGCGGCGCAGCGCGTGTTCGCCACGGAAGCGCGGCGACTGCGGGTTGCGCTCGAACGGATAGTTCACCGTCGCCTTCGGCTTCATCATGTACTTCATCGACAGGCCGACGGCGCCGAACACGTCGGTCAGCATCGCGCCCTTGGCCGCCTGAACGATACGGGTCAGCATTACGATTTCACTCCGGCGCAGTCGCGTTGATAGCGCGCGCTTTCCTTGTCGAGGGTCTGGCAAAGGCGTTGGCGTTCCGCCTCGCGCCGTTCGATTTCCTGCACCTTGCGTTCCCACTGATAGACCGACACGGGGTCGGCCTCATAGGGCGCGCAGGCCGACGCCAGCATGGGCGCGGCCAAGGCGAACATCAGGGCTGCGGCTTTCGTCTTCATCCGCCGATCCGGCGTTCGCAGCCGTCCCTGTCGAAGCGCGGGTCGTCCCGCGACAGACGTTGGCAATAGGCGCGCTTGTCCGCCTCCTCTCCCCGCTCCCGGTCCAGGCGCTCAAGGCGCGCGGACGCGGACTCGGGCGCAGCCGGGTCCATCGGCTTGAAGGTGCAGGCCGACAGGCCGGCGGCGAGCGCCAGCGCGATCAGGAATGTGGCGCGGACGCCCATCATGCCCCCACCGCGAAGACGCGCCACGCCGCCACGAAGACCACGGCGATCAGCGAGGCCGGCAGGAAGATCTTCCAGCCCAGACGCATCAGCTGGTCATAGCGGTAGCGCGGCACGAAGGCCTTCACCAGGGCGATCATGAAGAACCAGAAGACGACCTTGGTGATGAAGACCAGCAGGTAGAACAGGTTGGCGACGAAGGCCGGGACGCTGTTCAGGAAGTCGGTCGGGAAGCCCGGATTCCACCCGCCGCAGAACAGCAGGGTGATCATGGCGCACATGAAGACGATGTTGGCGTATTCGCCGATCATGAACAGCAGGTAGGGGGTCGAGGAATATTCGACCTGATAACCGGCCACCAGTTCCGACTCCGCTTCGGGAAGGTCGAACGGCGGGCGGTTGGTCTCGGCCAGGGCCGAGATGAAGAAGACGATGGTCATCGGCAGCATGACGATGATCGTCGGCAGGGTCTCGAGGCCGCCGCCGAAGGCGTTCCAGTTCCAGAACCAGCCGGACTGCTGGGTCACAATCTGGGTCAGATTCATCGTCCCGGCCAGCAGGATGACGTTGATGATGATGAGGCCCATCGAGACCTCATACGACACCATCTGCGCCGCCGAACGCAGCGCGCCCAGGAACGGATACTTCGAGTTCGAAGCCCAGCCGCCCATGATGATGCCGTAAACGCCCAGCGAGCTGATCGCCAGAATATACAGGATGCCGACGTTCAGGTCCGCGACCACCCAACCCGGTGCGAACGGGATCGCCGCCCACGCCACGAAAGCCAGCACGAAGCTGATCAGCGGGGCCAGGATGAAGACCACCTTGTCCGACCCGGCGGGGATGACGATCTCCTTCAGCACGAACTTGAAGAAGTCGGCGAAGGATTGCAGCAGGCCGAAGGGACCGACCACGTTCGGACCTTTGCGCAGCTGAACGCCCGCCCAAATCTTGCGGTCGGCCAGCAGCAGGAAGGCCAGGGAGATCAGGATACCGACCACCACCAGCAGAATCCCGCCGACCGTGGCGAGGGTCCAACCGAGAGGCGTGGTCCAGAAGGAAGTCGCAGCGTCCATGATTTACTCCGCCGCCAGGGCGACCGGCGCCGTCCGCTCAGCGGACAGTTGGGCCATGGTTTCACTGGCGCGCGCGATCGGGTTGGTCAGGTAGGGATCGGCGATGACGGAGACGAAGGCGACGTCGCCCAGGTCTCCCTTGGCGCCCAGCTTGGCAACGTCGAAGGTCGCGGCCGGAGCCAGATAGTCGATGCGGCCGAAGGTCGGATGGTCGCCCATCAGCTTGGCGCGCAGTTGTTCAAGCGTGTCGAACGGCAGCTTGTGGCCGACGCGCTCCGACAGGGCGCGGATGATGGCCCAGTCGTCCTTGGCCTCGCCCTTCGGGAAGACCACGCGCTCGGCCATCTGCACCCGGCCCTCGGTGTTGACGTACAGGCCCGACTTCTCGGTGTAGGCCGCGCCCGGCAGGATCACGTCGGCGCCGTGCGCCCCACGATCGCCGTGCGAGCCCAGATAGACGCGGAAGGCGCCCGATGCGTCCGCGTTCACCTCATCGGCGCCCAGCAGGAACAGAACGTCCAGCGCGCCCGGCTTCAGCATGCCGGCCACGTCCAGACCGCCCTCGCCCGGTAGGAAGCCCATATCCAGGCCGCCCACGCGCGCCGCGGCGCTGTGCAGGACGTTGAAGCCGTTCCAGCCGTCCTTGACGACGCCGACCTTCTTGGCCAGCGCGCCCAGGGCGTTCAGCACGGCCGGGCCGGTCTCGCCGGTCAGGGCGCCCGCGCCGACGATGAGGGCGGGACGTTCAGCCTTGCTCAGGAAGTCGGTCGCGGCCTTGGGCAGCTTGCCCAGGGTCTTCGAACCGGCGCCCAGCCAGGCGTAGTCATAGGTCAGGTCGGCTTGCGGGCCGATGACGCCGACTTCGACGCCGCCCTTCAGCCAGCTCTTGCGGATGCGCGCGTTCAGCAGCGGCGCTTCCGTGCGCGGATTGGCGCCGACGATCAGAATGGCGTCAGCGTTTTCAATACCTTGCAGTCCGGAGTTAAACAACCAGCCCTCACGCGTCTCGCCGCCCAGCGCTGCGCCGTCCTGGCGGCAGTCGGTGTTGGCCGAGCCGAGCGAACGGAACAGATCCAGCAGAGCCTTCATCGACTCGGCGTCCTGCAGGTCGCCGGCGATGGCGCCGATGCGGTCAGCCGAGGCGGCCTTGATCTTGGCGGCGACGGCGCTCAGCGCCTCGTCCCACGAGGCCGCGCGCAGCTTACCGTTTTCGCGTACCCACGGACGGTCCAGACGACGCGCCTGCAGGCCGTCGACGGCGTAGCGGCTCTTGTCCGACAGCCACTCTTCGTTGATGCCCTCGTTCACGCGCGGCAGCACGCGCATGACCTCGGCGCCGCGCGAGTCGGCGCGGATGTTGGAGCCGAGCGCGTCCATCACGTCGATGGTCTCGGTCTTCTTCAGCTCCCACGGGCGATAGTGATACTGCCACGGGCGGTGCGTCAGGGCGCCCACCGGGCACAGGTCGTTGACGTTGCCCGACAGTTCACTGTCGATGTTCTTTTCCAGATAGGTCGTGATCTCGGCGCTTTCGCCGCGCGAGATCATGCCGATGTCCGGCACGCCAGCGACTTCCGTGATGAAGCGGACGCAACGGGTGCACTGGATGCACCGCGTCATGAACGTCTTGACCGTCGGGCCCATGTTCTTTTCTTCGACCGCGCGCTTGTTCTCGCCGTAGCGCGAACCGTCGCGGCCATAGCCCACGGCCTGATCCTGCAGGTCGCACTCGCCGCCCTGGTCGCAGATCGGGCAGTCCAGCGGGTGGTTGATGAGCAGGAACTCCATCACCCCTTCGCGGGCCTTCTTCACCATCGGCGTGTCGGTGAAGATTTCCTGGCCGTCGGCGGCCGGAAGCGCGCACGAAGCCTGCGGCTTCGGCGGTCCAGGCTTCACCTCGACCAGGCACATACGGCAATTGCCGGCGATGGACAGGCGCTCGTGGTAGCAGAAGCGCGGGATTTCCTGCCCGGCGCGCTCGGCGACCTGCAGCACGGTCATGCCCGGTTCGAACTCGACTTCAACGCCGTTGACCTTGGCGATAGGCATTACGATTACTCCGCCGCGATCGCGTGGCCGGCGAAGTTCGCGCGGCGGCTGCGGTAGGTGTGGATGCGCTCTTCGATCTCGTGACGGAAGTGCCGGATCAGGCCCTGCACGGGCCAGGCGGCGGCGTCGCCGAGGGCGCAGATGGTGTGGCCTTCGACCTGACCGGCCACGTCGAGCAGCAGGTCGATCTCAGACGGGTCGGCGTCGCCGATGGCCATGCGTTCCAGCACGCGCCACATCCAGCCGGTGCCTTCACGGCACGGCGTGCACTGACCGCAGCTCTCGTGCTTGAAGAAGTAGCTGATGCGGGCGATCGCCTTCACGATGTCGGTGGACTCGTCCATGACGGTCACGCCGGCGGTGCCCAGCGACGAACGAAGCTCACGCATGGAGTCGAAGTCCATCAGCGCGACTTCGGCCTGCTCGCGCGTGATGACCGGACAGGATGCGCCGCCGGGGATGATGGCCTTCAGGTTGCCCCAACCGCCGCGAACGCCGCCGCCGTGATCTTCGATCAGCTGACGCAGCGGGATCGACATGACTTCTTCGACCACGCAGGGCGTGTTCACATGCCCCGACAGGGACATCAGCTTGGTGCCGGTGTTGTTCGGACGACCGAAGCCGGCGAACCAGTCCGCGCCGCGACGCAGGATGGTGCCGACGACGGCGATCGATTCCACGTTGTTCACGGTCGTGGGGCAGCCGTAGAGGCCAGCGCCCGCCGGGAACGGCGGCTTCAGGCGCGGCTGGCCCTTCTTGCCTTCCAGGCTTTCCAGCAGGGCCGTCTCTTCGCCGCAGATATAGGCCCCGGCGCCATGGTGGATATAGACGTGGAAGTCCCAGCCGTGGACGTTGTCGTCGCCGATCAGCTTGGCCTCATAGGCCTGCTTGACGGCGGCTTCCATGCGCTCGCGCTCGAGGATGTATTCGCCGCGCAGGTAGATGTAGCAAGCGTGCGCCTGCATGGCGAAGGAGGCGATCAGCGCGCCTTCGATCAGCAGTTGCGGATCATGACGCATGATCTCGCGATCTTTACAGGTCGCAGGCTCGGACTCATCGGCGTTGATGACCAGATAGTGAGGACGATCCTTCACTTCCTTGGGCATGAAGGACCACTTCAGGCCGGTCGAGAAACCGGCGCCGCCGCGCCCGCGCAGGCCCGAGTTCTTGACGTTGGTGATGATCCAGTCGCGGCCAAGGTCCAGCATGTCCTTGGTGGCGTTCCACGCGCCGCGCTGCTTCGCCCCCTCAAGGCCCCAGTCCTGGAGGCCGTAGAGGTTGGTGAAGATCCGATCCTTGTCTTGGAGGATGCCGACCATGATCCCTTAAAGTCCTTCCGCCATGCGGCGCTTGTGGTGGCGGGTGCGCTGGAAGACGGCGTAGATCACCAGCACCCATCCGATGGCCAACAGGCCATAGGCCGCCATCACCGCGTTGTCAGTCAGGCCGAAACGGCCTTCACGTGCGAACAAAACCAGAGCGGCCGCCACCACGATGCAGGCCAGCCCCGCCCAGCGGGGCCGCCAGCCGACGCGACGCAGCTCGGCCCGATAGGCCGCCCTGCCCGCTTCTGTTTCGAGGTTCGGCCGCGCCATCAGGCCGGAGCCTTTTCAGCGACGGGCTCCGAGTTCGGCAGCTTCTTGATCTTCTTGGCGGCCGAACCGTCATACAGCGCCGGGTCCGTCAGGACGCGAGCGCCGCCCTCAGGCGCGGCGTTGTGACGGCCGACATAGCTGCCGGCCTTCGGCGTCTTGCCGGCGGCGAAGTCGTCGATGATCTGGGCCATGTTCTCAGGCGTCAGGTCTTCGTAATAGAGGTCGTTGATCTGGGCCATCGGCGCGTTCGAGCAGGCGCCCAGACACTCGACTTCCTGCCAGGTGAAGCGGCCGTCAGCCGACAGCTCGTCCTTGGGCCCGATCTTCTCGCGGCAGACGCGCATCAAATCGTTAGAACCGCGCAGCATGCACTGCGTCGTACCGCACACCTGGATCAGGGCGGCCTTACCGACCGGCGTCAGTTGGAACATGGTGTAGAAGGTCGCGACCTCCAGCACCCGGATATAGGCCATGCCCAGCAGCTCGCCGACAGCGCGCAGCGAGGGCTCGGACACCCAACCTTCCTGCTTCTGAACCAGCCACAGGATCGGGATCACCGCCGACTGGCGACGCGATTCCGGGTACTTTTTGATCCACCACTCGGCCTTGGCCATGGTGTCCTTCGAGAACTCGAAAGACGCCGGCTGTTCCTTGGCGAGACGACGAACGCTCATCGGTCCACTTCTCCGAACACCATGTCGAGCGAGCCGAGGATGGCGGACACGTCCGCCAGCATGTGGCCGCGGTTCATCCAGTCCATCGCCTGCAGGTGACGGAAGCCGGGGGCCGACAGCTTGACGCGGTAAGGTTTGTTGGTGCCGTCCGACACCAGATAGACGCCGAACTCGCCCTTGGGCGCTTCGACGGCCGCATAGACCTCGCCTTCCGGGGTGCGGAAGCCTTCGGTGTAGAGCTTGAAGTGATGGATCAGCGCTTCCATCGAACGCTTCATCTCACCACGACGCGGCGGGGCGATCTTGTGGTCCTCGGTCAGGACCGGCTCGCCGGGGCAGTTCCGCAGCTTGTGGATGCACTGCTCCATGATCCGCACCGACTGGCGCATCTCTTCGACGCGGCACAGGTAGCGGTCCCAGCAGTCGCCGTTCTTGCCGACGACGATGTCGAACTCCATGTCGGCGTAGCAGTCGTACGGCTGAGCCTTGCGCAGATCCCAGGCGATGTCCGAACCGCGCAGCATGACGCCCGAGAAGCCCCAGGCCAGGGCGTTTTCCTTGGACACCACGCCGATGTCGACGTTGCGCTGCTTGAAGATGCGGTTCTCGGTGACCAGGCTTTCGATGTCGTTCAGCGCTGCCGGGAACTCGGCGCACCAGCGGCCGATGTCGTCGATCAGCTCGGGCGTCAGGTCCTGGTGGACGCCGCCCGGACGGAAGTAGTTGGCATGCAGACGCGCGCCGCAGGCCCGCTCGTAGAAGACCATCAGCTTCTCGCGCTCTTCATGGCCCCACAGCGGCGGGGTCAGGGCGCCCACGTCCATGGCCTGCATGGTCGCGTTCAGAAGGTGGTTCAGGATGCGGCCCATCTCCGAGTACAGGACCCGGATCAGTTGGCCGCGATACGGCACGTCCAGCTCCAGCAGGCGCTCGATGGCCAAGCAGAAGGCGTGCTCCTGGTTCATCGGCGAGACGTAGTCCAGTCGGTCCAGGTAGGGGATGTTCTGGAGGTAGGTGCGCGCCTCCATCAGCTTCTCGGTGCCGCGGTGCAGCAGGCCGATGTGCGGATCAACGCGCGTGACCAGCTCGCCGTCCAGCTCCAGCACCAGACGCAGCACGCCGTGCGCGGCCGGGTGCTGCGGGCCGAAGTTGATGGTGAACTTGCGGTCGTCCATCGCCCGCGCGTGCGGGGTCAGACCGTCTTCATAGTCCTCGAATGGGTCGATGGCCGCACCGAGCGGCGCGGGCATGTTCTTGACGTCGGCCATTACTGCGCTCCCGCCTTTTCATCGCCCGGCAGGACGGTCGGATAATCGGCGCCTTCCCATGGAGACAGGAAGTCGAAGTTGCGGAATTCCTGAGTCAGCTTCACCGGCTCATAGACCACGCGCTTCTGCTCTTCGTCGTAGCGGACCTCGACATAGCCCGTCATCGGGAAGTCCTTGCGCAGCGGGTGCCCCTGGAAACCGTAGTCGGTCAGAATACGGCGCATGTCCGGGTGATCCGAGAAGATCATGCCGTACATGTCGAAGGCTTCACGCTCGAACCAGCCGGCCGACGGATAGACCGCGCTCACGCTGGGGACGGGCTTCACTTCATCGGTCGACACCTTGACGCGAACGCGCGCGGCGCGCGTCAGGGACAGCAGGTGATAGACCACCTCGAACCGCTCGGCGCGGTCGGGATAGTCAGCGCCGCAGACGTCCATGCACTGCTGGAAGCCGAACTGATCGCGCAGGGCGGTCATGACGGCGACGATGTTCTCGCGCGGGGCGATCAGGGTCAGCTCGCCATAGGCGACAACGGCCTCGACGCCGAGCGCCGCGACCATTTCCGTGCCCAGAGGCGTAAGGGCGGATTCGCGCTCCGCGACGCGCACCAGTTCGCTCATCGCTCGATGGTCCCCGTACGGCGGATCTTCTTCTGCAGCTGCAGGATGCCGTAAAGCAGGGCCTCGGCGGTCGGCGGGCAGCCCGGAACATAGACGTCCACCGGCACCACGCGATCGCAGCCGCGCACGACGCTGTAGCTGTAGTGGTAATAGCCGCCGCCGTTGGCGCACGAACCCATCGAGATGACGTAGCGCGGGTCCGGCATCTGGTCGTAGACCTTGCGCAGGGCCGGAGCCATCTTGTTGGTCAGGGTGCCGGCGACGATCATCAGATCCGACTGGCGCGGCGAACCACGCGGCGCGGTGCCGAAACGCTCCAGGTCGAAGCGCGGCATCGACAGGTGGATCATCTCGACGGCGCAGCAGGCCAGGCCGAACGACATCCACATCAGCGAACCCGTGCGGGCCCAGGTGATGACGTCATCCAGCGAAGTCGTCAGGAAGCCGCGCTCGCCCAGCTCGGTGTTTACCGACTCGAAGAACTTGTCGTGAATCTTGGGATCATAGCCCTCGACGGTCGAACGCGCAGCCGAGCCGGCGGGGACCAGGGGGCTAGAGGGGGCGATTACTGCCATTCCAGGGCTCCCTTCTTCCATTCGTAGATGAAGCCGACCGTCAGGACGCCGAGGAAGACCATCATCGACCAGAAGGCGAACACCATGCCGCCGTGCGACAGGTCGAACATCGACACCGCCCACGGGAACAAGAAGGCGATTTCCAAGTCGAAGATGATGAAGAGGATCGACACCAGATAGAAGCGCACGTCGAACTTCATGCGCGCGTCGTCAAAGGCGTTGAAGCCGCACTCATAAGCCGAGAGCTTCTCGGTATCGGGGTTCTTGGGGGCCAACGCCCAGGCCGCCAGCATGAAGCCGGCGCCGAGCACGATGGCGATGCCCAGGAAAACGACGATCGGAAGATATTCTAGAAGAAATTCGTTCATTCGAGCTGCCTCGCCCGCCGGGAGGTAGGGGGCGGATTCGGGGCTTCTTAGACCCAACCTCGCCAGGGTTCAAACCCATGTCGGCAAAGGTTTTTTATTGCGAACCGTTCGCAGTTTTTTGGGCGATTTGCCGCAGGCCGCGCGATTGCCTCTTATGCCGCTGATCCGCGAAATGCGTCGTCGCCTCCAACATAGCCGAGAGCTTGCGTATGAACCTGGCCGCCCGCCTGCTGAACTCAATCGAACGCATCGGCAATAGGCTGCCAGATCCCGTCTTCCTATTCCT
The DNA here is from genome assembly GCF_900163625.1 of Brevundimonas diminuta 3F5N. Classification (GTDB taxonomy): domain Bacteria; phylum Pseudomonadota; class Alphaproteobacteria; order Caulobacterales; family Caulobacteraceae; genus Brevundimonas; species Brevundimonas diminuta_A. The sequence continues at coordinate 44,734 of NZ_FUIE01000081.1, forward strand.
ATGGCTGATCCTCGGCCTCGTGGCCCTCAGCCTGGTCGGCGCAGGGCTGGGCTGGTCGGCGGTCAACCCGGTGACGGGCGAGGTGCTGCAGGCGCAGAGCCTTCTTTCCCCCGCCAATCTCGAACGGCTGTTCATCGGCATGCCGCGCACCCTGGCCGACTTCCCGCCGCTGGGGATCGTCATCACCATCATCTACGGCGCGTCGGTGGCCGAACGAACAGGCCTGTTCTCGACGGCGATCCGCGGCGCCCTGCTGAACGCCCCGCGCTTCATCCTGACGCCCATCGTGGTGGTGACGGGCATGGTGTCCCACCACGCCTCGGACGCCTCCTATGTCGTGGTGATTCCGCTGGCCGCCGTGATCTTCGCTGCGGCGGGTCGCCACCCGCTGGCCGGTCTGGCCGCCGGCTTCGCCGCCGTCTCGGGCGGATACGCGGGCAATCTGTTCCCCGGCGCGAGCGACGCCCTGATCCTGGGCATCACCGAGCCCGCCGCCCACCTGATCGATCCATCCTACGCCGTCAGCATCGCCGGCAACTGGTTCTTCATCGTCGGGGTGGTGTTCGTCTTCACCCCCATCGTCTGGTTCCTGACCGACCGAGTGATCGAGCCGCGCCTGGGCGCCTGGATTCCGCATAACGCCGCCCCGATCGCCGCCGAGGAGAAGACGCCCCTCACCGCCGCCGAAAAGCGCGGCCTGGCGTGGGCGGGCCTGACCATCCTGGCCATGATCGCCGTCTGGGCGACCGTGACCTTCCTGCCCGGCTCGCCCTTCGTCGACGCCGACGCCGAACCGGCGCAACGCTACAACCCCCTGTATCGCTCTCTGGTCGCCTTCTTCGCCCTGACCTTCTTCATGGCGGGCGCAGCCTTCGGTGCGGGCTCCGGCTCGATCAAGACCCACCACGACCTGGTGCGGATGATGCGCGAGGGGATCAGCCAGCTGGCCCCCTACATCGTCCTGGCCTTCTTCGCCGCCCACTTCGTCGCCATGTTCAACTGGTCCGGCCTGGGGCCCATCCTGGCGGTCAACGCCGCCGCTTCCCTTCGCGAACTGGCCCTGCCGACGCCGCTGCTGCTGATCGTGGTGGTGCTGGTGTCCTGCATCTTCGACCTGTTCATCGGCTCGGCCTCGGCCAAGTGGTCGGCCCTGGCGCCGATCGTGGTGCCCATGTTCATGCTGCTGGGCATCAGCCCCGAGATGACGACCGCCGCCTATCGCATGGGTGATTCCGTCACCAACATCGCCACGCCGCTGATGAGCTACTTCCCGCTGATCCTGACCTTCGCCCAGCGCTGGGATCCGAAGTTCGGCCTGGGCTCGCTGATGGCGACCATGCTGCCCTATGCAGGGGCCTTCCTGATCGCGGGGCTGATCATGGTGGCGTCCTGGGTGGCGCTGGACCTGCCGCTGGGGCCGGGCGTAGGCGTGCACTACGAACCGCCCCCGCCCGCCACGGCCTCGCAACTGCCGGCGGACGGCGGAATCGCCGGTCCCGCAGCCCCGCCGCAGGCCGCTGCGGCGCCCTCTGCGCGATGATTTGATTTATCCACAGCCGCGTCGCTTGACGTGCGACGCGGCCCCGCCTAAACGACGCCCCTCGCCGCGGCGCACAGCGCTTCGGATGGGAACGCGGGTGTAGCTCAGTTGGTTAGAGTGCCGGCCTGTCACGCCGGAGGTCGCGGGTTCGAGCCCCGTCACTCGCGCCACTCCTCTCAGGGATCTGAGGGAGTGGCGCACCGCCCTTCCCTCTCCTCTCTCTGAAAATCGAGATCGATCACAGGCGCTGCTTTCACGCGCCTGCTTGGCCGTGACCGGCTGTAGACCCTCGGGACAAGCCCGAGGGCGACAACGGCGGGCGCCTAGTTGATCGGCAGCTTCTCTTGCGGCGTGACGAACGCGGCCTTCCCGGTCAACTCGCCGTAAAGCATGGTCAGGTCCTCGAACACGCGGCTCCAGGCGAACTGCTCGACCGCCTTGACCCTCGCCGCCTGCCCCAGAGCCTCCACGTCGCGCGCGAACAGGGCCTCGATCGCTTCGGCGTAGTCGACCGGGTCGGCCGAGGCGGCCAGTTGCCCCACGCTCTCGTCCACCGTCTCGGCGACGCCGCCCGCGTTGACGCCGACCACGGCCCGACCGCAGGCCATGGCCTCCAGCACGATCAGGCCGAACGGCTCCTTGTCGTTGGCGTGCACGAAGGCGTCGCAGCTGGCGATGATTCGGGCCACGGCGCGCGGATCCTTCTCATAGGGCAAGGAGATGACCCGATCCTCGGGCGGCATCCCCGCCCCCGCGCCGACCAGAACCAGATGATAGGGCGCGCCCAGGCGCTGCACCGCGTCGATCAGGACGCCGACGTTCTTCTCCTTGGCCGGACGTCCGGCGAAGCACAGCAGCCGCGCGTCGGCGCCCAGGCCCAGCTTCTTCAACAGCCAGTCGCGATCGCGACGGTCGGGGTGGAAGGTGTCCACTTCGACGCCCAGCGGACGAATCACAATGTCGCCCACGCCCGCCTCTTCCAGGCGCTGAGCGATGAATCGGCTGGGCGAGACGACCCGATCGAACTGGGAAAACAACTTGGCCCAGCGCTTCTCGACCGGCTTCTTGGCCCATTCGCCGAAATGCAGCGCCGCCAGCGCCGCCGGGTCCGAGTGGCAGAAACCGACAACCGGGCAGCCGACCCTCTGGCCCGCCTCCAGCGCGCCCTGGCCCGGCGTATAGGGATCGCCCGCCTCGATCAGGGCGGGGTTGAGCGACGACACCCAGGCACCCCAGCGCCGCACCGAGCTGGGCCAGCGATAGCCGTCGCCGAACGGCAGCTTCGGCGCATGAAGACGGACGACGCCGTCCGGCTCCGCCCTGTATCCCGCGCCCGGCACGACCAGATTATGCACCACGCCCGGCCTATTGGCCTCCAGCCATGTCTTTTTCGACAGCAGATAGCGCTTCACCCCGCCGGAGCGCGGCGCGAACAGCATGGTGGTGTCGACCAGACGCGGTCGGGAATCAGCGGCGGCGGTCTTCATCGCCCGCAAGGTGTCGGCCACCTCTTCGTCCAGGCCGGGGAACAGCCTCAGTTCGCTCTCTTGGACGTCGATATGGCTCGCGCTCATCCGGTGGACCTTCTGCTTGTCGTTCTTCACGCTAACGCTAAAGCTCCGGCTTTGGATGCGATGGGCCCGGTTAATCTTCACCGTGCTTTTCGGCCCCCTACCGCTTGCAACCGCCGCGCTCAAGAGGCCGTCGCAATCCGGTCGCACGCCGCCGCTTTTCATCTGCCGTTCAGGTTGATCTCCCTACGGCCGGTCTTGCATTCGCCTCAAATTCGAGAAACTTGGGGCGTGCGGGCGTGGACCCTGATAGGAGGGTCGCCTTCAATCCTTGCGCGTGCGACCACGAGGGGTTTCTTACGAATGCGTATCTTGCTCGCGAGCGCTGTTGCGATCGCTCCCCTGCTGGTCGCTTCCGGCGTTCAGGCTGAACAGGTCATCTCCAACGGGCGGACAACGCCCATCAGCACCGCGACCGCCAACAACGGCGCTCCCGACGACGTTCGGCTCGCCAACGGCGGCTCGATCACCGTGACCTCCGGCGCCGCCGTGACGCTGGATTCCAGCAATGACGTGAAGCTGGACGCCGGCTCCAAGATCGACATGCTCAAGGCCGCCGACGGCGCCACGGGCGTCCTGGTCAACGGCGGCAACACCGGCGACGTCACCATCGGCGGCGCCATCAACATCACCGACTCCATCGAGGAGTATAAGGACGACGACAAGGACGGCGACCTGGACGGCCCGTTCGCCGACGGCACGAACCGTCACGGCGTCCGCGTCGCCGGCTCGGCGCCGCTGGTCGGAAACATTCGCATCGAATCGTCCGGCTCGATCAAGGTCGAAGGCAATAACTCGTCGGGCCTGACCGTCGAGGCCCCGCTGACAGGCAACCTCTTCAGCCAGGGTCAGATCAGCGCCATCGGCAACAACACCTATGGCATCCGCACGACCGGTGACATCACCGGCGACGTCACCATCCTGGGCGGCGTGACCGCCGTCGGTGAGAACGCAGTCGGCGTCGCCGTCGATGGCGCGGTCGATGGCGCGATCAAGATTCAAGGCGCAGTCACCAGCACCGGCTATCGCTACACGACGGCCCCGCCGAGCAAGCCTACGACGGGCGAACCTCGCGAGGGCGTGACCTACCTCGAGAACCTGGACGCCGACGATCTGCTGCAGGGCGGCCCGGCTGTTCGCATCGCAGGCGATGTCGCCAAGGGCGTGCTGTTCGACACTGCGCCGTCTTATGGATCTGGCGGGATCGAGGGAGACGACGACGGCGACGGCGTCAAGAACGGCGACGAGGACGACGACGGCGACGGCAAGAAGAACCGCGAGGACGACGACCGCGACGGCGACGGCATTCCCGACGCCCAGGAAACGACCGCCGCTATCCGTTCGTTCGGCGGCGCTCCGGCTTTGCTGGTGGGTTCGACCGACCAGGCGATCACGCTCGGCGCCGTCGGAACCGGCGACGACGCCTACGCCCTCGTCAATCGCGGATCCATCGAAGCCGCCGGCGTCTACAAGAACATCGACGCCAGCGCGGTCCAGATCGGCGGCACGGGCCAGTCGGTCAGCCTGACCGGCGGTCTTCGCAACCAGGGCACGATCACCGCCACGGCGAACACGGGCGACAGCACCGGCATCCTGGTCGGCGCGGGCGCGACGGTTCCCAGCATCGTCAACTCCGGCACGATTCAGAGCGTCTCGGCGGGTTCCGAGGCCAATGTGGCCACGGGCGTGCTGATCACTCAGGGCGCCAACGTCTCTTCGCTCAGCAACTCTGGCACCCTGTCGGCGGGCGTGAACGGCTCCAAGAGCGACGCCGTCGCCCTGCGCGATGAATCGGGCACGCTGACCTCGATCAACAACACCGGCAGAATCCTGGCCGTCGCCAACGCCGAAAAGGACGTGGCCCAGACCGGGTCGGCCATCGCCGTGGACGTCAGCGCCAACAGCACCGGCGTCACCCTGGTCCAGGACGGCGTCGTCATCCCCGACCACAAGCTGCCCGACGCCGACAAGGACGGCGTGCCCGACGCCAATGAACCCGCCATCCGCGGCGACATCCGCCTGGGCTCGGGCGCCGATGTGCTGGACATCCGCAACGGCACGGTAAACGGCGACATCTCCTTCGGAACCGGCGCGGACCGCCTTTCCATCAGCGGCGGCGCCGTGGTGACCGGCAAGCTGTCCAACGGCGACGGCCAGCTGGACATCGACGTCTCCAAGGGCACGCTGGACGCCCGCCATACGGGTCAGCTTCAGGTCAGCGACCTGAACGTCGGCGCGGACGGCAACCTGATCGTGACCTTGGACCCCGCCAATGGCGCGTCCGGCGGCTTCAAGGTCAGCGGCAGCGCCGATCTGGCCGACGGCGCGGGCCTGGGCGTGCGCTTCAACTCCCTGATCCAGGATCCGACCTCCTTCACCATCATCGAGGCGGGCGACCTGAACGTCGGCGCCATCGACCAGGATCTGCTGCAGTCCAACTCGCCCTACGCCTTCGTGGTCAACGCCAACGTCGACGAAGCCGGCGGCAAGCTGACGGTCGACGCCCGCCGCCGCACGGCGGAAGAGGCCGGCATGATCAAGGCCGAGGCCGCCGCCTATGACGTGCTCTACGCCGGTCTGGCCGACAATGAGCTGATCCGCGCGGCCATGCTGAACCAGACGGACCGCGACGGCTTCTTCAACATCTATCAGCAACTGCTGCCCGACCACTCGGGCGGTCCGCTGCTGTCGCTGGCCAGCGGCGTCGACGCCGTGACCCGCGCCCTGACCGGCCGCAACGCCGCCGCGGCGCCGGGCGAGACCAGCGCCTGGGTGCAGGAGATCAACTTCTACGCCGACAAGGACAAGACCGACACCTACGGCTTCCGTTCGGAAGGCTTCGGCCTGGCGGGCGGCGTCGAGCGCGGCACCAACATGGGCGCCTTCGGCCTGACGGCGGCCTTCACCTCGTCGGATCTGGAAGACCCGGAAGCGGCGGCTGAGGAAGTGCTGTCGGCCAATCTGCTGGAGCTGGGCCTCTACTGGCGCGCTCAAGGCCAGTACTGGACGACCTGGGCGCGCGCAGCGGGCGGTTACGCCTCCTTCAGCGCCACCCGCAAGCTGGTCGCCGACGGCATCAATCTGAAGAACGAATCCGACTGGCACGGCTTCACCTTGGCCGCCGCCGGGGGCGCATCGTACGAACGCCACTTCGGTCGCCTGAGCATCCGTCCCGAGGCCTATGTCGAATACTTCTCGCTGAGCGAAGACGCCCGCACCGAACGCGGCGGCGGCGACGGCTTCGACCTCGACATCGATGAGCGCGACGGCCACATCTTCTCGGGCGTGGCCGCCGTGAACATCGGCTACGGCTTCGGCAAGGAAGGCTGGATTCGCCCCGAGGTCCGTCTGGGCTGGCGTCAGAACTTCTCGGTCGACGCCGGGACCACCATCGCCCGCCTGGCTTCGGGCGGCGACGCCTTCACCCTGGAGCCCGCCAGCATCGAAGGCGGCGGTCCGATCCTCGGCTTCCGCCTGAACGTCGGCAATGATCTGGGGCTGCTGTCGATCACCGGCGACGCCGAACTGCTGGAAGACTACGTCCGCTACACCCTGCTGCTGCGGGCCAGCTTCAAGTTCTGACTTTTCTTCGGAACGCGAATGAAAAAGGGCCGCCGGATTCGTTCCGGCAGCCCTTTCCCTATCTTGCCGCAACCTTGCGCCTTTCTATGATCCCACTCGAACCAGAGGGGGTTTCATATGAACAAGTTCGCCTGGGCGGCCTGCGCCCTGATCCTGAGCGCCCACGCGCCTGCGATGGCGCAAACCGCCGTCCAGACAGCGGCCGCGCCTAGTCTGCCGACCGCTGATCGCGGCCTGTTCACCGCGCAAGACCTGTTCGGCATGGAGGTCGCCTCCGACGCCCAGATCAGCCCGGACGGCGGCCAGATCGCCTATGTCCGCCAGACAGCCGACATCATGACCGACCGGATGCGGCCGACCATCTGGCTGATCGATGTGAAGACCGGCCGCCATTCGCCCCTGATCGCCTCGGCCGGTTCGCACCGCCAGCCGCGCTGGTCGCCGGACGGCTCGCGCCTGTCCTACATCTCCAACGCCGAGGGCGGCGCGCCTCAACTGTTCGTGCGCTGGATGGCGTCGGGCGAATCCGTCCGCGTCACCAACCTGCCCAACACCCCGTCCAGCGTCAGCTGGTCGCCCAACGGCCAGCAGTTGGCCTATTCCGTCCTGGTCCCCAGCGACAAACCCAAGATCGGCTCGCCCCTGGCCAAGCCGGAAGGCGCCCAATGGGCCCCGCCGCTGGAGATCATCGACAACGTCTCCTACCGCTCTGACGGCCAGGGCTATCTGAAGCCCGGCTTCCGCCACGTCTTCGTCGTCGGATCTCAGGGCGGCGGCGCCCGCCAGCTGACGCACGGCGACTTCCATCACGGCGGCGGCCTGTCCTGGTCGGCAGATTCCCGCACCCTCTACCTCAGCGCCAACCGTCGCCCCGACTGGCAGCGCGAAGCCGCCGACAGCGAAGTCTTCGCCCTGGATGTCCAGACGGGCGGCCTGACCGCGCTGACCAGCCGCGCCGGGCCCGACAATGCGCCCGTCGCATCGCCCGACGGCCGCCGCATCGCCTACCTCGGCTATGACGATAAGCGGATGGGCTATCACAACACCCGCCTCTATGTGATGGACGCCGACGGCTCGAACAGCCGCGTCCTGACCGAGAGTCTCGACCGTTCGGTTCAGTCTCCGGTGTGGAGCCGCGACGGCCGCTCAGTCTATGTCGCCTATGACGACCAGGGCCGCACCAAGGTCGCCCGCGTGTCGATGGACGGCGCCGTCACCACCCTGATCGAGGATCTGACCGGCGACGACTTCGGCCGCCCCTATACCGGCGGCGGCTTCACCGTGGCCGACGACGGCGCCATCGCCTATACGCGCGGCGATTCCAGCCGCCCGGCCGACGTCCATGTCCTGAAGGGCGGCCGCAGCACCCAGCTGACCCGCCTGAACGCCGATTTCCTCAGCGCCCGCCGCCTGGGCGAGGTGCGCCGCATCCAGGTCGCCTCCTCCCACGATCAACGCGCGGTCGAAAGCTGGCTGACCCTCCCGGCCGACTATGTCGAGGGGCAGCGCTATCCGCTGGTGCTGGAGATCCACGGCGGTCCCTTCGCCGCCTACGGCCCGCACTTCGCCACCGACAACCAGTTGTTCGCCGCTGCGGGCTACGCCGTGCTGTCGGTCAACCCGCGCGGCTCGACGTCCTATGGGGATGAGTTCGCCAACCTGATCCACCACAACTATCCGTCGAACGACTATGACGACCTGATCAGCAGCGTCGACGCCATCATCGCTCAGGGAATCGCCGACCCGAACAAGCTGTTCGTCACCGGCGGTTCGGGCGGCGGCGTGCTGACCAGTTGGATCGTCGGCAAGACCGACCGCTTCAAGGCGGCCGTCGTCCAGAAGCCGGTCATCGACTGGGCCAGCTTCGTACTGACGGCTGACAACCCGGCCTTCTTCGCCCGCTACTGGTTCGGCGAATATCCGTGGGAGAACCCGGAGGCCTACTGGCGCCGGTCGCCGCTGTCGCTGGTCGGCAATGTGAAGACGCCCACCATGGTCGTCGTCGGCGACGAGGACTACCGCACCCCCGTCAGCGAGTCGGAGCAGTACTACACCGCCCTGCAACTACGCGGCGTGCCCACGGCCCTGGTGAAGATCCCCGGCGTCGGCCACAGCCTGGCCGTCCGCCCGTCCCAGAACGCCGCCCGCATGAACGCCATGATCGAGTGGTTCGCGCGCTACAAGGACGGCGCCCCGGCCACGCCGACGCAATAAGACCCTGCCCCCGCGCCCGTCATGGCGGCGGCCGCGGGGTTCAGCGTGGCGTTAGTTGACTTTTAACCAGAACACTTACAGAACACCATCAACGGTTCACGCCTTGTTCTGGATTCTGCGCCATGCTCACGAAGAAACAGCACGAACTCCTGATGTTCATTCATGAGCGCATCCGGGAGACGGGCGTTTCGCCCTCCTTCGACGAGATGAAGGAGGCGCTGGATCTGGCGTCCAAGTCGGGCATCCACCGCCTGATCACGGCGCTGGAGGAACGCGGCTTCATCCGCCGTCTGGCCCACCGCGCCCGCGCGCTGGAGGTGGTGAAGCTGCCGGAACAGGCGACGACCGCTGCTCCGGCCAAGGGCCGCGCGCCGTTCAAGCCTGACGTGATCCAGGGCGGCGGACTCAATCCGCGCCCGGCCGCCGCCGAGGCCGCCAACGACGTGCGCGACCTGCCCCTGCTGGGCAAGATCGCCGCCGGCACCCCCATCGCCGCCATCCAGCACGAGCGCGAGCGCCTGCCCGTGCCGGAATCCATGCTGGGCGCGGGCGAGCACTATCTGCTCGAGATCGAGGGCGACTCCATGATCGAAGCGGGCATCCTCGACGGCGACACCGTCATCATCAAGCGAGTCGAGAACGCCTCTTCCGGCGAGATCGTCGTCGCCCTGGTCGAGGGCGAGGAAGCCACGCTGAAACGCCTGCGCAAGAAGGGCCAGTCCATCGCCCTCGAGCCCGCCAACAGCGCCTATGAGACCCGCATCTTCGGCCCCGATCAGGTCGAGGTTCAAGGCAAGCTGGTCGGCCTGCTGCGCCGGTATCATTGAGGCGCGCCGCCCTGTGATTTCCGCTCATCCCGGCGGAGGCCGGGACCCAGCTCTTTGGCTTCAAGCAGGGCCGTTTGAAGTTGCCTTCCCTCTAACCTGAACGCCAGCGCGGTTCTTATTGGATCCGGCCTCCGTCGGGAGAGCGGGTTAGGATGGAGCCCCGCTCCACGGTCGCCGTCCCCGCACCTTCGCCGCCCACAAAGCGCGCCAGCCGCCGGCCTCATCCCGCCACAGCTCTACCGAGCCGCCGCGCGCATGGTCGGCGCCGTCCAGCACCAGCCGCCCCTCGCATGACGGCGGCAGGACCGCGACCACGGCCCTTACGCTGACCACCTCCGCACTGCGGCACATCTGGTCCATCTGCGCCTCGCCCGGCGTCGCCTTGCCCCACCACAGGGCCAGCGCGTTTTCCCCGCCGTCGGGCGCGCAGAAGGACCGCTTGCAGGTCCAGCCTTCGCCCGGACGCCCGACCGCCTCCAGCCCACGCCGCCGGGACCACAGGTCGCTGGCGAACTGGCGCACCACAGGCCGTATCACGACCGCCTGTTCTCCCTGCCGATACGCCCCATTGGCCCCGCCGTCGCCGATCCAGACATCCGGCGGCGCCGGGCGCGGCCAGATCAGCACCGCCGCCGCAAAGGGCAGCCCCAGCCAGCGCCACCGCCCGCGCCACAGACACATGAACAGTATGCCCAGGAAGGCCACCGGCAAGGCCGCCGCCGGGGCGCTGGGGATCGCCTGAACCGCGCCAGGCAAACCAGCCGCCCAGTGCCCGATCGCCAGCATGACATCCACCGACTTCCCCGCCAGCCACAGGAAGGGCGCGCCCAGACCCAACGGCTCCAGCGCCGCGCCCAGCGCCAGGGCGGGCATCATGACGAAGTCCGCCAGCGGCGCCGTCGCCAGATTGGCGATCAGCCCATAGACGGCCGTGCGGTTGAAGTGCTGCATGGCGAACGGCCCCGTCGCCATGCCCGCCACCAGGCTGGCGGCGCAGGCGGCCAGCAGCCAACTGCAGAACCTCTGCACCGCGACGATGGGCCAGGGCGCGGCGAACTCGCGGATACGGCGCGGCCAGACCTCGACCAGGGCGACCAGGGCCGCCGTCGCCGCGAAAGACATCTGGAACCCCGGCGTCACCACGGCCTCGGGCCGCAGGAGCAGGACGACGAAGGCTGCCGCCGCCAGCGCCCGCATCGTCACCGCCTGCCGGTCCGCCAGTACGGCCAGAAAGGCGATGGCGGCCGTCACCGCCGCCCGCTCGGCCGGCGGCGGCGAACCCGAAATGACCAGATAGGTTCCGACCGCGATCAGACCCGCGATCGCCGCGACCTTCTTGCCCGACACGCGCAGCGCCAGCCACGGCCAGGCCGCGACCAGCAAACGCACCGCGAAGAAGACGAAGCCCCCGACGACCGCCATATGCAGACCCGAGATCGACAGAATGTGCGCCAGGCCAGAATCTCGCATGGCGTCCAGATCCGGGCTCTGGATCCACGTTTCATGCCCCGTGGTCATGGCCGCCGCCACCCCGCCGGTCCGCTCGCCCAGACGCGCCACAATCCGCTCGGCCAGGGCGTAGCGCACGGCGTTGACCCGCATCGCCATCCGCACGCGCCAGGGCGGCGGCGCCAGATCGGCGAGCCGCGTCGGTCCCAGGGCGAACAGCGTCCCGCCCATGCCCTGGAAATAGGCGTTGCGGCCGAAGTCATAGGCGCCGGGGCTGGCGGGCGGCGGCGGCGGGTTCAGGATGCCGAAAACGCGGATCGCCGCGCCAGGCGGCGGCGGCGCGCCCTTCACTGTGACGCGCAACCGTTCGGGCGTCGCCTCGGACGCCAGGCCCCGCACCCGCACCGGCGCCACGACCACCCGAGCGCCGTTCTGGCCCGGCGAATCCACGTCCATGACCCAACCTTCAAGCTGCGTGGGTTTCATGTCCGCGGGTGCGATAGGCGCCGCGACGGCCACAGCCCTCAGTTTGGCGACCGCCAAACCGCCGCCGAAACAGGCCAACATCAGCAGAGCCAACGTCCCCCAACGCGGCAGGCCCCACATGCGCCCGACGATCCAGGCGCCCAGCAGCACGACAGCCGCCGCCGCCAGCGGCCACGCCGCCGGTTCATCCTTCAGCGTGAAATAGGCGGCGCACCCTGCGCCGAAGCAGACGGACGACCACAAGGGCCAGCGATCCGCCTGCGCACGCACGTCATCGCCAAGACTGTCAAATAACCGGGCCACAAGGGTTCGCTTCCCCACGGGCGGGCGTATAAGACCCTGCCCTATGGACCCTGCCTCTATGACCTCTCCTTCCTCGACCGTCGTCACCCGCTTTGCCCCCTCGCCTACAGGCTACCTGCATATCGGCGGGGCGAGAACCGCGTTATTTAATTGGCTGTACGCCAAGGGACGCGGCGGCAAATTCCTGATCCGCATCGAGGACACCGACCGCGAGCGTTCGACCGACGAGGCTGTGAAGGCCATCTTCGACGGCCTGTCCTGGCTCGAACTGTTCGGCGACGAAGAGCCGGTCTTCCAGTTCGCCCGCGCCGACCGTCACCGCGATGTGGTCAATGAACTGCTGGCGACCGGCCACGCCTATCGCGACTTCCTGACCGCCGACGAGACCACGGCCCTGCGCGACCAGGCCAAGGCCGAGGGCCGCGACTTCGTCTCGCCCTGGCGCGACCGCGAGCCGTCCGTCGACGACCTGGCCAAGCCGCACACGGTGCGCTTCCGTCGTCCGCTGGATCAGGCCGTCGCGGTCGATGACGCGGTACAGGGAACCGTGCGCTGGGACTCGGCGTCGCTGGACGACCTGGTCATCCTGCGTTCGGACGGGGCGCCGACCTACAACCTGGCCGTGGTGGTGGACGACCACGACATGGGCGTGACCCACGTCATCCGTGGCGACGACCATCTGAACAACGCCGCGCGCCAGAGCCTGATCTACGACGCCCTGGGCTGGACGCGGCCGACCTTCGCCCACATCCCCCTGATCCACGGCCCGGACGGCGCCAAGCTGTCCAAGCGTCACGGCGCGCAAGCGGTGCACGAATACGCCGACATGGGCTATCTGCCCGAGGCCATGCGCAACTATCTGGCCCGGCTGGGCTGGGCGCACGGCGACGACGAACTGTTCAGCGACGAGCAGGCTCTCGCCTGGTTCGACCTGACCGGCGTCAACAAGGCCCCCGCCCGCCTGGACTTCGACAAGCTGGCCCACGTCAACGCCCACTGGCTGCGTCTGGCGGACGACGACCGCCTCGCCAAACTGACCCTGGACGCCCATCTGACGCGCGGCCGCACGTTGCAGCCGGATGACGAGGAACGGCTTCTTCGCGCCATGCCCTTCGTCAAGGATCGCGCCAAGACCATCCCCGAACTGGCCGATCAAACGGCATTCGTGTTGCAGGTGCGTCCGCTCGCCTTAAACGAGAAATCCGCCGGATTGCTGCAAGGCGAAGGCGGCCAGCGAATTTCACGACTGCGTGAACGACTGGGTCTTTTCCAGAGCTGGGACGTCTTTGCTCTGGAAGCCGAGCTTAAGGTCTTCGCCGAAGAAGAAGGCGTAGGCTTCGGAAAAATCGGACCTTCCATGCGTGCCGCCTTGACGGGCGGCTCGACGTCGCCAGATATCGCACGCACTCTCTGCGCTCTCGGGCGCGACGAAAGTCTCGGACGCTTGGATGATGCGCTGCAACAGACTAAGTGATCACCCATAACCAACTCAGGCCGTCCGCCTCCCCGCGCGCCGGTCGAAAGAAGAACAAGGGGCCTAGATGACTGAACAAGCGAAACCCGCCGGCTCGGCGACCCTGTCCTATCAGGACAAGAGCATCGAGCTACCCGTCCTCTCCGGCTCGACCGGCCCGGACGTCATCGACATCCGCAAGCTGTACGGCGGCACCGGCGCCTTCACCTTCGATCCCGGCTTCACCTCCACGGCGGCCTGCGAATCGGGCCTGACCTACATCGACGGCGATGAAGGCGTGCTGCTGCACCGCGGCTACCCCATCGACCAACTGGCCTCCAAGTCCAACTTCCTGGAAGTCTGCCACCTGCTGCTGCACGGCGAACTGCCGAACGCCGCCCAGTTCGAAGAGTTCGAGCAGAGCGTCACGCGTCACACCATGCTGCACGCCCAGTTCGACCGCTTCTTCGAAGGCTTCCGCCGCGACGCCCACCCAATGGCGATCATGGTCGGCACCGTCGGCGCCCTGTCGGCCTTCTATCACGACAGCCTGGACATCCACGATCCGGTCCAGCGCAACATTTCGGCCATCCGCCTGATCGCCAAGATGCCGACGATCGCGGCCCGTGCGTACAAGTACCACATCGGCCAGCCGTTCATCTCGCCGCGCAACGACCTGTCGTACGCCGAGAACTTCCTGCGCATGTGCTTCGCCGTGCCGGCCGAGGACTATCACGTCGATCCGGCCCTGGTGCGCGCCATGGACCGCATCTTCATCCTGCACGCCGACCACGAGCAGAACGCCTCGACCTCGACCGTTCGCCTGGCCGGCTCGTCGGGCGCCAACCCGTTCGCCTGTATCGCCGCCGGCATCGCCTGCCTGTGGGGCCCGTCGCACGGCGGCGCCAACGAAGAGGCGCTGAACATGCTGAAGGAAATCGGCACCCCGGACCGCATTCCTGAGTTTATTCAGGGCGTTAAGGACAAGCGCTACAAGCTGATGGGCTTCGGCCACCGCGTGTACAAAAACTACGACCCGCGCGCGAAGGTCATGCAGCAGTCGGCCTATGAAGTGCTGGCCGCCACGGGCCGCGAGAACGACCCGCTGTTCCTGGTCGCCAAGGAGCTGGAACGCGTCGCCCTGCAGGACGAGTATTTCACCTCGCGCAAGCTGTTCCCGAACGTGGACTTCTACTCGGGCATCACCCTGTCGGCGATGGGCTTCCCGACCACCATGTTCACCGTGCTGTTCGCTCTGGCGCGCACCGTGGGCTGGATCGCCCAGTGGCAGGAAATGATGGCCGATCCGTCGCAGAAGATCGGCCGCCCGCGTCAGTTGTACACCGGCCCGACCGAGCGCGACTACGTGCCACTGGCCCAGCGCGGCTAAGCCGTCGCACGACGCGAAACACCGAAACGCCGGGGCGAAAGCTCCGGCGTTTTTTCTTGGCCTTGCGAAAGGTCAAGGCTCGACCGGTCAGGACGGGCTAAGGGATGGTTCTCCCTGCTCTCCATGAGGATTCGCCATGCAAGGCTATCTCGACGACATCGAACGGGCGACGCTCGACAATGACGACTTCCGCCGGGTGCTCTACACCGGCCGCCACCTGCAACTGGTGCTGATGACGCTCCAGCCCGGCGAGGAGATCGGCGAAGAGGTCCACGAGGGCCACGACCAGTTCTTCCGCATCGAACAGGGGCAGGGCCAGATCATGATCGACGGCCTGTCGCGCCCGGCCGAAGCCGAGTCCGGCATCATCGTGCCCGCCGGCGCCCGCCACAACCTGATCAACACGGGGACAGAGCCGCTGAAGCTCTACACCCTGTACGGCCCGCCCGAGCACCGCGACGGCGTGATCCACCCGACCAAGGCCGACGAAGCCGAAGAGCATTTCGACGGCAAGACGTCGGAATAGGATTTCACATTGAAGGGAGTGGTAGGCGGCGACGGGTTCGAACCGCCGACCCTCTCGGTGTAAATCGGCTCGAGGCCAATTTCAGGCCAACCCAACGCTGTTCACATCTCAAGAAAAACAATAAGTTGGGCGGAT
Source organism: Brevundimonas diminuta 3F5N (assembly GCF_900163625.1). Lineage (GTDB taxonomy): Bacteria > Pseudomonadota > Alphaproteobacteria > Caulobacterales > Caulobacteraceae > Brevundimonas > Brevundimonas diminuta_A. The sequence continues at coordinate 60,210 of NZ_FUIE01000081.1, forward strand.
TTCCCATTTCATCGCATTGCATTGATGTTCAGGCAGTGGCGTTTCAAATGCCCCACCAGCGCCCCACAAAATGAGCCTCCGCACACCAACTGGGAGCCTCATCGACGACCGACCCGGCGAGGTTCGCTTACCCCCGGTCTCTAATACACAACTGACGCTGCCGACGACTCCTTACGTGTAGATCTCGGTGGACGCCG
>NZ_FUIE01000018.1 GCF_900163625.1 Brevundimonas diminuta 3F5N
CCACCTTCTCCCTCAAGGGGAGAAGGACTTAGATCCGCTCGCTGATCTTGATGGCGGCCTTGCAGCCGACCTTGATGACGCTGGAGAGCAGGCGGTAGGCGGGCGCCTCGCGGCTGCCGTGCTCGATGGCGTGGTCGTGGTGGGCCAGTTCCTCTTCGCGGAACTGGGTCAGTTCGGCGGCCAGTTCGGGGTCGCGGTCGCGGATTTCCTCGATCTGGTCGGCATAGTGCTTCTCGATGACGCTCTCGACCGCCTCGGTGCAGGCGTGGGCGGCCTTTTCCGAGATCAGGGCCGTGCCGGCGCCGAGCGCCGTGGCCGCCAGCTTCCACAGCGGGATCATGGCCGTGGGGCGCACCCGGTTCTCGTTCAGCAGGGCCTCGAAGCGGGCCAGGTGGACGGCCTCGTGCCCCTCCATCTCGGTCAGGTCGGCGGCGATGGCGTCCTTGCCCTTGCGGCCTTCCAGCACGGCGCGCTGGGCGCGGTAGATGTGGACAGCGGCGAACTCGCCCGCATGGTCGACACGCAGCATCTCGGCGAGGCGGGCCTTGTCCTGACCCACGCCGGGGCGGGCCAGAGGGATGCGGCGGGCGGCGGAGACGGCTTCGGCTGATTGGGTCATGACGCCTCTATCCTAGCTTCTGGGCGCGCGGGCGTCCTTGGGACGTTTCGCCGCCAGCAAGCTGAAGATAGCCAGCGCCAGGGAGATCACAAAGTTCCAGCCCGCCATCGACAGGCCCGCGAAGCTCCACGGAATGTCGCCGCAGGAGACGAAGCCCGTGCTTCCGCCCGTGCCGTCGACCAGGGCCGTCAGCGCCGACAGGTCGATGGTGGTGCTCGGCGCGGCCATGCAGGTGGCCGGCAGGGCCCACCAGCGCAGCTCGCCCCCGGCGTGATAGCCCGCCGTGATCGCCCCAGTCAGGAAGATCGCCGCCAGCAGGAAGGAGGCGATGCGCGGCGTGCCCCGGCTGGCCCGGCTGAACAGGGCCCAGAAGGTAGCGGCCCCGGCGATGGCGACGGCGGCCCAATAGACCTCGCGCTGCTTCAGGCACAGGTTGCAGGGCGCCAGACCGCCGAACCGCTCGAACGCATGGGCCGCGCCCAGCATGGCCAGGGCGGCGGTCAGGGCGAAGGCCGTCCACCAGCGGGTCAGCGTTTTATAGATCGCGCTCATCTGCGCCTCACAGGAACCAGGCGCCTCTCATAAACTGAGCGGGGACCGGCGTCGATCAGTGACCGATCAGCTTGACCATAAAGAAGGCGCCGACTAGCAGCGCCAGGAACAGCACGGTGAACAGGGCCAGCCGCTTCTCGACGATCGCCAACATGGGCGGGCCCCAGCGCTTGAGCACAAAGGCCACCAGGAAGAAGCGGGCGCCGCGCGTCAGCACGCACAGGGCGATGAACAGCGCCAGATTGAACTGGAAGATGCCCGAGGCGATGGTGATCAACTTGAAGGGGATGGGCGTCAGCCCCTTGATCAGGATGACCCAGGCGCCGTGCTGCTGGAACAGGGCCTTGGACGCCTCGAAGGTGTCCGCCTTGCCCAGCAGGGCCAGCATCCACATGCCGACCGGCTCCAGGAAGTAGCCGATGGCGTAACCCAGAATCCCGCCCAGCACTGAGGCGATGGTGCAGACCGTGGCGTAGAAATAGGCCCGTTCCGGCTTGGCCAGCACCATGGGCGCCAGCATGACGTCCGGCGGAATCGGGAAGAATGAGCTTTCGGCGAAGGAGACCACGGCCAGCGAGCGGGTCGCGTGACGATGGCGGGCCAGGGAGAAGACCCAGTCGTAGAGCTTGCGAAGCATTCAGGCGTCCCGATCGAGGCCCCCGCCTCTCGTCCCCCGCCCGATAGCAGGCCAGGCGGAACGGCGCGAGAGGCGAACGATCGCCTGCGACACCTGAACGTGTGCCGTTTCAATCCACAGCCGCCTTGCGCCCGATGCCGCCCCGCCAGTAGGTTCCGCCCCAATCAGCGGCCGCGCCATGCAGGCCTGAGCCGCGTCAAACCATAAGTAAAGAGGAGACGCGCCATGCAGGATGCCGCCAAACTCGACCAGGAAAACCCCCTCGGCGTCGACGGCTTCGAGTTCGTCGAATTCACCGGCCCCGAGCCCGAAGCGATGATTTCGCGTCTGGAGCTGATGGGCTTCACCCCGACCCATGTGAACCCGGCCAACGGCGTGGTGCGCCTGAAGCAGGGCGACATCACCATGCTGATCCACCGCACGCCCGCCGGGCAGGCGGCGGACTTCGCCAAGGACCACGGCCCCTCGGCCAACGGCATGGCTTTCCGCGTCGCCGACGCCAAGGCCGCCTATGAAGGCGCGCTGGCGCGCGGCGCCCGCAAGGCCGAAGGCATGGACGGCGGCGCCCTGGGCGGCGACTACCCTTATGTGCTTCAGGGCATCGGCGGCAGCCTGCTCTACGTCATCGACCAGTATGGCGAGAACGGCTCCCTCTATGACGCCTGGGACGAGATCGAGGGCTGGGAAGAGGCCGAGCGCAAGAACTCCATGGGCCTCGAAATTCTGGACCACCTGACCCACAACGTCCGTCGCGGCGAGATGCGGACCTGGTCCGGCTTCTACAGCTCGGTGTTCAACTTCGAAGAGCAGAAGTATTTCGACATCAAGGGCAAGGCGACCGGCCTGTTCTCCCAGGCCATGATCGCGCCCGACCGCGCCATCCGCATTCCGCTGAACGAAAGCCAGGACGAGAATTCTCAGATCGAGGAATTCATCCGCCGCTACAACGGCGAAGGCATCCAGCACATCGCCCTGACCACCGAGAACATCTTCGAGACGGTCGAGGCCATGCGCGAACGCGGCGTCGACTTCCAGGACACCATCGAGACCTATTTCGAGCTGATCGACAAACGCCTGCCGCATCACGGCGAGGACGTGGAGCGGATGCGCAAGAACCGCATCCTGATCGACGGTTCGGACGAGGAAGGCCTGCTGCTGCAGATCTTCACGCAAGACACCTTCGGCCCGATCTTCTTCGAGATCATCCAGCGCAAGGGTAATGAAGGCTTCGGCAACGGCAACTTCCAGGCCCTGTTCGACTCGATCGAGCTGGACCAGATCCGTCGCGGCGTCATCAAGGTCGACGCCTGAATGCGGTTTCGGCCTCCGCACTGGCTGCCCTGGCTCGGTCCGCTTCTAGCGGCCGGGGCGGGGGCGCTGGCGGGCGAATACTGGCTGGGAGGCGGGTTCTGGATGGTCCTGGCCGCCGCCCTGGTCTGCGGCTTCGCCCCCATCCTGGCCCATCGCCTGTGGCGACGCCTGCACCACAAACGCTAGACTGAGTTTTCCTCCCCATGATCATGGGGAGGGGGACCGCGAAGCGGTGGAGGGGCCTCTTCAGCGGAACCAAGCGGCCCCTCCGTCTCGGCGGCTGCGCCGCCGATCCACCTCCCCACGCAGTGGGGAGGAAAAAGAACAAAGGGGAGCTTGAAATGAAATCCATCGCCTTCGCCGCCGCTGCGGCCGCCGCCCTGCTGGCCTGCCCGGCCGTCGCTCAGGATGCGCCGCAATGGTCGCTCGCCATTCACGGCGGCGCGGGCGTCATCGAACGCGCCCAGCTCAGCCCCGAGCGCGACGCCGCCTATCGTGCAGGCCTGCAGGCGGCGCTGGACGCCGGGTCGGCTGTGCTGGCGCGCGGCGGCTCGTCGCTGGACGCCGTTCAGGCCGCCATCGAGGTGATGGAGGAGAACCCCCTGTTCAACGCCGGGCGCGGCGCCGTCTTCACCTCGGCCGGGAAGAACGAACTGGACGCCGCCGTCATGGACGGCACGGACCTGAACGCGGGCGCCGTGGCGGGCCTGACCCGCACCCGCCACCCCATCGCCGCCGCCCGCGCCGTGATGGAGAAGTCGCCCCACGTCATGCTGATCGGCGAAGGCGCCGAAACCTTCGCCCGCTCGGTCGGGCTGGAGGAGGTCGGCCCCGGCTTCTTCTTTACCGAAAGCCGCTGGCAGGCCCTGCTGAAGGCGCTGCGCGACCGGGGCGAGCCCCTGCCGCCGCGCCCGGAAGGCGCGCCCGCCGAACCGGCCCGTCTGGGTCCGGCCGCGCCGCTGGCCTTCAACCTGCATGAAGCCCCGCTGGACGAGCGCAAATTCGGCACCGTGGGCGCCGTGGCTATCGACAGCCAGGGCCGCCTGGCCGCCGGCACCTCGACCGGCGGCACCACGGCCAAGCGCTGGGGCCGGGTCGGCGACGTGCCGATCATCGGGGCCGGGACCTACGCCTCCAACGCCGACGGCTGCGCCGTCTCGGCGACCGGCACGGGCGAGTATTTCATCCGCGCCACGGTCGCGCGCGACATCTGCCGACGCACGGCCGAGGGCGCTAGCGTTCAGGCCGCCGCCGACGCCGAGATCGCCGAAGTCGGAACCATCGGCGGGGACGGCGGCGTCATCGTCATGGGCAAGGACGGCGTCCACGCCTTCTCGATGAACACCTCGGGCATGTATCGCGGGGCGGTGTCCTCGACCTCGCCCGCCCGCGTGGCCATCTACGGCGACGAAGCCGGGCGATGAGCGGCGAGGTCGTCGATCTCGAACAGAAGTTCGCGGCCTTCTCCGATCACTGGCGGCCGCGCATCGCCGCTCAATTAAACGGTCAGGACGTGCGGCTGGTCAAAGTCCAGGGGACCTTCCCCTGGCATCGCCACCCCGAGGCTGACGAGATGTTCCTGGTTTGGAAGGGCCGGTTTCGGGTTGAGTTCCGCGACCGGATCGAGACGCTGGAGCCCGGCCAGTTCATCGTCGTGCCCCGCGGCGTCGAGCATCGCACCGCCGCCGACGAGGAAGCCGAAGTGCTCATCTTCGAGCCGTCTGAAGTGATCAACACCGGCGATGCTCCGTCCTCAGACTTCACTGCGCCGTCCGGCCAAGCGATATGATCCAATTCCGATGACGACACGAGACAACCCCGGCGTGTTCGCGCCCCCTCCGCTGATCTACCTGGCCTTCCTGCTGGTCGGGTTCGGGATCGGCCGCCTGATCGACGAGCCGTCGCTGGGGCTGGCCACGGACTGGCGACGCGGCCTGGCCTTCGTGCTGGTGATCGGCGGCCTGGCTCTGGACGGGATCGCCGCCGGGACCTTCCGTCGCCTGGGCACCCCGCCCGAGCCGTGGAAGCCGACCACGGCGCTGGCGACCGGCGGACTGTACCGCTTCAGCCGCAATCCGATCTATCTGGGCTTCGGTCTGACTTACATCGGCTTCGCCGTCGCCATGGACAGCCCGGTCGCGCTGGGGCTGATCCTGCCCTGCCTGATCGTCATCGACCGCTTCGTCATCGCCCGTGAAGAGCGTTATCTGACCGCGCGCTTCGGCGCCGACTACGAGGCCTATCAAAGAAAGGTCCGCCGATGGCTGTAAGCCCCGAATCGCCCGCGCCCCACGCCGATGAACTGTCTGAAATGGCCATCGAAGAACTGGACGCCGCCTGCGGCCTGCGCTGGGTCGAACTGAAGGCCATCACGCCCTGGGGCGATACCTATGAAGGCATGGCGCCGTCCGGCCGCACGGTCGAGATCGAGCGCCGCTACCTGTGGGCGCACGAACCCGCGGGCGCCGTCATCGTCGAGGTCGAGGTCCGCGACCCCGCCCAGCGCACCGGCGCGGAGGCCCGCGCCGTCATCTCGCCCCCGAACAGTTGATCGAACGGCGTCAGCCCCGCTCATCTCCCCGCTTCCCAATCGTCTCAGCCAAGACTAGCTTCACCCCATGAAACTCGCCTCGCTCAAGCACGGCCGTGACGGCCGCCTCGTCGTCGTCTCCAACGACCTGAACTGGTTCACGGACGCCTTTCTGATCGCGCCGACGCTGCAGGCGGCGCTGGACGACTGGCAGCGGTGCGAGCCGCTGCTGCGCGCCCTGGCCGAAAGCCTGGAGCACGAAGGCGTGCCGCGCGGCCGGTTCCACGAGCGCGACGCCGCCGCTCCCCTGCCCCGCGCCTATCAGTGGGCGGACGGCTCGGCCTATGTGAACCACGTCGAGCTGGTGCGTAAGGCGCGCGGCGCCGAAATGCCGCAGAGCTTCTGGACCGACCCGCTGATGTATCAGGGCGGCTCCGACGGCTTCCTGTCGCCGCGCGACGCCATCCCGCTGAAGGACGAGGCCTGGGGCTGCGACCTGGAGGCCGAGATCGTGGTCGTGACCGGCGACGTGCCCCTGGGCGCCAGCCGCGAAGAGGCCCTGGCGGCGATCCGTCTGGTCGGCCTGGTCAACGACGTCAGCTTGCGCAACCTGATCCCGGCCGAACTGTCCAAGGGCTTCGGCTTCGTCCAGTCCAAGCCGGCCAGCGCCCTGTCGCCGGTCTTCGTCACGCCGGACGCCCTGGGCGACCGCTGGAAAGACGGCAAGCTGTCCGGCGCGCTGCTGGTTCAGGTCAACGGCCAGGACTTCGGCAAGGCCGACGCGGGCGTGGACATGACCTTCGACTTCGGCACGCTGATCGCCCACCTGGCCAAGACCCGCGCCCTGGGCGCCGGGACCGTCATCGGCTCCGGCACGGTGTCGAACAAGGACGCCGACGGCGGCCCCGGCAAGCCGGTGTCCGAAGGCGGCCTGGGCTACAGCTGCATCGCCGAGATCCGCACGGTCGAGACCATCCAGACCGGCGCGGCCACGACCCCCTTCCTCAAGCACGGCGACACCGTCCGCATCGAGATGCTGGACGACAAGCACCACACCTTGTTCGGCGCCATCGAACAGACGGTGGCGGCGGCCTGAACGAACGCCGGTCCGTTTTGGCTTGCAGCAGGGTACGGACCGGCTACCTTCTTCGGCCATCGGGCGGAGAAGGTTGATGAGGAACGGGATTTTTCAGGGCCTGACGGCTGCCGTCTTGAGTTTGACGACGGCTGCGGCAGCGGCGGCCCAGGACTCTGAAGACTGGGATCTGCTGGTTCAGCCTGAAAACGAGCTAACCGTGGCCTACACCCAATTCGACAATGGCCTTCTGCTGGCCGCTCGATGCCAGCGGGGGGTCTATCAGGTCATGATCGGCGGCCTGCCGGCGGCGCCGGAGAGCAAGGACTTCCACAAATCCAACCGGATTCTCGTCATCGGCATCGGTGATGAGGAGGAAGCGGAGCAACGTTTCCTGCTGGGCGACAATCCCAGCGTCGCCTTTTCGGAACTGCCGGCGCCCCTGGCGCGCCAGATGCGAGAGGGCGGAACGATGACGATTGTGGCGCCCGGAGGCGGCGAAGGCGGTCGCAATCTGCGCTATTTGGTAAAACTGCCTGCGTCCAACGCCGCAATAGATCAGTCTCTGACGGCTTGCGACCGACCGCTTGTCGATCCACGCGACCGGCAACTGGATGAACTGAAGGACGACGGTCTCCCGGTCAACCTGGCCTGGAAGCGGATGCCCCAGCCCGAATATCCCCAAGGTCGCACCTATACAGCGGGGTTTGCGGTCATCACCTGCGTCAGTCAGGCCGACGGCCGGGTTGATGATTGCGTGGTCGAGACGGAATTCCCGGTCGGCGGGGGCTTCGGCGCGGCCGCCATGCAGGGGACGCGCAAGGGGCGACTGGAAAACCGCGGGGGCGGCGACGGGGCCATTCCGGCCCGGCTGATCGTCTATCGCGTCAACTACGCCATGTCCGAACCTGAGCTGTCGACGGGCAGCCGCCTCCGTCGCGGCGACGAATGATGCGACACAGTGCGATCTTCGATTGACGGAGGCTTCGCCGCCGCTAGATTGCGCCGCCTTGAGCCTAGCCGTGCCGGTGTGGTGAAATTGGTAGACGCGCCGGACTCAAAATCCGGTTCCGCAAGGAGTGTCGGTTCGAGTCCGACCACCGGCACCACGGCCTGCTAGGGGATCGGAGCGCGGCTCTCCCCGAACCTGACCCCTTCCGCCGCCGTATCCTGTGGACGCGCCGCCACGCTTGATCCGCCGACCAGGGCGCTGCTCTCAGCGCAGAACGGGTTCATCTGCCGCTCCCAGCCGCCGTTGAGCGAGCAGGAATAGCAGCCTGACAGCGTCATGCTGACGCCGATGACCGCCAGAACCTTCCAGATACGACCTGGCATCCTCGTCCTCCATCCCTTCGGCCCGTGCAGCACGACGGCCTCACCCGCGCCGCCTGTCGCCGCGCAGCTTGCGCGCGTCTTGTGCATTCAGAAACGAATGCCCCTTGAACAACCGGACACAAGTGTCCACTTAGCGCTTCATGACCCGCCCCTTGCGACAAGACGCCGCGGAACGACGCGAAAGACTGCTGAAGGCGGCCGAGGACGCCTTTGCGCGCGACGGGCTGGACGTCCCCCTGCACCTGATCGCCGAAAAAGCCGGTGTGGGGCGGGCGACGCTGTATCGAAACTTCGCCGATCGGTCGGAGCTGGTGCTGGCGATCTTCGTCGAGCAGATCGAGGATCTGGGCCGCCGCACGCGCGCGCGGCTGGACGATCCGGACGCCTTCCTGTGGTTCCTGGAACAGTTGGTCGCTCTGATGATGACCAGCGCCGGCCTGTCCGCGCTCATCCGCGACCTGAAGGTCGAGGCTATGGAGCCGGTGCGCCGGGGCGTGCGCGAGGCCGGGGCCGAGGCCCTGGCCGTATCCCAGGCGGCGGGACGGGTGCGGCCTGACCTGACGGTCGAGGACATTCGCGTCCTGGCCCTGATGCTGGGCGCGCCGTCGCGGGCGGTCCTCTCGCCCGAGGACAGCATCGCCCTCAGCCGCCGCTCGCTGGAGCTGGCGCTCGACATGGTGCGCGCCCAGGGCGGAGCGCGCGCATGAGCCGCCGTCACTGGGATCTGCCGTGGGAGGAGTTCTTCGCCACGCTGAAGCCGCACGAGCGGCCGGTCATGCCCGGTTCGCCGTCGACGCCCGACCATACGATGCCCTGGCGCCTGGCCTATGGGCTGGTGGGCGCCCTGGTGACCATGACCGGCAGCCTGGGCAATGCGGCTGTGACGGCCAACCAGCCGCAGTTAGCGGGATCGCTGGGCGTGACTCTGGCCGAGGCGGCCTGGCTGCCGGTCATCTTCGTCATGACCAACGCCAGCATGAACCTGCTGCTGGTCAAATTCCGCATCCAGTACGGCCTGCGGCTGTTCGCCGAAATCGTCCTGATCGTCTTCCTGGCCGCCGCCCTGGCCCACCTGTTCCTGCAGGACTTCGTTTCAACCCTGGTGGTGCGGGCCGTCGCCGGGGTCGCGGCGGCGGGCATGACGACGCTGGGCATCCTCTACATCATTCAGGCCTTTCCGGCGCAGCACCGGCTAAAGGGCATCATCCTGGGCGTCGGCCTGTCCAGCCTGGCCATCCCGGCGGCCCGGCTGGGCGTCACCTCCCTGCTGGACCGCGACCTGTGGCGGGCCTTCTACATGTTCGAGGTCGGCCTGGTGCTGGTGGCCCTGGCCGCCGTCTTCGCCCTGAAGATGCCGCCCGCTCAGCGCATCAAGAGCTTCGAGCCGCAGGACTTCATCACCTTCGCCCTGTTCGCACCGGGCATGGCGCTGCTCAGCGCCGTGCTGGGGCTGGGGCGCATCGTCTGGTGGCTGGAGGCGCCGTGGGTCGGCTGGGCCCTGGCCGGCGCCGTCCTGCTGCTGTCGGCCGCCGCCATCCATGAGTACAACCGCGCCAACCCCCTGATCGACCTGCGCTGGCTGGCCGGACGCGACATCGTGCGGCTGATGCTGGCCATTCTGCTGGTGCGGATCGTGCTGTCCGAACAGACGACCGGCGCGGTCGGTTTCCTGCAGCAGATGGGTCTGGGCAACGACCAGATGCACGACCTGTTCTGGGTCATGCTGGCGGCCACGGCGACGGGATCGCTGGTCAGCGCCTTCACCCTGAACCCGGCCAAGCTGTGGAAGCCGATCTCCATCGCGCTGGGCCTCATCGCCCTGGGCGCCTATCTGGACAGCCATGCGACGGTGATGACGCGGACGTCCGAGCTGTATCTCAGCCAGGCCCTGTTGGCCTTCGCGGCCGCCTTCTTCATCGGGCCGACGATGATCATCGGCTTCGGCAAGGTGCTGCAGGGCGGCGGCAAAAGCTTCATCAGCTTCATCATCTTCTTCTCCCTGTGTCAGAACGTCGGCAGCCTGATGGGCTCGGCCCTGATCGGCACCGTCCAGACCCTGCGCGAGAAGTTCCACTCCAGCCAGTTGGCCGAGAGCATCAATCTGGGCGACCCGGAGACGATGCAGCGTCTGCAACAACTGGGCGGCGCCTACGCCCACGTCATCGACGACCCGGCGTTGCGTCAGGGCGCGGCCTTGCGCCTGCTGCACCAACAGGTCAGCCAGCAGGCCCAGGTGCTGGCCTACAACGACGTCTTCCTGATGATCTCTGTCGTCGCCGCCGTCGGCGCCGTCTGGGTCGCCGTCAACCATTACCGCCCCCGCATCGAAGCGCTGTGCCTGCGCCGCCGCGACGCCGCCGCGTCGCGCCAGACGACCACGCCTGCGCCCTCCGCCGAGTGAACCGGACCCGATCATGACCGACGCCGCCCCCTCCGCCCCGCCGCGTTCTGGAGACCAGGGGCGGGGGCGCGGCAGGCGTCGGAGCCTGGGCG
>NZ_FUIE01000016.1 GCF_900163625.1 Brevundimonas diminuta 3F5N
GTCAGGTGCTGGACGGGGAACCCTAACCCCGCTCATCCCCGCGGAGGCGGGGACCCAGTGAGAGCCACGAGCGCTCGGCTCAAAGGTCTTCATGGTCCCAAGCGCGAGCTTGAAGCCAAAGCACTTGGTCCCCGCCTCCGCGGGGATGAGCGGAATCGTGATGTCTCGCCTGCCGCGACACAATCGCGGTTGCAGCCGTCACAGGCGCGAGCGACAACGGAATCATGACTGATCTCGCGCCTATCGCCGTCGACACCACCGGCGAGGAAGTCCCTTCCTCGCGCGCGCCGCAGCTAGAGCTGTCCGAGGCGTTGATGGCTTCGCCCGAGCGCTTCATCAATCGTGAGCAGTCGTGGTTGGCCTTCAACGGTCGGGTTCTGGAAGAGGCGGCGAACGAAGGTCACCCCCTGCTGGAGCGGGTGCGCTTCCTGTCCATCTCGGCCAACAACCTGGACGAGTTCTTCATGACCCGCGTCGCCGGCCTGAAGGGTCAGGTGCGCGAGCGGGTGCGCGTCGTCTCGCCCGACGGCCTGACGCCCGCCGAACAGCTGGAACAGGTCAATGCAGCGGCGGGCGGCCTGATGGCCGAGCAGCAGCGTCAGTGGCGCGTCCTGCGCAAGGAAATGGCCGCCGCCGGCATCGAGATCGTCGAGCGCAGCCGCATCACCAAAACCGAGCGCGAGCGGCTGGAGCCGGAGTTCCTGAACCAGCTGTTCGCCGTGCTGACGCCGATGGCGATCGACCCGGCGCACCCCTTCCCCTTCCTGCCGAACCTGGGCTTCTCGCTGGCGCTGAAGCTGCGGCGCAACAGCGACAACCGCGTCCTCTACGCCCTGGTGCCGGTGCCGACCCAGGTGCGGCGCTTCTGGGCGCTGGCGACGGACGGGCGCTCGACGCCGGGACGGGCGCGCTACGTCTCGCTGGAAAACCTGCTGCTGCTGTTCATCGACCACATGTTTCCGGGCTGCGAGATCCTGGAAAAGGGTCTGTTCCGCCTGATCCGCGATTCCGACATCGAAATCGAGGAAGAAGCCGAAGACCTGGTCATGGAGTTCGAGGAGGCGTTGAAGCAGCGCCGCATGGGCTCGGTCGTCCGCATCAAGATTCAGGCGGACATGCCCGACGACCTGCGCGACTTCATCATCGCCCAGCTTCACGCCCAGCCGCAGGACGTGGTGCTGGTCGACGGCATGCTGGGACTGGCCCAACTTTCCGAACTGATCCCCGGCGGCCACCCCGACCTGAAGTTCAAGGGCTATGAGCCGCGCTACCCTGAACGGGTGCGCGACAACGGCGGCGACATCTTCGCGGCAGTCCGAGAAAAGGACATGCTGATCCACCACCCGTTCGAAAGCTTCGACGTAGTGGTCCAGTTCCTGCGTCAGGCGGCGCGCGACCCGCACGTCATCGCCATCAAGCAGACGCTTTACCGCACCTCCAAGGACAGCCCCATCGTCGCCGCCCTGATCGAGGCGGCCGAGAACGGCAAGAACGTCACCGCCCTGGTCGAACTGAAGGCGCGCTTTGACGAAGAGGCCAATCTGCGCTGGGCGCGCCAGATGGAGCGGGCGGGCGTCCACGTCGTCTTCGGCTTCGTCGAGTACAAGACCCACGCCAAGATGAGCGTCGTCGTGCGGCGCGAAGGCGACAACCTTCGCACCTACTGCCACTTCGGCACCGGCAACTATCACCCGGTCACGGCCAAGATCTACACGGACCTCAGCCTGTTCACCTGCGATCAGGCGCTGGGCCGCGATGCAACGCGGGTGTTCAACTACATCACCGGCTATGCGGCGCCGGACGAGCTGGAGGCGCTGGTCGTCTCGCCGCTGAACATGAAGACCAGCCTGATCGAGATGATCGGGCGCGAAATGGCCGCCGCCGCCAAGGGCAAGCCCGCCGCCATCTGGGCCAAGATGAACGCCCTGGTCGATCCCGAGATCATCGACGCCCTTTATCGCGCCAGCCAGCAGGGCGTACGCATCGAACTGGTCATCCGGGGCATCTGCTGCCTACGCCCCGGCGTGACGGGCCTGTCGGAGAACATCCGGGTCAAGTCGATCGTCGGCCGCTTCCTGGAGCACAGCCGAATCGTCGCCTTCGCCAACGGCCACGACCTGCCCAGCAACCGGGCGCGGGTCTACATCTCCTCAGCCGACTGGATGCCGCGCAACCTGGACCGCCGGGTGGAGGTGATGACGCCGATCCTGAACGCCACCGTCCACGATCAGGTGCTGGATCAGATCATGGTCGCCAATCTGAAGGACGACGCCCAGAGCTGGGTTCTGGCTCCGGACGGCTCCTATCGACGGGTGATCCCCAGCGGGTCGGAGCGGCCCTTCTCGGCGCACAAATACTTCATGACCAACCCCAGCCTGTCGGGACGCGGCCGCAAGGTGAAGACACTGCCCGGCGCCCTGTCCTATCCGGGCCTCAAGCCGCGGAAGCGCCGCTGATGAGCCCCGAGCGCGAATACGAGTCGAAACAGATCGCCGTCATCGACATCGGCTCCAACTCGGTGCGTCTGGTGCTGTACCGGCTGGAAGGCCGCGCGGTCTGGACCATGTTCAACGAGAAGGTGCTGGCGGGTCTGGGCCGCGATCTGGCCGCCACCCGGCGCCTGTCCGAGCCGGGTGTGATCATGGCCATGACGGCGCTGCGCCGCTTCGCCGCCGTGATCGAGGGCGTCCAGCCGGATCAGGTGCTGGTCGCCGCCACCGCCGCCGTGCGCGAAGCCGAGGACGGACCCCTGTTCTGCGAGCGCGTGGCCGCCGAGACGGGGCTGCGCATCCGCGTCCTCAGCGGCGAGGAAGAGGCGAAGTATTCGGCGCTGGGCGTGCTGGCGGGCGACCCCGGCGCGTGCGGCGTGGCCGCCGACATGGGCGGCGCCAGTCTGGAGCTGACGCGCATCGGCGACGGTCCGCGCGGCAAGGGCGTGACCCTGCCCCTAGGCCCCTTCGCCCTGCTGGACGCCAAGGGCTTCGACGCCGATCGCCTGCGCGGCCGCATCGCCAAACGGCTGGAGCCGATCCAGGACGACTATGCGACCTCGACGCTCTACGCCGTCGGCGGCGCCTGGCGCAGCCTGGCCCAGATGCACATGGCCATGATCGAGCACCCGATCCGCATCGTCCACCAGTATGTCCTGAACGCCGCTGACGCCCGCGATATGGCCCGTCTGGTCGCGCGTCAGTCCCGCGCCTCGCTGGAGAAGCTGCCCGGCCTGTCCAAGCGTCGCGCCGAAACCCTGCCCTACGCCGCCCTGGTGCTGGAAGGGCTGATCGACCGGCTGGGGCTTGGCTCGATCATCTTCTCGGCCTGGGGCGTGCGCGAGGGGCTGCTGTATCACGGCATGGAGCCTGCCATGCGGGCCGTCGACCCCCTGCTGGCCGGGTGTTCAGCCTGGGGCGGCCGCCAGGGCGTGGACCCCGCCCTGCCCCGCGCTCTGGACGGCTGGCTGCAATCGGTCGCCTCGGCGCTGCCTGAAGTGTTCGGCGAGGAGCGTGACGCCCTGCTGACCTCCTCGGTGTGTCGCCTGGCCGACCTGGGCGCTCGCCTGCACCCGGACCACCGCACCAATCTGGTGTTCGATCAGGTGCTGTGGTCGCCTATTCCCGGCCAGACCCACGCCGAGCGCGCCTTCATGGCTGTGGCGATAAACGCCCGCTATGGCGGCGAGGCGCGCACGCCCGCGCCGGACACGGTCAACCGCCTGCTGTCGGGGAAGGGCCAGAAGCGCGCCCGCGCCCTGGGCCTGGCCATGCGGCTGGCCTGCGACCTGTCGGGCCGCTCGCCGCAACTTCTGGCCAACGCCACGGCCACGGTCGAGAAAGGCGCCCTGCGCGTCACCGCCGCCAACGGCTATGCCGACATGCTGCTGGGCGAACAGACAAAACGCCGGGCCAAGGCCCTGGCCGAAGCGATGGATCTGGCGCTGAAAATCTAAGGAGCGACCCTCATGCCCGTGACCGGAATCGGCGGCTTCTTCTTCCGCTCGAAAGACCCCGAGGGTCTGGCCAGATGGTATCTGGATCACCTGGGCGTCGGCGCGCCGGAGGGCGTCTACATCTGGAACCAGGAAGCAGGGCCGACGGTCTTCTCGCCGTTCAAGGAAGACAGCGACTATTTCGCTGCCGACCATCGCTGGATGCTGAACCTGCGCGTCACCGATCTGGACAGCATGGTCGCCGGTTTCCAGGCGGCGGGCATAGAGGTGCGCGCCGACCCGGACTGGAACGTGCCCGAGATCGGCCGCTTCGTGCGCATCCACGACCCCGAGGGCAATCCCATCGAGCTGTGGGAGCCGGCGTCGCCGCCGACCTGACTCCCCTCAGCCTTCGATCTCGACCACTTCGACGCGGGCGCCGTTCAGCACCAGGGCGATCTCGCCCTTCTTGAGCTTCAGCGCGTCCTCGCCGAACAGCTGGCGGCGCCAGCCCTTCATGGCTTCGACGTCGGCGTTGTCGTTCAGCGCGATCTTCTCCAGATCGGAGACCGTGGCGATCAGCTTGGCCGCCACGCCCGCATTGTCGCTCTTGGCCTTCAGCAGCACCTTCAGCAGTTCGACCACCGAGGGCGGCGCCGGCTGGTTGTTGGCCGGGCGCTCCAGCTTGGGCGCGTGGGCTTCCGGGTCGGCCAGGACGCGCTTCAGCTCGGCCGCCAGCTCCAGCCCCAGACGCGATCCGCCGAAGCCCTTGGGCACCGAGCGCAGGCGATTGAAGGCGTCCGGGTCCGTCGGGGCCTGGACGGCGATCTCGTCGATGGCCTCATCCTTCAGGATGCGGCCGCGCGGTTGATCGCGCTCCTGGGCCGCGCGCTCGCGCCAGACGGCGGTGGCGACGAATGCGGCCAGATATTTGGCGTTGAACTTCTTCGGCTTCAGCCGCTTCCAAGCGTTCTCCGGCGAGGTGTCGTAGAGCGCCGGGTCCGTGACCGCGCTCATTTCCGACATGACCCACTCCAGGCGGCCGTCTTTTTCCAGGCGGTCACGCAGCTTGGGATAGAGCGCCGACAGGTGCGTCACGTCGCCCAGCGCATAGACCAGCTGCGCGTCCGACAGCGGGCGGCGCGCCCAGTCGGTGAAGCGGCTGCCCTTGTCCAGTTCCTGACGCAGCATCTGGCGGACTAGGGCCTCATAGCTGACCTGGTCGCCGAACCCGGCGGCCATGGCGGCGACCTGGGTGTCGAACAGCGGACGCGGCATGGCGCCCAACTTGTTGAAGATCTCCACGTCCTGTCGGGCGGCGTGGAAGACCTTCAGAATCGATTCGTCCCGCAGGATGTCGAGGAAGGGCGTCATATCCAGCCCCTCCGCCATCGGATCGATGATGGCGGCGTCCGTAGGGGAAGCCGCAGCCTGAATCAGGCACAGCTTGGGCCAGTAGGTCGTTTCCCGCATAAATTCCGTATCAACGGTGATGTACGGGGCCTTGGCCAAACGATCGCAGAAGGCGATCAGCGCGTCATTGGTGGTGATTGGCGTCATTCCGATGCTATAGCCCCGCGCGACGCCGTCGTGGCAAGAGCGCCGCGACATATTTTCGCCCCCGATTTCGAGCCGTGACCGATGAGCGACACCCCTGAGGCCCTGAAAAACGGTCTGACCTACGCCGACGCAGGCGTGGATATCGACGCCGGAGAACAGCTGGTCGACGCGATCAAGCCCCTGGCCAAGTCCACGCGCCGCCCCGGCGCAGAGGCCTCGCTGGGCGGTTTCGGCGCCCTGTTCGACCTGAAGGCCGCCGGTTTTGAAGACCCGCTGATCGTCACCACCACGGACGGCGTCGGCACCAAGCTGAAGATCGCCATCGAAACCGGCCGTCATGACGGCGTGGGCGTCGATCTGGTCGCCATGTGCGTCAACGACCTGCTGGCGCAGGGCGCAGAGCCGCTGATGTTCCTGGACTACTACGCCACCGGCAAACTAGACGTGGACGCCGCGCGCCGCGTCGTCGCCGGCATCGCCGAGGGTTGCCGCCAGTCGGGCAGCGCCCTGGTCGGCGGCGAGACGGCCGAAATGCCGGGCATGTATTCGGGCGGCGACTACGACTTGGCCGGCTTCTCGGTCGGCGCCGTCGAGCGCGGCAAGGTGCTGCCCTATCTGGACCAGCAGAAGCCGGGCGACGTCATCATCGGCCTGGCCTCCTCGGGTCCGCACTCGAACGGCTATTCGCTGATCCGCAAGGTGGTCGAGAAGTCCGGCCTAGCCTGGGGCGACGACGCCCCCTTCGCCAAGGACTGCACCCTGGCCCAGGCCCTGATGGAGCCGACCCGCATCTATGTGAAGCCGGTCCTGCCGCTGATGAAGGCGGACCTGATCAAGGGCGCAGCCCACATCACGGGCGGCGGCCTGATCGAGAACCCGCCGCGCTGCATCGCCGAGGGCCTGGAAGCCAACTTCGACTGGGACGCCTGGCCGATGCCCGCCGTCTTCCAATGGCTGGGCGAGACGGGCGGCGTTTCGGATCACGAAATGCGCCGCACCTTCAACTGCGGCGTGGGCTTCATCCTGATCGTCGCGCCGGAGAACGTCGAGCCGGTGCTGGCCGCCCTGCTGAACGCAGGCGAAACGGCGTTCGTCTGCGGACAACTGCAGGCGGCGTAAGGCGTCGCCGCTTCGGATAAGACAAAGGCCCCAGTCAGCGACTGGGGCCTTTTTTCTGCGCCCGCATTTCTCTACCGCTCACCCCGGCGTCCGCCGGGATGAGCGGAGAGAGGTATCCTTAGCGCAGGCCGCCGTTCTGCGTCTCGTCGTAGAACTTGGCCATGTCGGTGTAGAGCTGCTCCAGCGCCGGGCGGGCCGTATACATCATGTGGCCGCCTTCATAGTAGGTGAACTCCAGGTTCCCACGCAGGTGCGGCTCCAGCATCATCTGGGCCAGGTCGTATTCCGTGCTGAAGAAGGGCGTGGCGGCGTCGTAATAGCCGTTCAGCGCCAGCACCTTCAGGTGCGGATTGCGGCGGATGGTCGTGGCCAGATCAACCGCCGTGTTCGGCGTGGTCTGCGGGCCGCCGACCGGCGGGCGGTGGCTCCAGTCCCAATCGAAGCCCGGCAGGCCGCGCGCCGACTGGCGATAATCCATATCCGTCCGATAGTTCAGCGTCGTGGCCACATAGTCGCGGAAGATGCTGAAATAGGCGCCGGTGATGGCGCTGCTGGAGGGGTCTTCCTCGGGCGCGCCGCCGACCGCATTGGCGTCAATGCCCAGATAGCGGGTGTCCAGACGGCCGACCGTCTGACGACGATCGCGCAGCAGCTCCTTGCGGAAGGGGCTGAGTTCAAGACGCAGATTGGCCTGATCCAGCACCGTCGGCGAAATGCCGATCAGGGCGCTCATCTGCTGGGCGATCTGGGCGCGCTCGGCGTCCGAGATCAGGTGCCCCTTCGACAGGGCCGCCGCATAGGGGCCGATGGCGAATTCGCGGGCGCGCTGGACGTGTTCTTCCAGGCTGGGCTTGTTCGGGATCTTGTTGTGATACCAGGCCGTCGCCGCATAGGTCGGCAGCAGGGTGACGAAGTTCTGCGGATAGCCCGGCTGGCGCACGCCATAGTTCATGATCGACGACAGCAGGACCACGCCGTTCAGCGACATCCCGCGATTTTCCAGCTGATGCACCAGGGCGCCCGCGCGCAGGGTGCCGTAGCTTTCGCCCAGGACGTATTTCGGGCTGGACCAGCGGTCGAACTTGGTCGTGTAGCGCATGATGGCGCGAGCGAACGTATCCGCGTCCTGATCCACGCCCCAGAAAGCCGAGCCCGGCGTCTCGCCCAGCGGGCGCGAATAACCGGCGCCGACCATGTCGATGAAGACCAGATCGGTCTTGTCCAGCAGGGTCATGTCGTTGGGCGCGAGGTTGAACGGCCCCGGACGCTCGACCACCGGGGCGTCGGTCTGGACCCGCATCGGGCCGAAGGCGCCCATGTGCAGCCACACCGTCGGCGAGCCCGGCCCACCGTTGAACATATAGGTGATAGGGCGACGGCCGACCGGCTGACCGTCCAGCGTATAGGCCACATAGAAGAGGCTGGCCGTCGGCATGCCCGCGTCGTTGCGGACCGTCAGAGTGCCCGCCGTGGCCTTGTAGCGCATGGCGCGGCCGTGGGCGGTGATCGAGTGGCTGGTCGTCACCGTCTGCTCATCGGCGCTGGCGCGGGCCCAGTTCTTCTCGATCTGTTCGGCGTTGGCGTTGCGCAGACGTTCGGCCGCCGAGCGGATCGGACCCGAACCGCCGCTGGACGCGGCTTCCTGAGCCATGGAAACGGCCGGCGCGGCCAACAGGGCCGCAGCGCAGGCGGCAGTCAACAGACGACGCATATAGGATACTCCCCCTAGGATGCCGGACTCTCCGGCGGATCGACGCTAGCGCCGCCGTTTCCGAAGAAGCAACGGAGTTTGCGTCAGTTGATCGACATTCGTTCGGCGGCGACACGCCCTCCCCTTCGCCTTGCCGTCCCTCTTGCTAAGTCGCCTTCGGGGCCGCATGGCAGTCGCGCCTTTTTCAACGCGTGAGCCGCCCATGTCCGTCGCCAAAACCCGCGTCGCCGTCCTGATCTCGGGAACCGGCTCGAACATGGCCAGCCTGATTGCGGCGGGCCAGACGGCGGACGCACCGTATGAGGTCGTGGTCGTCGTCTCCAACATCGCGGGCGCGGGCGGTCTGGCCAAGGCCGAGGCGGCGGGCGTCGAAGCGTTGACCGTCGAACACAAACCCTTCGGCAAGGACCGAGAAGCGCATGAGCGCGCCATCGACGTCCTGCTGGTCGAGCGCGGCGTTCAGATGGTGGCCCTGGCCGGATACATGCGCCTGCTGACGCCGTGGCTGGTCAGGAAATGGGCGGGCCGGATGCTGAACATCCACCCGTCGTTGCTGCCGCTCTATCCCGGCCTGAACACCCACGCCCGCGCCATCGAGGCCGGCGACCTTGAGGCGGGCTGCACCGTCCACATCGTCACCGAGGGCGTCGACGAAGGCCCTGTGCTGGGCCAGGCGCGCGTGCCGATCCTGCCGGGCGACACGCCCGACATCCTGGCCGAACGGGTCAAGGCGGCGGAGCACGGCCTTTATCCCCAGGCGCTCGCCGATTTCGTCCGCCGCGCCTGATCCTTAACGATTTTTAATGCGACAGCCGGTCGCAGGCGGGCGCAGGTTGCCCGCAAGCACGAATGCACCGGCCTTGCGGCGCAATCGCGCATGTCTGCACCACTGGGAAAGACCCGATGATGAAAACCCGCCTGATGGGCGCCGCCGCCATGGCCCTCGCCCTCGCCTTCACGGCTCAACCGACCCTCGCCCAACACGCCCACGCTTCCACGACCGCATCGACCGCCCCCGAAATCAAGCCGTGGGGCTTTGATCTGGACGGCCGCGACCTGACGGTGAAGCCGGGCGACGACTTCAACGCCTACGCCAACGGCGTCTATCTGCGCGACACCGAGATTCCGGCCGACAAGGCCCGTTTCGGCCCGTTCGACGTCCTCTATGAGAACTCGCAGGCCCAGCTCCGCGCCATCATCGAAGCCAGCGCCGCCAACCCGGTCAACGACAACGCCCGCAAGGTCGGCGCCCTGTACGCCAGCTTCATGGACGAAGCCCGCGTCAACCAGCTGGGCGCCCAGCCGCTGGCCGCCGACCTGGCCGCCATCCGCGCCGTGGCGAACCACAGCGACATGGCCCGCCTGATGGGCGCAAGCCACGAAGGTTTCGGCGGCTCCCTGTTCGGGGTGGCCGTGTTCGAAGACCTGCAAGACCCCAACGTCAACTCGGCCTATCTGGGCCAGGGCGGCCTGGGCCTGCCGGACCGTGACTATTACCTGAAGCCCGACTTCGCCACGCAGCGCGAAGCCTATGTCGTCTATGTGACCCGCGCCCTGACCGCCGCCGGTTGGGACAACCCGGCCCAGGCCGCCGCCGACATCCTGGCCTTCGAGACCAAGGTGGCTGAGAAGCACTGGACCACAGTCGAGCGTCGCCAGATCGACAAGATCTACAACCCGACCGCCGTCTCGCAACTGTCGACCTTCGCGCCGGGCTTCGACTGGGCCGCCTTCCTGCAGGCGTCGAAGGTCGAAAGCGTGCCGACCCTGGTGCTGATGGAAAACACCGCCATCCCCGGCATCGCCCAGGTGTTCGCCGACACCCCCATCGAGACGCTGAAGGCCTGGCAGGCCTTCCAGACCGTCGATCAGGCCAGCCCCTATCTGTCCGACGCCTTCGTTGACTCGCGCTTCGAGTTCCGCGGCAAGACCCTGCGCGGCCAGCCCGAGAACCGTCCGCGCTGGAACCGCGGCGTCGCCCTGGTCGACGGCCAGCTGGGCGAGGTTCTGGGCCAGGAATACGTCCGCCTGCACTTCCCGGCTTCGTCCAAGACGCAGATGGAGCAGTTGGTCGCCAACCTCAGCGCCGCCATGACCGAGCGCCTGAAGGCCCTGGACTGGATGAGCGAGCCTACGCGCGAACAGGCTCTGCTGAAGATGTCCAAGTTCGGCGTGAAGATCGGCTATCCCGAGAAATGGCGCAGCTATGACGGGCTGGAGCTGACGGCAGGCGACCTCTACGGCAACGTCGAGCGCGCCTCCGCCTTCGACTGGGCCTGGAACCGCAGCAAGATCGGCCAGCCGGTCGATCCGCTGGAGTGGGGCATGACGCCCCAGACGGTGAACGCCTATTACAACCCCCCTCGCAACGAGATCGTCTTCCCGGCCGCCATCCTGCAGGCGCCCTTCTTCGACCCGAACGCCGACCCGGCGGTCAACTACGGCGGCATCGGCGCCGTGATCGGCCACGAGATCACCCACGGCTTCGACGATCAGGGCCGCAAGACGGACGCCAACGGCGTGCTGCGCGACTGGTGGACGCCCGAGGACGCCGCCCGTTTCGAGGAACGCGCCAAGACCCTGGGCGCCATCTACGCCGCTGAAGAGCCGATCCCTGGTACGCCCATCAACGGCGACCTGACCATGGGCGAGAACATCGCCGACCTGGGCGGCCTGCTGATGGCGCTGGACGCCTACAACCGCAGCCTGAACGGCCAGCCGGCCCCGGTGATCGACGGCCTGACCGGCGAGCAACGCGTCTTCCTGGGCTGGGCCCAGGTGTGGCGTGAGAAGTCGCGTGAAGAGGCTCTGAAAGAGCAGCTGACCACCGACCCGCACTCGCCCGGCATGGCGCGCGCCGCCACCCCGCCGCGCAACATCGACGCCTGGTACGCCGCCTTCGGCGTCACCCCGGATCAGGCCGAGTTCATCGCCCCCGAAAAGCGCGCCCGCATCTGGTAAGCGGCGCGTCCGGCGACGGACAAAAAGAAAGGGCGTCGGCTTCGCGGCCGACGCCCTTTTTTCTTGCCGTACGGCGAAAGCCTTATTCGTGCGGCTTCCTCGGCGTGGTGGCGGCGCCCGCGACCGCGCCGATGACGCCGCCGGCGACCGTCGCGCCGGTGTTGCCGCCGATCGCCTGTCCGGCCACCGCGCCGCCCAGAGCGCCCGTGGCGGCGCGTTGTTCCGTTGTCGTGCCGCAGGCGGCCAGCAAGGCCGTCAGGCCGATCACCGGGGCGAGTTTCAGCATCGTCTTCATAATGGTCATCCTTGTTCTTCTTCGAGAGACAGCGTGACCATGAAAACGAAACGGCCCGCCCCCGGTTCCGGGAGCGGGCCGAATTGTCACACAGCTTGACCGCAAACGATCAGGCCGCGTCGGGTCGAAAAGGCGAAGCCTTTTGACCGCGGCCCATAAATCAGGGCCGCGTCGGGTCGGGAGCTCCCGAAGGGCCGACGAGCGCGGCCCTTCAAGATCAGCCGACGATGTCGGCGTCCGTGAAGAACTGGGCGATCTCGATGCCGGCGTTTTCCAGCGAGTCCGAACCGTGGACCGAGTTCTCGCCGATCGACAGGGCGAACAGCTTGCGGATGGTGCCTTCAGCGGCGTCGTTCGGGTTGGTGGCGCCCATGACTTCGCGGTATTTGGCGACGGCGCCTTCGGCTTCCAGCACCTGCACGACCACCGGCTCGGCGATCATCTGCGACACCAGTTCGCCGTAGAAGGGACGCTCAGCGTGCACTTCGTAGAATTTTTTGGCTTGAGCTTCGGTAAGCTTGACGCGGCGTTGAGCCACAATACGCAGGCCAGCGCCTTCGATGACGGCGTTGATGGCGCCCGTCAGGTTACGGCGGGTGGCGTCCGGCTTGATGATCGAGAACGTACGTTCGGTCATGGGAGTGACTTCTTGTTTGGGAGTTTGAGGGTCGGCGGCTTATAGCGAGCGCCGCACATCTTTCCAATATCCCCGCGCGTACGCCTTTTTTCTTTCCGGTTGCCATGCTGCAGATCAAAAACCTGACCTACAACGCCTGGGGCCGCGAGTTCCTGGACGACGCCTCCGTCAGCCTGCCGCCGGGGTCCAAGGTGGGCCTGGTCGGCCGCAACGGCATCGGCAAGTCGACGCTGTTCAAGCTGATCCTCGGCGAGCTGGCCGCCAACGGCGATGAAATCTCCCTGCCCAAGACCGCGCGCATCGGCTCGGTCGATCAGGAACACCCCGCAACGCCGGTCAGCGTGCTGGACACCATTCTGGAAGCCGACGTCGAGCGTCACGACCTGCTGACCCGGCTGGAAACCGCCGAGCCCGAGGACATGGGCGAGATCTGGGGCCGCCTGATCGAGATCGACGCCGACAGCGCCCCTGCCCGCGCGTCCGAAATCCTGGCGGGTCTGGGCTTCAGTCATGAAGACATCCTGCGCCCGATGGCCGAGTTCTCGGGCGGGTGGCGGATGCGTGTGGCCCTGGCGGCCGCCCTGTTCGCCGAGCCGGACATGCTGCTGCTGGACGAACCGACCAACTACCTCGACCTGGAAGGCGCCCTGTGGCTGGAGCAGCGGCTGAAGCGCTATCCGCACACGGCCCTGATCATCAGCCACGACCGCGAGCTGCTGAACGGCGTCTGCACCCACATCCTGCAACTGTCGAACCGCAAGCTGGACCTCTACACCGGCAACTACGACACCTTCGAGAAGACGCGGGCCGAGAAGCTGCGCCTGATGGAGGCCAACAAGTCCAAGCAGGACGCCGAGCGCGCCCACCTGCAGAAGTTCATCGACCGCTTCAAGGCCAAGGCGTCGAAGGCCACCCAGGCCCAGTCGCGCGTCAAGCGGCTGGAGAAGATGCAGCGCATCGAACTGCCGCCGGAAGAGCGCGTCGCCCCCTTCACCCTGCCCTCGCCGGAACGCCCACTGCCCCCGCCGCTGATCCGGCTGGAGAAGGCCAACGTCGGCTATGAGCCGGGCAAGCCGATCCTGAAAAACCTGAACCTGCGGATGGACCTGGACGACCGTATCGGCCTGCTGGGCGTCAACGGAGCGGGCAAGTCGACCTTCGCCAAACTGATCGCCAAGGCCCTGACCGTCGAGACGGGCGAGTTCCATCGCGACGGCAAGATGCGCGTGGGCTGGTTCCACCAGCACCAGATCGAGGCGATGGACCCGACCGACACGCCGCTGGAGATCATCCGCCGCGCCATGCCGGACGCCTCGGAAAGCAGCCGCCGCAGCCGTCTGGCCCAGTTCGGCTTGCCGTTCGAAAAGCAGGAAACCACCGTCGCATCGCTGTCGGGCGGCGAGCGGGCGCGCCTGCTGCTGAACCTGGTGGCGATGGATGCGCCGCACATCCTGATCCTGGACGAACCGACCAACCACCTGGACATCGACAGCCGCCGCGCCCTGCTGGACGCGCTGAACGAATATACCGGCGCCGTGATCCTGATCACCCACGACCGCTCGCTGATGGAGTTGGTGGCCGACCGCCTGTGGCTGGCAGCCGACGGCTCGGTGAAGCCATTCGACGGCGACATGGACGACTATCAGAAGTTCGTCCTCGACCGCGCCAAACAGGCGGGGATGAAGCCCAGCCAGGTTAAGCATGAGGAAGCCGCAGCCGAGGCGTCCGCGCCCGCCGTCGCGCCCAAGGCCGAGAAGAAGAAGGGACCGTCTCCTTCCACGCTTCGCCATGCGGTGAAGAAGGCCGAGGACCGGATGGCCCAGTTGACCGCTGATCTGGCGCGTCTGGACGACGATCTGGCCAACGCCGCCGTCAATGATCCGAAGAAGCTGGAAGGCCTGACCCGTTCGCGCGCCAAGACCCAGGCAGACCTGGATCAGGCAGAGGTCGACTGGATCGCCGCCGAAGAGGCCCTGGCCGAGGTGTCCTGATGAGCAAGACGCCGCCCCTGCTGACCAAGGACGAGATGCAGGAAGCGTCCGCCCGGCTGCGCGCCTACCTGCGCGACGAGCTGGAGGTGGAGGTTGGCCAGTTGCCCGCCGAAATGCTGGTGGAGTTCATCGGCCGGGACATCGGCCGTCTGTTCTACAATCGCGGCCTGCGCGATGCGGAGACTGTGGTGCGCCAGAAGGTAGAGGACGTCGCCGACGCCCTCTACGGCCTGGAGCGATAGTCATCCCGCTCACCCCGGCGGACGCCGGGGCCCAGTGAGAACTTCATCCGCGGCGTTTGCAGCCAAAGCACTGGGTCCCGGCGTCCGCCGGAATGAGCGGATATTTATGCGCCTCAGCCGCAGCTGACACGCGTCACGACGTTGATCTTGTCGTCGTAGGTGAAGGTCACGCGGTTGTCGCGATAGTCCATGGTCGCCGCGCAAGTGCTGCACAGAACGCGGAAGATGCGGCCTTCCGGCGCGGTCGGAATGGTCGAGCGATTGCGGCCGACATAGTCCTGATAGTCGCTGGCCTTGCAGGCGACGGGCGTCGCTTCGCCGCCGGGCGCCGGCGTCGCGCCGCCGCCCTGAGTCGGGGCGCAGGCGGCCAGGGCGAGGAAGCTCACAGCGGCGCTCAGGGTCAGAATCGTCTTCATGGCGGCGTCCTTTCGATCAGCCGCAGCGAACCTGTTCGACCAGGCCCGTCTGCTGATTGTAGAAAATATTCAAGCGGTAAGGCGAATAATCTTCGGTCACGGGACAGGTCGTGCAGGCGACGCGACGGTTCACCACATCCACCGGAACGGGAATCTGGCTGCGCGGTTTCCCGACCAGCCACTGAAGCTCGCCGGCCTTGCACATGTCGCCGTCGATGCTGCGGACGCCCGGTTCGGAAAGATAGGGCCGTTCGGTCGAGGAGACCGGCGTCCTGACGGGCGCCGTCGGCTGGCCGGCGTGCCGGGCAGGCGGCGAGGCGCAGGCCGACAGGGCGACGAGGCCCACGCCCAGGGTCAGGCCGCCTTTTCCCAGCGGCCCTCGTCCGATTGTTTCCAGTAGGCCAGGTCGGCGCCGTCCGCCTTCAGCGTCCGCCAGCGCCCGCGCGCATGGTTCAGCGCCTGCTCGTCCCGACCGTCGAAGATGATGAAGCAACGTGCGAACTCCTGCGTGGCCCCAAGCTCTGAGTCATCGACGATGAACAGCGCCTGAGCGCCATTCAGATTCTCGCCTGATTCGGACAGGAGCACAGGCTGGCGCGCGGCATGGTCGCCGTCAGCCCGTCCGTGAGGCAGGAAGCTGTCGTCGCGATAGGTCCACAACAGCTCGTCGATGTCGTCGAGCCGGTGCGAGGCCGCTCCGCGGATCAGGGCGCGCCAGCCCCGCTGAAGCGTGCGCTCCAGCAAGGTCGGCAGCACCTGATCCAGCGTCGAGCGCTCCAGGTGGTAGAACCAGATTTCCGGCTTGGCGTCAGACACCCGGCCCTACCTTCCTGAACTGAGATCAGCCTTCGTAGTGGTCGGCGACCATGCGGTCGAGCAGACGCACGCCATAGCCCACGGCGCCGTCCGGCACGGTCGGATTCTTGGAGTCCTTCACCCAGGCGGTCGACGCGATATCGATATGCGCCCACGGCGTACCGTTGGTGAAGCGTTGCAGGAACAGAGCGGCGGTGATCGAGCCGCCGGCGCGGCCGTTGCCCATGTTCTTTACATCGGCGATCGGGCTGTCGATGTGACGCTCGTATTCCGCCGGGATCGGCAGGCGCCAGGACTTCTCGCCCACCTTCGGGCCGGCGTCGGCGATGTTGGCGGCCAGTTCGTCGCTGTTGGTGAAGACGCCCGCGTATTCCAGGCCCAGCGAGATGATGATGGCGCCCGTCAGGGTGGCCAGATCGATCATGAACTTCGGCTTGAAGCGGTCCTGCGTGTACCAGAGCGCGTCGGCCAGAACGAGGCGGCCCTCGGCGTCGGTGTTCAGCACTTCGATGGTCTGGCCCGACATGGAGGTGACCACGTCGCCCGGACGCTGGGCGGCGCCGTCAGGCATGTTCTCGACCAGGCCGAGGACGCCGACGACGTTGACCTTGGCCTTGCGGCCGACCAAGGCGTGCATCAGGCCGGCCACGGCGGCGGCGCCGCCCATGTCCCACTTCATCTCTTCCATGCCGTCGGCGGGCTTCAGGCTGATGCCGCCGGTGTCGAAGCAGACGCCCTTGCCGACGAAGGCGATGGGGGCCTCGCCTTCCTTGCCGCCGTTCCACTGGATGACAGCCAGCTGGCTTTCACGAACCGAGCCCATGCCGACGCCGAGCAGCGAGCCCATGCCCAGCTTCTCCATCTCGGCCTCGCCCAGGATCTCCACCTTGGCGCCCAGGGCCTCAAGCTCCTTCACGCGGCGCGCGAACTCGGCCGGGTACAGGATGTTGGCGGGCTCAGACACCAGATCGCGCGAGAACAGCACCGCGTCGGCCACGGCCGACAGCGGCGTAAAGGCGGCCTCGGCGGCCTTCACATCCGAGGTCACGACGCGCACGGTCGTCACCGACGGGATCTTCTCGGCCTTCTGCTTGGTCAGGTATTTGGCGAAGCGGTAGGCGGCCAGGCGCACGGCGAAACCGGCGCGGGCGGCCAGTTCCGGCGACAGGTGCGAGGCCTCAAGGGTCAGGACTTCGGCGCCCGACATTTTGGCGGCGTGATAGGCGGCGGCGGCGGCGGTTTCGATCGCCAGATCGTCCAGCTTGTCGGCCGCGCCTGCGCCGACCAGCAGGACCGCGTTGGCGTCGATGCCGGCCGGAGCGGCGACGTTCAAGCTGCTGTTGGCGGCGCCGGTGAAGCGGCTGTTCTTCATCGCCTTGGCCAGAGCGCCCGAGGCGGCCTGATCCAGCGCCGAACCGGCGCCCGCGAGGGCTCTTCCTTCATGCACCAGCACGGCAAGAATTTCGGCGGCGCTCGACGAAGCGACGAATTCGATTTTCATGAAACTGACTCCAGACCGAGAAAACACGCCTCGGCCACGCTTGAATTTGCCATGGTCGCGGCGACGGTTTCGTCGGGGCGGCCGGATGTGTATTACATGGCTCGCATCGCCCTGGGCTGCAACACGTTCGCAGCCGATTATACGACCTTACCCGCCGCATGACCCTGATTCAGAGGTATCTTTTCCGCCAGATCGGCCTGCCCATCGTGGCGGCGGTCGCGGCGCTGGCCGGGATCGGCCTGCTGAGTCAGAGCCTTGACCAATTGGAGGTCATCGTCGAGCGCGGCCAAAGCGTCTGGGTCATGGTCAAATTGACCCTGCTGGCCCTGCCGCAGCTGATCGCCGTCATCCTGCCCATCGGCCTGTTCGTCGGCGCCCTGATCGCCCTGACGCGGCTGCAGCGCGAGCAGGAGCTGACCGCCGCCTACGCCGCCGGGGTCAGCCGCTGGGCCCTGATCCGGCCCGCTCTGCAGATCGCCCTGATCGTCACGATCGTCGCCCTGCTGGTGAATGTCTTCGTCCAGCCCTGGGCCCAGCGCGAGGGTCGCCGCCAGGCCTTCGCCATCCGCACCGACCTGGCCGCCCTGCTGGTCGAGGAAGGCCGTTTTGTTCAAGGACCGGACGGCCTGACCGTCTACGTCCAGCAGATCGAGCAGAACGGTCTGATGAAGAACCTCTTCGTCTATCTGGACAACGGCAAAACGGTCACGACCTGGGACGCCGAGACGGCGCGCTTCGGCCGCGTCGACGGCCTGCCGGTGCTGACCATGCAGAACGGGTCGATGCAGCGCTATTCCTCACGCGAGGTGCTGAACCAGCTGTCGTTCGACCAGCAGGTGTTCGACCTGTCGCCCTACGCCAAGACCACCGAGCGCATCCGCTTCAAGCCGTCGGACCTGTGGCTGACGGACCTGTTCGACCCGACCCCCGCCCTGCTGGAAAGCGCCGGAACGCGCGGCGAGCTGGCGGCCGAGGGCCATTCGCGTCTGGCCTCGCCCCTCTACGCCCTGGCGGCCATGGCTTTTGCTCTGGCGGCCATCCTGGGCGGCGCCTTCAGCCGCAGCGGCTACGCCGGGCGCATCGCCAAGGCCGCGGGAGCCTTCCTGGTCCTGCGCGTCATCGGTTACGGCCTGGTGGCGGGCAGCGCCTGGAACGGCTCGCTGAACATCCTGCAATACGTCGTGCCGCTGGCCGCTACCTTCCTGGCGCTGCGCATCCTGTTCCGCGCGCTGAAGCCGCGCCGGCGCCGCACCTGGGCGCTGCTGGACCGCCTGAAGGCGAGGTTCGCATGAAGCTCCGTCTCGGACGTATCGAACGCTATGTGCTGATCCAGCAGATGAAGTCGCTGGGCATGGCGCTGGCCGTCATCGCCGCCCTGGTCATGCTGATCGACTTCGTCGAGGTGTCGCGCGGGCTGAACTCGTCCGGCGAACTGTCAGGCGGGCGCATCCTGGGTCTGGTGCTGGTCAAGTCGCCTTCGGTGATCGTGCAGCTTCTGCCCTTCGTCTTCCTGTTCGGGACGCTGGGCGCCTTCGTCAGCCTGAACCGGCGCAGCGAGCTGATCGCCATGCGGGCGGCGGGCGTCTCGGCCTGGCGCTTCGTGCTGCCGGCGGCGGGCGCAGCCGTGGCGCTAGGCGTTCTGACCGTCACGGTGCTGGGACCGATGGCGGCCGCCGGCGACGGCATCTGGCAGCGTGAACGCGCGCGTATCTCCGGCTCGGTTCCTGGCAGCGAATCGGGCGAGGCGGTCTGGCTGCGCGAAGGCGACGCCAACCGGCAGATGATCATTCGCGGCGGCCGCCAGGAGCAGGCCAGCGGGCGCCTGCTTGACGCGACCTTCTTCATCTACACCACGACCTCGACCGGCCGCCGTGTCTTCACCGAGCGGATCGACGCCGCCACCGCCACGCTCAACGCCGGTCGCTGGCGCCTGACCGACGCGGCGGGCGCGCAGACGGGCCAGCGGGCCGTGCGCTACGCCACCCTCGACCTGCCGTCCAACCTGGCCGACGAAGAGGCCTTCCAGCGCTTCGCTCGACCGCAGTCGACGCCCTTCTGGTCCCTGCCCAATCAGATTCGCCGCATCGAGGACGCGGGCTTCGCCTCGACCGCCTATCAGCTGCGGCTGCAACAGCTCCTGGCCACGCCGCTGATCTTCGGCGCCATGTCGATTCTAGCGGCGGCCTTCTCGCTGCGGCTGATGCGGCTGGGCGATCTGGCGCGCATGACGGTGGCGGCCGTGGTGCTGGGCTTCGCCTTCTTCTTCCTGAACCAGTTCTCTTCGGCCATGGGCTCGGCCGAGGTCGTTCCTCCGATCGTGGCCGCCTGGTTGCCGCCTATATTGACGGCTCTCGCCGCCTTTACCTTGCTGTTCTATACCGAAGACGGCTAATCGAGCGGTTTCCGCCCGGCCGGTAATGAGTGGACACCGCATGACCCATCGCCGTCTCCCCCGCATGGGAGCCCTGCGCCTTCGGCTGCTGACCGGCGCGGCGTTGGTCATAGGCGCGCCCCTGTCTCAGCTGGCGTTCGCCCAGAGCGCCCAGGCCCAGGAGACCCCCGCCTCCGCTTCGGCGCAGCCGACGACCGCAACGCCTCAATCCACGCCCCAAACGCCGGGCGCCGACGGCCTGACGCCCGATGCCGTCTTCGTCGATGCGGATTCGGCCCAGCGCCAGGGCGACGTCGTCTCGGCCCAGGGTTCGCCCGAGGATCGGGTCATGGCCCGGTTCCAGGACCACAGCCTGCGCGCCCAGGACGTCACCTATGACCTGCAAAGCCGGATCGCCACGGCCTCAGGCGACGCAGAACTGACGGCGCCGGACGGCTCGGTCGTTCACGCCGAGCACATCGAACTGGATTCTGACCTCAAGGCGGGCGTGGCCGTCGACCTGGCCACGCGCCTGTCGAACGGCTCCAGCCTGATGGCCGCCACCGCCGTCCGCCGTTCCGAAACGGTCAGCGAGCTGAACCGCGTCATCTTCACCCCCTGCCCCATCTGCACCGTGGACGGCGCGGCCAAGACGCCCAGCGTCTCCATCCAGGCCTCCAAGGCGGTGCAGAACGAAGAACTGCGCGCGATCCTGTATCGTGACGTGGTGTTCCGCCTGGGCGGGGTGCCGATCTTCTACCTGCCGGCCTTCTCGCACCCCGATCCGACGGTGGACCGAGCCTCGGGCTTCCTGGTGCCGTGGGGCGACTATCAGGCCGGTCGAGGCGTCTCGCTCGAACTTCCCTATCTGCACGTCATCTCGCCATCGGAAGACGTCCTGGTCAGCCCGCAGTTCAACACCAAGGTCGCCCCCCTGCTGAACCTGCAATGGCGCAAGCGGTTCGCGGACGGCATGATCGTGGCGCGCGGCGGCGCCACCTATGGCCGCAGCTTCGGCGACTTCGACCTGGACGGCGACGGCGATGCGGAAAGCAACGTCCGCTTCGGCGACACGACGGCCCGCAGCTATCTGCTGGCCCATGGTGCCTTCGATCCCGACGGTCCGTGGCGCTGGGGCTTTACGGCCGAGCGCGTGTCGGACAAGACCCTGTTCGACCGCTACGACGTGCGCGACGCCTATCAGGACAACGGTCTCTATTACGGCGACAGCCGCCGCCTGATCAGCCAGATCTACGCCGAGCGTCAGACCGAGCGCTCCTATCTGTCGGTCGCGGCCTTCACCATGCAGAGTCTGCGGGTGGCCCAGTTCGATCCCGTCACCCCGGCCCTGAACGTCTTCGAGGACGACAAGACCCTGCCTCTGGTGGCGCCCCTGATCGAGGCGCGGTGGGAGCCGGAAGGCCCTGTCTTCGGCGGTCGCCTGCGCCTGCGCGGTTCTGCCGTGGCCCTGACCCGCGACGCCTATGTCGGCTTCCCCACCCTGGCGCCTGAGCTGATTCCAGGCGGCCCGACCGACGGCTTGCCCGGCGTCGACAGCCGCCGCGTCACCGGCCAGGCGGAATGGCGCCGGGCGATGATCTCGCCCATCGGCGTGCGCTGGGAGCCGTTCGTGGACCTGCGCGCCGACGTCTATTCGGTAGACGACCTGCCGCCCTCCATGGGGGTCGAGAACGAGACCTACACCCGCGCGCGCGCCAGCGCCGGCGTCGACGTCAGCTACCCCCTGTATCGCCGCCTCAGCGCCTCGTCCGACCTGATCCTGGAGCCGATGGGCCAGGTATCGATCTCCAACAAGGCGGACCTGGATCGGCGCATTCCGAACGAGGACAGCCAGATCACGGAACTGGACCACCTGTCCCTGTTCCGCATGGACCGCTTCCCCGGCTACGACCTGTTGGAAGGCGGTCTGCGCTTCACCGCGGGCGTTCGCGCCACCCTGCGCTGGGACGAGACGCGTTCGGCCAGCCTGTTCATCGGCCGCAGCATGCGCGCCGACGATCAGGACGAATATCTGACGCCGATCCCGGACGATCCGACGCGCCTCTACGACCCCTCGGGTCTGGCCAGCCGGACTTCGGACTGGGTGGTTCAGGGGTCGTTCAATCCCTCGGATCGCATGCGCGGCTGGTTCCACGCCACCATCGACGGCAATGGCGAAATTCGCCGCGCCGAGACGACCGTAGACGGCCGCTGGGGACGCCGAAATCTGGCCAGCCTGAGCTATATCGTGGACCGCTCGAACCCCTTGGACGGACCGGAAAACCGCAACTACGAGTTCGTCCAGCTCTCCGGCCACCAGTTCATCTACGGCAACTGGGGCGTCGCGGTGACGGGCATCGCCGACCTGGAGCGCGACATCGTCACCCGGTCGGAGGTCGGCCTTCTGTTTGACGACGACTGCTTCCGCATCGAGCTGGGCTGGCGCCGCGACAACACGCGCGTCCGGCCGACCGGCCCGGCGGAAGGCGTTTACATCCGTCTTAACCTCGCCACTTTTGGGTCTTCAGGCTATGATCGCAATGATATGCGGTAGGCAGGGCGCGCATTGCGGCGTAGTGGGACGTGCGCCCTGGCGCTGTGGCGCGGCCAACGCCGCCGACCGGCTCGGGACCGCTTTAGGGAATCAGGACTGACGATGGGTTTGATGCGTTACTCTACGGGAGCCGCCCTGGCCGCCCTTATGGTCGTGGCCGCCGTGGAGCCTTCCTCGGCGCAGACCGCGTCTGCGCCCGCCGCCCAGGCTGCTCCCCAGGTTCCGGCCGCAGGCGCGCTGAACCCCGCCGCTGAGGAAGCGCCCCAGCGCGTCGCCCCTGCGCCGCAGTTCCGCCTGTCTGACGGCATCATCGCCACGGTCAACGACCGCATCATCACCGGCTTCGACCTGCGCCAGCGAATGCTGGTGCTGATGGCCATGACCCAGGTGCAGCCGACCGAAGAAACCATCGCCGCCATCCAGCAACAGGCGCTGAACGACCTGATCGATCAGCACCTGCAAGCCGCCGAGCTGGCCAAGTTCGAGCAGCTCAAGATCGGCGACGCCGAAGTCGATCAGGAAATCGCCGACATGGCCCGCCAGGCGGGCACGACCCCGGCCAGCTACATCAACTTCCTGGAACAGGGCGGCATCAGCATCCCCGCCTTCCGTGAACAGATGCGTACCGAGATCGGCTGGCGCGAACTGGTCGGCGGCCGGTTCCGCGACCGCGCCCGCGTCGGCAAGAGCCAGGTCGATCAGACCATGCGCCAGATGACCGAATCGGCGACCAAGCCTCAATATCTGATCGGCGAAATCTACCTGGAGGCCGCCCGCGTCGGCGGCATGCAGGAAGCCGTGAACGGCGCGCGGCAACTGGTTCAGCAGATGATCCAGGGCGCCCCCTTCATGGCCGTGGCGCGCCAGTTCTCGGCCGCCCCTTCGGCCGCCCGCGGCGGCGACGCAGGCTGGGTGGTTCAGGGCACGGTCCAGCCTGCGCTGCAAACGGTCATGGACACGCTGGAAGCCGGCCAATTGTCGAACCCCATCCCGGTCGATGGCGGCGTCTACATCCTCTACATGCGCGACAAGCGTTCGGGCGCATCGACCAGCATGGTCAAGATGAAGCAGGTCATGGTCGAGCTGCCCGAGACCGCCGACGAAGCCCAGGTCGCCGCCGCGACTCAGCGCCTCGAGGCTCTGCGCGGCCAGCTGACGTGCGACAACATTCTAACCCGCGCGCGTTCGGAACCGGGCCTGCTGGGCGCCGATCTGGGCGAGAGCGACGTCGCGGACCTGTTGCCGCAGTTCCAACAGGTCGCCCGCTCGGCCGAAATCGGCTCGGTCAGCACGGCGGTCCGCACCCCGCTGGGCGTCCACCTGCTGGCCGTCTGTGATCGGCGCCTGGGCGGCCCTGACGCCCCCTCGGCGCAACAGGTCGAAGCCCGCCTGCAGAACCAGAACTACGCCATGCTGGGCCGCCGCTACCTGCGCGACCTGCGGGCCGACGCCCTGATCGAAATCAAGCAATGACGATGATCCGGCCGCTCATCGTTACGATGGGCGACCCCGCCGGGGTGGGGCCGGAAATCATCGCGCGCGCCTGGTCGGTGCTGGGCTCCGCGCCCGGCCCGCTGGCGCCGGTCGTGCCCTTCGTCGTCGTCGGCGACGCCGATGTTCTGAAGGCGCAGGGCCAGCCGGTCGAGGCTGTCATCAGCCCGGCTGACGCCGCCGGCGTCTTCAGCCGCGCCATCCCCGTCCTGCATCATCCAGCCCCCGCATCCGTGACGGCGGGTCAGCCTGAGCCCGCCAACGCCGTCGCCGTGGCCGACTGGATCGAACGCGGCGTCGACCTGGTGCTGTCAGGCGAAGGCTGCGGGCTAGTGACGGCCCCCATCGCCAAGGCGCCTATGTACGCCTCCGGCTTCCGCTTTCCGGGCCACACCGAGTTCATCGCCGAACTGACCGCCGACGTTCCGTTCAGCGGCACGCGCGGCCCGGTGATGATGCTGACGGCGCAGAACCTGCGCGCCTGCCTCGTCACCATCCATGTGCCGATCGACCAGCTGCCCGAACTGGTGACGGGCGAGCGCGTCGCCCGCGTCGCCCGCGTCGTCCACGAATCGATGAAGCGCGATTTCGGCATCGCCGCCCCGCGCCTGGCCATGGCCGCGCTGAACCCTCACGCGGGCGAAGGCGGCGCCATCGGCCTGCAGGAGGCGACGGTTCTGCGTCCCGCCGCCGAAGCCCTGCGCGCCGAGGGGCTGAACATCACCGATCCCCTGCCCGCCGACACCCTGTTCCATGAGGAAGCGCGGGCGCGCTACGACGCCGTGGTCTGCCTCTATCACGATCAGGCGCTGATCCCGGTAAAGACTCTGGACTTCTGGGGCGGGGTCAACGCCACCCTCGGCCTGCCCATCGTCCGCACCTCGCCCGACCACGGCACCGGCTTCGACATCGCGGGCAAGGGCGTCGCCCGCGCCGACAGCTTCATCGCCGCCGTCCGCCTGGCTTCTGAGATGGCGTCCGCGCGCGCCAACCGATAGCCTTCTCCCCTCGGGGGAGAAGGTGGGCGCCTTAGGCGCTCGGATGAGGGGGCGGCCAGCCATGTGGCAGACGCCAGACAGGACGAAGCGCGCCCGTCGACAGCGCCGGGCCCTCACCCACGCCGAAGAAATATTTTGGCGGATCGTCCGCGACCGCCGCTTCGATAATCTCAAGTTTCGCCGACAGACGCCTGTCTGCGGCGTGATCTGCGACTTCGCCTGCACGGAAATTCGACTCGTCGTAGAACTGGACGGCGGCGTCCATAAGCTTCATGAGGCACGGGATGCTGAACGTGACGCCAGACTGGAGCAGGCGGAATTCATGGTGCTGAGATCGGGCAATGAGGCCTTCCTGTCCGACCCCAACGTCCTGCTGGGTGCGATCCGCCTTCGTGCGTCGCAGATGCGGACGCAGCCCCCTCATCCGTCTCGCTCCGCGAGCTGCGTTCTCCCCCGAGGGGAGAAGGGCGAATGACCTTGCCCTCCCTGCGTGAAACGCTCGACGCCCACGGCCTGTCGGCCAAGAAGAGCTTCGGCCAGCACTTCCTGCTGGACCTGAACGTCACGCGGAAGATCGTTCGCTACGCCGGGCCGTTCGACGGCCGCGCCGTTATCGAGGTCGGCCCCGGCCCCGGCGGCCTGACCCGCGCCCTGCTGGAGAGCGATGCAGGCAAGGTGGTGCTGGTTGAAAAAGATCCGCGCTTCATCCCCTTGCTGTCCGAACTGGACGACGGCTCGGGCCGTCTGACCATCGTCGAGGCCGACGCCCTGAAGGTGAAAGAGGCCGAACTGGTCGAGGGGCCGGCGCATCTGGTCTCCAACCTGCCCTACAACGTCGGCACGCCGCTGCTGATCAAATGGCTGACGGGCCCGTGGACGCCGTGCGCTCTGACCCTGATGTTCCAGAAGGAAGTCGCCGAGCGCGTGGTGGCCCAGCCGGGCGAGGACGCCTATGGCCGCTTGGCCGTCATCACCCAGGCCGTGGCCGAGGCGCGCATCGTCATGCACCTGCCCGCCGCCGCCTTCACCCCGCCGCCCAAGGTGGCCTCGGCCGTGGTGCATCTGATACCGTTGAGCGAGCGCCCCGCCCCCGACCGTCTGAAGCGGCTGGAACGGGTCACGGCGGCCGCCTTTGGCCAGCGTCGCAAGATGCTGCGCTCCAGCCTGAAACAACTCGGCGGCGCCGCCCTGTGCGAAGCCGCTGGAATCGAACCCGACGCCCGCGCCGAGACCATCGACGTGGCGGGCTTCCTCAGATTGGCCGATGCTTTGACATGACAGTAGAAATCGAACCCTTCCGCGCCATCGCCATCAGCCGCATCGCCCATGCGATGAAGGCCGAAGGTCAATCGGTCATCCACATGGAGTTCGGCCAGCCGTCGACCGGAGCCCCCGCCCCCGCCATCGCAGAGGCGCACCGCATCCTGGACGCCGAAGCGGGCGGCTACTGGGAAAGCCCCCTGCTGCGCGCCCGCGTGGCCAAGCTGTACAAGGACCGCTACGGCGTCGTCATCGACCCCGAGCGCGTCATCATGACCGCCGGCGCCTCGCCCGCCCTGGTGGTGGCGCTGAACATGCGCTTTGCTCCCGGCGACCGGGTGGCCATCGCCCGTCCCGGCTATGTCGCCTATCGCAACACGATGAAAGCCCTGCACATCGTCCCGCAGGAGATCGACTGCGGCCCCGACGTGCGCTTCCAGCTGACCGCCAAGGCCCTGCGCGATCTGGACCCGGCGCCGCAGGGCGTCATCATCGCGAGCCCCGCCAACCCGACCGGCACCGTCATCGCCGAGGACGAGCTGAAGGCCATCGTCGAGGTCTGCCGCGAGCGCAACATCAGCATCATCTCGGACGAGATCTATCACGGCATCACCTACGGCCACGACACGCCCTGCATGCTGCAGTTCGACGACAAGGCCATGATCGTGAACAGCTTCTCCAAATACTGGAGCATGGCGGGCTGGCGCCTGGGCTGGCTGATCCTGCCGGAAGAAGAGGTCCAGCAAGCCCGCGCGCGCATGGGCAACATGTTCCTGACGCCGCCGACGCTCAGCCAGTTCGCAGGTCTGGCCGCCATGGACTGCGAAGAGGAGCTGGAAGCCAACATCGACGTCTATCGCGCCAATCGCGAGCTGATGCTGGAAGCCCTGCCCGCCATGGGCCTGCGCTCGATCGCTCCGCCGGACGGCGCCTTCTACATCTATGCTGATATCGGCCACCTGACCAACGACAGCATGGCCTTCTGCGAAACCCTGGTGCGTGAGACGGGCGTGGCGACGGCGCCGGGCGTGGACTTCGACCCGGTCAACGGCAACCGCTTCATCCGCTTCAGCTTCGCCGTCTCGACGCCCGAGATCGAGGACGCCCTGGCGCGCATGAAGCCCTTCTTCGCCGCCCGCACGGAAGCCGCGCAGGAACAGCAGACAGCCTAGGAGCGTTCGACAAGCCCCGGAACCTTCGGAGCTTTCATGTCAAAATCGCGCCTCGCCGTCTCGGCCCTGCCCTTCGTCCTGGCCGCCCTCACGGCCTGCGGATCCCCGGCCGAGACGCCGAAGCCCGAACAGCCGACGGCCGCAGAAGCCGTCGCCTCGCCCCTGACCCGCGAGGCGGTCGAGACCGCTGTGTTCGAGACCGTCGTCGCCCCCGTCGAGGGTCAGCCCGCGCGGCCTGACGCAGCGACGGCGCGCGCCCAAATCCTGTTGGACCGCGCCAACTTCTCGCCCGGCGTGATCGACGGCTTGGGCGGCGACAACACCCGCCAGGCCGTCGCCGCCTTCGAAAAGGCCGCCGGCTTGCCTCAGGACGGCGTGCTGGACGCCGAGGTCTTCCGCCGCCTGACCGCCGGCGATAACGGCCGCGTTCTGACCGACTACACGATCACCGCCGCCGATCTGGCGGGCCCTTTCATCGGCCAGGTTCCGGCCAATCTGACCGACATGGCCAGGCTCCAGACCGTCGGCTACGCCACGCCGCTGGAGATGCTGGCCGAGAAGTTCCACATGACCGAGGGCCTGTTGCAGGCGCTCAACCCCGGCGTCGACTTCGGCAAGGCGGGCCAGACCATCGTCGTCGCCGCCGTGGCCCAGACCGAGCTGGCGGGCGACGTGGCCCACATCGTCGTGGACAAGGCGGAGCGGTCGGTGCGGGTCTATGACGGGGCGGACAGGCTGCTGGCCTTCTATCCGGCCACGATCGGCAGTTCGGCGCGCCCGGCGCCCTCGGGCGATCTGACCGTCGTCGGCGTCGCGCCAGAGCCGAACTATACCTACGATCCGGACCGGGTCAGCTATGACCGGGGCGACCGCAAGGTCATCGTGCCGCCGGGACCGAACAATCCGGTCGGCTCGGTGTGGATCGACCTGTCGCGCGACACCTACGGCATCCACGGCACGCCGGATCCGTCCAAGGTCGGCAAGACCTTTTCCAGCGGCTGTGTCCGCCTGACCAACTGGGACGCCGAACAACTGGCCTCCAAGGTCAAGCCGGGCGTGCGCGTGACCTTCCGTTAGTCGGCGTAAAGATCGGCCGCCGTTCGTCCCGGCACATCCAGTTGCGTCAACGGCAGCGGCGGCGGGTCCAGCGTCACGCCCAGCGCCTGATAGGTCGCCGCACTGGAGAAGCCGTAGGGCTCGGCGTCCGCATTGCTGAAGGCGTAGTAGACGGCGCTGACCCGCGTCATCACCGCCGCCACCAGACACATGGGGCACGGATGGCCGCTGGCGTAGAGCACCGCGCCCGACAGATCGACGCCGCCCAGCGCCGGCCCCGCCTGACGCAGGGCCTCCATCTCAGCGTGTGAACTGGGATCGTTCGTCGCCAGCATCCGGTTGACGCCGCTGGCGATCAGGGCGCCGTCCTTGACCAGAACCGCGCCGAACGGCCGACCGCCCGCCCTGACGTTGTCCAGCGCCAGATCAACGGCCTGGACCAGCCAGCGGCGGTGCTCGGCGTCGCTCATGGTCTTCAGACCACTTCCTTCATCAGCGCGCTCTTGTAGGCCTCAACCCACAGGTTGCGGTGACGGCGGCTGCGCTCGGCGTGATAGATGTGAGCCAGTTCGGCGTAAGAGCGGTCGAAGTCCTCATTGACCAGAACGTAGTCGAACTCGTCGCAGTGCTCGATCTCGCCCTTGGCGTTGGCGACGCGACGCTCGATCACATCTTCGGCGTCCTGCGAGCGCGTCACCAGGCGGCGACGCAGTTCCTCCAGGCTCGGCGGCATGACGAAGACACGCACGGCGTCGCCGGGGCATTTCTCGGCCACGTCGCGGGCGCCCTGCCAGTCGATGTCGAACAGAACGTCGCGCCCCTCGGCCAGGGCGCGGTCGACGGGCGCGCGCGGCGAGCCGTAGCGATTGCCGTGCACGTCGGCCCATTCCAGGAAGGCGTCGGCGTCGATCAGACGCTGGAACTCCTCATGGGTGACGAAGTGATAGTCGCGGCCATCCACCTCGCCCGGACGGATGCCGCGGGTGGTCATGGAGACCGACAGCTCCAACCCCTTGTGGTCGGCCATCAGGCGGCGGCACAGCGAGGTCTTTCCGGCCCCCGACGGACTGGCCACGATCAGCAGGACGCCACGGCGGGGGGTGCGGTTATTCGACATTCTGAACTTGTTCTCGAAGCTGCTCGATGACGGCCTTCAACTCCAGGCCGATTCCGGTGAGCGCGGTCGTAGCGGATTTCGAACAGAGGGTGTTCGCCTCGCGCATGAATTCCTGCATCAGGAAGTCGAGTTTTCGACCGGCGGGGGGTTGCTGCAACAGTGCGCGGGCCGAGGCGACATGGGCCGTCAGCCGGTCCAGCTCCTCGCGCACATCGGCCTTGGTGGCCAGCGCAGCAGCCTCAAGGAAGACGCGCTCGTCCAGGCCCGGCGCATCGGGCGCCAGTTCGCTGATCCGTCGCGTGAAGCGTTCGCGGATGGCCTCGACCTGAGTCGACGCCTCAAGCTCGGCGCGTGCGACCAGGGCCTCGATGGTCCCGACGAAGTCGTGGATCACCGGCGTCAGCTGTTCGCCTTCGTGCTGACGCGACTCCTTCAGCGCATCCAGCGCCTGTTCGACCGTGGCGGCCATGGCGGCCTCAAGGGCGGCGCGGCCTTCCGCGTCCTCGTCTTCATCAGCGACCTCGATGACGCCGCGCAGGGCCAGCAGGCCGTCGGCCGAGGGCGGGGTCGCCCCCTCCTCCGCCAACTGGTTCGCCAGCCGCAGATAGGTCGCCAGCACCACCTCATTGACGCGCGGCGCGGGCTCAGTCCCCTCGGCGCGCTTGGCCTGAAGACCCAGCGTCACCTGCCCCCGGTTCAGCCGCGCCTGAGCCGCCGCCTT
This sequence comes from Brevundimonas diminuta 3F5N, assembly GCF_900163625.1. Taxonomy (GTDB): domain Bacteria; phylum Pseudomonadota; class Alphaproteobacteria; order Caulobacterales; family Caulobacteraceae; genus Brevundimonas; species Brevundimonas diminuta_A. The sequence goes on from NZ_FUIE01000016.1 coordinate 29,915, forward strand.
GGCCAGTCGCTCCAGATTGTCGAAGCCGTGCGGGCCGCGATAGCGCGTCTCCAGCGAGCGGCCGTTGACCGAGCGCGCCTCGACCGTCCAGGTCCAGCCGTCCAGCGCCCCGTCCGCCCGGCCGAAGCCGGTCATGCCCGAGATCGAGTTGCTCATCGTCCGGCCTCCGTCGGCACCCGAATGACCTTGGCGCCCGGCGGGATGGCGATGGCCGGGCCGGCCGCTTCATCCGTCATCGGCGCGGGCGAAGTCTCCGGCGCGGTTTCGCCCGCCGCCAGACCGGCCTTGCGGCGCTCGATCTCACGCCAACGCGCCACGTTCAGCAGATGCTCCTGATAGGTGCGGGCGAAGACATGGCCGCCCGTGCCGTCGGCGACGAAGAAGACGTATTCCGAGCGCGGCGGGTTCAGCACGGCCTTCAGCGCCTCTTCACCCGGATTGGCGATCGGCGTCGGCGGCAGGCCGTCGATCAGATAGGTGTTCCACGGCGTCGGATTGCGCAGCTCAGACAACAGGATGCCGCGTCCCAGCGGCCGCCCCTTGGTCACGCCGTAGACGATGGTCGGGTCGCTCTCCAGCCGCATCCCCAGCCGCAGGCGATTGGTGAAGACGGCCGCCACCTCGGGCCGTTCGGAGGCGATGCCCGTCTCCTTCTCGACGATCGAAGCCAGGATGACCGCCTCTTCCGGCGTCGTGACCACCGTAGCGGGCGAGCGGGCGGCCCACAGCGTCTCCAGCTTGGTCTTGGCGGCGCGCTGCATCCGGGCGACGACGGCGGCGCGGGTCTCGCCACGCGTGACCTCATAGGTTTCGGGCCACAGGCTGCCCTCGGGCGGAACCTCGACCTCGCCGGTCAGGACCGGCTGCTTCATCAGGATGTCGACCGCCTGGGCGCTGGACCAGCCCTCAGGCAGGGTCACGTAGTGGCGCACCGCCTTGCCGTCGACCAGCAGGCCCACCACCGTCGCCAGAGAGGCGCCCGACGGCACCTCATACTCGCCCGCGCGGATCTTGCGGTCGGCGCCGGTCAGGCTGATCGCTGCGCGGAACAGGTCGGTGGAGCGGATCACCCCCGCCGATTTCAGATTGGCCGCAATGGCCGGAACGCCCGCGCCGGACGGCAGGGTGACGACCGTCGCCTCGCCTTCCGCCGCCTTCGGCCCCGGTCCCCAGTAGATGGCCCAGAACGCGACCAGAGCCGCGACCAGGAACAGTCCCAGCGTCCCGGCGGCGGTGATCAGACCGACGCCGAGACCGGAACGCCCCGCCCCGCCCCCGCCGCCCTTTTTCGGAACGCGCGACTTGGGAATGCGAACCTTGGGGGTGCGGGGGGGCGGAGCCTTGGCCAAATCAGTCGACCTTCTTGAAGATCACGGCCGCATTGGTGCCGCCGAAACCGAAGCTGTTGGACATGGCGACATCAATCTTCTTGGCCTTGCCCTTGTGCGGAACCAGGTCGATCGGCGTCTCCATCTCCGGGTCGTCCAGATTGATGGTCGGCGGCGCCATCTGGTCGCGGATGGCCAGCACCGAGAAGATGCTCTCGATCGCCCCGGCGGCGCCCAGCAGGTGGCCCGTCATCGACTTGGTGGACGACACGGCGAGATCCTTGGCGTGATCGCCGACCAGACGCTCAACCGCCTTCAGCTCGATCCAGTCGGCCATGGTCGAGGTGCCGTGGGTGTTGACGTAGTCGAGGTCGGAGGGCTGCATCCCGGCGCGCTTCAGCGCCGCCTTCATGGCCCTCAGACCGCCGTCGCCGTCTTCCGACGGGGCGGTGATGTGATAGGCGTCGCCGCTCATGCCGTAGCCGACGACCTCGGCGTAGATCTTGGCGCCGCGCGCCTTGGCGTGTTCGTATTCTTCCAGAACCATGACGCCCGCGCCCTCGCCCATGACGAAGCCCGCATGGCCGCGATCATAGGGACGCGAGGCCTTCTCCGGCGTGTCGTTATAGGCGGTGCAAAGGGCCTTGCAGGCCAGGAAACCCGCGATGCCGATCGGCACGACCGAGCTTTCAGCGCCGCCCGCCACCATGACGTCGGCGTCGCCCAGGGCGATCATCCGGGCCGCGTCGCCGATGGCGTGGGCGCCCGTGGCGCAGGCCGTGACGACCGAGTGGTTCGGGCCCTTCAGGCCGTGGCGGATCGAAATCTGGCCGGACGCCAGGTTGATCAGGGCCGAGGGGATGAAGAAGGGGCTGACCCGGCGCGGCCCTTGTTCCTTCAGGATGATGGCCGTGTCGGCGATGGGGCCCAGGCCGCCGATGCCCGAACCGACCATGACGCCGGTCGCTTCCTTGTCGTCTTCCGATTCCGGCTTCCAGTTCGCGTCGGCCAGCGCCTCGTCCGCCGCTGCGATGGCGTACAGGATGAAGTCGTCGACACGCTTGCGGTCCTTGGCCGACATCACCTGATCGGGGTCGAAGACGCCCGGCTGACCGACTTCGCCGCCGCCGCGTCCGTCGACGCTGGGGACTTCGCCCGCGATGGTGCAGCCGTAGCCTTCGGTGTCGAAAGCGGTGATGGGACGGATGCCCGAACGACCGTCCAGAATGCCTTTCCAGACGTGCTCGACGCCCGAGCCCAGCGGAGTGACCAGGCCCAGGCCCGTGATGACGACGCGGCGCATGGTTCGCGCTCCTTCTTGGTCAGAATCGTAGCCAGAAACACTAATGGCCGCCGGACGGTCCCGCTAGGGGTCCGTCACGGCGGCCATCAGCTGGTAAGTGCGACGAATCGCAGCCGGATCAGGCGGCCAGCTTCTCGTCGATGAACTTCACCGCGTCGCCGACGGTCTGGATGTGCTCGGCGGCGTCATCCGGGATTTCGACGTCGAATTCTTCTTCGAAGGCCATGACCAGTTCGACGTTGTCGAGCGAGTCGGCGCCCAGGTCGTCGATGAAGGAAGCCTTCTCGGTGACCTTGTCCGGATCGGCGTCCAGGTGGTCGATCACGATCTTGCGGACGCGTTCGAGGGTGTCGGACATGAGTGTCTCTCTGCCTGTTTGAAATCGCCGTGAAGGCGGGTCTTGGGTTGTTTCGCCGTGTCACGGCTGCCTGTCGGGCGCAAGCCTCAATGAGACTCACCCCCGAAAGACGTTCGTGCCCTTTAGCACAGGGTGACGGCGTGGAAATAGTCTGTTGCGCGTCGTGATGACGCCGCGCAACGGGTTCAGATCATCGCCATGCCGCCGTTGACGTGCAGGGTCTGGCCGGTGACGTAGGCCGCTTCATCCGACGACAGATAGACGGCGGCCGAGGCGATTTCGTCGCCTGCGCCCAGGCGTCCGGCCGGAATCTTCGACAGAATGGCGTCGCGCTGCTGGTCGTTCAGCACGTCGGTCATCGGCGAGGCGATGAAGCCCGGCGCGATGCAGTTGACCGTGATCCCGCGCGAACCGACTTCCTGGGCCAGCGACTTGGAGAAGCCGATCATCCCGGCCTTGGAGGCGGAATAGTTGGTCTGACCGGGGTTGCCCGTGACGCCGACCACCGAGGTGATGCCGATGATGCGGCCCGAACGGCGCTTCATCATCCCCTTCACCGCTGCGCGGGTCAGGCGGAAATAGGACTCCAGGTTGATCTGGATGACCGACTGGAAGTCCTCGTCCTTCATCCGCATCAGCAGGCCGTCCTTGGTGATGCCCGCGTTGGCGACCAGGATGTCCAGCGGAGCGCCCGCCGTCGTCTCGGCCGCGTTGACCAGATTGTCGACCGATTCCGGGTCCGACAGGTTCGCCGTGGCGAAGTGAGCGCGCTCGCCCAGTTCTTTGGCCAGATCGGCCAGCACGGCTTCACGCGTGCCGGACAGGACGACGGTCGCCCCTTGCGCGTACAGGGCGCGAGCGATGGCCCCGCCGATGCCGCCGGTGGCGCCGGTCACGAGGGCGGTCTTGCCGGTAAGGTTGAACATGGTTTCTTCCTATCTGTTCAGAGCGACTTGGCGAAGGCTTCCAGCTCTTCGGCCGTGTTCAGCGCCAGAGCCTCGGCATCGGGGGCGATGCGCTTGGCCATGCCGGTCAGCACCTTGCCCGAGCCGACCTCGACGAAGCGGGTCACGCCGCCTTCAGACGCCATCCACTCCATGCTCTCGCGCCAGCGCACGCGGCCCGTCACCTGCTCGACCAGCAGGCGGCGGATGACCTCAGCGTCGGTTTCCGGGCGAGCGGTGACGTTGGCGACCACCGAAACGGCGGGCGCGACAATCTTCGCATCGGCCAGAGCGGCCGCCATCTCGTCGGCGGCGGGCTGCATCAGCGGGCAGTGGAAGGGCGCCGAGACGTTCAGCGGAATGGCGCGCGCGCCCAGTTCCTTGGCCTTTTCGATGGCCAGATCCACGGCAGCCTTGTCGCCCGAGATGACGACGTTGCCCTTGTTGTTGTCGTTGGCGACGACGCAGACGCCCGCCGCCGAACCGGCCTTGGCCGCTTCTTCAGCCAGCGCCAGGTCGGTCTTGGGGCCGATCAGCGAAGCCATCGCGCCCTTGCCCACCGGCACGGCGCGCTGCATGGCCTGACCGCGCAGCTTCAGCAGGCGCGCGGTGTCCGACAGGCTGATCGCGCCCGCCGCGGCCAGAGCCGAATATTCGCCCAGGGAGTGACCGGCGACGAAGGCGGCGCGCGCCACGTCGACGCCGAACTCGACCTTCAGCACCCGCGCCGTGGCGACCGACACGGCCATCAGGGCCGGCTGGGCGTTCTCGGTCAGGGTCAGCTGATCTTCCGGCCCTTCGCGCATCAGCTCGAACAGCTTCTGGTTCAGGGCGTCGTCCACCTCGGCAAAGACCTCGCGCGCGCTGGCGAAGGCGTCCGACAGGGCGACGCCCATGCCCACCGACTGGCTGCCCTGACCGGGAAAGAGAAGCGCGAGGCTCATCCGGGATCGTCCGTCATCCGTTGAATCAAGCCGCGAGGGGTAGGCGAATCCCTCCCCTACGGCAAGAAGGACGCCGCCGCTTTACCCCCGCTCATCCCGACGGACGCCGGGACCCAGTGCTTTGACTGCAAGGTGCTGAGGCCGACAAGACATGGCTCAGGCCGGCTCTCTCACTGGATCCAGGTGCAAGCCCTGCGGCGCTAGACCCGCTGTCTCGATCAACTGCTCGCGGCCGGCATGGGACGGAACTGCATCACCACCTTGCCTCGTCCGCTGAGGTCGAAGCCGCCATTGTCGCCCACAGGCGCTTCATCCATGCAGACCTCGCGCGGGCGCGCCGTATCATTCAGGCAGAACTGCCCGTCGGCGCGACGCCAGGTTCCTTCACGCGCCACCGGACCGCCGGGTTCCGACATGGTGAAGGAGCCGTCGGCCTTCAGATCGACGTCGACTGCCGTCCCGTCCATCATCGTGACCTTGTAGGCTCCGCTAGGAGAGCGACCTTGATCGTTCTGACTTTTGGCCGGGTTGCCGCAAGCGGCCAGAGCGACGAAGGCGGCCATGCAGGCCAGGGTGGTGATACGCATAAATCCCCCTTGAGCGTTAAGGCGACGAGCGTCGCCGTTGATCAAGCCAATGCCGCTGTTCGCGTCGAAGTTCCCCTCAGTCCTTGATCTCCGCCGTGCAGGGGCGGTCGTCCGGCCCGGCCGCGCCGTCGCAACGGCGCAGGGCCAGCAGGGTGTCCTCGGTCTCGATCAGCCGCTTCGTCCCATCGACCTGCCGCACCAGCGTGAAGGCGTCATACAGCCCGCCCGTCGCCGTGAAAGCGCGGAACGACAGGCGGTCGGCCTCGACGTCGATCAGCTGATACAGTTCGGTGTTCTCAGCCGCACGCACCGGCTGCGTGTCCGCCCGGTCGTTCAGCCCGTACATCTTGGAGCCGGTGACGGAGACGACATAGACCGGCCCCTGCGGACGGCCCGCCGCGCTGTCGGCGCGCGAGGCCTCGGCCCCGGCGGGGTTGGAGACGCGGCCATAACAATGGTCATGCCCCTGCAGCACCAGATCGATGTTGCGGGCGTCGAAGATCGGCTTCCAGGCGGCCTTCAGTTCCTCGGTATCCTCGGGCCGGGCGCAGGTGTAGATCGGCTGGTGGAACAGGGCGACGTTCCAGCGCGCCGGGCTTTCGGCCAGCACACGATCCAGCCAGCGCGTCTGGCTTTCCCCGGCGCCCAGATCGATGGCCGCCGTGCCGTCCAGCACGATGAAGCGCACGCCCTGATAGTCGACATAGTAGCTGGTCGCCTTCGCCCCCTCGGCGCCGTTGTCCGGCAGGGCGAACTGCAGCGGCCAATGCGGGCCGAGAACACGCGATTCCTCGCCGTTTGGCAGCACATGGTCGACGTATTCATGGTTGCCGCTGGCGGGCAGTTGCGGCGTCATGGCGAAGGCGCGGCCGCCGGCCTCGGTCCATTCGCCCCATTCGTCGTCGTGAACCTTGACCTCGCGTTGGGCCACCAAATCGCCTGCGTGGACGACCAGAGCCGCCGGTCCCGCCTCTTTGAAGGCCGAGCGGATCACGCGCGAGCCGATCTCCAGAATGTCGTTCTGCGTGTCGCCTAGGTAGATGAAGCGGAACGGCGCGAACTCGGCCTTCGCCGTGCGGAACGGCAGCCACTCGCTCCAGCCGTCGGCCGCGCGCACGCGATAGACATAGCGCGTGTCCGGCTTAAGCCCGTCAAAGCGCGCCTGATGATAGAGGGCGCGGCCGTTCTCGTTCTCGATCGGCGCCGTGGTCCCGGCCACGGTGCGGGCGGCGAAGCCCAGCAGAGGGCCGTCGATCTCCTCGGCGATCTGGGCCGCGGCGGCGGTCTGGCGCGTGTCGGTGCGCCAGGCCACGGCGGCGCCGCGCGCGGCGTCGGCGGCGGGGCTCAACACGATGCGGTCGGCCCAGCCCTTGGCCGCCCAGCGGCCGTTCGGCGCGTGCAGCGGCGGCGGCAGCGGATCGGGGTCCGGCGGCGCGACGACCTGAGCCATCGAGGGCGCGGCGGCCAGCAGGGCGGCGGCGGCCAAGGCGGCGGCCTGAGCAGCGACGGACAGATTCATGATGATGTTTCCCCGAACCTCACTTGGTCGAGGGCGAGGCCTAACGGCCCAATGCGACGGTTCGCCGGGGCTTTTGTGAAACTCCTGCGAGGAATAGGCCGCCTACGATGGGATCAGGCCCAGCAGCTCCTTGCCCGCCAGCACGGCGAACAGCAGGGCCGCCGCTCCCAGCAACAGGTTGGAAATCCAGCCGCTGCGCCATTCCTGCGGGGTCCGCGAGCTGTTCAGCAGCCACAACAACGTCCCGGCCAGGAAGGGCATGAACAGGCTGCCCAGCACCCCATATGCGACAATCAGCCCGAACGGCCGATCCATGAACAGCAGCAGCATCGGCGGGAAGGTCAGCCACAGGGCGTAGACGCGGAACGCCCGGCTCTTGTCGCCGCGCGCCTTCGGATCGTCCGAGCGGCCGCGCACATGGGCGGTGAAGTCCGCGAACATCAGGCTGACGCCCTGCCACACGCCCAGCAGGCTGGAGAAGCTGGTGGCCCAGAAGCCGACCAGGAACAGGATGGAGATCGGCCGCCCGAACCGCTCGCGCAGCACCTGGTCCAGATCCAGCAGGCCCCGGTCACCGCCCTGCAAGGCGATGCCCGCGCTATAGAGCAGCTCGGCCCCCACGATCAGCATGGCGACGACGAAGACGCCGGTGACGAGATAGGCCACCCGGTTGTCCAGCCGCATGACCGCCATCCAGCCCGGCCCCTTCCAGCCCTTGGCGTTCAGCCAATAGCCATAGGCCGCCATGGTGATGGTGCCCCCCACCCCGCCGATCAGTCCCAGGGTATAGAAGGCCGACCCTTCCGGCAGGCTCGGCCACAGGCCGGTCAGCAATTCCGGCAGATTGGGCGTGACGATCACGGCCAGGCCCACGACAGTGACGAACATCACCCCGACGCAGGCCGTCATCACCTTCTCGAACAGGCCGTAGCCGCCGAACCAGACAAAGATCAGGCCCGCAACGCCGCTCAGCATCCCCCAGGCTTTCAGGTCCAGCACGGGGAACAGCGCCGCCAACGGCAGAGCCGTCGAGGTCATGGCCGCCGCCCCGTAGACGAAGCCCCACACCACCACATAGACGCCGAAGTATAGCCCGGCCCAGTTCAACCGCCCCTCCAGCCAGCCGCCGCCCAGACGCGACCGCCCCAGGCTGGACCAGCCCTCGAACATCGTCCGCTCGCTGGACAGGGTCCACCGGCCCACGGCCTCGGCCAGGGCGATCTTCAGCACGGTTCCGATGACGGCGGCCCACAGCAGGGCGTAGCCGAAGCGCGATCCGGCGATCAGGGTGGCCACCAGGTCGCCCGCGCCTACCCCGGTCGCGGCCACCACGATTCCCGGCCCGATCAACGACCAGCGGTTCCTCGGCGTCGGCGTTTGCGTCATCCTGAAGGCTCCGGTTACGTGAGCCGCACCGTGCCGCGCTTCGCCGCCGCTGCCAATCGCCGGCGCAAAGGCCGCCGCGCCTTGCCCTGACGGGGTTTTTCCCGTATAGGCGCGCCCTTTCCAGGGCTTCGGTCCTGCTGCGGAACGTCAAAGGGTCGGGAAACTCCCGTCCGCCGTGTCAGGAGCCATCGTGGACGAACTACCCGGTTCGCCTGCGCCGATGTCCGCCAAGGGAGAATACCGCATGGCTCTTTATGAGCACACGGTCATGACGCGCCAGGATATCTCGGCGCAACAGGCCGAAGCGCTGAACGACACCATCAAGGCTCTGATCGAAGAAGGCGGCGGCTCCGTCGCCAAGATCGAGTACTGGGGTCTGCGCAACCTGACCTACCGGGTCAAGAAGAACCGCAAGGCTCACTATTCGCTGATGGCCGTTGATTGCCCGCCGGCCGCCATGGCCGAAGTCGAGCGTCAGCTGTCGATCAACGAAGACGTGCTGCGCTGGCTGACCATCCGCGTCGAGGAACTCGACCTGGAGCTGTCGCCCCTGCTGGCTCGCCGCGAACGCGAACGTGACCGCAGCGGCCCGCGCACCGACGACGCCGCGGCTTCGGAATAAGGAACCGGATCATGACCGATACGACTGCCCCCATCCCGGGCGCTCCGGCCGGCTCCGGCCCGGCCCGTCGCCCCTTCTATCGTCGCCGCAAGGTCTGCCCGTTCTCGGGCGCCAACGCGCCGAAGATCGACTACAAGGACGTGAAGCTGCTGCAGCGTTACGTCTCCGAACGCGGCAAGATCGTGCCCTCGCGCATCACCGCCGTTTCCGCCAAGAAGCAACGCGAACTGGCCAAGGCCATCAAGCGCGCCCGCTACCTGGCCCTCCTGCCGTACGTGGTGAAGTAAGATGAAGGTCGTTCTGCTGGAACGCGTCGAGAACCTCGGCGCCATCGGCGACGTCGTCACCGTCAAGGACGGCTTCGCCCGTAACTTCCTCCTGCCGCGCGACAAGGCGCGTCGGGCCACGGAAGCCAACCTGAAGGCCTTCGAAATCGAGCGCGTCGCCATTGAGGCCCGCAACGAGAAGAACAAGGCTGAGTCGCAGAAGATCGCCGACAAGATCGACGGTCAGAGCTACATCATGATCCGTCAGGCTGGTGAAACCGGCCAGCTGTACGGCTCGGTCGCCGGTCGCGACGTTGCTGAGGCCGTTCGCGCCGAAGGCGGCAAGATCGAGCGTTCGCAGGTCGTGCTGAACACGGCGATCAAGACGCTGGGCGTCCACGAAGTGCTGGTTCGCCTGCACCCCGAGGTCTCGGCCACCGTCAAGATCAACATCGCTCGTTCGGCCGACGAAGCCGAGCGTCAAGCGAAGGGCGAGGACGTGATCCGCGCTCAGTTCGATGACGAGCGTAACGCCGCCGACCAGGCCGCTCAGGAGCTGCTGGAAGGCGGCGCCGGCCAACAGGAAGGCTTCGGCGACGAAGCCTGATCCTGTCGCTTCGGCGAGATGATCGAGGGGCGCTTCCGCAAGGAATCGCCCCTTTTTCTTGCCTGCCCAACATCCGCTCAATCTTTAGTTTTTCTCACAACCTCCTCACATAATCTCGATAGGCGTCGCCGCTTTCGCACCGCAATATCGCCATGGCTCGTCGCCCTTGACGGGCAGGAGATGACGATGCGCCCCGGCCTTTACGCTCAACTGCATCGCCCGGTGATCCGACCGGCGCGATGTCCGTGCCAGCGACCCTGAAACCACCTTCCCCGACCGGTCCGCCGCCGGTCCGTGGTTTCCATCCGCTACCAGACTTCCGTTTCCAGACGCAGCCGGCGTTCGCCCTCCCGCGACGGCGAACCCTGACGCGCGTCCAATCAGAAAAGACGACCTCTCGAGATGACCTCCCGATTCCCCCGCCGCCCCGCCCTTCTGGCCGCCGTATCCGGCGCCGCCCTGCTGATCGCCGGCGCCGTCTCGGCCCAAACCGTTCCTGACGACGCCACCTCAGTCGACGACATCGTGGTGACGGGCACCCGCGCTCCGGCCCGCTCGCGCCTGGACACCCTGGCCCCTGTCGACGTGGTGACGGCCGAAACCCTCCAGAACCGCGGCACGACCGAATTCGCCGCCGCCCTGGCCCAGACGGTGCCGTCACTGACCTTCCAGCGGCCCTCGGCCAACGACGGCACGGACTCGATCCGTCCCGCCACCCTGCGCGGCCTGTCGCCGGACCAGACCCTGGTGCTGGTCAACGGCACGCGCCGTCACGCCTCGGCCCTGGTCAACGTCAACGGCACGGTCGGGCGCGGCTCGGCCGCCGTCGATCTGAACGCCATCCCCAGCGGCGCCCTGGACCGGGTCGAGGTGCTGCGTGACGGCGCTTCGGCGCAATACGGCTCGGACGCCATCGCCGGGGTGGTCAACCTGCGCCTCAAGGAAGCCCGCGAGGGCGGCGGCGCCAGCGTCACCTACGGCCAGTACTTCACCAATGTGGAGACCGCGCGCGGCAAGCGGGACGAGCAGGACGGCCGCGCCGTCACCGTCTCGGCCTGGCAGGGCTTCGGCCTGGGCTCGGACGGCTTCCTGACCCTGTCGGCGGAATATTCCGACCGCGACCCGACCAACCGTTCGGACTACGACCCGCGTCCCGCCGCCAACGGCGCGATCACCGCCCGCTTCGGCGATCCCAAGGTCGAGCAGTGGAGCGTCTTCGCCAGTGCCGGCAAGCCGCTGAACGCCGACTGGGAGGCCTACGGCTGGGCTGGCTATCAGGAGCGCGACAGTTCTTCCGCCGCCTTCCCGCGCCTGTCGAACAACCCCAACAATGTGACGTCCATCTATCCCAACGGCTTCCTGCCCAAGATCGCCATCAACTCCCAGGACGTTTCGGCAGCCGGCGGCGTGCGCGGGACGTTGGCCGGATGGGACGCGGACTTCAGCCTGGTCTACGGCCGCAACGCCCTGGAATTCCGCACCGAGGATTCGCTGAACGCCACCTACGGCGCAAACTCCCTGACCAGCTTCGATTCCGGCGGCCTGACCTATGACCAACTGGTCTTCGGCGCCGACTTCACCCGCCAGTTCGAGATCGGCCTGGACGGCGGTCCGCTGAACTTCGCCTGGGGCCTGGAGGCCCGCAAGGAGAACTACAAGATCGACGCCGGTCAGCCGGAATCATGGAACCGCGGCCCGCTGGGATCTAACACGGCCCTGGCCGGCGGCGCCCAGGGCTTCCCTGGCTTCCAGCCTTCGAACGCGGTCGATGAGGACCGCGACGCCGTCGCCCTCTACGCCGACGTCGAAATCCCGCTGACCGAGAAGCTGACGGTCGAAGGCGCGCTGCGCGTCGAGGACTATTCCGACTTCGGCGACGCTCAGACGGGCAAGTTCGCCGCCCGCTACGACTTCACCCCGAACTTCGCCCTGCGCGGCTCGGTGTCCACCGGCTTCCGCGCCCCGTCGCTGCAGCAGAGCTTCTTCACCTCGACCTCCTCGGTCGTGCAGAACGGCGGCTTCGTCGAAACCGGCACCTTCCCCGCCACCAGCGAGGTCGCCTCGGTGCTGGGCGCCCGCCCGCTGAAGGCGGAGACCTCGACCAATTACACGCTCGGCGCCGTGATCCGTCTGGGGAATTTCGACCTGACGATCGACGCCTATCGCATCGAGATCGAGAACCAGATCGTCCTGTCGGAACTGATCAACCGCAGCTTCTCGCCCCAGGTCGCCGGCCTGCTGGACCCGCTGGGCGTCCAGGCTGCGCGCTTCTTCCTCAACGGAGTGTCGACCGAGACCGAAGGCGTCGACATCGTCGGCCGCTACCGCCTGCGGACCGAGACGGCGGGCGACTGGGACTTCACCGTCGCCGCCAACGTCAACGACGTCAGCGTGACCAAGATCCCGACCTCCTCCTCGGTGCTGAACCCGGTCCCGACCCTGTTCGCGCGCCAACGCATCCTGACCATCGAGGAGGGCACGCCGGACACCAAGGTCGCCGCCTCGGCCGACTGGAGCCAGGGCCGCTGGGGCGCGACGGCGCGGGCGACCTACTACGCCAGCGTGCTGCAACCCGGCTCGACGTCCGCCAACGACTATTCGACCGGCGACAAGACCACCATCGACCTGGAAGGCCGCTTCCAGATCACCGACCGGGTCGGCCTGGCGATCGGCGTGGACAACGTCTTCGACGAATACCCGGACTTCGTGCCCGCCAACCTGAACAACAACGGCGTGCTGGGCTTCCCCTACTACTCGCCGTTCGGGTTCAACGGCCGCTACGGCTACGCCCGGTTGAACGTGAAGTGGTGATCGGTTTGGAGCGCGCGCACCGGGGCTTCCTCCCTGTCCTTTGAGCGCGCCTCCCTCGTCAGACGCGGCGGCCCGCGGGGAGTCGCCGCGTCTGACGAAAACTTAATGCGCGACACCGTTCGTCGGTCATGGTTCGGTCGCGAACCGTGCGCTAGGCTTCACCGTCTCAAGGGAGGGATAGCCCATGAAAACCGCCACGTTCGCCGCCGTCGCCGCTCTGGCGCTGTCCGCCCTGCCCGGCGCAGCCGCCGCCATGACGGTGCAGGAGTTCCTGACCTCCGCCAACCGTATCCCTCGCAACCCCACAGCGCTGCTGCGCTCGGACACGCGGCGACTGATGAATGAGATAAGCGGAGCATTCAAAGCGGTGCGCGACGATCAGGCCGCCGCCAAGACCGCAGGACGGCGTTCCGCCACCTGCATTCCCGATGGCAAGATCAACCTGTCGGCAGAGCAGATCCTGAATCGCTTCAACGCCATCCCGGCCCAGCGGCGCAACATCAGCGTCAATCAGGCCGTCCGCGAATGGATGGCTGAGGACTACCCCTGCCCCGCCTGATCAAAGCCTGATCAGGCGCCGATAACTTGCGAAGCGGCGCAGGCGAGCGCATCTAGCCCCCATGTCGCGTTCCGTTCACATCCTATTCGCCGCGTCGTTAGGCGCCCTGACGCTGCTCGCCTCCGCGCCTCTGGCCCTGGCCCAGTCGTCCGACATGACCGTTCAGCAGTTTCTGACGATCGGCAAAGACATCCCGCGCAACCGCGCCGTGGCCATGATGCGCCCGGACACCCGCCGCCTGATCCGCGTCGTCACCGGCGCCGTCAGCACGGTCAAGGCCGAGCAGGCCTCGGCCGTCTCGGCGGGCCGCACGCCCGCGCACTGCATCCCCGCCTCAGGCACCGGCATCACGCCCGAGGCCCTGGTCGCGCGCTTCGAGACCATGCCGGAGTCGCGTCGCCGCATCACCGTGACCCAGGCCGTGCGCGACTGGATGGCCGAGCGCTACCCCTGCCGCGCCTGACGACCTCCTACTGATCCGACAGCGGTTTTCCGGCCCGTCCACAGGCGTCGGCGACTGTCCACGACCACGACCCCGCCCGCGTCTGACGTAGGGCGCGCCTATGCGTATTGATGATGTCGATGAACGCCTTCGCCCCGATGCCCTATGATTCCGCCAACGACGCCGTGCAGGTGTCGTCCATGCCCCACAACCTGGAGGCGGAGCAGGCCCTTCTGGGCTCGCTGATGTTCGACAACGCCGTGTTCGAGCGCCTGTCGGACCGTCTGCGCGGCAGCCATTTCTACGAGCCTTTCCACCAGCGCCTGTTCGACGCCATCGAGGACCACATCCGTCAGGGCCTGCTGGCCGAGCCGACCATCCTGATGGAGCGGTTCAAGCAGGACCCGGCGTTCCAGGAGTTCGGCGGCCTGCGCTATCTCGCAGACTTGGTGGATCGGGCGCCGCCCGCGGCCAACGCCCCCGACTATGCGCGCGTCGTCTATGACCTGGCCCTGCGCCGCGACCTGATCCGCATCGGCGGCGAGATCATCAAGGAGGCGCCCAATCCCGAGACGCCCGCCGACGAACAGATCGAACAGGCCGAGCAGACGCTCTATTCGCTGGCCGAGACGGGCAAGCCGTCGTCGGGCTTCGTCAGCTTCTCCCACGCCCTGTCCGGCGCGGTCGAGATGGCGGGCGAGGCCTATCAGCGCGAGGGCAAGCTGGCCGGTCTGGCCACCCGTCTGGACGATCTGGACCAGAAGCTGGGCGGCCTGCACCCCTCTGACCTTCTGATCCTCGCGGGCCGTCCGTCGATGGGTAAGACGGCGCTGGCCACCAACATCGCCTTCAACGTCGCGCGCAACTATCGCTGGGAGCCGACGCCGGAAGGCGGGCGCAAAACCGTCGACGGCGGCGTCGTCGCCTTCTACTCGTTGGAAATGAGCGCCGAACAGCTGGCCATGCGTATCCTGGCCGACGCGTCGGGCGTGTCTTCGGACAAGCTGCGTAAGGGCGAGATCGACGCCTCGGACTTCGGCAAGATCCGCGACGCGGCCATCGAGATCGGCGAAAGCCCCCTCTACATCGACGCCACCGGCGGCCTGTCCATCTCCAAGCTGGCGGCGCGCGCGCGACGCCTGAAGCGGATGGAGAACGGCCTGGACCTGATCGTGGTCGACTACCTCCAGCTAGTGACGACCGGCGACAACAGCCAGAAGAACCGGGTGCAGGAAGTGTCCGAAATCACCGGCGGCCTGAAGGCCCTGGCCAAGGAGCTGAACGTCCCCATCATCGCCCTGTCGCAGCTGTCGCGTCAGGTCGAGCAGCGCGAGGACAAGCGGCCCCAGTTGTCCGACCTGCGTGAATCCGGCTCGATCGAGCAGGACGCCGACTGCGTCATGTTCGTCTATCGCGAAAGCTACTACCTGGGCCGGGCCGAGCCGCGCGAAGGCACCGAAGAACACCTGAAGTGGCAGGAAGACATGGACCGCCTGCAGCATCAGGCCGAAGTGGTCATCGGCAAGCAGCGTCACGGCCCCATCGGCATCGTCAAGCTGGCGTTCGATTCCAACACCACCCGCTTCGGCAATCTGGCGAACGACGGCCGCTACGGCAGCGCCTATGCGGATATTCCAGAGTAGGCGCTCCTTCTCTGCCGTCATCGTCGGGCTTGACCCGACGATCCAGCCGCGCCGACGCCTGCCGCATCCCCGCGCTGCGCTTGCTGGATGCTCGGATCAAGTCCGAGCATGACGGCGATGGAAGGGGCCGATGGTCGCGCAAAGACTGGCGCCGCCTGAACTGCGGATTATAACCGTCGCCATGACCTCCCCCGCCTTCGCTCCCGCCGTCCTCAACGTCGATCTGGACGCGCTCGCTCGCAATTATCACACCCTGGGCGCCGTCAGCGGCTCGCCGGTCAATCCGGTCGTGAAGGCCGACGGCTATGGCTTGGGCGCCGCCGCCGTGACCCAGCGTCTGATGGCCGAGGGCGCGCGCACCTTCTTCGTCGCCCGCGCGGCCGAGGGCGTGCGCCTGCGCGAGGCGATCGGGCCTGAGCCGGTCATCTATATTCTGGACGGCTGCCACGGAGACGGGGCCGCCATGCTCAAGGCGTCCAACCTGCGGCCCGTCATCAATCACCCGACCCAGCTTCAGACCTGGCAGGCGGCGGGCGGCGGCGCCTGCGGGCTTCAGATCGACACCGGCATGAACCGGCTGGGCTTCCGCGTCGAGGACGCGCCGGAACCCTTCGCAGGCCTCGAACTGGTGATGACCCACCTGGCCTGCGCCGACGAGCCGTCGAACCCGCTGAACCGCGCCCAGCGCGACGCCTATGCGGCGGCGGCCCAGCGCTATCCGGGCGTGACGCGCTCCTTCGCCAATTCAGGCGGCTGCTTCCTGGGGCCGGACTTCGCCTTCGACGTGGTGCGGCCGGGCATTTGCCTCTACGGCGGCGGGCCGGAAGGCCGTCCCCATGACAAGATCGCTCCCGTCGCCAGCCTGATCGCCCAGGCGGTGCAGGTGCGCGACGTGCCCGCGGGCGAAACCGTCGGCTATTCGCAAGGGTATAAGGCGGAGCGGCCGATGCGCGTGGCGACCTGCGGCGCGGGCTACGCCGACGGCGTTCTGCGCAGCTACAGCCCCAAGGGGCAGGTCTTCATCGCAGGCGAGATGCGGCCGATCATCGGCCGGGTGTCGATGGACGTGCTGGCGGTCGATGTGACCGGCCTGGACGTCAAGGCGGGCGATCCGGTCGAGATCTTCGGCGCCAATCGCCTGATCGACGACGCGGCGGCGGCGGCGGGCACCATCAGCTATGAGTTGCTGACCTCGATCACGCCGCGCGTGCCGCGCGTCTATCAGGGCTGAATAGCAAAGGGCTGAGGCGCAAGGCCCCAGCCCTTCTTCAGGCTTAGCTCAGGGCGAACGCCGTCGCGCCTGCGCCCACGATGACGAAGCTGGCGATCACCGCGCCGACGATGGCGAAGACGATGGCGTTCAGGATGATGGCCGCGACCACCACGACGATGGTGTAGCCCAGCGCCTTGTCGGCGGCGGTCTTCATCAACGTCGGCAGGCCCAGATACATCAGGTAGAAGCCGTACAAGCCCAGCAGGCCCGCCAGCCAGGCCAACATCGGCAGGACGTTCAGCACGCCCGCCACCCAGGCGGCAGTCATGGAATAGACGGCGACCTGCATCGCCTTCACCGGGTTCTTGGTCCCGCCGAAGGTCGGGGCTAGGGCGTCGATGATCAGGCCCAGCACATAGACGCTGACCAGGCTCAGCACATAGCTGAGCGCACCGCCCAGCAGCGGGCCGACTAGGCCGCGATGACCAAAGGCGATCTGGCCCACGATGGTCGCCACCGCCGGAATGGCCGCCAGGATGACGGCGTAGCTGGTGAACAGCCCCTTGATGCTGGCGCTTTCGGCGTCGATCACCGGCCATTCGAACTTGGGCCGTGTCAGGATGTATTTGGCCCGCGAGACGAGCGAGGGGTCGACGGCGGGGGGATTTTCAAGGGTCATTCGTTAGCCTTCTGGGCGGTTGAGTCGGATCACGGCCTTATCATGTCAGAATGACGGCTGTGTGGATGCCGACGCAACCCCGCAGTCTCCCTATGACAGTTTCGGACGCAGGGCGTTCCAAGCCGCCTGCCCTCGCCCGCCTGATCTGCTAGGTCTGACGCATGGCGCGCGACTCTCTTCTCTTCGTCTGCAAATCCTGCGGGGCGGTTCATTCCAAATGGGCCGGGCAGTGCTCGGCCTGCGGCGAGTGGAACGCCCTGGTTGAGGAATCCAAGGCGGCCCCGCCGGGCGCCATGAAGCCCGCCTCGACCGCGCGCGGCCGCGGGGTGCAGTTCGAGACGTTGCAGTCCGACACGCCCGAGCCGCCGCGTATCGTCACCGGCGTGACCGAGTTCGACCGCGTCTGCGGCGGCGGCGTGGTGCCGGGATCGGCCATCCTGCTGGGCGGCGACCCCGGCGTCGGCAAGTCGACCCTGCTGTTGGAGGTCACGGCCAAGGCCGCCCGCAACGGCGCCAAGGTCGCCTATATCTCGGGCGAAGAGGCGATCGAGCAGATCCGCGCCCGCGCCAAACGCATGGGCGTGGCCGACGCCGATGTGTCGCTGGCCTCCGCCACCGCGCTGCGCGACATCCTGACGACGCTGAAGCGCGATCCGTTCGACATCGTCATCATCGACTCCATCCAGACGCTGTGGAGCGACGCGCACGACGCCGGGCCGGGCTCCATCACCCAGGTGCGCGCCTGCGCCGCCGAACTGGTGCGGCTGGCCAAGAACGGCGGCCCGGCCATCGTCCTGGTTGGCCACGTCACCAAGGACGGCCAGATCGCCGGGCCGCGCGTAGTCGAACACATGGTCGACGCCGTTCTCAGCTTCGAAGGCGAGCGCGGCTATCCCTTCCGCATCCTGCGCGCGGGCAAGAACCGTTTCGGCGCCACCGACGAGATCGGCGTGTTCGAGATGGGCGACGCCGGCCTGCGCGAAGTGCCCAACCCCTCGGCCTTGTTCCTGGGCGAAGGAAAGGACCGGGCGCCCGGCGCCGCCGTCTTCGCCGGGATCGAGGGATCGCGCCCGGTTCTGGTGGAAATTCAGGCTCTTGTTGCACCCTCTGCATATGGCACGCCAAGACGGGCGGTCGTCGGCTGGGACTCGGGTCGTCTCGCCATGCTGCTGGCGGTGCTGGAGGCGCGCTGCGGTCTGGGGTTCGGAGACAAGGACGTCTATCTGAACGTCGCGGGCGGCATGAGGATCAACGAACCCGCCGCCGACCTGGCCGCCGCCGCCGCCCTGATCTCATCGGCGCTGGACATGCCCCTGCCCCAGGGCTGCGTCGTCTTTGGCGAGATCGGCCTGTCTGGCGAGGTCCGTGCCGTCGGCCGCGCCGAGGCCCGCCTGCGCGAGGCGAAGAAGCTGGGCTTCGAGCGCGCCCTCGCGCCGCCACAAGCCAATGGCAAGGTGAAGAAGGGCGATGTCGCTCTGACCGTCGTCACCCGCCTGACCGACGCGGTCGAGCGAATCTCCCAGAACCGCTACTAAGGCGCGTTCCCATCCCTTGAGGCCGCAGAGCGCGTGACCGGCTACGACGTCTTCGTGATCCTGGCCCTGCTGGCCTCGGGCGCCGCCGGATGGTTCCGGGGCGGCATGCGCGAGATCACGGCCCTGCTCAGTTTTCTTCTGGCGGCGCTGCTGGCGCTCATCACCCTGCCGTGGACGGCGCCGATCGGGCGCGGCCTGGTCGATCCGGACTGGGCCGGGTCGGTGCTGGCCGTGGGGCTGGTCTTCGTCATCCTCTACTTCGGCCTGCGCTTCCTCGGTTCGGCCATTTCGCAGGGCGCGCGCGGCCATGCGCTGGGCGTGCTGGACCAGACGCTGGGCCTTGCTGTCGGCCTGGTTCGCGCCCTGGGCCTGATCGGCGCGGTGCACCTGGTCATCATGGGCGCCATGCAGGACAACCCGCCGCGCTGGCTGTCCGAAGCCGCGACGGCGCCCGTCAGCGAAGGCGCCGCCCGCGCCATCCAGATCGTGCTGCCGACCCTGGGCAAGGGCGCCGACGCCCTGACTCCCGTCGTCGGTTCTTCCGTTCGCGAAGGGTTTTCCGACCAATGAGGCTTGCCCCGGACGCCTGGGCGGCTTACGTGCGCGGCGCCGCCCTTTGAGTTATCCTTCCCCGGTCATCGGAGCCTGACGATGCGCCACCATATCGCCGAACCCGTCGTTCACCGTGAGCATTGGCGTGAGCCGGAAGACGACCAGCTGCGCCTCGAATGCGGCGTCTGCGGCGTCTGGGGCGCGCCCGAGAACGAGGCGTCCTCCATCGTCGCCCTGGGCCTGCACGCCCTGCAGCATCGGGGCCAGGAAGCCTGCGGCATCGCCAGCGTCCACGACGACCGCTTCTACACCGAACGGCATCAGGGCCTTGTCGGCGACGCCTTCGGCAACGCCGAACTGACGAAGCGCCTGCCGGGCCAGGCCTCCATCGGCCACACCCGCTACTCCACCGCCGGCGGCAGCTTCCTGCGCAACATCCAGCCGATGTTCGCCGATCTGGATCAGGGCGGCATCGCCATCGCCCACAACGGCAACCTGACGAATTTCAAATACCTGCACGCACAACTTGTCTCGGAAGGCGCGATTTTCCAGTCGACTTCGGACTCCGAGGCCATCCTTCACCTGATCGCCCGCAGCCGTAAGGCCAAGATCGTCGATCGCTTCATCGACGCCCTGAGCCGGATCGAGGGCGGCTACGCCCTGGTGGCCCAGACCCGCTACAAGATGATCGGCGCGCGCGACCCGCTGGGCATCCGCCCGCTGGTGCTGGGCAAGGTCGGCGAAGCCTGGGTGCTGGCGTCCGAGACCTGCGCCCTCGACACCATCGGCGCCACCTTCGTGCGCGATGTCGAACACGGCGAAGTCGTGGTCATCGACGAGGAAGGCCTGACCTCGATCAAGCCCTTCGCCGCGCGGGCCGCCCGTCCGTGCCTGTTCGAATACGTCTACTTCGCCCGTCCCGATTCCGTCGTGAACGGCCTGTCGGTCTATGATGTCCGCAAGGAGATGGGCCGCCGCCTGGCGCGCGAACACACGGTCGAAGCCGACATCGTGGTGCCGGTGCCCGACTCGGGCGTGCCCGCCGCCCTCGGCTACGCCCAGGAAAGCGGCCTGCCCTATGAAATGGGCATCATCCGCAGCCACTATCTGGGCCGCACCTTCATCCAGCCCAGCCAGGGCGCCCGTCAGAAGGGCGTGCGGATGAAGCACAGCCCCAACCGCGCCGCTCTTGAAGGCAAGCGCGTCGTGCTGATCGACGATTCCATCGTGCGCGGCACCACCTCGCTGAAGCTGGTCCGCGCCGTGCGCGCGGCAGGCGCCAAGGAGGTTCACCTGCGCTCGGCCAGCCCGCAAATCCTGTTCCCCGACTTCTACGGCATCGACATGCCCGAGCGGTCGCAGCTGATGGCCGCCACCCACAGCATGGAAGAAATGCGCGCGGTGCTGGAAGTCGACTCCCTCGGTTTCCTGTCCATCGACGGCCTGTATGACGCCCTGGGCGCCGGACCGCGCAACGCAGCCAGCCCACAGTACACCGACCACTATTTCACCGGCGACTATCCGACCCGCCTGCTGGACCGTGAGATAGAGGAAGGCGGCCGCGATCCGCGCGGGAAGCAACTTTCTCTGCTGGTGACCGCTTAAGGCTGGATGATCCAGCTCGGCTACTTCACGCTCGACACCCCTGACGTCGACAAGGCCCGCGTCTTCTACGCGGGCCTGTTCGGCTGGCGCTTCGACGAGGCCTCGTCCAGTCCGACCTACGCCCATGTCACGGGGTCCGACCCCGCCTTCGGCCTCACCAAGGGCGAGCACAAGGCCTTCCCCAACCTCTATTTCAGCGTGGACGACATCCACGCCGCCTGCGCCCGCGTGACCGAGCTCGGCGGCCGCGCAGCCGTGCCCGCCGAAAGCCCGTCCGGCCTATCCGTCGTGGTCAGCGACGATCAGGGCGTCAGCTTCAGCCTGTGGCAGGCCGCGCCGGGCTACTGAGCCTTTCGCCGGACGTCGGGCCGCGCTATCAGCGGCCCCATGTCCGAACACGCTTCCCTCCCCCTCGCCAACCGCGTCGCCCTGGTTGTCGGCGCTTCGCGCGGCATCGGCCGCGAATCCGCTCTGGCCCTGGCCAAGGCCGGCGCCCACGTCATCGCCGCCGCACGCACCCAGGGCGCCCTCGAGGAGCTGGACGACGAAATCTTCGCCGCCACCGGCCAGCACGCCAGCCTGGTTCCGTTCGACCTGGTGGACGGCGGCGCCATCGACCGCCTGGGCGGCGCCCTGTTCCAGCGCTTCGGCAAGCTGGACATCTGGGTCCAGGCGGCCGCCACCATGGGCCCGTCGGGCCTGACCCCGGTCGCCCACGCCGAGCCGCGCGAGTTCGCCAAGGTCGAGAAGATCAACTTCACCGGCGTCTATCGCCTGATCCGCTCGCTGGAGCCGCTGCTGCGCGCCTCCGACGCCGGACGCGCCATCCATCTGACCACCAGCGTCGCCAGCCAGCCGCGCGCCTTCTGGGGCATGTACGCCGCGACCAAGGCGGGCGCCGAGGCCCTGGTCAAATGCTGGGCCGACGAGATCGAAAGCACCCCCGTGCGCGCCAGCATCGTCGATCCGGGTCGGATGCAGACGCAGTTGCGCGCCCAGGCGTTTCCGGGTGAAGATCCCAGCGTTCTTCCACATCCCTCGGAGATCGGTCCCCTGATCGTCGAACTGGCCCGCCCTGATCTCACCCCGCCTCTGACGGTCAGCTTCAAGGAATGGAAGCAAGGCCTGTCGGCGGACGCCCTGGTCTGATCTGCGCGTGATCGAGGGGCTGGATCCGGGCGCACGGTCGCTAGCGAACCCGGCGGCGAAACGCCCCTCGCTTCCACTTGTGCGCGCCGCCCCCCTGGCCGACATCGTCGCCGTGGTCGCTTCGGTCGGGCTGATCCTCACCTACGTCGGTTTCTGGAGCGCGCCGCTGACCGGCTACGGCGCGAGGTCCGCGGACTTCCTGCGCAACTTCTACTACCCGGCCTATCTGCTGGCGCTGATCCTGGTCTGCCTGCGGCCTGAGCGCGCGCTCAAAGGCCTGATACGATCGCCGCTTCTGATCGCGCTCCTGCTGCTGACGGCGGCGACCTACTTCTGGTCGATCATGCCGGAGCTGACCGCACGGCGCATACCCGCCCTGGCCTTCACCACCCTGGCGGGCGTCGCGCTGGCCTCGCGGTGGAGCTGGCGCAGCCTGACGGAAATCATCGCCGGAACCCTGGCGGTCCTGGCGATCCTGTCCTTTCTTGTCGGGGCGCTGCTGCCTCAGATGGGACGGATGGACGAGATCTTCCCCGGCGCCTGGCGCGGCCTGTGGCTGGAGAAGAACTCCATGGGCAACGTCATGGTCAAGACGACCGTCTTCCTGCTGGCGGCCGGCGTGATGGCTCCCGAGCGGCGCAAGTTGTGGTTCGGTCTCGCCGTCGTCCCCGTCATGCTGATCCTGCTGTCGACGTCGAAGACCGCCCTGGTCGTCCTGATCCTGTCTCTGGCGTCCATGGGCTTTGTCGCCGTGGTCAAGTCTGGACCCCTGCGTGCGGTCGTCGCCACCTGGCTGGCCGTTGTCTTCGTCATCGGCGGGGGCCTGCTGATCGCGATGGAAACCGACACCTTCTTCGCCCTGCTCGGCAAGGACGCGACCCTGACCGGGCGAACCGAAATCTGGTCAGGCATCATGCAGCAGATGGCCGAGCACCCCTGGAAAGGCTTCGGCTACGGCGCCGTATGGGACGATCCCAGCTTCACCGGCCCCAAGGCCTGGATCGGCTATCAGGCGCACTTCACGCCCGCCGATGCACACAGCGGCTGGCTGGAGCTGTACATCGCCCTGGGCCTGGGCGGCGTCATCCTGTTCGCCCTGTTCCTGACGCAGATCTGGGCGCAGTCCCTGTGGGCGGCCTACACCAGCCCAGGCGGCTGGCTGGCCCTGCCGCTGATCGCGTCTTTCACCGTGACGATGCTGACCGAGAGCATCGCCATGAACTGGCATGAACTGCGTTGGGTGATCGTCGTGGCGCTGGCGCTGAAGCTGGCGTTGGGGGACGAACCGACAGCCCCATCCCGGCCGCACCTCAAGAGAGGCGCGACCGGGCAGGTCTGATGTGAATCAGCGCTTGGCGCCGCCCTTCTGGCCCGTACGGACACGGCCCGAGCGGGACACCTGACGCGCGCCGCCGCGTGCGCCCTTGCCGACGAAGGCGTTGGAGCCCGCCTTCTTGGACGCGCTGGCCTTCAGTCCGCCCAGGGGCTTCACCTTGGGCTTGATGCCGGCCTTGGCCTTCTGCTCCAGCGCCTTGCCGGGCAGGTTGGACAGCTTCTCGGCCTTCTCGGCCTTGATGACCCGACGCGGGGCGGTCTTGGCGTCGCCCTTGAAGCGTTCCGGCCCCGACTTGGCGCCGCCATCCGCATAGGGGTTGGCCGAGCCCGACTTGACGTTCAGGCGGATCGGCGTGCCCGGCAGGTCGAAGCTCTCGCGCAGCGAGTTGACCAGATAGCGCTTGTAGTGCTCAGGCATGGCTTCAGCCCGGCTGGCCATCAGCACGAACGTCGGAGGACGCGCCTTGGTCTGGGCCATGTATTTCGGCTTGATGCGCTTGCCGTCCACGGCGGGCGGCGGGTGTCTCTGGGTCGCCAGGGACAGCCAGTCGTTCAGATCCTTGGTCTTCACCTTGACCGACCAGGTGTCATAGGCCTGAAGCACGGCGGGCATCAGGCGCTCGACGCCGCGACCGTTGAACGACGACAGGGCCACGAAGGGCGAACCGCGCAACTGGGGCAGCTTGTCGTCGGCCAGGCGCTTCAGCTCGGCCAGGCGCGCCTGCGGCTCTTCTTCCAGATCCCATTTGGACGCGACATAGATCAGCGCCCGCCCTTCCCGCTCGACCAGATCGGCCAGTTGCAGGTCCTGGGTGTCGAAAGCGTCGTCCTTGTCCATCATCATGATCACCACCTCGGCGAAGGTGATGGCGCGGATGGTGTCGGCGACCGACAGCTTTTCCAGCTTTTCCTGAACGCGCGCCTTGCGGCGCATCCCGGCGGTGTCGACCAGGCGGATGTTCTTGCCTTCATAGACCCAGTCCACCGAGATGGAGTCGCGGGTGATGCCGGCTTCCGGCCCGGTCAACAGGCGGTCGTCGCCGATCAGGCGGTTGATCAGGGTGGACTTGCCGGCGTTCGGGCGACCGATGACCGCAATGCGGATCGGTTTTTCCGGCTCGTCGATCTCTTCGATGAAGATGTCTTCCGACGCGGCCACGAGGGCCTGATACAGGTCGGCCATGCCCTCGCCGTGTTCGGCCGAGATCGGCACCGGCTCGCCGAAGCCCAGGCCGTGCGCCTCGCCCACGCCGCCGCCGCTCTCACGGCTTTCGGACTTGTTGGCCAGCAGGACGATGGGCTTGTGCACCTTGCGCAGGCGATCGGCGAAGATGCGGTCCAGCGACGTCACGCCTTCGCGCGCGTCCATCATGAACATGATCAGGTCCGCGTCCTCGATCGCCGCCTCGGTCTGCTCGCGCATCCGGGCTTCCAGGCTTTCGTCGGTGACGTCCTCATACCCTGCGGTGTCGATCAGGGTCAGATCCATGTCGCCGATCACGCCGTCGGCGTAGCGGCGGTCACGGGTCACGCCGGGGCGATCATCGACCAGCGCAAGGCGCTTGCCGACGAGGCGATTGAACAGTGTCGACTTGCCCACATTGGGGCGGCCGACGATGGCGACCTTCAGAGCCATGCCGGCCTTCTAGCTTAAATCAGTGAAAAGGTCAGCGGATGCTGACCAGTTGGCCCTTGTCGGTCAGGACATAAAGGGCGCCGTTGTAGGCGGCCGGGGCGATATAGGCCGCCGCGCCCAGCTTCAGGCTGCCGGTCTGCGCGCCCGTCTTCGGATCGAAAGCCACGGCCTCGCCGTCCGAATTGACCAGGACCAGACGGTTGGACGCCAGGATCGGGCCCGACCAGGTCGGACGCACGGTGCGCTTGCCGAAGCCCAGGAAGCCGCCTTCCTTACGCACGCGGCCCTCGTTCAGATCACGCGACCAATAGACCTGGCCCGTCTCGCGGTTGACCACGGTCAGTTCGCCCGCCTGGGACACCACATAGACCACGTCGCCGACCGGCAGGGGCTGGTTCACCCCGACGATGGGCAGGGACCATTTCGGCTGGCCGCTGCGCAGATCCATCACCTGCATCACGCCCGACTGGCTGATGGCGTAGACCTGACCGCGGCTGACCACCGGACGACCGGCGATGTCGCGCAGTTCCGACAGGGCGCTGGTGCGGCTGGTGCGCGACAGCACCTGCTCCCACACCGGCTGGCCGTTGGTCGCCTGCAGGGCCACGATCTGACCCGAGGAGAAGGGCGCCACCACCGTGCCGCCGCTGACCGCCGGGCTGGAGGCGCGCATGATGCGGGCCGGCTCGGTGATGCCGCGATAGGACCAGTCCTGCTGACCGTTGGCCACGTTGAAGGCCATCAGCTGGTTGTCGATGTCGACGACATAGACGCGCTGGCCCGCCACCGTCGGCGCGCCGTGGATCGGCAGGTCGACCGGCGTGCGCCACAGCTCGGCGCCCGTATTGGCGTCAAACGCCGTCATGACGCGATAGCCCGACGAAACGAAGACCTTGCCGCCGCTGACGGCCACGCCGCCGCCGAAGCCGCCGCCGCCCGATCCGCCGCCCAGGCCGATGCCCATGAAGCGACGGCCGCGATCAGCCTCCTCGACCTTGACGCTGGCCTTCCACAGGACAGCGCCGGTGCCGGCGTCCACAGCGGTCACGCCCGCTTCGCCGTCCAGCACGAAGAGCTTGCCGTCTTCGGCCACCACCGGGGACATGACCTGGCGATCGTTCGCCGAACCGGCGCCGATGTCGCGCCGCCAGGCGACGGTGAATTCAGGCGCGGCGATCACATGTTCGACCGCATTCTCGGCGTTGCCGCCGGGCTGGCTCCAGGCGGTCGCCGCCTGCGGACCCGGCAGGAAGAAGTCACGACCCGACAGGGCCGCCGAAGGCGCGAGCTGCTGCTCGAACTCAAGGATGGAGACACGTTGCCCCTCGGTCGCCGTCGCAACCGGTTCCTTGTCTCCGCCCAGGCCGAACGGCAGGGCGTTGCGGACCGTGCCGCACGACGCGACGGTCAGGGCCAGACCGCTCAACAGGGCGACTTTAAGGGTTTTGGTCATTGGTTGGCGTCCCGAGGGAGTCAAATCAGGGGGCAGGCGTCGGGGCCGGCGCTTGAGCCGGGGCCGCAGCCTCGGCCGGAGCGGCGACGGCGGCGGGAGCCGCCTGGCCCGGAGCCGGCGTCGGCAGCGCAGCGGCGGCCTTGACGATGGCGGCCAGATTGGCGGCCGTGCCGGTGTCGACCGCCTGAACGGCGGCCTGGGCGCGCTGGCGCACCGGGTCCGGCACGTCCTGGCCGAGTTGCAGTTGCACGAAGGTCTGGCGCGCCTCGGCGGTCTTGCCGTGCTGCAGCTGGGCCATGGCCAGGGCTTCCTGGGCGAAGGCCTGCATCGGGCGCTTGTCGCCGGTCAGCGGCTCCAGACGCTTCTGCACGTCTTCCAGCGAGGCTGTGTCCATGACCAGGAAGACCGCCTTCAGGGCGGCGATGTCGGACAGGATCGGATCCTTGGCGGCCTTGGCGGCTTCATCCAGCAGGGCCACGGCGTCGGCCGTCTTGTTCTCGGCCTGGGCCAGACCCGCCTGCTGCATCAGGGCCAGGGCCTTGTAGCCGCCGCCGGCCTTGGCCGACTCGGCGAAGGCGGTCTTGGCTTCAGCGGGCTTGCCCGCCTGCAGCGCCTGAACGCCCTGCTCATAAGCGGCCGAGGCTTTGTCGGCCTGAGAACTCACATAGGACTGCCAGCCCCACCAGGCCAGCGCAGCGACCAGGGCGACCGCCAGCAGACCGCCCAGAATGGGCAGCCAGGTACGGGCCAGACGCTTATAGCGTTCGGAGCGAAGCTCCTCCTCGACCTGCTCGAAGACATCAACCACGAAACGTCGCCCCAAAAAATGCAGCCAAGGCCGATCATAAAACCGCCGCGACCCTAGAGGTTCGGCGTCACGGCCGCAACGCAGGCGTTGGGCGCGAAACGGCTTTTTCCAGCCCTAAGCCGTGACTGGGGCGGGAAAACGGCGCTCAGATCTGTTGCGACAGCTTCACCACGCCTGCCGCCAGCAAGGCGACCAGCACCCCGGCCGTCGCCCAGAACACCTGCATCCCGCCCATGGAGCCCATGGCGTTGAAGGCCGCATCGCCCAGTCCGGTCCGCTCCAGCAGGGACTGAACCGCCAGGCCGCCCTGAATCCCAGCCTGGGCGCCGGCCGAATCGACCCCGCCGCCGCCCGCCTGGGCCGTGAATCCGTCCGGTCCCAGATGGAAGTTGACGTTCAGCAGTTCGCGCACCGCGATCAGCCCGCCGATCAGCCCCGCCGCCGACAGAGCCACAGACCGCACGCGCGAGGCCTTGTTCAGCCGCGCGGCCACGTCCGCTTCAAAGAAGACCGAATCGGCGAAGTGCTGCGTCTGCGCGAACAGGCGCTCAATCGTGGGATCGAATTCGTCAGCCGACATGGGATGCGCTCCCGATTGCAACCGGCCCCGGCTGGAGCCGGGCCCGAAGTTTATCCAGACCACGCTTGACATGAGATTTCACCGTTCCAAGCGGCAAATTCATGGCCGCGGCGATTTCCGGGTGCGACAGCCCCGCGCCATGACACAGGGAGACGCACAGGCGTTCGACCTCGCTGAGCCCCTTCAAGGCCTCGTCCAGGTCCACGCGGCCGATGCTGTCGACGGCGGGCGCGACGTTTTCCGTTTCGCTTTCTGCTACATAACGCGCCTCTTTCGAGATGCGTCTCAGGTACATGCGGGCGGCGATACGTTTGATCCAGGCGGCGAAGGTGCCCTCGCCCCGGAACTCTGCGCATTTCTCGAACGCCAGCAGAAAGGCGTCCTGAGCCACGTCGTCGGCCAGGGCCGGCTGGGCGCCCATGCGGCGCAGCAGACCCCGCACCGCCGAGCCGTGGCGACGGACCAGTTCGCCGAACTCGCGGCGGCCGCCGCCGGCCGCAAGCCCGGCCAGCTCGACGTCGTGCAGATCACGTAAGTCTCGGGCCATGACGGCTTCCCTGCTCCGGCCCGCCTCAGCCTTTGTTCTTGTTGAAGAAACTCAGGATGATGAAAGCCAGGCCGATCATGCCTGGGATCGCGGCGCCGCCGACGATGGGATAGAAGGCGTCGAAGTCGGCGAAGCTGACCGCATAGCCCAACAGGGCGATGCCGATTGCGACCGACAGCAGGATCACGCCCGCCCTCAGGTCGCGCGCCGCCGTTGCGACCGGCTTAGCATTGTCCTTGCTGATGGCTTCGATCACTTCCGGCGGCAGGGACTGCCCCTTCTCGATGGAGGCCCGCAGCGTCGCCTGCATCTCGCGCCGCTCACGACTCTTGAGCCACGTCGGCACAAGAACGATCCCCGCGATCATCGCAAAGAACGCCAGCGGAATGAGGACTTCTTCCATGAGTTTGATCCCTGTTCGGCCAAGCCTGATGCGGCGGCCTTCTGATCTCAAGAGGCGGCGATGATCGCTTACGGATGCAGTTGCGCGCATGAACTCTTCGTAATGAGTCACCACAGCGTGACTCGACACGCCCGAAGCGGCGCTCAACGGTGCCGTCGAACCCTTCGGAGCGCCGCATGAACATCACCTATCGCATCGTCCAGCACGACGGCGGCTGGGCCTACAAGCTCGGCGACAGCTATTCCGAGACCTTCGCCAACCACGCGGCCGCGCTGGCGGCGGCCACGGCCGCGGCGCGCGAGCAGCGCGTGCCGGACCGCACCTCCTGGATCGAATATGAGGACGCCTCGGGCCAGTGGGTCACTGAGCGCGCCGACGGCCACGACCGCCCGACCACGGCCGTCGAGGACTGAGCCTCAGCCCTTCAGGGCCTCGGCGTAGATGTCCGGCTTAAAGCCCAGCAGCGTCCGCCCGTCGCCGAGGTCCAGCACCGGCCGCTTGATCATCGACGGCTGGGCCAGCATCAGATCCACCGCCTTGGCGGCGTCGATGTCGGCCTTGTCGGTGTCCGACAGCTTGCGGAAGGTCGTGCCCGCGCGGTTCAGCACCTTCTCCCAGCCATGTTCGGCGACCCAGCGCTCCACATCGGCGCGGTTCGCCCCTGCGGCCTTGTAGTCATGGAAGTCATAGGCCACGCCGTTCTGATCCAGCCAGACGCGCGCCTTCTTCATCGTGTCGCAGGCCTTGATGCCATACAGGGTGCGGGTCATGGGCGAACTCCAAGCGTGACGAACAGCTGGGGTCTGGCATCGAAGCGCGGAGGGGTCAATTTGGAGCGCGTGAACAGGTCGGCTTTCGATCATGGCAGACCTACTCAAGGTCTGTTCGTCGCCATACTTCCCATCCGACCCACGCTAGGGCCGCGCCCATACCGGCGGCCGGGCCAAAGAGAAGTAGTGGGCTCAAGTTCTGCAACAGCGTGTTTGGCGCGTTGTCCGAATAGGTCGCCATCACCGCCCATGCGCCCCACGCGGCAATGCCCCCCGCCGAAGTTATGGCCACGCCTCCGATGATCGCGACTACACCTGCTACGCGCCTCACGATTATGTCCCAACCCTCTAACATCGCGCCGTCTACTTCCGATCTGACATCCATTTAAGCGTCAGAAGCGCAGCCCCGGCGACGAGGCCCACAGACGCGCCCAGACCCACAAAGGTCGAAACCTCCATAATGCCCGGCGCGAGTTGTTTGGCCGTCACATCAAACGGCAAGCGCTGGATGGTTTGCGCCATGTGAAAGCTGTTCATCGCGCCAACCAGCAAGCCCGCCATCGGTCCGCCGATCAGGATGATCGAAATGACGCGCTTCCATGGCCCGG
This sequence comes from Brevundimonas diminuta 3F5N, assembly GCF_900163625.1. Classification (GTDB taxonomy): domain Bacteria; phylum Pseudomonadota; class Alphaproteobacteria; order Caulobacterales; family Caulobacteraceae; genus Brevundimonas; species Brevundimonas diminuta_A. The sequence continues at coordinate 60,107 of NZ_FUIE01000016.1, forward strand.
ATTTCGTCTCATCCCTCACCGCCAACAGCACTGAGAGACAAACGACGGGAACAGCCGCAAGCAGGGCGATCAGCAGAACCTTCTGCGGAACCGCCGCATTGAGAAATATGCTCTGAAAGTCTGCCTCAACCATCGTATCAGTCCGTCAGCTTGGCCGTAAACGCAGGATGAGCACGATAGTCGGCACTATGAAAGCCGCATCACCAATCCAGCCAGGCGCGCGCATCCTTCATCGTGTCGCAGGCCTTGAGGCCAAACAGGTGCGGGTCGTGGGCGAACCCCAAGCGTGACAGAGCCGAGTCTTGCAGGGAAGCGCGGAAAGGTCGACCCTGGCCCTGTCGTGCAGCCTATTGGTTTTGAACAGACCGGCGACTTTTCACGAAACGACCAACCAAAACGGCCCCAAACACGGTCAGAACGCACATGGGGAGCAGCCACGGCTGAAAGCGTTCGCCATTGCTCGCGAAGTAGTAGATCGCACCAACCACTACCGTAGCAAAAGTCCATATCCCGAGAGCTAAATATGCAGCTACTGTTGGGAGATCCTTCTCAGCCTTCATCAGCGCACCTACTTTTTCTTCTTTATAGAAACGCGAACGCTACCATGTCTACACTGCCCATGCTGACTACGGAGCAAGCCTATCAGGCGATGTTCGCTTTCATAGAAGCATACTGGAAGCGCGGCGGGCGCACTGACGACCAAGTCGCTCAACTTCTGTCGTGGATGCAGGGTGAGAGCGGCCAAACTGCTGACCCGGCTATGTGGGCAGATTGGCTTGATGCGATAGGCTCAATCTCTGAGTTTCAGTTCCCCGAGCTGTGAAGCCTTAATGCGACCGGGTGCGCTTCACAGCACCTCCAGCACCGCCTCCACCGGCCGCCCGATCGCCGCGCCCTTGGGCGTCTCGACGACGGGGCGTTCGACGATGACCGGGCTCTCGATCATGGCGGCCAGGACCGTCGCGTCGTCCGCGTCGGCGGCCAGAAGTTCGGCGGCCTTCGCCTCCTTCTTCCGCAACAGGCCCTTCAGCCCGCCGCCCGTCCCGCGCGCCAGACGGTGCAGCGTCTCGGCGTCCCAGCCGGTCTTCAGATACTCGACCACCGTCGGCTCGATCCCGCGTTCGCGCAGCAGCTCCAGCGCCTTGCGCGAGGTCGAGCATTTCGGGTTGTGGTAAAGAGTGACGGTCATGATCAGAAGCTCCGTTTCAGCCGGCTCAACATCAGGCCGCCGCGCACGGCGGCCGCATACAGAAAACCTGTCGCCAGCATGATGATCCACTGCACGATGGCGAGAGGCCCATACAACTGGCCCGCATTTTCGCCCAGCAGGGCGAAACCGTTGACCACGCTGACCAGGCTGTAGGCCAGCAACGCCAGCATGAGGGCCGGGATCACCCAGGTCATCTTGCGCCACTGCACCACGGCCAGCACCAGATAGACCGCCGACATGACAACGACGCCCCCGACCATAACCGGCGCCATGGCGGTCATGACGCCCTCGAACATCGCCTGATCGCTGGGCGGAACGGCGCCGCCCTCCATCATCAATGCGGCTGACTGCCCCATTTTTTCAGACACAGTCGGCAGACCGGCCAGACCTTGAACGGCGCCGACGGCCAGGGCGGCCGCGCCGACACGCGCCGCCCTCTGCGCCTCGGCCATGCCGCGCGGCGGCGTGAAAGGATTGGCCGCACGCAGCCACAGTTTCATGTTCTGGCTCACTTCACCCCCCTTTTTGTCGTGCGCTCAGGCCCTGGTCGCCGGCGCGAACCGCGCCATGCCCGCCGCCCCGCGCAGGCCGCCGATGTGCAGCAGCAGGCACAGCACCATGCCGGCCCCCGCCACGCCGACGCTCCAGCCCGGCAGACCCGGCGCGGCCGGCGACGCTCCGACCATCAGGCTGACCGACATCGCGCTCAGTTCATAAAGCGCCCAGGCCAGGCCGAAGACCGGCAGGATGCGGTTCGGACGGCGCCACTGCAGCAGGCCCAGCACGACGGCCACGGCCGAAAAGACCACGGCGAACCCCGTCGTCGCCCCGCGGAACTGTGCCTGTTCGGGCGCGCTCAGGAACCAGACCAGCCCCGCCTGCATCAGGCCCACGCCCGCCCAGATCCAGAAGGCCCAGGCGCTGCCGCGCGCCAGCGCCGTCGCCGTCTCGGCCGAATCGACCGGGGCGAAGGGTTGGGGCGGTGCGATCCGACGGTTCATGCGCGACTCCCTGACTGAGGCGGCGAAACTATCCTGCTCAAGGCCGAAATCCCAAGTGCGTGAGAGAGATATCGCCCCGCCTTCACCTTTTTCCTCGCCCCGTCTAGGGTCGCCGCCATGCGGATCGAACCTCAAGATCAGGCCGTGCTCGACCACGTCGCGGCCCGTGGCGACGCCATTGTCCAGCGCGCCGTCGACTGGTCCAACATCAACTCAGGCAGCCGCCACGCCGAAGGGCTGGCGCGGGTTCTCGACGTTCTGGACGCCACGGCGCGCGCCGCCTTCGCGCAGGCGACGGTCGAGCGCGTGCCGACCCAAGGCTCCACCACCGTCGCCGACAGCGGCGCGGTGATCGCCGAAAGCTACGCCGACTGCCTGAAGATCACCGCTCGCCCCGAAGCCCCGCTTCAGGTCGTGCTGACCGGCCATTACGACACCGTCTTTCCCGCCGACAGCGCCTTCCAGCGCGTCGTCACGCGCGACGACGGCGCCCTGAACGGGCCAGGCGTCGCCGACATGAAGGGCGGGATCAGCGTCATGCTGGCCGCGCTCGAGGCCTTTGAATCCCACCCTCTCCGCCAGAATGTCGGCTGGACCGTCCTCCTGTCCCCCGACGAAGAGATCGGCTCGCCCGCCTCGGCCCCCCTGTTGGCGGAGCTGGGCGCGCGCGGCCACGTCGGCCTGACCTATGAACCCGCCCTGTCCGACGGCACGCTGGCGGGCGAGCGTAAGGGCAGCGGCAACTTCCACCTGATCGTCACCGGCAAGGCCGCCCACGCGGGCCGCGCCTTCCACGAGGGCGCCAACGCCGTCGCGGGCGCCGCCATCATCGCCGCCCGCCTGCACGGCCTGAACGGCCAGCGTGAGGGCGTCACGGTCAATGTCGCCAAGATCGCCGGCGGCGGCCCCCTGAACGTCGTGGCCGACAACGCCGTGGTCCGCTTCAACGTTCGCGTGCCAGACGCCCAGAGCGCCGCCTGGATCGACGAGACGGTGCGCGCCCTCGCCGCCGAGCCACCCTTCCCCGGCCTGACGTTGGACCTGCACGGCGGCATGACCCGCGCGCCCAAGCCGATGGACGCATCGCAGACCGCCCTGTTCCACGCTGTGCGCGACGCCGGCGACCTGCTGGGCCAGACCATCGCCTGGAAGCCCTCCGGCGGCGTCTGCGAGGGCAACAACCTGCACGCCGCGGGCCTGCCCAACGTCGACACCCTGGGCGTCGTCGGCGGCGAGATCCATTCGGATCAGGAGTTCGCCTGGCCCGCCAGCTTCGTCGAACGGGCGCAGCTGTCGGCCCTGATCCTGTGCAAGATCGCCTCGGGCGAGATCGACGCCCTCAAACTGAAACAGCTCCGACTGGAGACGATGTAACCGCATGCTCGTTGTTCGCCCCGCCGGCCCCGCCGACCTTCATCACCTGCTCGAACTGGCCATCCTGTCCGGCCCCGGCTTCACCAGCCTGCCGGAAGACGCCGATGTCCTCAGCGAGCGCCTGGAACTGAGCCAGGCCAGCTTCGAAGGCCGCATTCCGCCGCAGGAAGCCTGGTACACCCTGATGCTGGAAGACGGCGACACGGGCGACATCGACGGCGTCGGCTCGGTCAAGGCGACCGTGGGACTGAAGCGCCCCTTCTTCAGCTTCCGCGTGGTCAACAACACGGTCCAGTCGCCCTCGTTGGGCATCAAGCTGAACCATCAGACCCTGGTCCTGGTCAACGAATGCACCGGCTGGACCGAGGTGGGCTCCCTGTTCCTCAAGGCCGACCGTCGCAAGGGCGGCGCCGGGCGTCTGCTCAGCCAGTCGCGTTACATGCTGATCGGGGCGCAGCCCGACCTGTTCGCCGACAACGTCCTGGCCGAACTGCGCGGCGTCTTCACCCCCGACGGCTACTGCCCCTTCTGGGACCATGTGGCGCACAAGTTCTTCCCGATGGACTTCGACGACGCCGACCGCATGAGCGGCTCGACCGACAAGCAGTTCATTCTCGACCTGGCGCCGCGCCACCCCATCTACATCGACCTGCTGCCCGAACCGGCCCGCGCCGTGATCGGCAAGGTCCACCCGCAGGGCGTGCCCGCCATGGCCCTGCTGGAATCCGAGGGCTTCCGTCCCAACGGCCTGGTCGACATCTTCGACGCCGGTCCGACCGTGGCCTGCGGTCGCGACAACATCCGCACCGTCCGCGACGCCCGCGTCCTTACCGCCCGCATCGAGAAGGAGGTCGAGGTCGAACTGCCCAGCCTCGTCTCGACTGACAGCGTCGCCGCCTTCCGCGCCGTCCGCGCCCGCGTCCTGGTGGACGGCGACGTGGTCCGCATGCCCCCCGACGTCGCCGCCGCCCTGAAGATCAAGGACGGCGCTGTCGTCCGCGTGAAATCCTGAACCGAGTACCCGCCATGACCCGTTTCAACTCCACCAACCCCGCCACCGGCGAAACCGTCTGGGAAGGCGAAGCCGCCTCCATCGAACAGGTCGGCGCCGCCGTCGAGGCCGCCCGCGCCGCCTTCCCCGACTGGGCCGACCGCCCGCGAGGTGATCGCATCGACGCTGTGAAACGCTATCAGGCCATCCTGAAAGAGCGCGCCCCCGAAATGGCCGAGGCCATCAGCCGCGAAACCGGCAAGGCCCTGTGGGAGACAAAAACCGAACTGGCCTCGATGGCCGGCAAGGTCGACATCTCGATCCGCGCCTATGACGAGCGCACCGGTGAGCGCAGCAGCGAGACCGCCTTCGGTCGCGCCACCCTGCGCCACCGCCCGCATGGCGTCTCGGCGGTGCTCGGCCCGTTCAACTTCCCCGGCCACCTGCCCAACGGCCACATCGTCCCGGCCCTGCTGGCGGGCGACACGGTCGTGTTCAAACCGTCCGAGGAAACGCCCCTGACCGGCCAGCTGATGGCCGAATGCCTGGACGCCGCCGACCTGCCCAAGGGCGTGTTCAACATGGTGCAAGGCGGACGCGACACCGGCGCAGCCCTGCTGGACCAGCCCATCGACGCCCTGATGTTCACCGGCTCGGGCGCGGCGGGCGCGCACTTCCGTCGCAAGTTCGCCGATGACCCCCACGTCATCCTGGCGCTGGAGCTGGGCGGCAACAACCCGCTGGTCGTCTGGGACGCCGCCGACGCCGAGGCTGTCGCAGGCATCGTGGTCCAGTCCGCCTTCGTCACCACCGGCCAGCGCTGCTCCTGCGCCCGCCGCCTGATCGTGCCGGAAGGCGCCCAGGGCGACGCCATCGTCGAGGCCGTCGCCGCCATGTCCGATCGCCTGAACTTCGCCCACTGGGACAGCGATCCCGAGCCCTACGCCGGGCCGCTGATCTCGGAGAAGGCCGCCAGCGCCGCCCTCGCCGCCCTGCAACAACGCATCGACGCGGGCGCGCGCGTGGTCCGCGCCTCTGGCCCTGTCGACAACCTGCCGGGCGCCTTCGTGAAGCCTGCGATCATCGACGTCACCGGCGTCGCGGTCGAGGATGAGGAAATGTTCGCCCCCTTCCTGCAGGTGCTGCGCGTCCCGAGCTTCGACGCCGCCATCGCCGCCGCCAACGCCACCAAATACGGCCTGTCCGCCGGTCTGGTCAGCGACGATGCGAAGAACTGGGATCGCTTCATCAACCGCATCCGCGCGGGCGTGGTGAACTTCAACCGCCCGACCACGGGCGCGGCGGGCGACATGCCCTTCGGCGGCCTGGGCGCCAGCGGCAACCACCGACCCAGCGCCTATTACGCCGCCGACTACTGCGCCTATCCGGTCGCCAGCTTCGAGGCCGGCGCGGTCAAGAACATCGAAAGCGAGATCAAGGGCTTGCGCGCATGACTTCCGCTGTCGAGGCCAATGCCGACGGCCTGATCGGGCCGACGCACTCCTACGCCGGGCTGTCGCCGGGCAATCTGGCGTCCAGCCTGAACAAGGGCGAGGCGTCGAACCCGCGCGCGGCCGTGCTGCAAGGCCTCGACAAGATGAAGACCCTGGCCGACCTGGGCCTGCCCCAGTTCGTCCTGCCTCCGCACGAGCGGCCGAACATCCCCTTCCTGCGCGACCTCGGCTTCTCGGGCTCCGACGCCCAGGTGCTGGAGCGCGCATGGAAGGACGCGCCGTCGTTCGCCGCCGCCGCCTGTTCGGCCTCGCCCATGTGGGCCGCCAACGCCGCGACGGTGACGCCCAGCGCCGACGCCGCCGACGGTCGCGTTCACTTCACCCCCGCCAACCTGATCACCAACCTGCACCGCAGCCTGGAGCACGATCAGACCAGGCGCGCGCTGGACGCCCTCTTCCCCGACGCGACCCGCTTCGCCGTCCACGACGCCCTGCCCTCGGTCGCCCATCTGGCGGACGAAGGGGCGGCCAACCACGTCCGCCTGTGCCGCGATCACGGCGAGGCGGGCGTCAATCTGATGGTCTGGGGCCGCGAGGCCTGGGAGCATTGGGACGGCCCCTACCCCGCCCGCCAGACGCGCGAGGCGTCCGAGGCGATCATGCGCCGCCACGAAGCGACCGGCGCCGTCCTGGCCCGTCAGGGCAAGGCCGCCATCGCGGGCGGCACCTTCCACAACGACGTGGTCTGCGTCGGCGCCCTGGACACCCTCTTCTTCCACGAGTTGGCGTTCGAGGACACGGCCGCGACCAAGGCCGCCATCCGCGCCGCCGCCGACGGCTTCGAGCCGCAGTTCGTCGAGGTTTCGGCCGCCGACCTGCCGCTGGCCGACGCCATCAGCTCCTACCTGTTCAACTCCATGCTGATCCGGGTTCCGGGGCAGGACCGCCTGACCCTGATCTGCCCGACCGAGACGCGCGACAACCCGCGCAGCCATGCGGTCGCGCAAAGCCTCGCCGCCTCCAACGGCCCGATCGGCCATGTCGAATACGTCGACGTGCGCCAGTCGATGCGCAACGGCGGCGGTCCGGCCTGCCTGCGCCTGCGCGTCGTACTGACCGAGGCCGAGCTGGCGGCGACCAACCCGGCCATGCGCCTGACCGACGCCCTGCACGCCCGCCTGTCCGACTGGGGCCGCCGCTGGTATCGCGACAGCCTGACCGCGCGAGACCTGGCCGACCCCGCCCTGCTGGACGAGACGCGCGGCGCGCTCGACGCGCTGACGCAGATCCTGAATCTGGGCGGCGGCTTCTATCCCTTCCAGCGCGTCTGACCCGGAACTCCGGCATGTCGCGCGCCCGCAATCCCTGGCTGATCACGGGCGGCGTCTTGAGCCTTCTGGCCGCCGTCCTGCACCTCGCAGTGATCGTCATCGGGCCGGACGGCTACCGCTTCTTCGGCGCGGACGAACAGATGGCGCGCATGGCCGAGGCGGGGCATTGGTATCCGCCGCTCGTCACGACGGGGATAGCGACGATTCTGGCGGTCTGGGCCGCCTACGCCTTCTCCGGCGCAGGCCTCCTTCCCCGGCTTCCGCTGCTGAGAACAGGGCTGATCCTCATCAGCCTCATCTACCTGGCGCGCGGCCTGGTGCTGGTCCCGGCCGTGATCCTGAACCCCCAGGGCCCGGCGGGGATCACCCCCTTCATCTGGTGGAGCTCGCTGATCGTCCTCGCCTATGGCGTCGCCTACGCCGTCGGAACCTGGACCGCCTGGCCGCGGCTGAGCCGCCGTTAGGCAGGACCATCGGCCGCAGCACTCGTCACGCTGTGGTCAAGCCGCCGTCATCGGACCGTAATGCGCCGCTCGTAAGCACGGGGCATGATCGCTTCACGCCGCGCCTTCATGGCCTCCGCCGCCGCCCTCGCCCTGTCGGGCTACGCCAAACGCGCCCACGCCGTGGCCGCCGAACCGGGCGGCTTCGTCGACGGCCCTTCGCGCAACGAGGTGTTCGGCTACGGCCCGATGAAGGCCGACCCCTACGGCCTGCTGGACCTGCCCGAGGGCTTCTCCTACCGCGTGGCGTCCCAGGCCGGCGAGACGATGGCCGACGGCCTGCTGACCCCCGACAAGTTCGACGGCATGGGCTGTTTCGGGCTGGACGAGGACCGGGTGATCCTGGTCCGCAACCACGAGGTCAATCCGCTGGAGTTCAACGCCAGCGCCTGGGGCGCCAACCACCGTCTGGTCGGCGACCTGGACCGCGCCCGCGTTTACGGCGTCTATCCCGATACGGACGGCGCACTGGCCCCGCTGGGCGGCGGAACGACCACCGTCCTCTACAACCTCAAGACCGGCCGCACCGAGCGCCAGCACCTCAGCCTGGGCGGCACGGCGGTCAACTGCGCCGGGGGCGTCACCCCCTGGGGCTCGTGGCTCAGCTGCGAGGAGATCGTCGCCGGGACGAAGGACGGCCTGCCCCAGGACCACGGCTGGGTGTTCGAGGTGCCCTCGCTCGCCACTGGCCTGGTCGATCCGACGCCGATCCGCGCCATGGGCCGCTTCAAGCACGAAGCCGCCTGCATCGATCCGCGCACCGGCGTCGTCTACATGACCGAGGACACGGGCGAGAGCCTCTTCTACCGCTACCTGCCGACTGACCCGCGCCGCCTGCACGCCGGCGGCCGCCTTCAGGCCCTGGCCCTCGTCGATCAGGCGCGCGGCGACACCCGCAACTGGAACGACATCCTCTGGCGTCAGGGCCAGCGCCTGGCCGTGCGCTGGGTCGACCTTGATCACGTCGAAAGCCCTGACGGCGACCTGGCCCAGCGCGGTCACGCCTCGGGCGCGGCTGTCTTCGCGCGCGGCGAAGGCGTCCACTGGGCGGGCGATCACCTCTATTTCACCTGCACCTCGGGCGGCGTCGGCCGCCACGGCCAGATCATGCGCTACGTCCCCAGCCCGCGCGAGGGCCAGTCGGACGAGGCGAGCCAGCCGGGCATGCTGGAGCTGTTCGTCGAGGCGGGCGACCGCGCCGTGCTGGACTATGTCGACAACATCGCCATCGCTCCGAACGGTCATGTCATCGGCTGCGAGGACAAGCAGGTCGGCACCCAGCATGTGAAGGGCGTCACCCCCGACGGCCGCGTCTACGCCATCGCCCGCAACGCCATGCGCCACGACGCCGATGAGTCGAACACCGAGTTCGCGGGCGTCTGCTGGGCCCCGAACGGCCGGACCATGTTCGTGAACCTGTACTCGCCCGGCATGACCCTGGCCGTCACCGGCCCGTGGGAGCGGTTCAGGGTCTAGATTCCCGCCCCTACACCTCGTCACCTTCGGGCTTGTCCCGAGGGTGAGGGAAAAGAAGGGTGTGTCAGCGCGTCCTCACCTTCCAAACGCTGGAAATTCCCGGCGTCGGCGCACGCGGACCCGCGCTTTCACACCCGCGCCCAGACGCATGTCATCATCCCTCCCCCCGCGAAACCGCAGAGGAGAGATTCAGACGATTCAGACGAATTGGACTCTGTTTTTTCTCCCTCCCCTTCATGAGGAGGGAGAAGGCGCGTCGCCTAGGCCGCGAACCGCCCGCCCTTGGCGGCGTAGGCCTGGGTGCCGCGCGTGAAGACGTCATCCGTCGGCAGGACGGCCTCGATCGGCAGGGCCTCGGCGCCCTTCAGCCGCTCATAGACAGGGCCGAAGTCCTGCAACGTGACCGTCTTCAGCGCCTCGATGCTGTCGATGACGAAATAGACCTGCTGGAAGTCGTCGATCCGATAGAGAGTCTTCATCACCCGCTCCAGGTCGAAGCCCAGACGGTTCGGCGAAGGGTCTTCCAGGCTGAAGACGCTCTCGGTGGCCGAAGAGACGATGCCCGCGCCATAGATGCGAAGGCCGCTCGCCTCCTGCATCAGGCCGAACTCGACCGTGTACCAGTACAGGCGCGCCAGGTTCGGCAGCATCCCCAGCGACGCCGCCCGCTGCCCGCCCTTGCCGTAGGCTTCCATATAGGCGGCGAAGTCAGGGTCGGTCAGCATCGGGACGTGGCCGAACACGTCGTGGAAGATGTCCGGTTCCTGCAGGTAGTCCAACTGGTCCGGCTTGCGGATGAACTGGCCCGAGACGAAGCGGCGGTTGGCCAGGTGGTCGAAGAAGACCTCGTCCGGCACCAGCCCCGGCACGCAGACCACGGTCCAGCCGGTCAGGGCCTGAAGCTTGGGATTGATGACCTCGAAGTCGGGGATGCCGCCCGCATTCAGGTCCAGCGCGTCCAGGCCGCGCATGAAGGCTTCGCACGCCCGGCCCGGCAGGATCTTCATCTGCCGCTCGTACAGGGTGTTCCAGGTCTGGTGCTCGACCTCGGTATAGGCCGACCAGTTCTGAGGGATGGTCCAGTCGGCGGCGGCGCCTTCCGGCGGCTGCTCGAAAACGTGCTCGAAGTCGGACATGGGGACGCTCCTCACGGCTCTGATGGCCTTTCGGGGCAGATTAGCGCGCCAACTCGCCCGCGTCACGCACGACCGTTTCAGGGATGGAATGACCTCCGCCCAAAAGAAAACGGGCCGGAGGTTTCCCTCCGACCCGCTTCGCTTTGAAAGCTGTCTCTGGTCCAGCCGGATCGGCGAACCAGAGGCCAGATCCGAAATCTTACTTGATTTCGACCTTGGCGCCGGCTTCTTCCAGCTTCTTCTTCAGCTCTTCAGCGACTTGCTTCGAGACGTTCTCGACGACCGGCTGCGGAGCGCCTTCGACCAGGTCCTTGGCTTCCTTCAGACCCAGGTCGGTGCGGACGCCACGGACTTCCTTGATGACGTTGATCTTCTTGTCGCCGCCGTCAACCAGGACAACGGTGAACTCGGTTTGCTCTTCAGCGGCTTCAGCCGGAGCAGCGCCACCGGCGACAGCAGCGACGGCGACCGGAGCAGCAGCCGAGACGCCCCACTTGTCTTCCAGCAGCTTCGACAGTTCAGCGGCTTCCAGGACGGTCAGGGCCGACAGTTCTTCAACGATTTTGGCGAGATCAGCCATTTTAGTCTTCCTTCGGTAGGATGAGGTTCAGAGAGATATGCAGAGATGACGGGGCTTAGGCGGCGTCTTTGGTCGCGTACGCGTTGAAGACGCGCGCCAGTTGGCCGGCCGGCGCCTGCAGGACGCCAGCAACCTTGGTCGCCGGGGCTTGCAGCAGGCCGATGAGCTTGCCGCGCAGTTGGTCCAGCGACGGCAGCTTGGACAGGGCCTCGACGCCCTTGGCGTCCAGAACCTTGTCGCCCATGAAACCGCCCATGATAGCGAACTTGTCGTTACCCTTGGCGAATTCGGCCGTGACCTTGGCGGCGGTGACGGGATCAGCGGCGTAAGCAATGCCCACGGGGCCCTTGAACAGGCTGTGGTACTCGCTGCCTTCCTCGACGCCCAGCGCCTTGAGCGCCAGACGGTTCTTCACCACCTTGAACGCGCCGCCTTCTTTACGAAGGCGACCACGCAGGTCTTCCATCTCCACAACGGTCAGACCCAGGTTGTGGGTCACGACCACGGCGCCCGCGTCGGCGAACACGCTCTTCAGCGATTCGATCGACTCGGCTTTTTGTGCGCGGTCCATTGTGGTCTCCAGTTTTGGTATTCGCCGCCGAGCTTATTCCCAGCGACGGATTGGCCATTGCGCCATGCATTGCTGCACAGCGTTCAAGCCGGTCGTATTGTCCGAAGGAAGCGTGGCCCGCCCGCCGGATACCGGCAGGCAAAAGGTCTTTGCATCCCCATCTCCCCACGGCGCCAGAGGGCTCTCTGGACGATTATGACGCGGGCGACCCCCGCATCCCGAAGTTCTCGGACAGGCATCGTCAGAACCGAGACCCTGACGAGATGCGGGCTCTATACACGGCCCGGCGGGAAAATCAACGCTTGGCGGGTTTGGCGGCGCCCGTCGCTTCTTGCTCCATGGCCCCGCAGTCGAAGGCGCCGCAGAACTTGGTCATCAGATCCTGCAGATAGGACATCTGGAAGCTCTCCATGGCTTGACTCATGGCGCCGCCCATCTCCAGTTGCTTGGCGGCGATCGCGCGTCCCTGGGGCGTGTCGTAGAAACCGATCAAAGCCTCCAATTCGGCCTCGGTGAAGCGCGTCTGGATGTCGTCGCTCAAGCTGCGGATCAGTTCATCCATATGGGGCTGCATGATAGTGACGGTATTGGCGCGGAACCAGGCAAGCTGTTCGGCCGGCAGGTTATCGGCCATGGCCGTGATCTCGTCATCGATCAGTTTCTGCACGACCTTGTCGATGCCGCCCGTGGTCAATTCCAGATAGCGACGGGTCAGGGCCGCGCGGTTGTCCGAAACCTGCACCGACGCCTTGGCCTGTCCCTCGAGCGACGTATGCGCCTGGGCGGGCGCCGAGATGGTCATCCCCGTCACGACAAGGGCAAAACAGGCGGCGGACAGAGCGGACGACATCGGATTCTCCATAGCGATGCCCACGCATAACGAACAATGTTCGTCAATGGAAGCAGACGCCCTACTCCGCTCCCCGGCCCGGCTTAAAATCGCGGATCAGTTCGGCCAGTTCGACCTCGTCCACTGCGGCGGCGGCGTCTTCTATCGACATCCAGCGGCGTTCGCGCTGGGCGTCCTCGGGCCAGGCGCCCAGTTGGATGAAGACCTCCAGCGGATAGACGCTGGCGATGGTCGCCTGGACCCGCCCGGACTTCAGTCGCTTGCCATAGCGGAACCAGCCGATGGGCGCGCCCATGACGTCGCCTTGAACGCCCGCCTCCTCATAGGCCTCGACCACGGCGGCCTCGGCGTCGGTCTTGCCCGCCATGCGGTTGCCCTTGGGGATGACCCAGCGCCGCGTCTCGCGCGAGGTGATCATCATGATCTCCACGCCGTCCGCGCCGTGTCGCCACGGCAGGGCCGCGACCTGGCGCGTCTCGGACGAAAGGGTGCGGGGCTTGCTCGACATCAGGTCAGGAACAGCCCGCCGAGGGCGTAGAACAGAGCGCCGATGGCGGCGGCCGCCGGCATGGTGATGAACCAGGCGGTGACGATGCTGCGCGCCACGCTCCAGCGCACGGCCGAGACGCGCTTGGCCGCGCCCACGCCGACGATGGCGCCGGTGATGGTGTGGGTGGTCGACACCGGAATGCCCATGCTGGTCGCTGCGAACAGGGTGATGGCCCCGCCCGTCTCAGCGCAGAAGCCCTGCTGGGGCGAAAGGCGCGTGATCCGCGACCCCATGGTGTGAACGATCTTCCAGCCGCCGAACAGGGTGCCCAGGGCGATGGCCGCCTGACAGGTGATGACCACCCAGAACGGCACATGGAACTCGCCGCCCAGCATGCCGCGTGAATAGAGCAGGATGGCGATGATCCCCATCGTCTTCTGGGCGTCGTTGCCCCCGTGGCCCAGGGAATAGGCCGAGGCCGATACGAACTGCAAACCGCGGAAGACCCGATCGGCGAAGTTGGGATTGGCCTTGGCGAACAGCCAGGACACGATCAGCACCAACAGCAGGGCCAGCAGGAAGCCGATGGCGGGCGACATGAAGATGGCGCCCACCGTCTTCAGCACCCCGGCGATGACCACAGCGCTGGTCCCCGCCTTGGCGATGCCCGCCCCCAGCAGGCCGCCGATCAGGGCGTGCGAGCTGGACGAAGGAATCCCGCCCAGCCAGGTGATGACGTTCCAGCTAATGGCCCCCATCAGGGCGCCGAAAATCACCTGATCCGAGATCACGTCCGGCGAGATGATGCCGCGCCCGATGGTGTCGGCGACGTGCAGGCCGAAGAACAGAAAGGCGATAAAGTTGAAGAAGGCCGCCCACCCCACCGCATAGATCGGCGGCAGGACGCGGGTGGCGACGATGGTGGCGATCGAGTTGGCCGCGTCGTGCAGGCCGTTCAGAAAATCGAACAGCAGGGCGACGCCGATCAGGAAGACCAGGATCAGGAGGGCGTGATCCATGAGGTTTACAGGTGCTCGACCAGAACGCCGTTGATGCGGTTGGCCACATCCTCGAACCGGTCGACCACCTTCTCCAGATGATCCAGAAGCTGGCTGCCGATGATGAAGCCCAGGGTGTTGCCGCCCGTCATGTCGTGCCGGTGCGCTTCATAAAGCGCCTTCATGCCCGCGTCATAGAGGTCGTCGCTGCGAGCTTCCAGGTTGGTGATCTGCTCCGTCAGGATCGCCAGCCGCTCATGGTTCTTGCGCATGGCCGGCAGCAGGGTGAAGGCCTCCTGCGTCAGGGCCGCGCATTCGACGGCGATGTCGGCCAGTTCCTGCATCTTGGGCGAGAAGTCGCGCATCTCATACAGGGTGACGATCTTGGCCGCCTTCTGCATCTGGTCGATAGTGTCGTCCAGCGAGTTGGTCAGGCCGCGAATGTCCGAACGGTCGAACGGAGTGATGAAGCTGCGGCGCACGGCGAACAGCACCTCGCGCGCGATCTCATCGGCCTCTTCCTCGTGGGCGACCACCTTGGCGCACCACTCGCCGGTTGCGGGTCCGCCGTTCATCATCTGACGCAGGGCGCCTGCGCCATGAACCAGCGTCAGCGCATGGGCGTCGAACAACCGGAAAAAGTTGTCTTCCTTCGGCAACAGCGCCTGGAACCAGTTGAGCATGGGTCGTCTCCGCAAGGCCGCCTCGCGCATACCGAGGACCGAGCCGGCGCCCCAAGTCCCGGCTTCCAGCCTCTTCGTCAAGTCATCCGCATACGGATTCTCTGATTTCTCCCCCGGCCATTGACGCCGTTCCAGCCGAGGCGCATGAAGAAAATGTCATCTTTGTGTTCGAATAACGGCCTAAATTGTCATGACCTACCCTGCGGAGCAGGAGCGCCTGCTCGTCGAAGCCGGCCAGGCCCTCGCTCGTCGCGACCCTCGCTCCGCCTTGCGGCTGCTGGATCAGGCGGATCAATTCGGCAAGACGCACAACGCCACCTTGAACCGCGCCGTCGCCCTGCGCCTTCTGGGCGACTACCACGCCTCCCTTCGCGTCCTGGACGACGCGCTCGACATGCGGCCCTACGACTTCATGGCGCTGCTGGCCAAGGGCGCCATGCTGGAGAAGATCAATCAGACCAAGGCGGCGGTCGAGGTCTATCGCAACGCCCTGAAAATCGCCCCGCCGCGCGCCTCCTGTCCGCCCGGCGTCGTCAGCCAGATGGACTACGCCAGCAGCCTGATCGACCGGCACGCTCAGGCCCTGGCCGATTTCATGAAGGACCGCATTGCACCGCTGAAGGCCGAACTGGGTGAAGCCAGCCGAGACCGCTTTGAGGAAGGCCTGGAGATCTACGCCGGCCTGAAACAACCGCCCAAGCAGCAACCGCTCCTGCTTAACTACCCGCGCCTTCCCATCATTCCCTTCTATGACCGCACCTTGTTCCCATGGCTGGCGCGGCTGGAAGAGGCGACCCCTGTCATTCAGGCTGAACTGGCGACCCTGCTTGAGACCGCTTTCGACGAGTTCTCGCCCTACATCGCCTATCCCAAGGGCGCGCCGGTCAATCAGTGGGAGGAGTTGAACCACTCGCGCAAATGGAGCTCCCTCTTCCTATGGAAGGATGGCCGCCGCCAGGACGAAGTCTGCGCCCGCGCGCCCCAGACCGCCGCCTTGCTGGAAAGCCTGCCCATGGCCGATCAGGAAGGCTTCGCCCCTACCGCCATGTTCTCGGCGCTTCAGCCTAAGACGCATATTCCAGCGCATACAGGCTCATCGAACGTGCGCCTGCTGACTCACCTGCCGCTGATCCTGCCGGGAACGGCGCGCTTCCGCGTGGGCAATACGGTGCGCGAATGGGAGATGGGCCGCGCCTGGGTCTTTGACGACACCATTGAGCACGAGGCGTGGAACGATGCCGACGCCATGCGCGTCATCCTGATCTTCGATGTCTGGAACCCCTACCTCGACGACGGCGAGAAACGGCTGATCACCGAGATGATGAAGGCGCAACGCGAGTTCACTATCGATCATGCGCCCTCTCGCAACTGATCATAAGCTGATTGCGCCGCCGCCACCTCGCCCATGCGCGTCTCGGCCCAGTCGATCATCGGCCGCAACGATCGAACCAGTCCCAGCCCGAGGGGCGTGATCGCATAGGTGACGGACACCGGCACAGCGGCCTCGACCGTGCGTGTAACCAGGCCGTCGCGCTCGATCTGGCGCAGGGTCTGGCTCAGCATCTTCTGGGACACGCCCTCGATCCGGCGCTTGAGCGCATTGAAACGCATCGGCCCATCCGCGAGGGTGGTCAGCAGAAGCACCGTCCACTTGTCGGCGATCCGATCCAGCAACAGACGGGTCGGGCAGTCGGCGGCGTAGACGTTTCCACGCTCGCCGTCGCTGGAAGCGGTCACCGCCGGGGAACCTGGTGAGAGAAAAGTGCCTTCTTGCATAGTCACTCCCTTTAGCACACCTGGTTTCCATTGGTAACTACAAGGAACATTCCCATGAACATCACCGTCCTGGGCGCCAGCGGCCGTGTCGGATCAGAGATCGTCAAGGAACTGGCTCGGCGCGGGCATCAGGTGACGGGCGTGGCCCGCCAGCCGGATCGCGTGCCCGCCGCTTCCGGCGTTACCCCTGTCGCAGGCGACGTGAACCAGCCCGCCTCTCTCGCCCCAGCCCTGGCCGGCGCCGACGCCGTGGTCAGCGCCATCATGTTCGTGGACAGCGATCCGAGCCTGCTGATCCAGGCGATCAAGGAAGCAGGCGTTCCGCGTTACCTGGTCGTCGGCGGGGCCGGCAGCCTGGAGATCGCGCCGGGTCAACGCCTTGTCGACACGCCCGCCTTCCCCGAAGCCTATAAGGCCGAAGCCCTGGCCGGCGGACGGTTTCTGGACGCCCTTCGCACCGAGCCTGAGTTGAACTGGACCTTCCTGTCGCCCTCAGCCCTGTTCGACGGGTCGGAGCGCACCGGCGTCTTCCGCCTGGGCGGCGACGCCCTGCTGACGGACGACCAGGGGAACAGCCGCATCTCCTTCCCCGACTACGCCATCGCCATGGCTGACGAGATCGAGACGCCGAAGCACCCCCGCGCCCGCTTCACCGTCGGCTACTGAGAAAGGCGCACAGATGAAACCGTTCACGATGGCCGCCCTGGCCGCCCTGGCCTTCAGCGCCGCAGCCGCTCCAGTCAGCGCCGGTGAAGCGGCTCCCGCTCCAACGCAGACATCCGCTGCGCGCACCCCGACCGAGGCCGAGAACGCCCGGATCGTCGTCGCCTTCTATGATCTGGCCTTCAATCAGCATCGTCCGACCGAGGCGGCGCGCCTTTACATCGGCGACCGCTACATCCAGCACAATTCGGCCGTTCCGAACGGCGGCGCCGCCTTCTACGGCTATTTCGAAGGCTTCTTCCGCGACAATCCCCAGTCGCGCGCCACGATCCATCGTGTCATCGTGGATGGCGACCTGGTCGCCCTGCATGTTCATTCGCAGGAGACGCCCGACGACCCCGGCCGCGCCATCGTCGACATCTTCCGCGTCGAGAACGGCAAGATCGTCGAGCATTTCGACGTGATCCAGACAGTTCCCGCCACGACCGCCAACGGCAACACCATGTTCAGCGGCGACAAGGCCGACTGACTGAGCCAACGAACCACGCTTCAAATAGCGCGAAGCGCGGTAGGCGTGACCAACAAAGAAAACGGCCCCGGAAGATCGCTCTTCCGGGGCCGTCGTCATTCTTAGCCGTGAAGCCGGATCAGGCGCCCAGCGAAGCCGGGTCGATCTTGAAGCCCGGGCCCATCGTCGAGGACAGGGCGATGCGCTTCACATAGGTGCCCTTGGCGCCCGACGGCTTGGCGCGGACGAGGGCGTCCACGATGGCCTTGACGTTGGCTTCCAGGGCGTCCTGGGTGAAGGAGGCCTTGCCGATGCCGGCGTGGACGATGCCCGCCTTCTCGACGCGGAACTCAACGGCGCCGCCCTTGGCGTCCTTGACGGCCTGAGCGACGTTCGGGGTCACGGTGCCGACCTTCGGGTTCGGCATCAGGCCGCGCGGGCCCAGCACCTTACCCAGACGACCGACCAGGGCCATCATGTCCGGCGACGCGATCACGCGGTCGAAGTCCATGAAGCCGCCAGCGATCTTCTCGTACAGGTCTTCAGCGCCGACGTGCTCGGCGCCGGCCGCCTTGGCTTCATCAGCCTTGGCGTCCTTGGCGAAGACGGCGACGCGAACGTCACGGCCGGTGCCCGAGGGCAGGTTCACCACGCCGCGGACCTGTTGGTCGGCGTGACGCGGGTCGACGCCCAGGTTGATGGCGATTTCGATCGACTCGTCGAACTTGGCCTTGGCGTTGTCTTTCACCAGCTTGATGGCGTCCGAGAAGACCAGCAGGTCTTCGGTGACGCCCGTGCGGGCCTTATGGGCTTTGGTCAGCTTAGCCATGTCTTAGCCCTCCACCACTTGAATGCCGATGGCGCGGGCCGAGCCCTCGATGATGCGCGACGCGGCGTCCAGGTCGTTCGCGTTCAGGTCTTTCATCTTCTTCTCGGCGATTTCGCGCAGTTGCGTCTGCGTGATCTTGCCGGCGAACTCGCGGCCGACGAGCTTGGCGCCCGACTTGATGCCAGCGGCTTGCTTCAGATACCAGGTCGCCGGCGGCGTCTTGGTGATGAAGGTGAACGACTTGTCCTGATAGACGGTGATGACGGTCGGAAGCGGGGTGCCCTTGGCTTCCTTCTCGGTCCGCGCGTTGAACTCCTTGCAGAAGCCCATGATGTTCACGCCGCGTTGACCCAGAGCCGGGCCGATCGGGGGCGAAGGCGTGGCCGAACCGGCCGGCACTTGCAGCTTGATATAGCCGAGAATCTTCTTGGCCATTGGTCTCTCCTATGAATGACCCGGCGACGATGCGCCCGGCCGGTGAGCCGTGGTGCGGCATGGCTGCCTTCCACGGATTTGACGCCGAGCGACTCGAAGGCCGTCCAGCGAAGGCGCGCGTTTAGCAGGCAGACCCTGAAAACGCAAACGGGACCGCCCGAAGACGGTCCCGATCTCTGCGTGGCGTCAGCAGCCGATCAGGCGCTGACCTTCTCCACCTGATTGTATTCCAGCTCGACCGGGGTCGGGCGGCCGAAGATGGAGACAGCCACGCGCAGGCGGGCGTTCTCTTCGTCGACGCTTTCGACCTGGCCGTCGAAGCTGGCGAACGGGCCGTCGATGACCTTGACGTTCTCGCCGATGTCGAAGCGGATGGTGGGCTTCGGACGCTCGACGCCCTCTTCCACCTGACCGATGATGTTCTGGACTTCACGTTCCGAGACCGGCAGGGGCTTGGTGCCGCCCGCGGCGCCCAGGAAGCCCGTGACCTTCGGCGTGTTCTTGACCAGGTGATAGGCCTCGTCGGTCATCTCCATCTTCACCAGCACATAGCCGGGGAAGAATTTGCGTTCGGCGTTGACCTTCTTGCCGCGGCGGATCTCGATGACGTCCTCGGTCGGAACCAGGATTTCAGAGAAGGCGTCTTCCAGACCCTGTTGCTTGGCCTGGTCGCGCAGTTGCTCGGCGACCTTCTTCTCGAAGTTCGAATAGGCGTGGACGATGTACCACTTGTGGCGGGGATTGGCCGCCGGCTTGGGCGCTGCATCAGTCATGTGCGCGTCTCCTTTATTGGCCAAGGCCGAGGATGAAGCGGGACGCGAAGCCGAGACCCGTGTCGACGATCCAGAAGAAGGCGGCCGCGATCAGCACCATGATGAAGACCATCACCGAGGTGATCCAGGTCTCCTTGCGGCTGGGCCACACGATCTTGCGGGCCTCAGCGCGGACTTCGCTGATGAACTGCGGGATGGACGTCTTTTTCTTCGGCGCGGGCGCGTCGACGGCCACGGTCGCTGCGCCTTGCGCGGCTGCTGCGGTCTTGGTCCCCGTAGTGCGGCGGCCGCCCGGGGTCTTCGCCTTGGCCATTTGACGTCTCTTCAACCTCTGGATCCTGCTGCTCCACATGGGAAGTCCCAGGCGATCGCAACAGGGGGAATGGCAGGAGTGGAGGGACTCGAACCCCCGGCCCTCGGTTTTGGAGACCGATGCTCTACCAGCTGAGCTACACTCCTAGTGTCCCGGACAAAGATCAGCGCGCCGTGGATATCAACCCAGCGGCGCGACCCTCGCCAGAGGGGGGCGTATGCCCGAGCCCCACGGCCATTTCAAGGGCCATCTGCGCCGCAAACGCGCGAAGTCGTGGAATTTCCTCAGAACAGACGCGCCACGGCGCTGGGCTCATAGCTCAGCCCTTTCACCAGGGCGTCTGAATCGCCGATCGAGAAGGTCTGGGCCCGGCTGCGGCCGTCAACCACCGCCACCGCCTCGATCTCTTCGGGAATCACCTTGACCACCGCCACGGCGTCGCCGCCGGGCGCCCAGGGGCTGATGTCGGGCGAGCGAGCGATGATCAGGTCGTTCAACCGCTTCACCTCGTCGCCGTCCGTGACCTCCTCGGCGCGGCCGTCGATAGAGACGCCGACCGCCTCTCCTTCCTCGCCCACGCCGCGCACGGCCACGCCGACGCGCGGGTCGGCGGTCAGGTTCTTCAGCTTCTCGCTGTCGCGGGCGGTGACGAAGTAGAGGTTCAGCCCGTCGTTCAGATAGCCCAGCGTCGCCGCCTGCGGCCGACCGTCAGCCCGGTTCACGGCCAGAGTCATCAGCTTCTGGCTGTCCAGCAGCTTGAGGATGGCGGCCACTGCGCCGCCGTGGATCGGGGTGATGCGCGAGGTCGAGCTCATGGCGATTCTCCAGAAGATGACGAGGCAGATTGGCTGGGCAGCTTCGGCGCGGCCTTGACGCAGATCAAGGCGGCTGGACCCCGCTTCGGTTCCAATGCCGCCATGACAGAGTCCCGCTTCGCGTCCGATGCACCTCGCCTGGAGGTGGCCCCCCTCAGCGAAGCCGAGGCCCCCGCCGCCTTCGCCCTGGCGCGGCTGTGGCGGCCCAATCTGGTGCCGGCCCAGTGGGACGCCTTCCTGACCGCATGGCGCGCCGCGCCGGAAAGCCGGGGAATCCTCAGCGCGCGCAATCAGCGCGGCGGGGTGCTGGGCTTCGTCAGCTGGTGGCGCCAGCCCGACCTGGAATACGGCGAGACCCTGTGGGCCGGCCCCTTCGTCGTGCGCGAAATGGGCGTGCGTCCCCTGGTGCGGCAGAGCCTGGCCGTCGAGCTGACGGCCCTCGCCTGTCAGCTAGGCGCGCGACTGCGCTACGCTGAGGAAGCCGCCGCGCCGGACTGCGCGCCGCCGAACTGACGGCTAGGACAGGCTGACCTATTCGGGATCAGCCCCTCATCGCCTAGACTGCCGCGTCATCCGGGAGACGACGTTCGTGAACACCGCTGCGGCCCAGGCCGAAATCGAAGAGGTGCGTCTGGAAGACGTCCATCCATGCTCCACCTGCGGCGCCCGTCCGCTGGGCGTATGCGCGGACCTCAAGGGCCATGAGTTGCAGAGCATGGCCTGCTCCAGCGAAAGCGTCGTCGCCCAGCCAGGCCAGGCCCTGTTCCATGAAGGCGATCCGAACCCCTATGTCTTCAACGTCGTGGACGGGGCGGTGAAGCTGTATCGCCTGCTGCCCGACGGACGACGCCAGATCACCGGCTTCCTGTTCCAGGGCGACTTCCTGGGCCTGGGCGGGCGCGGGCCGTCCAGCTTCACGGCCGAGGCCCTGACGCCGCTGAACGCCTGCCGGTTCCGGCGCGGCGACTTCGATCAACTGCTGAACGCCCTGCCCGCGCTGGAGCACCGCCTGGTGGCCCTGGCTGGGGACGAGCTGATGGCGGCGCAGGAACAGATCGTCCTTCTGGGCCGCAAGACGGCGCGCGAGCGGCTGGCCAGCTTCCTGACCCGCCTGTCCGAGCGTCAGGTGCAGTTGGGCGGCGCCGTGGGCCACGTCCACCTGCCGATGACGCGGCTGGACATCGCCGACTATCTGGGCCTGACGATCGAGACGGTCAGCCGGGTCTTCACCCAGTTCAAGACGTCCGGCCTGATCCAGCTTCTGCCGGGCAATGACGTCGCCCTGCCCGATCCGGCCGCGCTGAAGGCCCTGGGCGAAGGCGCCGCCTGATCCATTCCGGCTAAAGGGATAAGGGGGCGCGGCCTGACGTTCCGCGCCCCTCCCCGCATCGGCTTCAGAACTTGCGGCCGACGCCCACCGACACGACCCAGGGATCCAGGCTGACGCTGCTCTTCAGCGCGCCGCCGTTGATCTTGGCGTCCGTGTCGAACCACACCTTCTTGGCGTCCAGGTTCAGCGTCCACGGGCCGGAAATGTTCCAGTCGGCGCCGGCCTGCAGCGCCACGCCGAAGCCGTTGTCCAGATCGACCTCAAAGCCGTTCTTATCCTTGCCGCTGAAGAAGGCCATGTAGCTGACGCCCGCCCCGACATAGGGGCTGACCGTCGCGTTCGGCGTCGGCCGGTATTGCAGCGTCACCACCGGCGGCAGAACCCAGGTCTCATGCACCGCTACGTCGGTCGCGCCGCCCTTGGCGCGAACCTCGTGCTGGGTGGCGCCCAGGATGGCCTCGACGGCCCAGTGGTCGGCGACGAAATAGGTGAAGCCCAGCGTCGGCATCCAGTCGTCGCCCACGTCGACCTTCAGGCCGCTGTCGGCCCCGGCGGCGGTGACGATGGCGTCATCCGCCTGAGGCAGGACGCCCGTCATGCGCGCGGTGACGATCAACGAGCCCTTGCCCACCTGTTCAGGCGCGGCGTTCTGGGCCGAAGCGGCGCCCGCGACGGCCAGAAGGCTGACGGAGGCGATAAGGGCGGCGGCGGTTTTCATCGGTTCAATCCCCGACATTCGCCGGGTCGGGAGAGGGCCCGGCTTCGATGTCTGAATGACCTTGCGCCCGCCCTCATCATCCCGCCTTGATCCAGCGCAAGCTACGGATATTTCTTCTATTTCATCCAAGAAAAATCCCCTCCGGCCTGCGCCGAAGGGGATCATTCAGTCAGTCCGTCAGATGACGGGGATCAGGATTCCGAGTGCCCCTCGTCCCCTTCGTCGAACAGGCGGAACTCGTGCCACAGGCCGTTCAGGACGCCGAACGCCACCGCCAGGCCGAGGCCCAGGATCCAGGCGAAATACCACATGAGATGATCTCCTTTCGCGGGATCAGTAGAGGTCGGGATTGGTCTTCAGCTCAGCCTCGGTCGAACGGCCCCACAGCACCTTATAGACCCAGGAGGTGTAGAGCAGGACGAAGGGCAGGAAGACCGCCACCACGATCAGCATGATGAACAGGGTCGTATGGCTGGACGACGCGTTCCACACGGTCAGGCTGGACTGGGCGTTGATCGAGCTGGGCAGGATGAAGGGGAACATCGACAGCCCGACCGTCGAGATGATCCCGACCGCCGAAGCCGATGAACCGCCGAAGGCCATCACCGCCGACTTGCGCCACATCCCCAGCAGACCGATCGCGGCGCCGGCGAAGCCCAGGACCGGAGCGATGATCATCCACGGATAGCGCCCGTAGTTGTCCAGCCAGGCGCCGGGCGCGGCCTCGACGGCCGTGCGCAGCGGGTTGGAGGCGCCCGCCGTGTCGACCACGCCGGTGATGCGGAAGCCCATATCGCCGAACGCCACCATGGCGCCGCCGATGGCGAACAGCACCAGACTGGCCGCACCGGCGACGGTGCCGATGGCGCGAGCGCGCTTCAGCACCGGACCTTCTTCGCCCTTGACCGACAGCCAGGCCGCGCCGTGCAGAACCAGCATGGACACCGACAGCAGGCCGCAGATCAGGGTGAAGGGGGTGAACAGGCCCAGCAGGCTGCCTTCATAGAAGCTGCGCAGATCGCTATCCAGGCGGAAGGGCGCGCCCATCAGGACGTTGCCGACGGCCACGCCGAACACCAGGGTCGGGACGAAGCTGCCGATGAACAGGCCCCAGTCCCACATGGAGCGCCAGCGCGCCTCAGGCCGCTTGGAGCGATATTTGAACGACACGGGCCGCAATATCATCGCGGACAGCACCAGGAACATCGCCAGGTAGAAGCCCGAGAAGCTGACGGCGTAAACCTGCGGCCAGGCGGCGAAGATCGCCGCCCCGCCGACGATGAACCAGACCTGGTTGCCTTCCCAGGTCGCGCTCACGGTGTTGATGACCATACGGCGCTCTGCGTCCGTCTTGGCGACGAAGGGCAGCAGGGCGCCGACGCCCATGTCGAACCCGTCGGTCAGGGCGAAGCCGATCAGCAGCACGCCCAGCAGTCCCCACCAGATCAGGCGGAGGGTGGTGTAGTCGAGGGGAAGTTCCATCTCTCTTTTTCCTTCAACGACCGGGTCAGGCGACCGCGGGCTCGCCTTCCGCGCTGGCGTCGGCTTCACGGGCTTCCTGTTCGGCGAACGGTCCCTTCTTGACCGTGCGCAGGATCAGCCCGACCTCGACCACGGCGAGCACGCCGTACAGCAGGGTGAAGCAGATGATCGTGGTGAGCAGTTGCGGCACGCCCAGGCTGGACACGCCCAGGAAGGTCGGCAGAACGCCTTCCACGGCCCAGGGCTGACGCCCCACTTCGGCCAGCAGCCAGCCGGACTCAATGGCGATCCACGGCAGCGGAATGGCCAGAACGGCCAGACGCAGGAACCACTTCGTCTCATGCTTGCGCAGGGTGCACAGGATGAAGGCCGTACCGAACAGGCCGATCATCAGGAAGCCGATGCCCGCCATGAAGCGGAAGACCCAGAACATCAGCGGCACGTTCGGCACCGTCGACCAGGCGGCCTGCTGGATCTGCTGCGGCGTGGCCGTGCGCGGATCTTCAACGTAACGCTTCAGCAGCAGGCCGTAGCCCAGATCGTTGCGGACCGTCTCGAACTGGCCGCGCGCGGCCATGTCCGTGGGATCGGCCTTGACCTTCTCCAGAGCGTCATAGGCGACGACGCCGCGCTCGATGCGGTCCTCGGCGACGGCGACCAGCTCAAGGATGCCCTCGACGGGCTTGTCGATGCTGCGCGTCGAGATCAGGCCCAGGACGTAGGGCACCTTGACCTCGAAGTGGGTGTGACGGTCCTCAAGGCTGGGCAGGCCGAACAGGGTCAGACCGGCCGGCGCCTCTTCGGTGCGCCACATGGCTTCCAGAGCGGCCAGCTTCATCTTCTGGTTGTCGGTCAGGGCGTAGCCCGACTCATCGCCCAGAACGACCACCGACAGCGACGACAGCAGGCCGAACGCCGCGGCGACCGTCATCGATCGCTTGGCGAAGCCGACGTGCTTGCCCTTCAGCAGATAGAAGGCCGAGATGCCCAGCACGACCACAGCGGCGCAGACATAGCCGGCCGACACGGTGTGCACGAACTTGGCCTGAGCCACCGGGTTGAAGATCACCGCCATGAAGTCGGTGACTTCCATACGCATGGTGTCGGGGTTGAAGGCGGCGCCGACCGGGTTCTGCATCCAGCCGTTGGCCGCCAGAATCCACAGGGCCGACAGGTTGGTGCCCAAGGCCACCATGAAGGTGACGAACAGGTGGGCGTGCGGCTTCAGCTTGTCCCAGCCGAAGAACATCAGGCCGACGAAGGTCGCCTCCATGAAGAAGGCCATCAGGCCCTCGATCGCCAGCGGCGCCCCGAAGATGTCCCCGACGTAGTGGGAATAGTAGCTCCAGTTCATGCCGAACTGGAATTCCATCGTCAGGCCGGTAGCGACGCCCAGCACGAAGTTGATGCCGAATATCGCGCCCCAGAAACGGGTGATCGTCCGCCAGATCGGCCGACGGGTCATCACATAGATGCTCTCCATGATGACCAGCATGAAGGAGAGGCCCAAGGTGAGGGGCACGAATAGAAAGTGGTATAGCGCCGTCAGTGCGAACTGAAGGCGCGAAAGGTCTACGACCGCCAGGTCGATCATCGTTCCAGGCTCCTGACCGCCAGCCCCCATCGACCGGCGTTCTACTCTAACCTAAAGCAGCGCCCTCTGGCGCGCCTTGATCCTGATCAAAGCCGCGCGCGCCGACTTGAACTAGACGGCGTTTCGCCCAAGGGCCTTTCGCCACATAGGCTTTTTGCCCCATCCTCTATTGTCGCCGGTTGCAGTGGATGAGGCCGGTTCAGGCCCACATTCCCAGAATGGCGCACCAGGAGACGTGATGACGGCCCAGCCGGTCGAGCCTCAACAAGCGGATTCGCGACGAATCGCAGAGACGGCGACAGCCGCCGCCTGGCTGAAATCCGCCCTGTCTCCCTGGCGCCGTCTGATGAGCCTGGGCGGCGCCCTGGTGATCGCGGACACGGTTCCCGCCATCGGCTTCGCCGCTGGACTGGCCCTGGCCGTCGGCGCCCTGCCCCAGGGCTTGGCCGAAGCCGTTCCCGGCCTGATTCTGGCGGCCGCCGCCCTGATCGTGCGCGCTGCGCTCAATCAGGGCGCGGTCTTCGTCAACACCCGCGCCGCCCGCGCCGCCAAGAACGGCCTGCGCCGCCGGGTGCTGACAGGCGCCCTCGGAGGCCGCCTGTCCGACGCCGCCGCCATGACCGCCGCCGCCGAGGGCGTCGAGGCGCTGGACGGCCACGTCGCCCGCTTCACCCCCGCCCGCACGGCCGCCGCCGCCTCGCCCATCATCCTGATCGTGGCGGCGGGCGTGGTCAGCCCCTTCACCGCCGGCATTCTGATATTCACCCTGCTGCCCTTCGTGCTGGGCATGGCCCTGACCGGCATGGCCGCGAGCGCTGAGAGCCGCCGTCAGTTTCAGGCGCTGGAGCGTCTGTCGGGCCTGTTCCTGGACCGGGTGCGCGCCCTGCCCGCCATCCTGTCTTTCCAGGCCGAGGCGCAGCAGACCCGCGTCATCGCCCGCGCCTCGGATGATCTGGCCCGCCGCACCGGCAAGGTGCTGAAGGTCGCCTTCCTGTCCTCGGCGGTTCTGGAGTTCTTCTCGGCGCTGGCCGTGGCGCTGGTCGCCGTCTACTGTGGGTTCAACCTGCTGAAGCTGCTGCCGTTTCCGGCGCCCGACGAACTGAGTCTGGCGCAGGCCTTCTTCGTCCTGGCCCTGGCGCCCGAGGTCTATCAGCCCATGCGCCGCCTCGCCGCCGCCTATCACGATCGTCAAGCCGCCGAGTCCGCCGTCCCCAGCCTCAGCCGCCTGGATCAGGCCGACGAGACGCCCCGCGCGCGGCCCTCCCCGCCCGTCTCAGCGCCCACCGTGCGCTTCCATGACGTGGCCATCGCCTATGACGGCGCGCCGGTGCTCAGCGGATTCGATCTGTCGGTCGCGCCCGGCGCCATCGTCGCCCTGACCGGCCTCAGCGGCGCGGGCAAGACCAGCCTGCTGAACCTGTTCCTGGGCCTATCGCCCTTGTCAGGCGGCGAGGTCGAGGTCGGCGACGCGCGCCTGTCGGACCATCCCGACCTGACCGCCTGGATCGCCTGGGCCGGTCAGGCGCCGGTCGTGATCCGAGGGACGCTGGCCGAGAACATCGCCCTGGCTCAACGCAGCGCTTCGCCCGAAGAGGTCGAACAGGCCGCGCGCAAGGCGGGCCTAGACGGCGCGCTGGACCGTCTGATCGACGAGCGCGGCGGCGGCCTGTCGGGCGGCGAGCGGCGGCGTCTGAGTCTGGCCCGCGCCTTCCTCAAACCCGCGCCCCTGCTGCTGCTGGACGAGCCGACCGCCAATCTGGACGCCGAGGCCGAAGCCGCCCTGCTGCCGCTCATCCGCGAGGCTGCGCGCGGGCGCACGACCCTGATCGCGACCCATTCCGACGCCGTGGCCGAACTGGCCGATGTGGTGGTGCGCCTGTGAAGCCTCAAACCTCTCCCGGCGTCGCCCGCCTCAAGGCCATGATCCGCGCTCAGGAGCGCGCCCAGTTGCCGCGTCTGCTGGCCGCATCCATCACGGGGGCGCTGGTGTCCGTCGGAGCCGTGGCCCTGCTGGGCGTGTCGGGCTGGTTCATCACCGCATCCGCCCTGGCCACAGCGGCGGGGCCCGCTGTGGCCCATGTGTTCAACTATCTGGTGCCCAGCGCGGTCATCCGCTTCCTGGCCATCGTGCGCACCGCCTCCCGCTATGGCGAGCGCGTCACCGGGCATGAGGCGGCGCTGAAGGCGCTGGCCGCCCTGCGCCCCCAACTGTTCGAAGGTCTGGCGCGCGGTTCGACGGCGCGCGCCCTGTCGCTGGCGGGCGGCGAGGCTTCGGCCCGGCTGGTGCAGGACGTAGACGCCGTGCAGGACCGCTTCGTGCGCCTGTCCGCGCCGTGGAGCGCGGGCGCGGGCCTGCTGACCGGCATGGTGATGGCCTCGCTGGCCGGATGGCGTGCAGCCGCCGCCGTCGCTCTGGCCGCGATGCTCAGCGTGGGTGTAGGCGTCATCCTGGGCCGCCGCCTAGCCGAGCCCGCAGGCCGTCGCCTGCAGGAGGCCATGGGCGACTTCAAGACCGACTTCGCCGCCATGGCCGCCGCCGCGCCCGAGCTTCAAGCCTACGGCATGAAGGATTGGGCCGTCGATCGCCTGGCCCGTCAAGGCGGCGCCGTCGAGGCCGCCGCCGAGGCCCTGGCCCGCGCCGGAGGCTGGCTGATGGCGAGCCAGACCCTGGCGATGGCGCTGGGCGTCACGGGCTCCGCCCTGGCGGCCGGCTCCGCCTCCCCCGCTTTGACCGCCCTGGCCATGCTGGCCGCCGTCGCCACGATCGAGAGCGCGGGCAATCTGCTGAACGCCCTGCGCCAGAACGGCGCCGTCGCCGTCGCCGTCCAGCGCCTGGGCGAACTGCTGGGCGATGAGGCGCCCGTCGCGGCGTCAGCGCCCGCCGCCCCCGCCTTGCGCCTGTCGGCGGCCGACCTGCGTCTGGCTCCGCCGCAACGCCTGGCCGTCGTCGGCCGCTCCGGCGCGGGCAAGACCACCCTGGTCGAGCGGATGATGCATCTGCGCACGCCCATGCCCGGCGAGGTCGCCTTCGCCGATGTCGACGGAGCCGCCCTGTCTGCGGATGCGGTGCGCCCCCTGTTCGCCTATGCGCCGCAACAGGCGGTGCTGATGGCCGGAACAGTGCGCGAGAACCTGCGCCTGGCCGCCCCCACGGCGGATGACGAACAGCTTTGGGCCGTGCTTGAGGACGCCGGACTGGCGGATCGCATCCGCGCCGCGCCCGGCGGGCTGGACGTCGCCCTGGGTGAAAACGGCGCGCGGCTGTCGGGCGGCGAGCGGCGGCGCCTGGGCCTGGCCCGCGCCTATCTGCGCCTCGCCCCCTGGTTGGTGCTGGACGAGCCGACTGAAGGGCTGGACGCGGCCACCGAGGCCAAGGTGCTGGATCGGCTGTCGCAGCGCCTCCAACGCACCGGCCAGGGCCTGATCCTGGTCAGCCACCGCCCGGCGCCGCTGGCCCTGTGCGATCAGGCGCTGACAGTCAGCGGGATCGCGCCGGACGGCCATGTCCAGGGCGACGTCGGGCCGCTTCGAGCCGCCGCCTGAACCGAACGACCTTTGATCTCCATCAAGGCGTAGCGACGAACGATCAGCTCTGCTGTCGGCATAGGAGAACTGCCATGCCTTCAGAAATCGTCGCCCCCGTCGCCGCCATGGGCGCCTTCTTCCTCACCTTCATGGTCGCCATGGCCTATGGCGTGATCAGCAGCAATCTGGCCGACCGCAAGGGGCGCTGACCATGACGCTGCACCATATCCGGCTGGAGTTGGCCCGCGAGGCCGATGCGCCGCACGGCGATCCGCGTGACGGCTATGATCTGGTCATGACGCTGGACCAGCAGTCGCGGCTGGACGCAGCGGCCCTGCTGGCCGCGCCCGAGCGCACGCGCGTCCGTCGTTTCCGCGACGGCGAAACCCTGGCGGTCGGCCAATTGTCTCAGGGCGCTGACGGCCGTTGGGTGCTGGACTTCCCCGGCGAAGAGTCCGACGCCGTCGGCTTCCGCCTCGAAAGCGAACGCTTCGTGCCGGGGGAATACGTCTCTCTCGCCGAGCCGGGCGGCCCCATGCGTCCCTATCGGGTCGCCCTGGTCCAGCCGCTGGATCGCGCCTGAACCATCATGGTCGACGCCGCCTGGATCAGGCGGCGTCGGTCTCTCCGCCCTTGATCACTGGGCGGAACAGAAGCTTGTCGATACGACGGTCGTCCATGTCGATGACCTCGACCTCGAAGCGGCCCAGTTGCAGGATGTCGCCTTCGTTCGGCACGCGCGACAGATGGTGCAGCACCAGACCCGCCACCGTGTGGAAGCCTTCGTGTTCGCCGAAGTCTTCGCCCAGGGCCTCACCCAGTTCATCCAGATCGATCTGACCGTCGACCGCCCAAGTGCCGTCGGCGCGCTTGCGCACGGCCGTCTCGGTCTCGTCGTGGCTCTCGTTGAAGTCGCCGGCGATCATCTCCAGCAGGTCCGTCGCCGTGACCACGCCTTCAAAGGCGCCGTATTCATCGACCACGAAGGCCATATGAACCTTCGAGCCCTTCAGGATCTCCAGCGCCTTCAGCACCGAGGTCGACTGCGGGATGAAGGCCGGCTCGGCCACCAGCTTCTCGACGTTGAACTCGCCGTTGTCGAGCAGGCTGTCCAGCAGGTCCTTCTTGTGGACCACGCCCAGCGGATTATCGATGTCGTTGTCGCGCGCCACCACGATGCGCGAATAGGGACAGGTGCGGATCTCTTCGCGCAGTATCTCTTCGGAATCGTCCAGGGCGATCCAGTAGACCTCGTGACGCGGCGTCATGGCCACGCGCACGGCCCGGTCGCCCAGGCGCAGGATCTCTTCGATCATCTCCTGCTCTTCCGGCTCGATCAGGCCCGCGGACGTGCCTTCGGCCAGGATGCTCTCGACTTCTTCCTGAGTGACGTCCGAACCGTCGCGGTCCTTGACGCCCAGCAGCTTGAGGATGCCCGAGGTCGAAGCCGTCAGCAGCAGCACGAACGGCTTCATCGCCAGGGCCAGGGTCGAGATCGGGCCGGCCATTTTGGAGGCGATGGTCTCGGGGAAGATCAGGGCCAGGCGCTTGGGCACCAGTTCGCCGATGATCAGCGAGACATAGGTGATCAGCACCACGACCACGCCGGTGGCGATGATCTGCGAATAAGGGGCCAGGGCGGGAATGTTCGCCGTCAGGATGTCGTCCAGCTCGCCCGCGATGGCGGCCTGACCATAGGCGCCCGCCAGAATGCCGATCAGAGTGATGCCCACCTGAACCGCCGAAAGGAACTGGGTCGGCTCCTCAGCCAGTTTCAACGCGGCGCGGGCGCCGCGATCGCCTCGTTCGGCGCGGCTCTGAAGCTTGGATTTGCGGGAGGACACAACCGCGAGTTCGGTCATGGCGAAAAGGCCGTTCAGCACCACAAGCAGCAGCACGACGACGATAGCGATGGTCAACATCGAAAAGGGAGAAGCCCTGAGCGCGGCGCGACTAACGGCGTCCGCGCAGCCGATAGTAAAGGTGAAGCCGTGCCTGCGCCAGCTTTGTTGTCGAAACCGCGGCGTTCACCGCGCGCGCTCGGGCGTCAGGCCGCCGAAAGGGCGCGTTCGCTTGACCATTCGGCGGCTGCGGCGGCCCCCTGCTCCATGCCCTGCACCAGAATATCCAAGGTGACGGGCTTGGCGACCAGATGATCAGCGCCGGCTTGCACCGCCTTCAGGTGGTGCGCCTCGGTCGTGTTCGCGGTCAGCATGACGATGGGGGTGCGCGCGGCGCCCAGACGCGCTTCGTCGGCGCGGATGCGGCGCATGGCGTCCAGCCCGTCCATGACCGGCATCTGCATGTCCATCAACACCATGTCGAAGCGCTCCTGCTGGAAACGCAGAACGCCTTCCAGCCCGTTGTCGGCGGTGACGATCTCGAAGCCCAGCGGCTCCAGCAGGCAGCGCACGACCATCTGATTGGCCGGATTGTCCTCGACAGCGAGGATGCGAAGGCGCGTGGCCTCCTCCAGCGCGCGCTCACCTTCGGCCGAAGTCGACGCAGGTTCGGCTACAGCCGCCACCGCCCGTTCGACCGGCAGCACGACCCGGAACAGGCTGCCTTCTCCCGGCGCCGACTCGGCGGCGATCTGTCCGCCCATCAGTTCGGCCAGCGACTTACAGATGGAGAGGCCCAGGCCGGTGCCTCCGTACTGGCGCGAGATGGCGTCGTCCGCCTGAACGAAGGGCTTGAACAGGCGCTGCGCCGCCTCGGCGTCGAAGCCCATGCCCGTGTCCTCGACCTCGATCACCAGACCCTCGTCGTCCCGCACATCGACCCGCACGGACACGCGTCCCTCGGTCGTGAACTTGACCGCATTGGACACCAGGTTGGAGACGATCTGGGTGATGCGGACGCCGTCGCCGATCACCTTCCCCTGGGCGCTCGGCGTAAAGGCGACGTCCAGCGTCAGACCCTTGTCCTCAGCGACCGCCCGGCGCATCTCGACCACGGTCTCGATGTCGGTTCTGAGATCAAACGGCGTCAGCGACAGGCTGAACTGCCCCGCCTGCATCTTCGACAGGTCCAGCATGTCGTCCAGAACCCGACGCAGCGCGTCCCCTGCCCCCGTGATCAGCTTCAACATCTCGGTCTGGCGCGGCGTCAGCGCCGTGTGCGCCAGGGCCGAGGCCAGGCCCAGCACCGCATTCAGCGGGGTGCGCACCTCATGGCTGATGTTGGCGAAGAAGCGGTCCCGCACCTCGGCGGCCTGTCGCGCTTCGGCCTGCGCCAGCTCCAGCGCCTTGAGCGCGCGGACGTGGTCCGACACCTCGAAGCGAATGGCCGTATAGGTCTCGGGCCGTCCGTCAGCTCCCAGGTTCGGCACGATGGTCGTATCGACCCAATAGGGCTCGCCCGACTTGGTGCGGTTCTGAATGGTGCCGCGCCACACCTCGCCTCGCGCAATGGTGCGATACAGATTGCGGAAATAGTCGCGCGCGTGGACGCCCGAGTTCACCACCCTGTGCGTCTGACCGATCAGTTCCTCGCGCGAGTAGCCGCTGACAGCTTCGAACTTGTCGTTGCAGTACAGGATGCGGCCGGCGCGATCCGTGATCGCCACGATGGCGGCCTCGTCCAGCGCGGCGGAGAGGCCGGCGCGGCGGGGCCAGTCAACGTCAGTCATAGAGGGTCCTTTCAGCGGCGTCTCATGGCGCGCGCATGGCTGAGAAACCCTTAACCGCCCCGCTAGACCAAAGTCGGGCGCCCCGTTTTGATTCAACGCAATAGCGCACGGCAAAACGGCCCCCGGATTTCTCCGGGGGCCGCTCTGTTACGCTTACGCTTACACTTACTGTGCGACCTCAAGGGCCGCCCGTCGATTACTCG
>NZ_FUIE01000014.1 GCF_900163625.1 Brevundimonas diminuta 3F5N
CCATGAGATCTCTCCTTTTCTAGGTCTCATGTTGCTCAAGCTGAGGCTTCCAACCATGGGAAGGTCAATACCCGTTTTTCTCTCTTGGATTCCCTTGACCCTGACAAGGTTGGAAGCCTCAGCTTGAGCAACATGAGACCTAGAAAAGGAGAGATCTCATGGAACTCCGAATAGAGAGCATGACTTGCGGGGGGTGCGCTCGATCCGTGACTCGGGCGATCCAGTCCGTCGACCCGAACGCCAGGATCGAGACTGATCCTGGTTCTCGGACGGTCAAGGTTGAGACGACGGCGACCTCGGCAGCTGTTCTGAAGGTTCTCGAAGAGGCCGGCTATCCGGCGGCTGCGGGCTGAGAACTCGAGGTTCAGGTCTGGCCTGGCGTCGCGAATAAAAGCCATGGCCCGCCGCGAGCATCCTCGCGGCGGGCCTTTGTCATTGGGTCTCGATCGTTAGGGTCCGAACCTGCGGCAGAGGCTCTTCCGGGGTAAAGAAGGCGTCGGCGTGCATGTCCGCACTCCGCAGGCCGCGCGCAAAGGTCGTCGCCATCGCCGCGTCCACCATCTGCGGCGGGCCGGCGACATAGGCTTTCCAGCCGTTGAGGTCGATGAGGTCTTCCTCAACAGCCTGTGTCACGTATCCGCTCCGATGTTGTGCGGACGGCTCTTCGGACAGAACAGGCGTGAAGATCAGGTTGGGATGCTGTCTGGCGAGAGCCCGGAAATGCTCGACAAGGTAGAGATCGCGCTCGGCCCGAACCCCGAAGTAGACATGGATCGGTTGCCTCATGCCGTGGGCGAGGGCGGTTTCGACAATCGACTTGATGGGCGCGAGCCCTGAGCCGCCGGCGACGCACAGGATGGGGCCGGAATGATGCTGGCGCAGGGAGGAGGAACCAAGGGGGAGTTCCAGCGCGACCTTGTCGCCGACGCTCAAGGCGCCGTGTACATGCTCCGACGCGGCGCCTCCAGGAACACGACGAATGTGGAACTCGAAGCTGTCGTCGCCTGGACGGCCAGCCATGGAGTAGCTGCGCGCGGGAACCCCGTTGAAGCCGACTTGCGCATACTGTCCGGCGGCGAAATCCAGGAACGCGCCTTGATCGGGGGCGATCCGAACCAATTTAATGTCGTGGGTGAGGTCTTCAAGTCGGCTCACGACGCCGGTCACGCGGCGTGAAGCTTGGACGACCTCCGCCTCGTCGCTGCCGAGCCAGGCCACGGCTGTATCCGTCAGGGGAAGCGCCCGACAGGCTAGGATAAGGCCCTCTCCCTTCTCTTCATCTGTGAGGGCGAAGCGCGAATGCGGGAGTAGTTCTACCTCTCCTTCGATCAGCCGTGACTTGCAGGCGCCGCAGCGCCCGGACCTGCAGCCATGGGGGTAGGGAATATCGGCGGCGAGCGCCGCCTCCAGGAGAGTCTGACCCTCCTGGACTTCGGGACTGCTTCGTGCTTGCCGGATGTCAACGCGTCTGGCTGTCATGCCCGCTTCCTCACAGGCCTTGCAGTCCAAGCGCCCTGATCAGGCCGGGCTTCTGACTCTGGAATGTGCCGTAAAAGATGTCGGCGCCGACGATGCTGATGGGGGCGACCCGGACCCCCGTGCGCGCTTTGGCCTCCTCAGCGATCTGCGGGTCGGTGAGATCGCGTTCTTCAAAGGGGATGCCTTGCTCGCCGAGCCAGCGCTTGAGCGCATGGCAGTCCGGGCAGGTGGGGGTCGTGTAGATGAGGATAGGGGGTGTGCTGGCGTCCGTCATGGTCGTGCCCTTTTCTGAATTCGACGGTGTTCCTCGCGGGTCGAACGGCTGCGGCGCCGCCGGTGGAGAGGAAGATTGCCGTCAGCGTGGGGCTTCCAGCGCTGGCAAGGTCAAGAGGAGCGAAGGAACGGGGAGAGCTGAACAACCGGATGGAGACGATGGGTGTTTTCATGCGCCAGCAGCGCCTGCTTTCGCTTCAGGCCGGCGCTGTATCCTGTCATCTGGCCGTGAGCCGACAGAATTTTGCGGCAGGAGATGAGGATGGACGGGGGAGCGCATGGCGCGTGCGGAGGTAGGCGGTTCCATGCGCTTGGCGAGCTCGCCGTAGGACAGGACAGATCCATAGAGCGTGTCGCGCAGGGCTCGCCAGGCCCGCTGAGGAAGGCGCTGCCTTGCGGCTCCAGATCGAGGTCGAAGCGGCGACGCCTGCCGTCGAAATATTCGGCCAGCTGGAGCGCCACGTGTGCGACTGCTTCAGGAGCGTCTGCGCCGGAAATGAACATAATGCCGCGCACAAAACCAGCGTCACAGCAGAGCTTCAATAAGCGCTATCCGGGACCGCCAAATCATATTCCACAGATAGCAGGTTGCGGCCTCATTTGCCGGGGCTTGGCCTGTTAGGGTCTCCTGGCACATGAGAGGTAAGAGCGATGAAAGAGTCCAAGGGAAAGCCGAAGAAGGCTAAACTTAAGATCAACGCCTCCAATCCAAGCGTGAAGAACTTGGTCGACAAGGCATCCGCCGGATCGAAACAGTCAAAATAATTCGAGGTCCGTTGATTGGATCAGGATCTTCATTGAGAAGATATTGCGATTGTTATTTTTCGACCTTGCGTCAATGATGATCAATCACCATATCAAATAGGTCGATCTTCTTGCGTAACGCTGCTGCCCTTTTCTGCACGATGCACAGAGGTTCAAAAGCCGTTCCCACCCAGACCCGACAGGCGTCAGAGGTTTTTTCTGCCGCCAACGCTATATGGAGGTCTGAAAATGGCTACCGGCACAGTAAAATGGTATAACTCAATCAAGGGTTACGGCTTTATCGCACCCGATGACGGAGGCAAGGATGTCTTCGTGCACGCTTCCGCGATAGAGGCCTCCGCGTTTTCCTCTCTTAATGAAGGGCAGAAGCTCGACTTCGAGGTCGAACTGGACGCTCGCAGCGGTAAGGAATCCGCAGCCCGCCTTGCGGTGGCGGCCTAGGGCGACATCGTCTCCTTTCGCGATGACAGGATCTCGTTCGACGGCGTGGTGACTGGCGTGCTTCCTCTGGGAGCGCGCCGAGTCAGGTTGGAAAACGGCCATGTCATCACGGTCCTGCCCAGCCTTAATCGACCGCTCAGGACCAGCGTCCTGGGGGACGAGGTCAGGGTTGAGATCGGCTTCAACCAGTTGAAGGGGTGGCGCTTGACGCGTCGCCCCGACCCTCCGGTTGAAGGACGCGCCTATGTCGCCTCTGGCTGAGAGAATCCCTCTGATCAGCGATACGGATTTGACGGCTTTGCGCTTCAATGCGCAGCGGCTGGTTCAGCATGGGCTGCCGCCGCAGATCGCGGCGGCAGCTGAGCTTCTTCCGCTGATCGACGTCGAGGTCGCCAGGTGCTCCGCTCTTCCTAAGGGCCTGCGATGAACGCGGCTCGCGCATGCCCCGGAAAAGGGCGACCTCGCCTGCATCGGGGCATCAGACGGCCTTGCAGCCGCATTCGAAAGACTCCCGATGATCGAAGAAAATTTCGTGCGACTTTACGCTTGTGATTTTGTCCAGATGGCTGTGCGATCGGGTCTGGGCCAGGATGTCGATGCGGCGTTGCAACGACGACTGGCCGAAGCCAGAACGCATGCCGTCGTTATGGATAACCACAAAAGCAAGGGGCATCTCGCCGCCTTGATCAACCGGGTTCGAGACGAGGCAGGTCGTGTCGACAGCCGCGCGGTGCGCCATGGAGACGACCCAGCGCTGACGGCTCATCAGCGGTTTCGTTTCCTCTCGGGCGTCGCCGAGGCTTTGGGCGCGTCCTCGCCAACACGTTCGCCAGATCGGCTCTCGGCCCGGCGGGCGGCAGACGACGCCAAGCCCTGCAACTTCAAGGCGCAGGCCGATACGCAACATGTCGATTGAAGGCCGGGCGCCCCGGCTGGCTGTGCTGATCGGCGCCGAGAACGAATGCGCATACGCGATCTGGCCTGATCGGATCTACGGAA
This sequence comes from Brevundimonas diminuta 3F5N, assembly GCF_900163625.1. Taxonomy (GTDB): domain Bacteria; phylum Pseudomonadota; class Alphaproteobacteria; order Caulobacterales; family Caulobacteraceae; genus Brevundimonas; species Brevundimonas diminuta_A. The sequence continues at coordinate 3,958 of NZ_FUIE01000014.1, forward strand.
GCGTGGCGACCTTCGCGGGCAAACCCGCTAAGCGCGCTTTCGGATTTCGTGCCAATGTCCGGTCCTGGCGCAGGAACGAACTGGTGGTTGCTTATCGTCGTTTCAGAAGGTCCGCGATGGAGCGTTCGATGGCGATTGTATCCACGTCGTTGAGACCTTCGCCGGCGACGTGACCCCAGTCGGTTTCCAAGATGCGAAGCTCGGCCCCGGGAATACGTCTGGCTTCTTCTGCAGCGTCGGCGACCGGGAAATAGAGATCGCTTGAGGCGGGCATGATGACGGTGTCAGCCTTGATCGAACCCAGGGCGAGGTCGAGATCACCCTCGTAGGTATCGTTTGCGCTGATGTCCGCGTGCTGACCCGTCCAGATCTGCGCCAGCAAGTTATTGGCGTCGCGTTTGAGGAACCAGCCTTCCCAGAAGTCCGTGAGGAAATCTTCCATGGAGGCGTATCCGAGCACCGTATGATCCAGCCGTCTTCTGAAAAAGCCCTGTGAAAAGCCCCAGGCCGCATAGACGCGGGCCGCTGCGCGAAGCCCACGCTCGGGCTGGCGGTCATAGAGTCCATTCTGGAAGTCTGGATCCAGCATGATTGCGGCGCGGATGCTGTCGAAGAAGATCGAGAAGTGCCGCGATGTGCGCGCAGCGCTCTGGAAGGTGAACAGTCTCTTGACCTGATCGGGGAAGGCGGATGCCCATTCGAAGGCCTGGGACCCGCCCAGCGACCAGCCGATCGCCATATGAAGACGATCTATGCCCAGCCCCTGGGTCACGAGGCGATGTTGCTGCAGGATATTATCCCGGATGGTTACGTGCGGAAAGCCAGCCTTGGGAAGGGGGCTATTGCTCGGGGAACTGGACAGCCCTGAACCCAGAGCGTTCGGGATGATGATGAAGTATCGATCTGGATCCAGGGCGCGACCGGGGCCGATGAGCCAGGCCGCCTCTTCGTGGGTGGCGGCGAAGGAGGTCGGGTAGATGATGGCGTTATCCCGGGCCGCGTTGAGCGCGCCATAGGTCTGATAGGCCAGTCGGGCGCTGCGGATTTCTCCACCAAACTGAAGCTGGATGTCGCCGAGATTGAAGGTTTGGTGCGTCATGAGAAACCGGGCAGGAATTTGAAAAAGGCGCGGATGCGTGAGTTCAACGAGGAGTGCGAGCGAGACTGGACCGGGCGACGAGCGCCAGGCCCAACGCCATGAGCGTCAGGCAGGCCGCAAGCAGGATGTTGGCCTGAAGGTCCAGCCGATCGACCACCTGTCCTCCGGCGAAGGATCCCAGGGCGATGGCGATATTGAAGGCGGCGACAAAGAGCGAGGTGGCGACCTCGATGGCGTCCGGGGCGGCCCGCATCATCCAGGTCTGCAGACCTACCGAGACACCGCCATAGGCGAGGCCCCACAGAACCAGAACGAGGGCTCCGCCCGAGGCTGTTCCCTCCAGGGTGTGGAAGGCGAACAGGGTTGCAGCCAGGACCGCTGAAATCAGGATCAGGGTTCCGCAGACCCGTCGTGAGGCCATGGCGCCTGCGACGAAGTTGCCTGCCACGCCGGCCGCGCCATAGGCGAACAGAAGCGGGCCGATCCATTGTGCGGGGGCGCCGGACAGGTCCTGCAGTAAGGGCCTCACAAAAGTGTAGGCCATGAAGTGACCGGCCACGAGCAGAAGGGTGATTGTCAGGCCCAACCAAATCGGGCGGCGCGTCAGAAGGCTCAGGAACTGCTGCGGCCGAACCGTCTGCGTGACCGGGAGAGATGGAAGAGTCTGAAGGTTCAGTAGAAGGACAAGCCCGCTGAAAACGGCCATGGCGCCGAAGGCTGTGCGCCAGTCGGTGATGTCCGCGATGATGACGCCTATGGGCACGCCGAGGACGGAGGCGGCGGCGACGCCGCCGAAGATGACGGCGGTCGCCAGGCCCTGCGACTGTGGCGGGACAAGGCGCGGAGCCAGGCCGCCGGCGATGGCCCAGACGCCGCCCATGCAAAAGCCGACCAGTATGCGCGCCGCGAGCAGCCAGCCCATCGACGGCGCCAGAGCGCAGGCCAGGTTGGCGATCGCCAACAAACCGAGAAGACCGCTCAGGATGCGGCGCCGGTCCACGCCGCCTGAGGCGACTAGAACGACTGGCGCGAAAACGCCCGCCAACAACGCCGGAAGGGAAATGGCCAGGCTGGCGACGCCGATGGAACTCCCGAGCGACGCCGCCATGGGCGTCATGAGGCCGACAGGCAGCATCTCGGTCGTGACAACGGCGAAGGTCGACAGGCCGATGGCGACGACAGGGACCCATCTGGGCGCATCGGTCTCAATGCGCATTCTCTCTGTTGTTCCAGACGACATCGTCGCGTCTCCGTTCTGTGGTTGCGGAGACATGGCTGGGCTCTCTGGCGCGATAAACCGCCTTCTCATATATGGTCTTGGGACGAAATGGACCCAATGAGGCGCCTGTGCTGGATCAGTTGAGCGACGTGACGGCCTTTGTGCGGGTCGCCGATGCCAGGAGCTTCACTCAGGCGGCCGAGCGAATGGGCCTGTCACGGTCCGCCGTCGGCAAATGCGTCGCTCGCCTGGAGGAACGCCTAGCCACACGCCTGATTCACCGCACAACGCGAAGCGTCGCCCTGACGGAAGAGGGGCGGCTCTTTTATGATCACGCCGTCAGGATTCTCTGCGAGGTCGAGGACGCCGAGGCGGCGCTGGCCCAACGACATCAGGCCCCCAAGGGCAGGTTGCGGCTTGATGTGCCGATCGCTCTGGGGCGCAGACACATCCTGCCGTCCCTCTATCGCTTTCTGGCGAAATGGCCCGAACTCGAGGCCGATGTGACCCTGTCGGATGACTACCGGGATCTGGCGGCGGACGGTGTCGACCTGGCCATTCGTGTCGCCGGGCCGACTGACAGCGGCTTGATCCGGCGCGCGCTCGCTCCACACCACTTCATCACCTGCGCGGCGCCGGCCTATCTGGAGGCCAGGGGGCAACTCGCCGCCATCGATGACCTTCAGGCGCACGACAAGGTCGTATTTACGGTTGGCGGCAGCGTCACGCCATGGCGCTTCAGGGTGAACGGCCAGGATAGAGAAGTCTGCGTCCATGGGGCTTTGAGGCTGAACAACAGCGAAGCCGTGCGCGATGCCGCCCTGGCGGGGCTGGGATTGGTTCAGCTGGGTGCCTTCCTGGTCGGCGAAGACATCCGCGAGGGGCGTCTGACGCCGGTCCTGACAAATTACCGTCGCGAGGAAGCGCCGGTCAGCGCCGTCTATCCAACCCGCCGGCATCTCTCACCCAAGGTGAGGATGTTCATCGACCATATCCATGCCGAATGGTCTGCGAAGCCGCCCTGGAGATGAGCAGAAATGGAGATGCCGATGGGACTGACTGACGTCTTTTCGTCTCTGAAACAATGTCCGTTCCTGGCGCAGTTCAGTCATTCATGTCCCGAAGATCGATCCGTCAGCGCATTCGGGGCGTATCGGTCAGGAGCTTATGGAGCTGAGCCGTGAATATAGCTGCCCCCTACATTTTGACCCTCCTCGTCTTCGCCGTGATCGACTCGGCCTGGCTCGGCAGCATGGGGAACCGGCTTTACCGCCCCCTGATCGGCTCGATGCTGGCGGACAACTTCAGGCTGGCGCCGGCGGTCGCCTTCTATGCGCTCTATGCTGGGGGCCTGACGCTCTTTGCGGTCCTGCCGGGCCTTGCCGAAGGCGGGTGGAAGAAGGCGCTGCTGTGGGGCGGACTGTTCGGCCTCTTCGCCTATGGGACCTACGACCTGACTAATCTGGCCACGCTCAAGACCTGGAGTCTGAAACTGTCGCTGATCGACATGGCTTGGGGCGTCTGCGTCAGCGCCGTTTCGTCATCGATTGCCTGCGCTCTGGCCATGCGGCTGCTGCGCGTCGTCTAACGACGCGGTGTGCGAAGGAAGAAGCGGCTGGTGCGGGCGGCGTAGGCGGCGAAGGCGTCGGGTCGCGAACGGCGCATATGGGCCTCCAGCAAGGGGACGCCCGACACATGGTTAAGCAGCCAGTAAATGTAGGCAGGACCCGTCAGTGCCAGCCAGCCCCAGGGCCAGGCGCCGCTGACGTCGATGGCGAACACCGGCCAGGCGCACCAGCCCAGCCACTCGAAGAAATAGTTGGGGTGCCGTGACCAAGCCCAGAGGCCGGTGTCGCAGACGCGGCCTCGATGGGCGGGATCAGCCTTGAAGGCGGCCAGCTCACGGTCGGCCACACCTTCGCCCAGCAGGGCGGACATAAAGATCAGGGTCGCGAAACCATCCTGCAGGGTCAGGCCGGGCATCGGGTTGCGCGCCGCCAGCAGTACGCTGAGCGCCAGGAAGGCGGCGGCCCCGGACTGAAGCATCAAGAAGCCGAACATCCGGGCCTGGAATCTGTCGCCCCATTCGGTGCGCAGCCGGGCGTAGCGCGCGTCCTCGTTTTCGCCGGTGGCGCGACGTGCGATATGCAGGCCCAGCCGCAGGCCCCAGAGCCCGATCAGGCCGGCGATCAGCCATTGGCGGTATGACGGCTCCACGCCGCCGAGAGGAAAGAGGGCGACGCCGACGCCAGCCATACCGAGGCCGAAGGACCAGAAGGCGTCGGCCCATCCGCCTTGGCCGGTGCGGCGCTGAACCGCCCAGGCCGCGCTCATGACCAGAACGAGAAACAGCGTCGCCGCAAACCAGAGCGGCAGCAGGGCGATCACAGCCGTACGAAGGGCTGCATCAGCCGC
>NZ_FUIE01000003.1 GCF_900163625.1 Brevundimonas diminuta 3F5N
CGGATGAGGGGTGTCTGCGCGACGGTGAGAGTTTTGCAACGTCCTTCGCCCCACGGCCTGTGTTGCGTACACACCCCTCATCCGTCTGGCTCCGCCAGCCACCTTCTCCCTCAAGGGGAGAAGGCCCCGCTTACAGCGCCTCGAACCGGTCGATCAGGCCTTCCAACCGCTTGGTCCCGATGGTCCAGAAGACCGGGTCGCGCGGGTTCAAGCCGAACGGCTTCAACGCCTCGACATAGGTCCGCGCCCCGCCGCCCGACAGCAGTTCGCGATACAGGGGCGTGAAGGCCGCCGGATCCTTGGCCCGCGTCTCCATCAGCGCCGCGACCAGCAGATCGCCGAACGCATAGGCGTAGACATAGAAGGGCGCGTGAACGAAGTGGCCGACATAGGCCCACCAGTCTTCATAACCCTTCAGGTCCACCGCCGGGCCGAGGCTGGCGCCCAGCTCCTCCATCCAGATTTCGCGGATGCGCTCGACCGGAACCTCGCCCGCCGCCCGCTCGTCATGGAAGCGCGTCTCGAAGCGGTGGAAGGCGATCTGGCGGACGACCGTGTTCAACCCGTCCTCGATCCGACCCGCCAGCAGGGCGCGCTGCTCGTCCGGCGTCGCCTCGGCCAGCAGGCGGTCGAAGGTCAGCCCCTCGGCGAAGATGGAGGCCGTCTCGGCCAGCGTCAGCGGCGTATCGGCCAGCAGCGACCCCTGCCCCGCCGCCAGCGTCTGGTGCACCCCATGGCCCAATTCATGCGCCAGCGTCAGCACGTCGCGCCGCTCGCCCATCCAGTTCAGGAAGACATAGGGGTGCCGATCCGCCGTCACCGGGTGGGCGTAGGCGCCCGACTGCTTGCCTGCCCGCGCCCGCGCGTCGATCCACGGCCGGTCGAAGAACCAGCCCGCCCGCTCGGCGAAGTCGCCGCCCAGATCCGCAAAGCTGGACAGCACCACCTCGCGCCCGCCCGCCCAGTCATAGGCGCGCGACGCCGCCGCCTCGATCGGGGCGTTGCGGTCCCAGTGGGCCAGCCGCTCCTTGCCCATCGCCTTCGCCTTCAACGCATAATAGCGATGCGACAGGCGCGGATAGGCTTCGGCCACCGCTTCGGCCATGGCGTCCACGCTCTCCCCGTCGACTTCGTTGCCCAGATGGCGGCTGTCCGCGGGGCGTTTGAAGCCGCGCTTGCGGTCCTCCAGCGCCTTTTCGGCGGCCACGGTGTTCAGCACCATGGCCATGGTCCGGGCGATGCCGGAAAACGCCGCCGATAGGCCCTCGCCCGCCGCCTGACGCTTGGCGCCGTCCGCGTCGCTGAGACGGTTCAACCCCTCGGCCAGGGTCAGCTCCTCATCCCCGACGGATGCGCGCAGCACGGCCAGAGTCTCGTCGAACAGACGCGGCCACTGGGCCTGGATCGGCCCGCGCTCGGCGATGAAGGTCTCAAGCTCGGCCGACAGTTCATGCGGCTTCATCGCCCGCACCCGGCGCAGCCACGGCGCCCAGCGCGCGGCGGGCGCATGGGCCGCCAGCGCCGCCTCCACCGCCGCCTCGTCCAGCGCATTGATCTCCAGCGTCAGCCAGACAGTCGGCGTGGCGATGGCCGTCAGCTTCTCGCGCACATCGGCCTCGAACCCTTGCGCCGCCGCGTCCTCGCGATTGGTCGAAGCGGCCAGGAAAGCATAGGCGCCCAAGGCCCCCATCACGTCCGCCGCCTGCTCATAAAGCCCGATCGCCTCGTCCAGCGCCCGGCCCAACTCAGCGCCCGACAGCGCGGCCAACCGCCCCTGCCAGGCGTTCATCCGCTCCACCAACCCTTTGGCCCGCTCCAGATCGGCGGCGATGCGCGCATCCTCGCGCGAGGCGTAGAGGTCGGACAGATCCCACAGCGGGGCGTCGGCGAATTCGGTCGGTTTGACGGGCGCGTTCATGCCCTTGGTTGTGGGGAGGCGGGCGGCGCGATGCAAGCCGCCACCTTCTCCCGCAGGGGGGAAGGAAAAGCGGACTTCCCTTCCGGGCCGATATCGAGCACTGTTCAAATATGACCCACCTCGCCACCGATCCCACCGGCCGCGCCTCGCTTGAAGGCGCGCGCGGCCTCGCCGCCGTCCGCATCGGGATCGGCCTGATCCAGGGGCTGATCCTCTATCTGCTGTATCGCTCAGCATCGGACGTCACAGCCCTGACCTGGCCCGCGACGCAGCCTTCGCTGTTCGCCGCCCTGGTGCTGGCGGCGGCGTTCGCGCCGATCATGCTGCTGGCCGGCGCCGGGCGGCTGGGATGGAAGACGCTGGCGCTGTGGGGCGCGATCGCGGCGGCGGTGCTGGCGCTGCTGGGCTGGCACGATGCGGCCCAGCAGGCGAGCGACTATTTCCGCCCGCCCTATCTGCGCTTTCCCGTCGTGGCCTTCGCCGCAGCCGCCCTGTTCATCGCCCATCACCTGATCGTCCCCGCGGTCGAGGGGCGGCGCTGGATCGCCGACTACGACGACTATTTCGACACGGCGTGGAAGGCTGGCGTGCAGCTGGTCCTGTCGCTGGGCTTCACCGGCGCCTTCTGGCTGCTGCTGTTCCTGGGCGCGGCCCTGTTCCGCGTCATCGGCCTCAGCTTCCTGTCCGATCTGCTGGGCGAGGAGTGGTTCTCCATTCCCGTCACCTGTCTGGTCTTCGCCGTGGCGGTGCAACTGACCGACGTGCGCGGCGGCCTGATCCGAGGCGTGCGGACGGTGGCGCTGATGCTGCTGTCCTGGCTTCTGCTGGTCATCACCGTCCTGGTGGCGGGCTTCCTGGCCGCCCTGCCCTTCACCGGCCTGGACGGGCTGTGGAAGACGGGCAGCGCCACGGCCCTGGTGCTGTCGGCCGCCGCCGCCCTGATCGTGCTGATCAACACCGCCTATCAGGACGGGCGCGAGGACAATCTGCCGCCCGCCGCCCTGCGTCTGGCGGTACGAGTCGCCTCGGTGCTGCTGACGCCGCTGATCCTGATCGCCGTCTGGGGTCTGAGCCTTCGCATCGGCCAGCACGGCCTGACGCCCGACCGCATCATCGCCGCGGCCTGCGCCCTTGTGGGCGTCCTCTACGCCGTCGGCTACGGCTGGGCCGCCCTGTCGCCCCTGTGGCGCAAGAGCGCCTGGATGAAGCCGCTGGAGCGCACCAACGTCCTGGCCGCCGTCCTGACGGTGCTGGTCATCCTGGCCCTGTTCAGCCCCCTGGCCGATCCGGCCCGCCTGTCCGTCAACGACCAGACCGCCCGGCTGAAGCGCGGCGCCGTCAGCGCGGCCCAGTTCGACTACGCCTTCCTGCGCTTCGGCGCGGGCAAGACGGGACGCGCCGCCCTGGCCGAACTGGCGAAATCCTCAGACGCCGAGGTCGCCCGCCGCGCCAAGGCGGTCCAGGCCTCGACCTCGCGCTATGACGTCGAGGAAGCCGCCCTGCCGCCGCGCGCCCCCACCATCGCCCCCTGGCCGGCGAACAAGCCCCTGCCCGCCGCCTTCATGGCCCCGGCGTCGTCCGGCGATCCGCGCTACGCCTGCAACAGCGACGACACCTGCCTCGCCGCACAGCGCGACCTGAACGGCGACGGCCGCGATGAGATCCTGCTGGCGACCGCCTACAGCATCGCCCTGTTCGCTCTGGACGCTGACGGCCGCTGGATCCACCAGGGCGCCTATCAGGTGCCGCATTGCCCCGGCCCCAGCGGCCGCGACCTGCGCGAGGCGCTCAAGCATCCTGACCTGAAGGCCGCCGCCGCGCCCTGGCCCGACTTGCACATAGGCGCCGTGATCGGGCGGCTGCAGCCGGAAACCGCCTGTCCAAAGCCCGCCGCCGTTAACCCCTGACTCAGGTCTCCGAAACCCGATCTTCATTCCCTCCGTTCTAGGGTTGTGTCGAAACGAGCCAGTCCCGAACCAATGAGGACGGCCGTTCGATGGTGATGTTGAAGGGTGTGCTCAAATGGCCAAGACCGTTCTGGTCGTCGACGATGATCCCACGCAGCGCCGCCTGATTCAGGCGGTGCTGGACCGTGAAGGCTATGCGGTCGTCCACGCCGAAAGCGGGGGCGAGGCCATCGACCGTCTGACCAAGGGCGGCGGCGCCGACGTGGTGCTTCTGGACCTCGTCATGCCCGGCCTGTCGGGCATGGAGGCCCTGGCCGAAATGCGCACGGCGGGCGTTCCGACGCCGGTCATCGTACTGACGGCCAACGGCGGCATCGAGACCGTGGTCAAGGCCATGCAGGCCGGAGCCCAGGACTTCTTCGTCAAGCCGGTCGGGCCGGAACGCCTGCTGGTCGGCGTGCGCAACGCCCTGCAGATGACCCAGTTGACCGCTGAGATCGGCCGCCTGAAGAAGCGCGCCACCGGCCGCTCCTCCTTCGACGACATGGTCGGCGACAGCGCCCCCATGCGTATGGTCAAGGCGCTGGGCCAGCGCGCGGCCAAATCCTCCATCCCCGTGCTGATCACCGGCGAAAGCGGCGTCGGCAAGGAAGTCATCGCCCGCGCCCTGCACGGCGCCTCGGACCGGGCGGGCAAGCCCTTCATCGCGGTGAACTGCGGCGCCCTGCCCGCCAATCTGGTCGAATCCATCCTGTTCGGCCACGAGAAGGGCGCCTTCACCGGCGCCCATGAGAAACACGCCGGCAAGTTCGTCGAGGCGAACGGCGGCACCCTGTTCCTGGACGAGATCGGCGAGCTGCCGCTGGACATGCAGGTCAAGCTGCTGCGCGCCCTTCAGGAGGGCGAAGTCGACCCGGTCGGCGGCAAGCGCCCGGTCAAGGTCGACGTCCGCATCGTCTCGGCCACCAACCGCGACCCGGCCCAGCAGGTGAAGGAGGGCGCCTTCCGCGAAGACCTCTTCTACCGCCTGAACGTCTTCCCGATCGAGGCTCCGGCCCTGCGCGAACGCCGCGAAGACATCCCGGCCCTGGTCGAGCACTTCATCGCCCGCTTCAACGTCGAGGAGGGCAAGCGCGTCGCCGGTTGCTCGCCCGAGACCCTGGCCCTGCTGCAAGGCCACGACTGGCCCGGCAACGTCCGCCAGCTGGAGAATGCGGTCTATCGCGCCCTGGTCCTGGCCGACTCGCCCCTGTTGCAGCCGCACGACTTCCCGGCCATCTCGGGCGTCGCCGTGCCGCTGGACGCCATGGCTGTCGCGCCCAGCGGCGAGGACGCGCCCGCCTCGGCTTCCGCAGCCGCCGCGACCGACGAGGACGGCCAGCACGACAGCCCGGTCCGCATCACCGATGACCGCGGCCACGTCCGCACCCTGGAACAGATCGAGCGCGATCTGATCCAGCACGCCATCGAGGTCTATTCCGGCCACATGTCCGAGATCGCCCGCCGTCTGGGCATCGGCCGTTCCACCCTCTACCGCAAGGTTCGCGAACAGGGCCTGGAAGAGCAGCTCAAGGAAGCCGGCTGAGGGCGTCCCGGACGCGGCCCGAAACAGGGCCGATCGTTTCCGTCCGGGGTTCCAAAGGCGGACTTTCCGGGCCACACCTTCCCTGCGTCCTGTTCATGGAAGGGAGCCGCCCCTCTTGTTTCGCCACACCGCCGTCGCCTTGACCCTGGCGTCCGTCGCCGCCCTGACCGCCGCCTGCTCCAACCCCGAAGCCCCGGCCGGGGTTGAAGCCGCCGCCGCGACCAAGGTCGCCCTGCCGCCCGAGTGCGAGAACCACCCCCTGCTGGCCGCCATGCCGACGGCCCAGACCATCGCCGGCAAGCCGTTAACCGAGATCGAGTGCCAGGCCTTCTCCGTCTCCATGACCTATGGCGAGCCGGGGACCAGCGCCGAAATCCTGCTGATCGATTCCAAGGCGCCGGTTCCCGAGGAAAGCGGCGCCCTGTCCGGCCTGCTCGCGGGCGCTCAGGAGACCGCCTTCAAGAGCGTCGTCGCAGGCGTGGAGATGACCAAGGGCGTACGTGAGATGGCCCTGTCCTCCCCGCCCGCCCTGGCCTCGATCGGCGGCGAAGACTATCTGGCCGTGGTCATGGAGGCCCCGACCGGCGAGCCCGTCGTCATCGGCGTCGAGCCCAAGGATTCGGGCGGCCGCGTCGGCTCGCTGATGAGCGCGCTCAAGGGCCGCTACGGCCTGACCATCCACATCGAGCAGGATGATCTGTCCGGGGCCGCCGCCGCGCGCACGGCCTATCAGCCCTATCTGTCGGCCATGCGCCTAAACGCCCTGCCCTAGACGGCGAAAAGGGCGGCGGATTTCGCGTCCGCCGCCCTTCACCAGCCTTATCTTTTCCGACGTCAGTTCCGGCTGATCGTCAGGCTATAGCCGCCTTCCGACCCCCGGCGCGCCGTCGCGCGAGGCTGGAAGGGGGTGATGACGTAGGTCGTGTCCTTCGAGGCCTCCAGCTCGGCCGCCTGACCGTCAACCTCGCCCCGGAACACGGCCGCGCCGCTCTGGTCAGCCGCATCGCTGATGTTGAAATACAAATTAGTGTTCGACGGCTTGAAGGCGACCTTCAGCGTCTGGCCCGACGCCACGGGCACGGCATAGACCGGCGCCGCATAGCCCTTCACCATCCCCTCCTTCGTCACCGAGCCGACCCGGTCGAACGTCAACACCTCCAGGGTGGAGCCGGCGTCGCGGACGAAGGTGCGCGCCGCCGCTTCATCGACGGCGGGCAGCGTCTGGGCGGCGTCCGGCGACGGGCTGACCGCCTGGGACGCTGTCGCGGGGCCGCCGCTGAGGTCCGGCGTCGCTTCCGAAGCCGCCTCAGGCGCCGCGCCCGGACGATCCCCGCACGCGGCCAGCGCCAGGCTCAAGCTCAGAAGGCCGCCCGTCAGGGCGGCGGGGGCGAAGCGTTTCATCAGTCTTCTCTCTCAAGAGTATGGGAAATCCGCAGGCGCAACGCGCGGCCAAGCTAGACGGTTGCAGGCCTCATTCGCCTTCGTCGGGCGGCTGCGGGGCCTCTCCACGACGTCGTCCGAATCGACGCGGCTCGCCCTTGGCCTTGGCTGTGATCTCTTTCAGCTTGCGGCCCTGCATGGCCGACAGCGCCTGGCCCGGCGCGCCCTTTTCCGGGTCAGCGAAGGCGCGGCCGTGAGTCTGGATTCGCTCGCCCACCGAATCGAGGAACTCCCCCTCCCACTCGGACAGGGAAACGCCCGCCTTCTCTGCCGAGCGGCGGGCGCGTTTCAGGGCGTTGAGCGCGGACCGCTTCGCCGCTTCCTTCTGCAGCTCCCAGGGGCTTGGAGAAGGTTTCTTTTTAGGAGCGCTACCGCCCTTCGGACTGCTTGAGCGCAGCTTGGAGGCGCTATCGTCCTTCGGACTGCTTGAGCGAGTCTTGCCGGCGCTATCGCTCTTCAAGCTACTTGAGCGCGAGAGGCCGCTGGAGCGCAACTTCGCGCCGCCGCTCTTCAAGCTGCTGGAGCGTGAAGAGCCGTCGCTGGGGGGCTTGAAGGGCGTGCGCTTCAGGCCCGCCTCCCTCAGATCTCGCCGAGAGCCGACAGGTAGAGGTCCAGAATCGCTTCTTCTTCCTGACGCTTGGCCTTGTCCTGCTTACGCAGGCGCAGGACCTTGCGCAGCACCTTGACGTCATAGCCCTCGCCCTTGGCCTCGGCGAAGACCTCCTTCATGTCGACCATGACGGCCTGCTTGTCCTCTTCGAGGCGCTCCAGGCGTTCGATGATCGAGCGAAGACGGCCCTGGGCCGTGGCGGTCAGGACGTCGGGGCTGGCGTCGAAGGAAGCGTCGTCCATGACTGAACTCCAGAACTCAAAATCAGGCTGCGCCCTCAAGCAGGCCGAAGGCCGTTAGGGCAGGAAGAACTACGCCCTCAAACAGGCCAAGGGCCGTCAGGGCAAGAGAAAAGCACGCCCCCAAGCAGACCAGAGGTCGTTAGGGCGATTTAGGAAAGAATCACTAATCACGCGCAGGCGCAGGGCTCAACGGCGGACGCGAAAAAGCCGCGGACAACGCCCGCGGCCCTGTGGATAGTCATCCCATCCACCGACGTTCAGCGCGCCTCGCCTGATATAGACAGGGCGCGCCGGTCGCGCGTGATCAGCCTTGCTTGGCCTTGAAGCGCGGATCGGTCTTGTTGATGACGTACAGAACGCCCTTGCGACGAACGATCTTGCAGTCGCGGTGGCGACCCTTCAGCGACTTCAGCGAGCTACGGACCTTCATGGTCGGATGTCCCGGTTGGAGGCCCGTGAGGGCGAGTAAAACAAAAGAGCCGCGGGCGAACCTGCGGCGGAGGCGGTCGTATAGAGAGGCCCTCGCCTTTCGTCAACATTCCGCGCGGGGGAATCCGCTGGAGGCCTGGCCCCCGAGTCGAACGGAGGATCTCCGGACATGCACGTCCGGCGCGTCGCCCCTCCGCCACCAGGCCGTGCTCAGGGAACGCTGCAATGTAAATTCAGCAGATTAACCGCCTGCTTTCAGGAATGGTTAACGGCGCTTTCACCCTTATCACGGAAACTCATCAGGCCTTCGCGCGCTTGTGATTGGTCGTGGAATTCGGGGGCGTTAGCCTGTGACTATGCCTATCGCTTATCGTCTTCTGTTGTTGGGTTCGGTCGCCGCCTGCACCCCCATGGTTCCCACGCCGCCGCAGCCTCAGCCTGCGCCGCCGCCCGTGGTCGAGCCTGCGCCCGCCACGCCGGCCCCCACTCCCCCGCCCGCCCAGACGGACCTCAGCGAGGCCTATGACCACGCCAGCTTCGACGCCTGGAAGCAAAGCTTCCTGGAACGCCACGGCGGCGCCCGCAAATGGGAGTACGCCCGCGAGCTGGAGAGCGTGACGCCGAACCCCAGCATCATCCGCCTGGACCGCAACCAGCCCGAATTCTCGCGGCCCGCCGGAGTCTACATCCAGAATGCCACCACTCCGGCGCGAATCGCCATGGCCCGCCAGCGCGTCGACCGCGTGCCGTGGGACGTGACCCAGAAATACGGCGTGCCGACCGAAATCCTGCTGGGCGTCTGGGCTCAGGAAAGCGCCTTCGGCCAGGTTCAGGGCGATTTCGACGTCATCCGCTCCCTGGCGACCCTGGCCTATGACGGCCGCCGCCGCGCCTGGGCCGAGGACCAGCTGAAGCACGCCCTCGACATCGTCGTGACGGGCAAGCGCGACCGCGCAGGGCTGAAGGGCAGCTGGGCCGGCGCCATGGGCCAGACCCAGTTCATGCCGGACAACTATCTGCGGCTGGGCGTCGACCAGAACGGCGACGGCAAGGTCGACATCTGGGGCTCGGACGCCGACGCCCTGGCCTCGGCGGCGAATCTGCTGGCCCAGGCGGGCTGGAAGCGCGGCCAGGGCTGGGCCTATGAAGTCACCCTGCCCTCCAATTTCGACTACAGCCAGGCCGAGGGGCCGAAGCACCCCTGGTCCTACTGGGTCGCGCGCGGCGTGCGCCTGGCCGACGGTTCGTCGCCCAACAGCGCCGAGGCGGCCGAGGGCGCGGCCATCCTGCTGCCGCAAGGCGCCAAGGGCCCGGCCTTCCTGGCCCTGCCCAACCACTACGTCATCCGCCGCTACAACAACTCGGTTAGCTACGCCCTGGCTATCGGCATGATCGCCGACGGCGTGACCGGCAAGCCCGCGCTGAAAGCCTCCTGGCCCAACGACGGGCCCCTGACGCGGGACCAGCGCGTCGGCGCCCAGCAGGCCCTGACCCGCATGGGCTTCGACACGCAAGGCGTCGACGGCGTCATCGGCTCCAACACCCGCGCCGCCCTGCGCCGCTGGCAGCAAGCGAACGGGCGGACGGCCGACGGCTATCTGACGGACGTGCTGGCGGATGAACTGATCCGCCGGGCGCGCTAACCGCCTCTCCCTCCCCGTCCCGGGGAGGGTGGCTGAGGCGCAGCCGAAGCCGGGTGGGGGGCGGC